>DIWP01000006.1:0-20390 GCA_002423545.1 Thermoleophilia bacterium UBA6103
AAGTGGACCGGCACCCGGGTCGACCTCGTCTTCGGCTCGAACTCGCAGCTGCGAGCGTTGGCCGAGGTCTACGCATGCGACGACGCCGGGGAGAAGTTCATCGACGACTTCGTGGCGGCGTGGGCCAAGGTGATGGACCTGGACCGCTTCGACCTCGCCTGATCGCGAAGCGAGCGAGGATACCTGAGGGCCGGCGGCCGCTTCGGCGGCCGCCGGCCACATCGCGTGACCGCACGCTCACGACCGCGGAATCCGCGTATTTGACCATGAAAATCAGTTGCATAGCAGCGTATCTTCATGGTAAGTATCCCTCATGATCCCTCGTCCAGGCATCTTGACGGTCATGACAGCGGCGCTGGAGCGCAGCCCGGTGGTCGTGCTGTCCGGTCCGCGACAGTGCGGCAAGACCACGCTGGCACGGAAGTTGCTCAGACCCGACTCGGTGAACTACTTCGATCTGGAGGACCCGGCAAGCCTCTCTCGGCTTGACGAGCCGATGACGGCCCTGCGGCCGCTCGAGGGCCTTGTCGTGATCGACGAAGTGCAGCGCCGACCGGACCTCTTCCCCATCCTTCGAGTCCTCGTCGACAGAACGCCCAACCCGGCGCGCTTCCTCATCCTCGGCAGCGCCTCCGGCGATCTGCTGCGGCAGACGTCGGAGAGCCTGGCCGGACGATCCGAGCGCCTCATCATCGGCGGCTTCATGCTGGAGGAGGTCGGAGCGGGCGCAGTGGAGGATGTATGGCGCCGCGGCGGCTTCCCGCTCTCGTACCTGGCCGCCACCGAGGGGGACAGCGCCCTCTGGCGGGATCAGTTCATCCTGGCGCTGCTGGAGCGAGACCTGCCTCAGTGGGGGGTGCGCGTGCCGGCAACGGCCCTGCGTCGCTTCTGGACGGTGGTCGCCCACTACCACGGTCAGACCTGGAACGCCGCCGACGCCGCACGCACCCTCGGCGTGGGGCCGGCCGCGGTGCGCCACTACCTCGATCTGCTCACCGACGCGTTCATGGTCCGGCAACTTCAGCCGTGGCACGCCAACCTTCGCAAGCGCCAGATCAAGGCGCCCAAGGTCTATGTGCGCGATAGCGGCCTGCTCCATAGCCTGCTCGGTATCGACACACTCAAGGCTCTGATGACCCACCCCAAGATCGGCGCTTCCTGGGAGGGGTTCGTGATCGAGCAGGTACTTGCGGTCGAGCCGCACGACGAAGCATTCTTCTGGGGTACCCACCAAGGCGCCGAGATCGATCTGATCTTGAGCCGCGGTGGTCGTCTGCTGGGCGTGGAATGCAAGCGGGCCGACGCCCCCAGGATGACCAAGTCCATCGGGATCGCGCTGGCCGATCTGGACCTTGACCGTGTCGCCGTCGTGTACCCCGGCGAGCAGCGCTATCCGCTGGCTGAGAAGGTCGAGGCCGTCCCGGTGCGTGCGCTGGCCGGCCGGCAGGGGCTGTTCGGCAGGAACTGAAGCGCAGCGGCGTACGACGCTTCGTCTTCATCTCCGTGCTCGACGGCCAGACCTTGCGTCACAGCAGCCCGCTCGTCGACGCGCGCGAGCGCGTCGACGACCGGCTCCGCTCCTCGCCGATGGAGACCGTGGTCATCAGGCCGACCGGGTTCTTCAACGACATGGGCGCCTACCTGAGCATGGCGCGCAGAGGCTGTGTCTGGCTCATCGGCGACGGCGCCACCCACATCAACCCTATCCACGGCGCCGATCTTGCCGAAGGGGTGGCCGACCGGGCTGCCGAGACCTCCCCCGAGGGCGACTACGACGTGGGTGGACCGCAGACGTTCACGCAACAGCAGATCGCCGAGCTCGCCTTCGTGGCGCTGGGTGACCCGGTACGCGTGCGCCACCTGCCTGCCGGCCTTCTCGATCTCGCCGCGGGTCTCGCGCGACCTTTCAACGGCAACGCCGCGGCCCTGCTGCGCATGTTCGCCAACCTCGGTCGCCGCGACGCCGTCGGTACACGGACCGGGCGCGCGATACGGCTCCGCCACCAGCCGCACCGATCGATCTCTTTCAGCCGGCTGCCATCACGGTGCCTGCGAACCTCGGCGGTGGGTCATGTCGCCTCATGATCGCCGGCGCGAGCCCCGAAGCTCCGCCGACAGGCGGAGGGTCGATCATTGCCACTTGCGGTCCAGGATCCAGACTGCCCCCAGCACCGCCAACCACGCCTTGCAGTTGCCCGCGACGTAGCCCCGAGTCCGCCACTTGCTGAAGTCCTTCGAGAGGTTCTGACGCACGCCGGGCAGTGCGTCCGCCGGTTCGCCGAGACCCCCTGGACACCCGATGGGAAGCCGCGCAAGTCGGGCGGGATGCTACGGGTGCCGGAGGCTCTCGGGGTCCTTGAGCCGCGCCATGACCGCGGCGCCCGCCACCAGGAGGGCGGCGGCCAGCAGGAGCGAGATGGTGAAAGAGCCGTCCGCCGTCTGCAGCGCCGACATCACGTAGACGAAGACGACCGACGCCTGGCCGCACAGCTGCACCAGGCCGTTGGACGTTCCCTCGGGGGCCGGGAACGTCTCCTCGGCCGCGTACTGCATGCCGACCGGCAGGATGCTGACGATGAAGAACCCCAGCACGAAGGCCGAGGCATATAGGAGCCATGTCGACGAAGCGAACGTGACACCCAGCAGGCCGGGCACGGCGAAGAGCAGCGCGGCCACCAGGAAACGGACCCGCCTGCCCTGCCGGTCCGAGAGAGCGGAGATGACCACCGCGCCCACCACGCCGGCGACGAGCATGATGGCACCGACGGTGCCGGCGTCGCCGGAGCTGAAGCCTCTGGGACTCACGATCTCCTCGACCCAGGTGGTCACGCCGTTGAAGATGCCCATCACCACGAACGCCACGGCGAGCACCACCAGCAACGGCTTCACCCGCACCGCACTCTTGAGCCCGTCGAACATCAGGACGCGCTCGGCCAGCTCCGGAGGGCACGGCGGCGTGGCGGGGCGTTCGCGGGCCAGCACCAGGAAGGCGGCGGCGGCGACCGTCGCCGCGCCGCCGTACACGAGCTGGACGGAGCCGATGGACAACGTCTCGGTCAGCAGCGGCGAGAGCGCCATGCCGGCGGCGATGCCCAGCATGCTGGCCAGCGTCACCAGACCGACGGCCGTCGCCCGCTGGTGCGGCACGAACCAGTTGGCCGGCACCTTCGTCCAGGCGTTCAGCAGGAACGGCTGAGCGATCGCGATGGCGACGGTGCAGAGGAGGGCCACCGTGTAGTCGTCGCCGGCCAGGCCACGGGCGACACCGCCGGCGGCCATGAGGACGGAACCCAGCCCGACCGCCACCCGGAACCCCTTGGTGTCGATCAGCCAGGCGGCCGGCAGCGAGAACGGGATGAAGGCGATCATGAACGACATCGCCAGGATGCCGATCGCCAGCTCCGAGACGCCGTAGTAGTCGGTCGCAGCGCTGGTGATGGGCGCGTAGCCGATCCACAGGATCTGGATCGTGAAGTTGACGAGCATGAAGACCGCGAGCACGACCCAGCGGTATCCGTACACACGGCACTCCGCGCTCGTCTGCTGCTCCGCGATGCGCTCCGCCCCTCTGCTCGTGGCCCCCGGAAGCCCCGGCGGCGGCAATCGTACTACGTGGCCGCCGTCCGAGCTCTGACCGGGGGCCGTACCGCGCCGCGGACTCTCGGCTCCGCGAGTGTCGCCCGCGGAGCCGCCGGCGGGTCTGTCAGTCGACCCGCTTCACCGGCGGGACCTTCCAGGACCCGTCGATGATCGACGGCGGCTTCTCCCTGGGCCAGTACATGCGCAGCACGAGGATGAAGTGGTCTTTGGGAGCCGGCAGCCAGTTGGACACCTTGTCCTTCTCCGGCTCCTCGTGCTGGAAGTACAGGTCGACCGATCCATCGGAGTTCTTCTTGAGCGCGTCGCGCTGGCTGAGCGTGTAGCGGTCGAGCGGATTCGCGTAGAAGAAGTGCTGGGCGTTGTACATGGTCACCGACCAGAAGCCGTTGACCGGCGGCAGCTGGTCCTTCGGGAAGGTCATCACGTACTTGTGGGCGCCGTTCAGCGGCTTCTCGTCGACATCCTTCTCCGTGAGGGGATAGACCCCGTCCTGCGGCAGGTTGGCGCCGAGGCCGACGTACGTGATGAGAGCGCGCTGGATGTAGTCGGTGCCGTAGGCGCCCGTCTTGAGCGGGTAGCCCCAGGAGCTCTCGAGCTTGATGTCTCCTGACTCGATGCCGCCGCCGGTCTGCCAGGCCACGATCTTCTGCTGCGCCGGCTGCGGCACTGACGAGAGGCCCTTGGCAACGTCCGGCTTCAGCGCCGACCAGTCGAAGCTCTGCCCCGGCACGATACCGATGCCGGCCAGCTTCGCCAGTATCGCCGTGTCCTCTTTCGCCGGCGGGTTCGTCTTCATGAGCTCAGCGAGCTCAGTGAAGAAGGCCTTCGCGCTGAGCGCGTTGACCTGGTCCCGCACCGGCGTCTTCATGTCGACGTTCGGGTCGACCTTCCCCGCGGGAGGAGTGTACGAAGTGCCGTAGGCACTGAGCGGGACGGCCGAGAACTGGTCCTGCAGCTTGTGCACGGCGGCAGAATCCTGCGGCGTGCCGGTGCAGTAGATGCGTCCGATCATCCAGACGATGGACGTCGGGGACTTGTACTCCGTCACCCCCTCGGGCAGCGTGCCCTTCCAGCCGGGACCGGTGATGCCGTACTTCTGTGCCCCCGTGCCGGTGGTACGCGATCCCGGAGCGGCGAAGACCGTGGTCCAGCCGTCCAGCATCGGCATCATGAAGTAGCGGTCGTCCATGTCGGGCTGCGTGACGATCCACGGCTCCTTCTCCACGTCGAGCCAGAGGATCGTGTAGTACGTGTCGGCGTTCGGCGAGGTGACGGCCTTGAAGTCCGGCGACGGATACTCGCGCACCAGCGCGAACTGGCCCATCGGGGCGTCGTTCATGCCGCCGACGGGGCCGGGCTTGGCAACGTTGGTCATCACGCGCTGCGTGTACCCCATGGTGACCAACGGATAGCCGTAGACGTACGCATCGATGCCGAGGTCGCGGGCGTCGGCCTCCGAGAGCGCGGCACCGCTTGCGGCTGCCGACGGCGAGGCGCTCTGTTCCGTTCCCGACGAGCTTCCGCAGGCCGCCAGCACGGGACTCAGGCCCACGCCGGCGCCGACCACCAGCGCCCCCTTCAGCACCTCGCGTCGCGTGAAGCCTCGGCCGATGACTCCGGCCACATCCGGCCGCTCCTCCTGCATGACAAGACCCCCGTACTCTGTCTTACGTCGACCGTGCGCCCGCGGTGCCGGCGATCGGGCTCGGCTCATGCGCCGGCAGGCCGCCCTCTCGCTTCTCCAATCATACGGGGGCGGAGGTGGGCTGAGAAAGGGGAGACCACGCGAGCGCTACGGGCGTACCCTGACAGGTGCCGCGGTCCCCGCACCCTTCCATCACGTCGACATACCGGAACAGCTACGGCTACCCAACGAGGCATCGTCCTCGTTGTTCCTCAAGATACCGGTCCTGCCGACCGATGAGGATGGAGAGGCTATGACTCCCACCACCGACAGCTCTTCCCAGCGTCCCGATTACTCACGACTTGACAGCTGGGCCAGCAGACCGACCGCTCCAACGCAGTCTGTCGATGCCTTCTATGTGTTCCCGACCATATATTCCGAGGATGACCCTCTGAACATGGACATCATGCATCGTCGGGACCTTCAGCAGAAAGCCCAGGGTCTGATGGTCGCGCAGGCCGGAGTGTACTCAGCATCAGCAGACCTGTTTGCGCCCTACTATCGCCAGACAAGTTTCGTCGCCCTCGATGCCGATGAGAACATGTATGAGAATGAGTATTTCCGCATCGGCGCCGATGATGTTGCTGCTGCATTCGACTACTACCTCACATACCTGAATCAAGGTCGCCCATTCATTCTCGCGAGCCACAGTCAGGGTTCGCTTGTGATGATCGACTTGATCCGCAGGAGACTCGACGACCCTGGACTCCTGAGCAGACTGGTCGCAGCCTACCTGATCGGGTACTCGGTCTTGTCTGACGATCTGAAGGAATACCCGTGGATGAAGTTCGCGACTGGGGCCAGTGATACTGGCGTCATCATTTCGTACAACACCCAGGCTGCTGGGGCCACCGGCTCGCCGGTCCTGGTGGATGGTGCGCTCTGCATCAATCCGCTGAACTGGAAGACGGACGGCACGCCGGCCGACAAGCGACTGAACAGAGGCGCGGTCTTCTTCGATGACTTCAGCGGCACGCTGATCAGGGAAGTCCCGCACTATGCAGGCGCCGGGATCAACACGGAGACCGGTGCGCTGGAGACTACGCCGCCGGACCCCGATCAGCTCGACCTGGGGCATTTTCCTGCAGGCGTCTACCACAAGTTCGACTACGCCTTCTGGTACCGCAATCTGCAGGCGAATGTGGCCACTCGCGTGGACAGCTATCTGTCAGGTGTGAAGAGCGAGTAGTGACTTGACAGATCCCTTGTAGCGTCTGGACGGCCGAGCTCCCGTCTGCGTCGCGCCGATCGCCTCGACCAACCGCTGCAAGCCTGACTCCAGATCGCCTCGGTGTCGTTGGCCGGCCCACCTTCTCTCGGTGCTTGCGCTGAGTTCCAAGCGGGAATACGAATAGGAAGAGTCGGCAATTCCGAGGAGCACCCCATGTGGAATGCAGACATGTGGCACGACTGGGGCTGGGGCATGTGGTTCATGCCGTTCATCTGGGTCGTCATCGTGGCCGCAGTCGTGGTGGGCGCGATCTTCCTGGTGCGGGCCCTGAACCGCGACCGGCCCGCCGCCATCACGCAGCCGGCGAGGACGCAACACGGAACGACGGCCCCCGACGACCCCGGCGAGATCGTCAAGCGGCGCTACGCGGCCGGCGAGATCGACCGTGAGGAGTACCTGCGCAAGCTCGACGACCTGGGGCCCTGAGCGCGACGACCAGGCGATGCTGGACCCGGGCGGCTGTGGCCGGCTTCATCTGCGGACCCGAAGAATCTGAGCCGTGCCGGCGGTCGGCCACAGCCCAAGCGTTGACAGCGCTGTCAGCACATAACGCTTCCGACGCTCGGCCTCAGCCGGTAGTCTCGACCGCAAGGAGGCTGCGATGGACGAACAGCAGCAGGTCGAGATCGACGGCTTTGAGATCGACGGTAGTCGGCTCTGCTTCGAGCACGGCGTGATCCTCATCGACACCGACATCTCGCAGCGGTCCCGCTGGCAGGCCGTCTTTCTCCATCCCAGATCGGGCGACGCTCCATCTACCCCCGTCGTCGCCCCCGTGATTGCGCACACCGTCGCCGGCAAGCGGCTCAAGGGCCGCATCTGGCGCGGTGACCCCGCACGCGGCGCCGGCAGCCTGGTCCTGCACGGCCTGGGGTCCCTCGAGCGCGAGTAGGCGCCTGCTAGGCGGCCAGCAACTTCCCCGTGCCGCGCAGCCCGACGTACCGTGATGACGGCGAGCTGCAGACGCTCACGGCGCGGCCGTTGAGTACGCTGCCCTCTCTGGTCGTGGCGCGCACCTCGACCTCCTGGGCCAGCGTGTCGAGGTCGGCAGGCTCGATCTCGTAGATCACCAGCCACCAGTGCGTGATCTGCTCGATGTGCTCCAGCACGACCACCGCGACACCGCAGCCGACCGGCCGCCCATCGATCGTGACGCTGTGCAGCGGGTAGCAGACCTCGATGGCAGCCTGCAGACCCATCGCCACCTCCCTGGCCGACGGTCGCTGCATCGCCGGCATCGGCCGGCAGTGCAGAGCTCTCGTGACAGAGGTCGACCGCCGTCGGGATGAGTTGAGAGCCGGCCCGCCCTGATCCGTAGCCGATCCAGACGAGAGCGATCCTCAGCCGCGCAGCAGCATCCCGATACCCTGCAGCCGGACGTAGCCGCAAGCCGGCGTCACACAGACCTTCTTGGCCCGTCCGGCGACGGTGTAGTCAGGCCCCATGGTGGCGACGATGCGCACCTGCTCGCCGGCCGCGTGGATGACCGCCGGTTCGGCATCGAAGACCATGATGCGCCATTGGTCGGCGAGCAGATCCTCGCTGCCGAACAGCACGGCACGCTCGAAGCGCAGCGGCTGTCCATCGATACGCAGCGTCTCGATCAGCAGACAGATCTCTGGATCGCTCACGAGTCCTTTCCGGGAGGAAGGCGGCCGAGCACCACCCGCTGATCGGCCGCCCGGCCCAGGGAGAGTGTCCCTGATGAGCTTCGGCCGGCAGCGCCCGAATCTTGAATCGGGCAGGCTGCGTAGAACAGCATCGCCATCCCGCTTTGTGGACCCGGCAGTGTCTACAAGCGCGGCGACGGCTTGTCTGAGCCGCGGTCAAGTTCCACCATGCGGGACCCGAGACATTCAAGCAGAGAGCCACTCGGGAGGGACCGCGTGTCGGTGCCGTCGGTCTTCATAGTCACTGAGATCAGCCTCGCCGACACGCCGGTCGACTGTCGGCGCGGGGTGATGCTCATCGACCGTCGCCGCACGCCGTCAGGCTGGCAGCTCGTCGTCTACGACCCCCGGCCGTCGGCCTTCGCGCACACCGCCGGCCTGGAGCTGCCGTTCAGCTGCCGGGACCCTGAGGGCACGCTGCTGACCGGCTGGGTGACCGTCGGCGCCGGCGATGCGCAGCTCGGCGTGCAGTGCCTGCGCGGCCTCGGCCGGCTGCGCTCGCGTCCGCTCTGGCACATCGCACGGTCTCGGCAGGGAGCAGGGCCGGCCCGGGGGCAGCTCGGTCCGACCTTCGCTGCCGGAGAGAACGAGGAGGTCGCCGCTGCTGCGCCGCCCAGCGGCTATGCGGTCCCCTCGCTGTTGCGTCGACTCGGGACCCGCCGGGCGCTGGCGGCGGTCGCTGTGCTCTGCCTCTGTGCCTGGGGCGCCCTGAGCCTGGCGCTCGACATCGGCGAGAGCGTGCAGCCGCTGGAGGCGAGCGCCACCGTGACGGCGTCGGTGCCGGGGGCTCCGGTGCTGAGCCTGCGCGTGGCGATCGTCGAGCGGCTCGGCTTCTCACATCGCTGGGTCGAGCTGCGCGACTGCCTGGCGCTGCGCGTGCTGCGCACCAACGGCGCGACCGAGCTGCACGCGCTGCTGCCCGGCCCCGACTGCGCGCTGGCCACCGATCGCGGCGGTCGCTGCGAGCTGGTGATGTGCGACCTGCTCGGCGAACGGCAGCGTTACAGAGCGGTCGTGCGACAGCGGCGGATGGATGGTGGCAGCGTCTATCTGGCCGGCATGCTGGCCGCGGCAGAGTGAGCCTCACGAGGCGGTCGAGAAAGCAAAGCCCTCCTCGCGGAACAGTGCCACACAGGCATCGACGGCCTGTTCGTCGTACTTGACGGCGTGCTGGGCGCTGATCTCCTCCAGGGCGGCATCGATGCCCAGCGCCGGACGGTATGGCCGGTGGGAGCTCATCGCCTCGACGACATCGGCGATGGCCAGGATGCGCGACTCGATGCGGATCTCATCGCCGCTTAGGCCCCGCGGGTAGCCGGAGCCGTCGAGGCGCTCGTGGTGGTCGCGCATGATACGTGCCACCGGACCGGGAAACCTCATCTCACGCAGGATCTCGAAGCCGGTCTCTGGATGCTGGCGGATGAGGTTCCACTCCATCTCCGTCAAGGCACCTGGCTTGCTGAGGATCTCGGCCGGCACGGCGATCTTGCCCAAGTCGTGGATGAGAGAGGCGATGCGCAGCGAGGTGAGCTGTCGCTTGCGCAGGCTGAGGCGTTCGCCGATCGCTAAGGACAGCTCGGTGACGCGCTCCTGATGGCCGGCGGTGTAGGGGTCGCGCACCTCGATGGTGCGCGTCAGAGTCTTGACGGCCGCGTCGATCGACAGACGCAGGCGTTCGACCGTGCGGCGTACACGCTCCTCTGCCAGCTTGCGGTCGTGGATGTCGGTGACGGTCGCCACCGTGCCGGCGAAGCGGCCCTGCTCGTCGGTGAGCGGCTGCGAGGACATTATCGCCCAGCGGGCAGAGCCGTCGCTGCGCTGCACCCTCATCTCGTAGCGACCCGGCTTGCCCGCCGAACGCTCGTTCCAGTGCTTCGCGAGCGCCGGCAGGTCTTCGGGGAAGAGGAAGACGTCGAGACGCTTGCCGATGAGGTCGTGCTCGGCACACGCGGACAGCCGACAGAGCTGCTCATTGACAAAGCGGAACCGTCGCTGCTGGTCAAGCACGGCGATGCCATCGCCGGTGGTCTCGACGATGCTCCGGTAACGAGTCTCGCTCTGGGCACGCTCCCGTTCCGCTTGCTTGCGCAGGCTGATGTCGTGCACGTGGGTAAACTCATACTCACCGTCATCGAGCGCCACGTGGTTGGCGATGATCTCCACCGGGAAGAGGCGACCGTCGGCAGCGCGGTGGACCGACTCAAGATGGACCACGCCGTCTCTGCGCAGCCGCCGCCAGTGGTCTCTCCAGCCCTCCTCGCTGATCTCTGGGGAGATCTCCCAGGGGGCCATGCCGATCAGCTCCTCTTGTGTCAGTCCGAGTGACCGCGCGGCGGCGCGGTTGACGTAGGTGAAGCGCCCCTCGGGGCTCACCGAGTAGAAGTCGTCCGATGCAGTCTCGACAGCCTGCTGCGTGCGACGCAGGTCGGCCTCTGCCTCCTTGAGGTCGGTGATGTCGATATCCGCGACGTAGACACGGTCGTAGGTCTCCTCGTGCCCAGGCGCCACGGTGCAGGTCTCCCGCAAGTAGACGCGCCGGCCCGCGAGAGTGCGTGTCGAGTCCTCAAAGGTCGCGGTGCGCCCGCCGTTGGCCATGGCCTGCCAGAAGTGGCGGATGCTGTGCGCCGAGTCGTAGTGATCCATCTCGTCGGTGCGTTCGATCAGCTCCTCGGCGCTGCCGGCGTCGTAGAGCGCGACCGCGGCGCGGTTGACGCTCAGCACCGCGACGCTGCGCAGACAGCGTGCGAAGGCCTCGCGGTCCTCGAGGAGGTAGGCGGCAACGTCGTCGATGCCGGCGCCGAGCAGATCGTCGACGAAGGCCTTGACGGCCGAGTGATCCTCCTCCCACATGGCGACCGGAGAGTCCTCGAAGAGCGAGCGGTAGCGAGCTTCGCTTTCGCGGAGCATGGTCTCTGTCTGCTCGCATGTGGTGGAATCAGAGCGTAGATGCAACAGGGAACTCATCTCCTCGGCTGTGGCTCTGCCGCAGCCATGGCGCATGTAGCAGACTTATCGGTCCCGAACGCTGTGGCCTTGAGGTCGGAGCAGTCTCGCTGAGGGCCTACCGGGGCACCAGCAGATACGCTGCCAGCACCCGCGCCGATCGCCGGTGCTCGCCGCCGTCTCTCGGCCCCCGGTGAGCCGCTCACCTCGTCCACAGATCCCACACCGAAGCGCGTCGCGGTCAGTCTGTCGCCAGCAGCACGCGCGAGACCGGGAGTGTGTGGGGCGCGACGATGGCCGCCTGCCCCCCCCGCGCTTCTGAGCGCCCCCAGCGCCTGATGCATCGCGGTTCCTGGGCGACCGACGCCGGGGCCCTTCATCGCCGCCGTGAGAGCCAGCACTCCTCGCTGACGAGGCCCTCGGAGAAGGCCAGGACCCGGTTGCGCCCGGCCCGCTTGGCCGCATACATGGCCCAGTCGGCCTTGTCGAGCAATTCATCCTTGGCGGCGGCATCCTCAGGATAGCTGGCGACGCCGATGCTGATCGTCAGCTCATATCCCTCTGCTGCGCTGTCGCGCTCGACCTGCGCCCGGATGCGCTCGGCCACCTCCAGAGCGCCGGCCGAGTCGGCACCGATCAGCACCAAGACGAACTCCTCACCGCCGTAGCGGGCGGCCAGGTCGACCCGCCGTCCGGCCGACTCGACGATACGTGCCACACCCATCAGAGCGCCATCGCCGGCCTTGTGGCCATGAGCGTCGTTGAAGGCCTTGAAGTGGTCGCAGTCGCCGAACAGCACCGCCAGAGTGCCGCCGCGATGCGCCGCTCGCTGCAGCTCCTCGTCGAGCCGCTCGTGGAGATAGCGATGGTTGTAGAGGCCGGTCAGCCCGTCGGTGATCGCCTCGACCTCGGCCCGGCTCATGCGCAGCGCAGCCGACTGGATCCTGCCGGCCAAGGTATGGGCGCGGTCTTCGGCAATCGTGCGGCACAGCGACGCCACCGCCGGCGCATCGACGCTGAGGGCCGCGACCACCGAACCGCTCGCATCGAGCACCGGCGCCAGTCCGCAGACCCAGACGCCGAACTCATCGGCGAGCAGGACGTTGGCCGAGACAGATCGACCGGCCAGCAGCGCGGCCAGCTGATCGCCGGGCAGGTAGGGATCGCCGACGTGGGAGATCTCGTGTTCGCTCTCGCCGGTATCGAGGACGGTGATGCACTGCGCGCCGCTCTGGGCGAAGCTGGTGATGAAGCGCACCGACGGATGGGCATCGCGTAGCCCGCGCAGAGCGGCCACCATCTCATGGTAGGCCGGCCGGGCTTCGTCGCTGCGGCTGCGCAGCAAAGCGTGCGCAGCCGGGTCGATGGTACCGGCGGCCTGCTCGGCCAGCCCGGTGAGTCGCCGTCGCCGCCGAGCAAGACGGCTCAAGGCCGCTGCGAAGGCCGCCACCAGCTGCGGGTCGAACTGCGAGCCGGCACAGCGGCGCAGCTCGGTCAGGCAGGCTCGGTAGCTCAGCGCCTGCCGGTAGGGTCGGCGGCAGGACATCGCATCGTAGCAGTCAACGACACAGAGCGCCCGGGCCAGCAGCGGGATGTCGCTGCCGGCCAGGCCGTCGGGGTAGCCGCCACCGTCGAAGCGCTCATGGTGGTGACGCACGCCGGCCACCGACTCCTCGTCAAAGAGGGGACGTACGATCTCAGCACTGACGACCGGATGTTGACGCACAAGCTCCCACTGCTCCGAGGTCAGTGGACCGGGCTTGAGCAGGATGCGCTCGGAGATGCCGATCTTGCCGACGTCGTGCAGGAAGGCCATGTCCTGGACCTGCTCGAGGCGCTCCGGCGGCCAGCCAAGCTCGCTGCCGAGCAGGACCATGTAGCCGGCCACGCGACCGGCGTGACCGAGCGTGTAGGCATCCTTGGCACCGAGGGCCGAACTCAAGGCGCGCAGGTTGCCGAGGTGCAGATGCTTGACCTCCTCGTAGAGCTCGGCGCGCTCCAAGGCCAGGGCGACCAGCTGCCCGACGCCCTCCGCCGTGGCGATCTCCTGCGTGGAGAACCGGCGCTCGACAGGGTCGAGCAGGTCGACCAGACCGATCACCTGGTCGCGAACCAGCAGCGGCAGGGCGATGAAGCTGCGCTGGCCGTAGCGGCGCAGATCGGCACGCTCGCGCTCGCTGAGGCGCGGATCCTTGAGGCTGGCCACAGAGACCGGGCGGCGGCTGCGCACCGCCAGGGCATCGCAGGGCCAGTCGGCCAGGCGCAGCTCACGTCCGGCCCACGAGACATCCTCGATGCCGTCGACCACCGAGGCAAGGCAGACCAGGCGTTCCCCGGGCTCCAGACGATAGATGTCGCAGTCGCGGATCGCCAGGGCAGCGCTCAGGCGACGGGCCGCCGAGCGCAGGACCTCGGCCAGCCCCTGTCGCGAGGCCAGCTCAAGGCTGGTGTCGAACAGCAGCCGGTAGCGCTGCTCGGCGTCAGGATCGGCGGGCTGCGGGCCTCCGTCGCCGCAGCCCGCGGCGAGAAGCCGTTCGAGGTCGTCGATCCGGAAGCGGCGCTGACCGCTGGGCGTGCGCTCGCATGCCAGCCTGCCGGCGGCGCTCCAGCGGCGCACCGTGCTGGGGCTCACTCCCAGTATCTTGGCCGCGCCTTGGATCCGTACTGTGCGCGGTGATGTGACTGCCTCGGGCATCGTCGAGGTGTATCGACACCCGGTTGGCAGACCTTGACCATCTCTGCCACGCAGGGGTAGCCGTTCACTTCGCTGGTGGACACCGTGTGCAGGTGGAGCCCGTCTCGCTGAGCCTTGCGCAGCTCTCGCCGGACGGCCTGCGGTGAGCGAGTGGACATCGACCCACCACTCGCCCTTGCGCCCACCCGAAGCAACCCAACGACGAGCCTTGCCGCCGTCAGACGACGATCAGGATGCCTTCGAGAAGGCAAAGCCCTCCTCGCGGAACAGCGCCACACAGGCATCGATGACCTGTTCGTCGTACTTGACGCCGCGCTGGGCGGTGATCTCCGCCAAGGCAGCGTCGATCCCCAGTGCCGGACGGTATGGCCGGTGGGAAGACATCGCCTCGACAACGTCGGCGACGGCCAGGATGCGCGACTCGACGCGGATCTCATCGCCGGCCAGGCCCTGCGGATAGCCGGAGCCGTCGAGGCGCTCGTGGTGGTCGCGCACGATGCGTGCCACCGGGCCGGGAAAGCGCATCTCGCGCAGGATCCGGAAGGCGGTCTCCGGATGCTCCTGCAAGAGCCGCCACTCGTGCTCGGTGAGCGCCCCCGGCAAGCCGATCCAAGCCATGAGGAAACCGCCGGTGCTGACGAAGATCCGGCACGCCTCGGAGAGCATGACGTCGGGACAGCTCTGGCGAGCGATCATCTGGTTGATGCCAGAGACGATGCGCAGGAGGCGGGTGATATGCGCAAGGTCCCACTCGGCCTGCGTGTGTTCGTTCATGTCAAAGCCGTCGAGAGAGATCCAATCCACGCAGGGTCAGAGCGGCTGTCCAAGAGCGTGCACGCCACGGCGACACACTCGGGGTGAGGTACGTTCTTCAGATTATCGGCGGCTCTGGGGATGTGCTTGAGTCGTTCTTGGCATGTCGGCGTGTCAGCGCATGGGCTTCGGACGAGAGCCCATCGGCCTCACTCCTCCGGGCTGCCGCTGGCCCTGTACTCTTCCCGCATGCCGCACGAGAGCGTGACCTACAGCAGAGATGTCCTCTACGAGCAGGTATGGGCCGCGCCAGTGCGGGACGTAGCCAAGCAGTACGGAGTGTCCGGCGTCGCGCTGGCAAAGACCTGCCGCAAGCTCGCCGTTCCTCTTCCCGGACGCGGCTACTGGGCCATACGACGAGCCGGCAAGGCGCCTCCCACCCCCAAGCTGCCGCCGCTGCCGCCCGGTGTGCGGACCACAATGACTGCCGCCCGCCAACCGCCGGAGAGGCGGGTGCAAGTTTCGCCTGCCACGAGCGACGTCCAGGTGACTGTCCCCAGGGCGCTGCGAAACCCTCATCCTCTCGTCGCCCAAGCCCGGGAGACCCTGAAGGGCCCACGCTCTCGCGATGGGATGCTCAACTGCGGATACCGTGGCCATCTCGACATCTGCATCTCGCCCTTCTCGCTGGGTCGGGCCCTGCGTGTCCTTGACGCACTCCTGAAAGCGTTCGAGAAGCGCGGCATGTCGGTGGCAGTAAGGCGCCCGACCACCGACGCATGGGGCAGAAGGGACGACCGTGGACACTTGACACAGGTTCGCTGTGGAGAGGAGTGGGTCAGCTTCCGACTCAGGGAGCAGTTGCGAATGCAGCGACCACCGGCGAGCGAAGGTCAGTCCGTCTCCATACTCGATCGACCACGAGCGACCTACGGTCCGAGCGGCGTCCTCTCCCTCTCGATGACCGACTGGGACTGTTGGAGGTTCCAGTTAGGTATCATGGGGTCGCTCTCCTCCCTGGATGCTGGCCTGCTGCGGCTGGTGCTCAAGACGTGACAGTGAGAGTGGCGGTGGCGGAGCGGTTGACGACGCCGGTCTCACGGCATAAGTCGGATGGGAGTAGACATGAGACGTATCAGAAGACATGCTGCGCTGCTCTTTGTAGCGGTTGCGCTCGCCGTCATGGTGGGAGCCTGCGGGAGCGAGCCCGGTGTCGGTGAGGCGACACCGTACACGAACACCGCGTACGGCTTCACACTGAGCTACAGTGAGCCCTTGGGCGTGGTCACCATGGATCCCCCCGCAGGCGAGGCCTACGCCATCGCTTTCGCCGACAAAGAGGGCACGCTCGTCAACGATCAGTACGCCAACGGTCTTCGGGTATCCGTCCTGCAGATGGACCAGGTGATCGAGGCTGCCGATGTGCCGAAGCTGGAGAAGGAGATCGCGGGCGTCATCCAGGAGATGATCGCCGACCTTCCTCAAGGCAAGACCACGGGTGAGGTCACCGCGGTCACCCTCAACGGTACGCCCGGCTATGTCGTCGACTACGAGGCCGCGATCTCCGGCGAGCCAGGCCTCGGCCGACTCTACGTCCTCATCAAGGGCGACAAGGAGTACCACCTCACGCTGCAGACCGTGGCGGCCGACTGGGACGAGCTCGAGCCCACCCTGGAGGAGACCGCTCAGACGTTCACACTGGATTAGAGCACGGCTCGCGCGCCCCGGACGCGTGAGCCCCCTCAGCCATGCCGGTCTCGCTGTCGATGGCGGGCACGAGTTCGATCGTCAGGAGAAGTCGGAGATCTCGGGACTCCACTCGGGCGTCAGGCTGGGCGCTGCAGCCGAGGGCGGCGACGGTGGGCTCGACGCCCTCCAGCACTTGTAGCTCAGCGGTGGTGGCGAACTTGGCAAGCGACCCCGCGCTCATGTAGCGGAGCGCGACTGCCCATTCGTCTTCTGTCGGCGCCGGCAGCGTCGCACCGCGTCCTTGATCTGCCGGGTGTCGGCTTCGATGCGCAGGCATCAAGCGCCTCGCGCAGCTGCACGGACTCGTCGGGGCGCAGGTTCCGCTGCAGTAGCAGGCCGAGCGGAGCCTCCGAGCGATCGACGTCAGCGCCTGCTTCACCGTCACAGTCGATGTCGCGGAGTGCCGGGTCATGGCGTCGACCACCGCTTGGAGTCGCTCCGTGCGTTTGCCGTGTGCCGTGTGCCCAAACGGAGCCCAAGAAGCGAATCGGCAACGGAGCAGAACGCTCGCGGCGACGTAAAATCCTTGGAAATCAGTGGTGGACCGCAGGGGAGTCGAACCCCTGACCTCCGCCGTGCAAAGGCGGCGCTCTCCCAACTGAGCTAGCGGCCCACGAGCGCTCCATTATAGCGGGCAGGCTCATGCAAGAGATCATCCATTCCGATGAACGGGACGACTGCCATGACGATCCCTCGCAGCACCACGTTCCGTCTGTCCGTTGACCCGACGCCGACAGACGACCGCATCAGGAGCCGTATCGCGCACGGCGCTGAGAGGCGAAGCCGAACGGTCGAGCGCGGACCGTACTGCTCGCTGAACGGATGCAGTCGACTGCGGCCGCACCGCAGGCGTCCGAACGCGCTCGTTGCCGTTCTCGTCCTGGCCCTCCTCCTGTGTGGTGCTGCGGCGTGCGGCGGGGATGCCGATACCGCGGAGTCGGGGGCGGCGGTGTGGCCGGCCTCCGGAACCCGCGCGGTGATCTACAGCGGGCCGGCAGCCGATCCGGACTCCGCCGAGTGCCTCGCGGCAGTCGTGGAGGAGGCCGGGCTCGACGTGGAGTTCGTCGAAGACCTCGAGCAGTTGCCGGCGCTGCTTGACGACGCAGCGCTCTTCGCCGTGGGCGGCACCGGAGAGGACCTGGACCCCATCGTGGCTCAGTTCACGCCCAGGATCAGAGACGCCCTCGACGAGTACCTCCACGACGGTGGACGCTACCTGGGGATCTGTGGCGGCGCGTTTCTGGCCTCGACCGGGTGGGAGGAAGAAAGCGGGTGGGTCGAGATGCTCGATCTGGTGCCGGCCGAGTCCGACGACCTTCGCCTGGGCATAGAGCCGCGGATCATGCCGGTCCGCTGGCTGGGCGAGACCTACCCCATGTACTACCAGAACGGTCCCACCTTCTACCTCGTCCCCAGCACTGAGTCGGTGCGCGTCATCGCCAGGTACGGGGACGGTCAGATCGCGGCATTCGTGAGCTCGTATGGACACGGCAAGGTCGCCGTGGTCGGCCCACATCCGGAGGCGGACGCCACCTGGGCCGAGGGGGTCCGGAACGGCGAGGCGTGGAGGTCCACACGCGGCCTGCTCGTGGACCTCGTGGACTCGCTGCTGTCGGACCGGCGCACAAAGTAAGCGCGGCCACGGGACCCTCAGGCGGCCATGAGCACGCGGTCGCGGCCTTGATCCTTGGCCGCGTAGAGGGCGTCGTCGGCACGCACCAGGAGCTGCTCGGCCGGCTCGCCGGCACCGGCGGCGCCGCCCAGGCTCACCGTCACGGTCAGCTCCTGTCCCTGCACCCCTATCGGCGCGGCGCTCACCACGGCGCGGATACGCTCCAGGATCTCCAGCGCCTCAGGTCCTTCTACACCGGGGATGATCACCAGGAACTCCTCGCCGCCGAAGCGGCCGAGATGATCGTAGGGCCGCAGCACCGTCTGCGCCCGCCTCACGACCTCGCGGAGCACATCGTCGCCGGCGGCGTGGCCGTAGGTGTCGTTGACGCGCTTGAAGTGGTCGATGTCCAGCATCCCGACGCTCAGGGCCGCGTTCTCGCGTCTCGCCCGCGACAGCTCCGCGTCGAGCAGCTTGACGATCGCGCCTCGATTCAGGATCCCCGTCAAGGCGTCGGTGCGAGCCAGCACCTCGAGGGCGTGTTGCGCCTCGAGCAGCCGCTCGTTGAGCTCGATGAAGCGACGGCCCACCTCGACCCGGGCGCGCAGCTCCTCAGGGTCGTAGGGCTTGCCGAGGTAGTCGTTGGCGCCGGCGTCCAGGCCGCGGACTATGTCTTCCGTGCCGCCGCGGGCGGTCAGCAGGATCACGTAGGGCGGCTGCTCGGTCTCCAGCTGCCGCAGCCGCCGGCAGACCTCCACCCCGTCGAGTTCCGGCATCATCCAGTCGAGGACCACCAGACGGGGCGCATTGGGAGCCTGGAGCACCTCCCAGGCCTCGGCGCCGTCTTTGGTGGCGAGCACCTCGTAGTCCCAGCGCGACAGCACCTTCTTCAGGAGCAGCCGCGAGGTGACGTCGTCTTCGGCGATCAGGATCCTCATGGCGCCGCTCCTCCTTCCAGCGTCTGTTGCAGCCGCGCCGCCTGCCGCTCGATCTGCGGCATCAGCCCGCCGAGCAGCTCCAGATCGCCATCGGCGGCGGCCTTCTCGGCGCGGTAGGCGACCGCGCGCAGGGCCCCGGCGCCCACGTTGGCCGAGGCGCCCTTCAGCGTGTGCGCCTGCATCCGTGCCTGCGCCGCATCGCCGGCGGCCAGCGCCGCGCGCAGAGCCTCCACCTGCCGCGGCACATCGGCGAGGAACTCGTGGACGATCTCGGCGGCGGACTCGTGGTCGCCGCCCAGCAGGTTGAGGAGCACGGCTTCGTCGAAGACCGGCTCGGCCGCGGGCGGCGCCGCGGCTTCTTCGGCCGCGGGCGGCGCCTCAGCCTTTTCGACCGCGGTCGGCGGCGCTGCTTCTTCGGTGGCCGTCGACACCCCGGCTTCCGCGGCCGGCGGCGCCTCGGCCCCTTCCGCGGCCGGCGACCGGCGGCCGCCTGAGTCGTCGCCGCGCCGCCCCCAGCGAGCCAATGCCGCGGCCAGCTCCTCCGGCCGGATCGGCTTGGAGAGGTAGTCGTCCATGCCGGCCGCCAGACAGGCGTCCCGGTCGCCGGCCATGGCGTGCGCCGTGAGGGCGACGATGCGGACATCGTGGTCGCGCACCGCAGACTGCGGGTCGCGGATGCGGCGCGTGGCCTCCATGCCGTCCATCTCCGGCATCTGCACNNCTGCACGTCCATCAGCACCAGGTCGTAGGACCGCGACGTCAACGCCTGCACGGCTTCGGCGCCGTTCTCGACGGCGTCGGCCCGATAGCCCATCTTCTCCAGGGTCTTCAGGGCGACCATGCGGTTGATGGCGTTGTCTTCCGCCAGCAGGATGCGCGTGCGGCGCTTCTGGCCCTCGGCCAGCGAGTGGCGTGTGATGATGCGCGGCGTGCCGCCCGACACCGGCTCGGCGACCCGGTCCAGCACCGTCGCCAGACAGTCGTAGAGGTTCGACTGCTTGACCGGCTTGGTCAGGTAGGCGGCGAAGCCGAGCTCCTCGAGGCGGCCGGCGTCGCCGCGCGAGCCCATCGAGGTCATCATCACCAGGGCTGCGTCTGCCAGCTCGGGGTCGGCCTTGATGGTCGCCCCCAGGGTCTCCCCGTCCATCTCCGGCATCATCATGTCGAGGATGACGATGCGGAACGGGTCGCCCTCGTCGCGGGCGCGACGGAGCGCGTCCAGCGCCGCCCGCGCCCCGCCGACCTCCTCGTGCCGGCAGCCCCAGGAAGAGAGCATGCCGGCCAGGACCTTGCGATTGGTCGCATTGTCGTCGACGGCCAGGATGTGCTGCCCGCTGATGTCCGACGAGACCACGTCGCGTCCCCGGGCCACGACCGCCGCCGGGTCCTGCTTGCCGAAGGTGGCGGTGAACCAGAACGTGGACCCCACCCCCTCCTCGCTCTCCACTCCGATGCTGCCGTCCATCAGCTCCACCAGTCGTCTGGAGATCGTCAGGCCGAGGCCGGTGCCGCCGA
>DIWP01000006.1:20463-20682 GCA_002423545.1 Thermoleophilia bacterium UBA6103
TCGGTGAACTTGATCGCGTTACCGATGAGGTTGATGAGGACCTGTCGCAGCCGGCCGGGGTCGCCGCGCAGCGCCGACGGCACGGCGGCATCGGTCAGGGTCGTGAGCTCCAGACCCTTCTCATGAGCACGGAACGCCGGCAGGTCCAGCGCGTCCTCCAGGGTGGTGCGCAGGTCGAAGTCGAGGGTCTCCATCTCCAGCTTGCCGGCCTCGATCTTG
>DIWP01000060.1 GCA_002423545.1 Thermoleophilia bacterium UBA6103
GCTGATGTTGAACTTGGCCTCGATGAAGTTGGCCTGTGCCGGCTGGCTGATGGCGTAGCTGTGGATGCGCCCGAAGCCGAGCTCGTTGCGTACGTCGGTCATCACGGCGGGGTCGCTGAGGTCTCCCGGCGACACGCCGAGCTTGCCGGCGACGTAGGCCTTGGCTTCCTTGAGACGCATGCCCCTGGTCATCTGCATACGGGCCACCAGGTCTCCGGCTGCCCGCATACCGCCCATGCCCGCGGCCTGCGTGTGGGTGCCCTGCATCCCGAGCGGGTCACCCGAGCCGACCTACAATCCGTCCACGTGCAGCAGCTCGACGAACGACTTGCTGGCCCGGCAGACCGCATCGACGATGGGGTAGACGAACATCGGCACGCCGCCGACGCCCATGCCCACATTGGGATGGATGGGGATCTGCGCGTCGGCCATGCACGGCTTGATGAGCGTGACGGCGCGGGCCATGTTCCAGGCGCAGGTCTTGCCGGTGTTGATGTTGACGACCGGGCCGAACATCGTGGCGCCGGCCTTCTGGGCCAGCAGCATCTGCTCGTGCGGCCACAGGCCGGCCAGGCGGACGCCGTCGTACTCCAGTTTGCCGTGCATGCCCAGTACGAACTCACCGGCCATGCCCAGCTCGACGCCCATGTCGGGGTACTTCTTGCGCAGGATCTCGGTGGCCCGCAGGGCGGCCGCGAACTCGGGGTCGCCGGAGGCGCCGGTGGTGTCCCAGTCGAGGCCGTCGGCGCCGGCCTCCCACATGGCGTCGCCGAGCTTGACCATGTCTTCCACGGCCATCTCGACGGCCTCTTCCTCGGCCGCCCGCGCCTCGTCGATCTTGCCCAGCGGGAGCAGCTCGCTCCAGTTCAGGCAGGGACCGTCGGGCTTCGAGTAGAGACCGAGGTTCGGCATCACGCCGTACTGCATCGGCACCACCATCTGCAGCTGTGCGTCGTGCAGCGCCTGGGCCTCGTAGGGCAGGATCGTACGCACGACCTTGAGCGAGTAGTCGCCGACGCAGAGCTCGACGAGGTCGGCGCCCATCCACTGCTCGAAGCTCTGCATGTCCTGCTGGCGGGTGGCGTGCGTCTTCATGCCGGTACCGTCGCAGGAGAGGATCACCTCGTCGCCGACATCGACGCCGACGAAGCGGGCCGGACTGGCGTAGATCTCGAGCAGGTGCGCCTGCTCGTCCGCGGTGAGCGGCTCGAGCTTGGCGCGCTTGGCCGCCGCCGCCGTGCCGGCCTCGATATCCGCCTGGATCTCGCTGCGCGTGAGGCGGACGATCGTGCCGTCTCCCATGCGCGTGGCGATGCGCCGTTCCTCCGTCATGTCACACTCCGCGTATCGTGCTGGCCTGTCGGCGTCCGGGTGCCCTGAGCGGGGTCTGGACGCTGGATTAACCGTGTGGTTAACTCGGGAGCATATCGGCGCCCGAGCGGATGTCAAGACTGTCATCCAGCGCCGTGGCCTGAGAGCATGCGCAGGCAGGTCTGCAGGCTCGATTGAGACGGTCCGCCATGCGGACCGAAGCGACTGCATCGCGGATGTTGCGCCGATATGCGTGATAGTCTGACGACCCTCGACAGCGCCGCCTGAGGTGCTAGAATCCACCCGGGTGGATACCGCGGGTCGGAGGGGCTGCGCGGCACCATCGGAACGCCGTATCGACGGCCGGTCCGTCGAGCGAGGCGTGGACCGCCAGGTGGAGGGGACGGCGCCGGCCGGACCGGCAGGCGCCGTCCAGCGAGAGGAGGAGACATGCCGGAGCCGACCGAACCGACGGCCGCTGCGGAGGCCGAGCTGCTCGAACAGCAGATGCGCGACCATCTCTGGCCGCCGTTCACGCAGATGCAGGGCGTCAAGCCCATCGTCATCGAGCGCGGCCAGGGCGCCGTGGTCTGGGATGTCCACGGCAACGAGTACGTCGACGCCTTTGCCAGCCTCTGGACGGTCAACGTGGGGCACGGCCGGCGGGAGATCTTCGACGCCATCGCCGCCCAGAGCCAGGAGCTGGCCTGCTACCACATGTTCGCCGGGGCGGCCAACAAGCCGTCGATCCGGCTGGCCGCCAAGATCGCCGAGAAGCTGCCCGGCGATCTCGACCACGTCTTTCTCACCCTCGGCGGCGGCGAGGCCGTCGAGACGGCCCTCAAGATGGCGCGGCAGTACTGGCGCAATCAGGGCAAGGGCTCCAAGTACATGTGCATCTACCGCGACCGCTCCTACCACGGCACCACGTTCGGGGTGACCAGCATCCAGGGGCTGTCGGTCAACCGCCAGAAATTCGAGCCGCTGCTGCCCGGCTTCATCAAGGTCGGCGCTCCCTACTGCTATCGCTGTGCCTGGGGCAAGGAGTACGGCAGCTGTTCGATCGAGTGCGCCAAGGCGATCGAGCAGGAGATCCTCTTCTACGGGCCCGAGAACGTCGGTACCATCATCGGCGAGACGATGATCGGCACCGGTGGCGTGATCCCGCCACCGCCCGAGTACTGGCCGCTGGTCCGCGAGATCGCCGACACCTACGAGCAGCTCGTCATCAACGACGAGGTCATCACCGGCTTCGGTCGCGCCGGCGCCTGGTTCGCCACCGAGATCTTCGGATCGAAGCCGGACCTGGTGACGATGGCCAAGGGCCTCTCCTCCGGCTATCTGCCGCTCGGCGCCACCGGTGCCTCCGACAAGGTGTACGAGGCCTTCCTCTCGGCGCCGCTGGAGATGAAGCAGTTCATGAGCGGCGCCACCTACCACGGCCATCCGCTCTGCTCGGCCGCCGGTCTGGCCAACCTCGAGATCATCGAGCGCGAGGACCTGGTGCAGCGCTGCGCCGACCTCGGTCCCTACATGCAGGAGGGGCTGCGGACGCTGCTCTCTCACCCGATCGTCGGCGACGTGCGCGGCCTCGGCCTGGTGGCCAGCATCGAATACGTCCAGAGCAAGGAGACCAGGGAGTGGTTCGGGGCCACGGTCGGGGCGGCCGCCAGAGTCTTCGCCGAGGCGCTCAAGCGCGGTGTCTTCGTGCGCCTGCTGGGCGGCGGTCACGTGCACGCCATCGCGCCGCCGTTCGTCATCAGCAAGGAGCAGATCGACACCGTCGTGCGGGTGCTCGACGAGAGCATCGGTGTGGTGGAGAAGGAACTGGGATACTGATGGTCAAGCTGCTACGGGTGAACCTGACCGACGGGACGAGTCGTGATGAGGTGGTGCCCGACGAGATCGTGCGCCGATACGTCGGGTCTAAGGGCATCGGCACGCACTACCTCCTGGAGGAGGTGCCGGCCGATGCCGACCCGCTGGGGCCGCAGAACAAGCTGATCCTCTCCTGCGGCCCCCTCTCCGGCAGCGCCATGCCGGGCAGCAACCGTTATGCGGCCTACTTCATCTCGCCGCTCACGGGTGGGTACGGAGAGGCGTATTCGGGCGGCAACGTCGCCACCCAGTTCGCCCGCACGGGCTATCGGATGGTCATCGTCGAGGGCCGTGCGCCGACTCCGGTCTTCCTTGAGGTCTCTGAGGAGGGTGCGAGCATCCACCCGGCCGACGACGTCTGGGGTCTCGGCATCTACGACGCCGAGCCGGCGCTGCTCGAGAAGGTCGGCGTCAAGGGCGCCCGCGCCGCCGTCATCGGCCCGGCCGGCGAGAAGCTGGTTCGCTTCGCGTGCATCATCAACGACCACACCCACGCCCTCGGGCGCGGTGGTGCCGGAGCGGTGGCCGGATCGAAGAACCTCAAGGGTGTGGTGTGGCACGGCTCGCGGACACCAGAGGTGGCCCGGCCCGTCGAGCTGAAGGCGCTGGTCAAGGAGATGGCCGGGATATGCAAGGACCATCCCAGCGTGCTGGCGTACGGCCGCATGGGAACGGTCCAGATGGTGCGCGTGACCAACGAGCTGGACATGTTCCCGACCCGCTACTGGCAGAAAGGCCGGCTCGAGGGCTGGGAGGATGCGCTGCACCCAGACGTGATGGTCGAGCGGTACAAGGTGAAGAACACCACGTGTCCGCCTTGCCTCATCCAGTGCGGCAATCTGTGCCGGGTGCCCTCGGGGCCGCTGGAGGGCCTCGAGATCGAGCCGGAGTTCGAGACCATCTATGCGTTCGGCGGCCTCTGCGAGATCCCCGACCTTGCGCAGGTCATGCGCATGAACGAGATCTGCGATCGCCTGGGCGTCGATACCATGACCGCCGGCAACCTCTGCGCACTGGCCATCGAGGCGACGCGGCAGGGCAAGCTCGACGCCGGCGTCGACTACGGCGACGCCGACGGCGTGGCGGCTTTCCTGGAAGGCATGTGCCTGCGCTCCACGAAGCTGGGCGACGTCTTCGCGGAGGGCGTGCTCGAGGTGGAGCGGCGCTTCGGCCTCAAGGGCCTGGCGGTGCACGTCAAGGGCATGGAGCCGGCCGGCTACGATCCGCGACGGTCGAAGGGCATGGGCCTGGGCTACGCCATGTCCGAGCGGGGCGCCTGTCACATGCGGGCCACCTTCATGAAGGCGGAGCTGTCGGGCCTCATCGACATCGATCAGATCGAGGGCAAGGGCACCATGTACGTCGACTGGGAGAACCGCTTCGTGCTCATGGACTGCATGATCTTCTGTCGGTTCTACCGCGACATGCTGGACCGCGAGTTCCTCACCCGGATCGTGAATGCCGCGGTCGGTCTTGACGACGACCCCGACGAGCTGTGGGCAAAGGCCAACGCCATCGTCACCGAAACGCACGAGGTCAACCGCCGGCGGGGGTTTGGACCCGAGCAGGAGAGCCTGCCGTCGTGGATCACCGAGCACGCGATCATCGCCAAGGACGGGAGCGAGCTGCGCTTCACCCATGAGATGCAGGAGGCGATGCGGCGGGAGTACTATATGGCTCGTGGATGGGGCGAGCCCTCGAGCTGACGGCGACGTGGACGGGCGGGAACGTCAAGCGGGCGATGGCGCGATCTGTCGCCTGCCGTGCGGCGGCGGCGAGTTGCCGCTGTGCGTGCCGCCGGAGAACCTCGTCGGCGTGGTGAGCCCGCGGCAGCCGGAGAACGCGCCGCGGTCGCTCGACGATGAGCTGGCGACGGTACGGGCGGCCTTGGCGCGGCCGATCGGGTCGCCCACCCTGCGTGAGCTGGCCGCCGCCGCCGGATCGGCGGCGATCGTCGTCAGCGACGTCACCCGGCCCTGCCCGACGTACCGCTTCCTGCCGCTCATCCTCGCCGAGCTGGAGGACATCCCGCCCGAGCGTGTGAAGATCCTGTTCGCGCTCGGCAGCCACCGCCTGCACAGCGACGAGGAGCGCCGCCGCCTGGTCGGCGACCAGGTCGCGGACCGCCACCCCTGTCTCGACCTCGACGAGAGTGACTGCGTGCCGCTGGGCGCCACCTCCCGGGGTACGCCGCTCGAGGTCTTCCGGCCATACGTGGAAGCCGAGCTGAGGATCTGCACCGGCAATCTGGAGTATCACTACTTCGCCGGCTACAGCGGCGGCGCCAAGGCGGTCATGCCGGGGATCTGCGCGCGCAGCGCCATCCAGCCCAACCACAGCATGATGCTGGAGCCGAAGGCGCGGGCCGGCATCCTGCGCGGCAATCCGGTGCGCGACGATATGGACGAGGCCGGCGGCCTGGTCGGCGTCGACTTCATCGTCAACGTGCTGCTCGACGAGAAGAAGCGCATCGTGGACGCCGTCGCCGGCCACTACCTCGAGGCGCATGCCGAGGGCGTGCGCCGCTACGACGAGCTGTTCGACATGCGCATCGACGAGGCGGTCGACGTCGTGGTCGCGTCACCCGGCGGCAGCCCCAAGGACATGAACCTCTACCAGGCCCAGAAGACGCTGGACAACGTGAGCGGAGCGGTCCGTCGAGGCGGCACGATCGTGCTGGTGGCACAGTGCGCCGAAGGCTTCGGCGAGGAGACGTTCGCCGAGTGGATGGCAGACATGGAGAACCCGCGGGTGCTCATCGAGCGCATCCGGGAACGGTTCGTGCTGGGCGGTCACAAGGCGGCGGCGATCGCCGACCTGCTGCTGAAGGCCGACGTCTGCCTGGTCAGCGGCTTCCCTGAGGAGACGGTGCGGCGGATGGGGATGCAGCCGTTCGCCGATGCACAGCAGGCCCTGACGGCCGCTCTCGAGAAGCACGGCCCCACGGCGCGCGTGCTGGTGGTGCCGTTCGGGAGCCGGGTGACGGCCGCGCGGTCCCGGTAACAGTCCCGTCCGCTGCGTCGACGGCACACGGCGCGGCCGGCGGCACGTGCCTTCTCTGTGGCGCCGGATGTGTGCCGGGTCGTCGCCCTGAGCCTCGTCGGCCCTCGTGCCCGGCCGCTCGCAGCCGGGCGCCGCGTCAGGTGCTCTTGGCAGCCGTGTCGTCGGCCTCTTCGTCGGCCCGGGCGTCGACCTTTGTCTCGGCCGGGGCGGCACTCTTGGCCGGCGCGGCGGTCTTTCCGGTCGTCTCGTTCTCTTCGTCCTCGTTCAGGCCCTTCTTGAAGCCGCGCACGCTGGAGCCCAGCGACCGCGCCAGGCTCGGCAGGCGCGTGGCGCCGAAGAGGAGCAGCAGGATGCCGAGGATGATGAGCAGTTCCTGCCAGCCAAAGCTACCCACAGGGGACCTCCCGTCGTCGATCTGATGCCGTGCCGCGCAGGGCACGTGTACACACTACGCTGCGCCACCCGACGGCGCATGTCAATCGCCGGCGTGTCATGGTCCGCCGCTCGACGTCTCGAGGCTGTGCCGTGCCGCCCGCCGCTGGGGCTCGAAGAACCGGGCGACGACGATCGCGACCTCGTAGAGGACGAGCAGCGGCACGAACATGGCCAGCATCGAGAACACATCCTGACTCGGTGTCGCGATGGCCGCCACGGCCGCCATGATGAGGACGGCGAACTTACGCTTCTTCTTCAGCGTCTGCCGTTCGATGATGCCCAGACGCACCATGCCGATGAGGACCACCGGCATCTCGAAGACGGCACCGAAAGCGACGAGGAACCAGGCGACGAAGGTGAGGTACTCACGCGCGCGCGTCTGGACGTTGAAGAACTCGCTGTTCCAGCCGAGTAGCACGCTGAGGCCGCGCGGCAGCACGAAGACGTAGCCGAAGACGACCCCGCCCAGGAAGAGGGCCGCACAGATGCCGGCGACCGGCAGGATGTGGCGCCGCTCACCGGGGGTGAAGGCGGGACCGACGAAGGCCCAGAACTCGTAGATGAGGATCGGCGAGGCCATGATGATGCCCGAGTAGAGCCAGATGGTGAAGCTCACCATGAACGGCTCGGTGGGGCTCAGCGTGGTGATCTCGGTGAGCTGCGGCGGCAGGGGCCTCAGGAGAAGCGCGAAGACCCGGTCGTTGAACACGCCGGCGATGATCATGCCGGCGATGAGGGCGAGCACGCAGATGAAGAGTCGCCGGCGCAGCTCGTCCAGATGCTCGATCAGCGTGAGTCGGTCGTCCGACCTGGTCACGAAGGCTCTGTCTCTTTGTCGCCGCCGCTCGCCGTCTCATCGGGTGCCGGTCCCTCGGCGCCGGTATCGGCGGCCGCTGTGGGCGCCGGCTCCTCGGCACCGGTGACGGCGTCGACCGCCTGCGTGGGCGTTGTGGCCGTGCCGGGTGTGGAGCTCGATGACGCAGCCTCAGTGGCGGGATCGGAGCCGGCATCGCCGGCCTGCGCAGCCTCCGCGGCAACCGTGGAGACAGCATCGCCGGCCTCCGCGCCGGCCTCGGCGCCGTCGTCCGGTGTCGGCGCTGCCGGTGCGAGGCTGTGGTCGGCCGCCTCGGCCGCCGTGGCTGCTGCGGCGGCGGCCTTCTCCTCAGCGGTCGGCGTCGCCGCGGCCTTCTCCTCGGCGTCCAGATCGAGCGGACCGAGGTCGTCGAGGCCGAGCTGCTTGCGCACGTTCACGCTGTCCCGAGCCTTCTGCGCGCTCTCCTTGAGGTCGCGCACGTCGCCGGCGACCTCGTCGAGCCCCAGCTCCTTGGTGACCGTGCTGCCGGCGCGGCGGAACTCGCGGATGGCGCGGCCGACCTGGCGGCCGATGTCGGGCAGCCGCTTGGGGCCGATCACCAGCAGGGCGATGGCAAGCACCACGAGCAGCTCTGTGAGGCCGATGTTGGGCACGAAGACCGCCTGGATCGTAAGACGACCGCCGCGCCCTCGGGCGCGACGTCCCGCCCGTGATGGTAGGTGGGCCGGTCGGCCGCGTCAATTCGGCTCCGTCGGGTGGCGCCGCGCGCGGCCGGCCGGCGACCGTTGTCCGCGGCGTCCAAATCGTGTCCGAAAGCTGCGCCATTAGTGCCGACAGTGCCGTTGAAAGACCTGCAAATACGCGCTTTTCCTAGATGTACGCGGAGGCGTGTCACGGTTGCCCCGGGACGCGTCGGCTTGCTATAGTGCCGCTGGGTCGAGGGGCTCGGCCCGTCTCGCTGACCTCGTGGGGGTCTCTGTGACTACGGCGTATCTGACGAACTGGCTGTACGTCTTTGCTTTCCTGGCGGCCGGCGCCGTGCTCGTCGTCCTCATCCTGGCGATGGAGTTCCTCGTCAACCCGCGTCATCCCACGCCCGGCAAGCTCTCCACCTACGAGTGCGGCATCGTGCCGGTCGGAGACTCCTGGCATCCGTTCGCGGTGCGCTACTACCTCTTCGCGCTGCTCTTCCTCATCTTCGACGTGGAAGCGGTGTTCCTGTTCCCCTGGACGCTCGAGCTCCGCTCTCTGGGCACCGCCGGCTTCATCGAGGTCGTCATCTTCATCGGTGTGCTGGCCGTCGGTCTTCTCTACGCCTGGCGGAAAGGTGCGCTGGATTGGCACTGACGGACGAGGTCAAGCGGTATCTGCCGGACGGCATCGCGGCGCGTCTCAAGTACCCCAAGCTGGCCGACTTCGAGCGGCCCAACGTCATCACCACGACCGCCGATCTGGTCTTCAACTGGGCGCGTTCGCACTCCGTCTTTCCCTTCCAGTACGGCCTGGCCTGCTGCGCCATCGAGATGCTCAGCTCCGGCTTCGCGCGCTATGACATCGCCCGCTACGGCATGGAGGTCTTCCGGCCCACGCCGCGGCAGTGCGACCTCATGATCGTGGCCGGCACCGTCAACGAGAAGATGGCGCCGGTGCTGCTGCGGCTCTACGAGCAGATGGCAGAGCCCAAGTGGGTCATCAGCATGGGCGCCTGCGCCACCAGCGGCGGGCCGTTCTATGACGGCTACAACGTGGTCAACGGCGTCGACAAGGTCGTGCCGGTCGACGTGTACATCCCCGGCTGCCCGCCGCGTCCCGAGGCCCTGTTCGACGGCATGCTGCAGCTGCAGCGCAAGATCCAGCAGCTCACGTTCGCGCGCCCCGAGAAGGTCGAGCCGCTCTACGGCGCCGACGCGCCGTGGCATGCCGACGTCATCGGCCCTCAGGCCCAGTTCGGCGGCCGGGTCTCGAAGAAGAGGCTCACGCCATGAGCCTGCAGGTCGGCAACGTCAGGATCGACGCCGATGAGCTGGCCGCCCGTCTGGGCCGAGCCTTCGCCGGCGAGCTCATGGATGTCGCTGTTCAGGAGCCCGACACCGTGGTGGCCCGGCTGGCCCGCGAGAAGGTCAAGGACGTGGCACGGCGTCTGCACGACCTCGACGAGACGCCGATCGACTCCCTCACGCTCATCTCGTCGGTCGACTACGTCACGCACCTGGAATGCGTGTACCACCTGTACTCCTATGCCGCCAACCTGTATGTGGAGCTGCACGTGGAGCTGCCACGCGGCAGGCCGGTGGTGGCTACGGTGAGTGACGTGTGGCCGAGCGCCGACTGGCACGAGCGCGAGGCCTGGGACATGATGGGCATCGTGTTCGAGGGTCACCCGGACCCGCGCCGCATCCTGCTCAAGGACGACTGGATCGGCCATCCGCTGCGCAAAGACTACGTCGACGACGTCCGCAACCACCCCTACGTGTGATCCGGCCATGACCGACTCGTTCCTCACAGAAGCGCCCGACGAAGCCATGGCCCTGGCGCTGGACCGCATCCGCCGCGGCCGCGAGACCGGCGACGTCAGCGAGCTCGAAGGCCTGGCCCTCGACCAGGTCGTGGTGAACATGGGGCCGCAGCATCCGTCCACGCACGGCGTGCTGCGGCTGGTGGTCACGCTGGACGGCGAGATCGTCCGCGACGTCATCCCGGTCGTCGGCTACCTGCACCGCTGCAAGGAGAAGCTGGCCGAGAAGCGCACGTACTACCAGTACATCCCGATCGTCGACCGCACCGAGTACGTGGCCGGCATGAACTGCGAGTGGGGCTACGTGATGACGGTCGAGAAGCTGGCCGGCATCCAGCCGACGCGGCGAGCGGAGTTCATCCGCGTCATCATGGCCGAGCTCAACCGCATCGCCAGCCATCAGGTGGCGGTCGGCACGTTCACCGCAGATCTCTCGCCGCTCGGCACGGCGATGGTCTTCTATATGTTCCGCGACCGCGAGACAATCCTCACACTGCTGGAGGAGGCCTCCGGGGCGCGCATGATGTTCAACTACTTCCGCTTCGGCGGGGTGCGATTCGACCTGCCGCCCGGCTGGGAGCAGCGCTGCCGCGAGGTCATGGACCAGGTGCCGAAGTGGGTCGACGAGTATCGCTCCCTGGTCGAGGACAACGCCGTGTTCCTGACCCGTACGGTCGGCCGCGGGGTCATCACACAGCAGGACATCGTCGACTACGCCATCACCGGCCCCAACGCGCGGGCCAGCGGCGTGCCGCACGACCTGCGCCGCACGCGGCCGTACTCCGTCTATCCCGAGCTCGACTTCGACCTCTGCCTCGGCGAGCACGGCGACGTGTACGACCGGTACAGGGTGCGCGTCGACGAGATCCTCGAGTCGCGGCGGATCATCCTGCAGTGCCTCGACATGATGCCGAAGGGGCCGGTGCAGGTGGGCACCCTGCGGCCCCCGTACATCATCACGCCGCCGCCCGGCTCCGCCTACACCTCGCAGGAGAACCCGCGCGGCGAGTACGGCACCTACATCGTCAGCGACGGGTCGCGCTACCCGTACCGGCTCAAGTACCGCGACCCCTGCTTCATCAACCTGCAGCTCCTGCCCAAGCTCCTGCGCGGAAACAAGATCGCCGACGCGGTCGCCATCAGCGGCAGCATCGACCTGGTGCTGGGAGGTATCGACCGGTAGTGGACGTCTTCCTCGACATCCTGCGCGGCCTGGTGGCGGTGATCATCGCGTACGCGTTCGTGTTCATCTCGGCGCTGGTCAACATCGTCTTCGAGCGCCGCACCCTGGCGTTCATGCAGGACCGCCTGGGGCCCAACCGCACCGGCCCGCAGGGCATCCTGCAGAGCGTCGCCGACTCGTTCAAGATGCTCGGCAAGGAAGACTTTGCGCCGGCCGCCGTGGACAAGCGGCTGTTCACGCTGGCGCCGATCATGGTCATGATCGGCGCCGTGGCGGTCCAGCTCGTCATCCCGTACACCAAGGGCTGGACCGGCCAGGACCTCAACATCGGCATCATCTACATCGTCGCCGTCACCAGCTTCACCGTGCTCGCCATCCTGATCGGCGGCTGGGCCAGCCACAACAAGTACTCGCTGGTGGGCGCCCTGCGGTCGGCCGCCCAGATGGTCTCCTACGAGGTACCGATGATCCTGGCGCTGCTGGTCGTGGCCGCCGCGACCAGCTCGCTGAGCCTCAACGACGTCGTGTCGGCGCAGGCCGGCTACCAGTGGTTCGTCTTCGTCATGCCGACCACGTTCTTCATCTTCTTCATCGCCAGCATCGCCGAGCTCAACCGCGGCCCCTTCGACCTGCCGGAGTCCGAGTCCGAGCTGGTGGCCGGCTACGGCACCGAGTACTCGGGCATGCGCTTCGGCATGTTCTTCCTCAACGAGTACGCCGGCATGACCATCATGTCGATGGTCACCGTCACCCTGTTCTTCGGCGGCTGGGAAGGTCCCGGAGAGGACCTCCTCGTCCTCTGGGGCGTCTCGGTCATCCCGTTCGTCTGGTTCATGATCAAGACGTACGTCCTCGTCTTCGCCCTCGTGTGGATCCGCCTCAGCGTCCCCCGTCTGCAGGTCAACGAGCTCATGGCCTTCGCCTGGAAGCTCCTCATCCCCCTGGGGCTGGCGAACATCCTGGCCAGCACCGCCATCATCCTCTGGGCCCCGCAGTGGAAGTGGGTCATGGCCGGCTTCAGCTGGGTCGTGCTGATCGCCATCGTCGGTCTCTTCGACCCGCTGCTGCGTCGGCGGCTGCGTCGCAAGCACGCGCAGGCGCCCTCGCTCACCAGGGGGACGGCCTGATGCTCGGCATCCTCAAGGCGCTGCGGACCACCGTGAGCCATCTGCCGCGCAAGCCTCTGACCGTGCAGTACCCGGAGGTCCGCGAAGAGCTGCCGGAACGCAGCCGCGGTCTCTTCAAGGTCGTGGTCGACGTCACCACCGAAGAGGCTCGCTGCCGTGCCTGCACGCTCTGCGAGACCAACTGCCCGGTGCAGGTGATCCGCGTCGACTACCGCAACAAGTACGATCTGCCGGCGGTCGACCAGGCGGCGCTGGCGCGCGACCGCCTTGCCGAACAGGGCGCCGTCGATCTCTCGCCGCTGCGACCGATCATCGACGGGCACCTGGAGAGCGGCACCGGTCTCAACGCCGTGCTGCAGCGCGTCCAGGACGCCTATGGCTATCTTCCCCGCGCCGCCCTGCAGCAGCTGTCGCTGGAGACCGGCACGTCGCTCTCGCAGATCTACGGCACGGCCAGCTTCTCCGATCGCTTCCGCCTTGCACCGCCGGCCGCGCACATCATCTCGGTCTGCCGGGGCACCACCTGCTACGCCGCCGGCGCGCCGCTCGTCGCCCAGGCCTTGCGGGAGGCGCTCGGCATCGATGCCGACGGGACCACGGCCGACGGGTTCGTGACGCTGCAGAGCGTCGACTGCCTGGGCGTCTGCGGTCCCGCCCCGGTGGTGCGCGTCGACGATCGTGTGCATGTGGCCATGACGCCGGAGCGGGCCCATGCGCTGGTACAGGAGCTGCGCGTCGCGGAGGGCGTCACGTGAGCGAGCGCGCCGATCGCATAGAGGCGGCGTTCGCGCACGTCTTCCATCCCAGCATGGTGTCCGCCCGTGAGGGCGAGCAGGAGGTCCGCGTCTGTGCCGCCACCACGTGCGCCGGCAGCGGTGCCGGCGCCGTACGAGACGCCTTCCGCGACGAGCTCACGCGCCGCGGCCTGCAGCAGGAATGGCGGGTCGTGGAGACCGGCTGCCGCGGGTCGTGTGACCAGGGGCCGATCGTGTCCGTGGAGCCGGCCGGTGTCTTCTATCCCCGTGTCTCTCCGGCGAGCGTGCCGCGGATCGTCGCCGAGACGCTCGTCGGCGGCCGCCCGGTCGAGGACCTGCTGTACCGTCACCCCGATACCGGCCGCCCGGTCGCGCGCGCCGCGGATGTGCCCTTCCTGCTCGGTCAGCGCCGCCTCGTGCTGGCGCTCGCCGGTCGCATCGACCCCGCGTCCATCGACGACGCCATCGCTCACGAGCGGTACCGGGCGTTTGTCGAAGCGCTCATCGCCGACGAGCCCGACGACGTCATCGACGCCGTCGAAGAGAGCGGCCTGCGCACACGCGTCGGCGATCCAGGCTCGGTCGGTAGCCGCTGGCGGCGCGCCCTCGACGGCACGCACGACGAGCGCTTCGTCGTGTGCACGGCCGACGAGGGCGATCCCGGCGCCTTCGCCGACCGCACGGTCCTGGAGAGCGATCCACACGCCGTCATCGAGGGTATGCTGCTGGCCGCCTTCGCGATCGGCGCCCGGCACGGGGTGGTGCGGGTCCGTCGTGACCACGCGGCCGCCGGCGAGCGCCTGCGCGGCGCTCTGGTGGAGTGCCGGGAGCGCGGCCTGCTCGGCCGCGACATCCTCGGCGCCGGTCTGTCCTTCGACATCGAGATCGATGCCGCCGAACGCATGCTGGTGTGCGCCGACGAGACGGCGCTCATCGCCTCGCTGGAGGGCCGCCGCGCCGTCCCGCGGATCCGTCCGCCGGCTCCCACCGAGGCCGGCTTCCGCGGCCGACCGACCGTCGTCTCCGACGCCGTCGCGTACGCGGCGGTGCCGTGGATCGTGCGCAACGGAGCCGCGGCGTACGCAGCCGCGGGACTCCACGAGCACACCGGCACGCGCGTGTTCTCACTCAGCGGGCAGGTCAGAAACGGCGGCGTCGTCGAGGTGCCGGCCGGCACCTCGCTGCGGCGGGTCGTCGAAGACATCGGCGGCGGCGCCCGGCCGGGTCGCCGGCTCAAAGCCGTGCAGATCGGCGGACCGCTCGGCGTCTGTCTGCCGGCGACCGCCCTCGAGGCGCCGATCGACGACCTGGCCGCCGGCTCCAGCAGCCTGGTCGTGCTCGACGACCGCACCTGCATGGTCGACCTGGCGCGTCACCTGCTGTCCATCAGCCAGCGGGAGGGATGCGGCACCTGTGTGCCGTGCCGGCTGGGCACCAAGCGCTCACTGGAGATCCTCGAGCGGATCGTCGACGGCCGGGGCCGCGACGGCGACATGGAGCTGCTCGCCGAGCTCGGCACCTACTGCTCGCAGGGCACGCTCTGCGTGCTCGGCGGTAACGCGTCCAACCCGGTCCTCGGCACGCTGCGTGACTTCGCCGACGAGTACGAGGCGCACATCACCGAGAGGCGCTGCCCGGCCGGTGTCTGCAGGGCGCTCATCACGTACTCCATCGACCCGGAGGCGTGCACCGGGTGCACGCTCTGTGCCCAGAGGTGCCCGGCCGCCGTCATCAGCGGTCGGGAGGGGCAGCCACACGTCATCGACGTCAGCGGCTGCACGAAGTGCGACATCTGCCGGCAGGTGTGTCCCGACGGCGCGGTCAGAGTGCGCTCCGGCGTCTCGCAAGCTGTGGCCCCCGGGACGGCCTGACCGGCCGCCGATCGAACGAGGACGGTACAGAAGACCACATGGCGACGATCGAAGCAGAGGCAGTCGAGCGGATCGGCCGCGACGAGACGATCGCGCTGACCATCAACGGTCAGCCGGTGAGCGGCGTCGCCGGCCAGACCATCCTCGAGGTGGCGCAGGGCGTCGGCATCCACATCCCGACGCTGTGCAACGACCCGCGTCTGCCGAGCCGTGCCGCCTGCCGTCTCTGCATCGTCGAGGTCGAGGGCGCCGCCAAGCCGCTGCCGAGCTGCTCCACGGCGGCCGTCGACGGGATGGTCGTGGACACCGACACGCCCAGGGTGCGGGCGATGCGCAAGCTCTACCTCGAGCTGCTGCTCTCGGACCACAACTCGTTCTGCACGCCGCCCTGCCGCGACGCGTGCCCCACGCACATCAAGATCCCGCAGTTCCTCGACTACATCGCGCACGGCGACTACGCCAGCGGCGTCCGCAAGCTGCGCGAGGACCTGCCGTTCCCGGCTATCCTGGGACGCGTCTGCCCGCGTCCCTGCGAGGGTCCCTGCCGGCGGCAGCTCGTGGAGCATCCCATCACGATCTGCTGGCTGCACCGCTTCATGGCCGACCGCTGCCTCGACGACGAGCAGGAAGGTGAGCTGCTGCTGCCGGTGGAGCAGGCGCCCGAGTCGGGGCGCCGGGTGGCCGTCGTCGGCGCCGGTCCGGCCGGCCTCACGGCGGCGTTCTACCTGCGGCTCGAGGGTCACGCGGTCAAGGTCTTCGAGGCGCAGCCGCAGCCGGGCGGCATGCTGCGCTACGGCATCCCCAGCTACCGGCTGCCGCGCGGCCTGCTCGACAAGGAGCTCAACGTGGTCTGGCGACTGGGCGCCGACCTGCAGTGCAACAAGCGCCTCGGCGTCGACTTCACGCTCGAGCAGCTGCTGGAGGACTACGACGCGGTCTTCCTCGGCCTGGGCGCGTTCAACAGCAACGAGATGGGCATCCCCGGCGAAGACGCCGACGGCGTGGTCGCGGCGGTCGACTTCCTCGGCGAGCTGGAGCGTACCGGCGACGTGCATGTGGGCCACAAGGTCACCGTCATCGGCGGCGGCTTCACCGCCATGGACGCCTGCCGCACCTCCATACGCAAGGGCGCCGAGGAGGTCACCTGCCTCTACCGGCGTTCGCGCAAGGAGATGCCGGCCCATCACACCGAGGTCGACGAGGCCGAGGAGGAGGGGGTGCGGCTCGAGCTGCTCACGGCGCCGGTGCGTATCCTCACCGATGAGCAGGGCAGGGTGAGCGGCATCGAGATGCTGCGCATGGAGCTTGGCGAACCCGACGCCTCCGGCCGCCGCCGGCCGGTACCGATCGAAGGCTCCAACTACGTCGTCGAGTGCGATCAGGTCATCGCCGCCATCGGCCAGTATCCCGACCTCGACGGTACCGCGCCGGAGCAAGGCATCCAGCGCACCAGATGGAAGACGGTGCAGGTCGACGAGTGGACGCTGCAGACCGACGAGCCGCGGGTGTTCTCGGGCGGCGACTGTGTGCTCGGCGCCCAGACCGTCATCCAGGCGGTGGCCCAGGGCAAGAAGGCCGCCTGGAGCATCGATGCGTTCCTGCGCGGCGAAGACATGCAGCGCGTCTCGCAGTCCCTGGCCGAGCTGCGGGCGCTGCCGTTCTACACCTCGCTGACGAGGAAGGCCGACCTCGACCCGCGCATCGCCCGCATGGCCGAGGTCCCGCCGGTGTTCATCGACATGACCACCGACGTCTCTCATCCCAGCCCGCCGGCCGAGATGCCCAAGCTCTCCCCGGAGGAGCGGCGCAGCAACTTCAAGCAGATCGAGCTGGGCTTCTCCGAGGAGGAGGCGCGCCGCGGCGCCGAGCTGTGCCTGGACTGCTACTGCCCGGCCAACGGCACCTGCGACCTACAGCGCTACAGCATCGAGTACGAGGTCTTCGCCAACCGCTTCCACGGTCACCAGACCCACGACCGCCCGGCCGACTTCCGGCACGACTTCATCATGCGCGAGCCCAACCGCTGCATCGATTGCCTGCGCTGCGTGCGCGTCTGCCGGGAAGAGGTCGGCGCGAGCTGCTACGACGCCATGGGGCGCGGCTTCGACACCATCGTGAGCACCGCCGACAACCTGCCGCTGCAGATGGTCGGCTGCATCTCGTGCGGCAAGTGCGCCGAGACGTGCCCCACCGGGTCGATCGAGATCAACCCTCGTGTCCTCGAGAGCTACGGCCTCGACGAGAGCCGCTGCATGTTCTGCGGCGAGTGCGTCGAGGTCTGCCCGTACGACGCTCTGGAACAGGCCGAGAGCTTCGAGCTGGCCGATTTCGATCGCCCCCGGCTGGCCGGCAAGAAGCTCTTCGAACGGCCTCGGACGCCGCTCGACCCGCTGCGCGAGCGGCTCACCGACCTGGTGCCGCACGTCCTCGACACCATGACCGGCGACGGCTGGGTCTGGGACCCGCTCGCCGGCCGGCTCGCCATCGCTCCCGAAGCGGCTACCACGGGCGCGGCCGCCGTTCTCGACCGGTCGCAGTCGTCGCCTGCCGGCGCCGCGGCGGACGAGGCCGCTGTGGCCGCGAGCGATGCGGCCGGGACAGATGCGGCCGCGCCTCAGAGCGGCGCCGTGCAGGAGGGTGAGGACTGATGCCGGGCGGCGACTTCCACCCCGTCTACTTCAGCATCGTCGCCGCCTGGATCCTGGTGGCCGGCATCGGCGTCGTCGCCTCGCGCTCGGTGGTCCGCGCCGCCGTGTCCATGGTCCTCTGCTTCCTGGGCGTGGCGTTCGCGTTCGCGCTGCTGAACTCGGCCCTGCTGGCCATCGTGCAGATCCTCATCTACGTGGGCGCCATCTCCGTGGTCATCATCTTCGGCATCATGCTCACCGAGACGCCGGCCGGCCCGCGGCAGCAGTTCTTCAACCGGCAGAGCGTCATCGCGGCGCCCCTCGTGGTGGCGACCGCCGTGCTGGTGGCCGTCATCCTGGTGTCGGGGGACCTGCTCACGGCCGGCGAGACGGCGGTGAACCCGGGCCTGCGGCAGCTCTCGTCGCTGCTGTTCAACCGCTACGTGCTGCCCTTCGAGCTCGTCTCGCTGGTGCTGCTGGCGGCCATGATCGGGGCCATCGTCCTGGCTCGCAGGGAGGACCGGCAGTGAACGCCGTCGAGTGGTACTTCGTGCTGGCGGCGCTGCTGTTCTGCATCGGCGCCTACGGCGTGCTGGCGCGGCGCAACCTGATCATCGTGGTCATGAGCCTCGAGTTGATGCTCAACGCCGTCAATCTGGCCCTGGTGGCGGTCGCCAACTTCGTGCCGGCGGCCGCCGGCAGGGGCACGCTGTTCGTGCTCTTCGTCATCACCATCGCCGCCGCCGAGGTCACCGTGGGCCTGGCGATCATCATCGCCAACTACCGGAACCGGCGCACCGTGCAGGCCGACGAGTACCACGATATGAAGGGCTGATGGCATGGAGCTGATCGTCGCCCTCATCCCGCTGCTGCCGTTCGCCGGCTTCGTGATCACCCTGCTGCTCGGCAAGTGGGTGCTCGGCAAGCGCGCCGACGTCATCCCGGTGCTCATGGCGACCGCCTCGTGGGTGCTGTCCATGTACGTCTTCGTGCGCGTGGTCGCCGATCCCGAGTACGTCTTCGACTGGAACGCGTTCACGTGGATCAGTTCGGGGGCCCTCGAGACTACCTGGGGCTTCTACATCGATCCCCTGGCGGCGATCATGCTGCTGGTGGTGGGCACCATCGGCATGGTCGTCCACTACTACTCGATCGGCTACATGAAGGGCGACGAGGGCTACTACCGCTTCTTCGCCTACCTCAACCTGTTCATGTTCGCCATGTTCATCCTGGTGATGGCGAACAACTACCTGCTCATGTTCCTCGCCTGGGAGGGTGTCGGCCTCTGCTCGTACCTGCTGATCGGCTTCTGGTTCCGCAAGAAGAGCGCCTCGCAGGCCGGCAAGAAGGCCTTCCTCGTCAACCGCGTCGGCGACTTCGGCTTCATGCTCGGTATGCTGCTGATGTTCCTTACGTTCGGCTCGCTGCAGTTCACCGAGGTGTTCGCCGACGTCGGAGCGGCCGGCCCGGCGGCGCTGCTGGGCATCTGTCTGCTGCTGTTCACCGGCGCCGTCGGCAAGAGCGCCCAGTTCCCGCTGCACGTGTGGCTGCCCGACGCGATGGAGGGTCCCACGCCGGTCAGCGCGCTGATCCACGCGGCGACGATGGTCAACGCCGGCGTCTACATGGTCGCCCGCTCGTATCCGCTGTACATCGACTCGCATACGGCCATGTACGTGGTCATGGGCGTCGGCACCTTCACCGCCATATATGCGGCGCTCATCGCCCTCACCCAGAACGACATCAAGCGGGTCATCGCCTACTCCACCGTGTCCTCGCTCGGCTTCATGTTCATGGCCCTCGGCTCCGGCGCCTGGGTGGCCGGCATCTTCTACCTGCTCACGCACGGCTTCTTCAAGGGCCTGCTCTTCCTCGGCTCGGGCGCCGTGATCCACGCCATGAGCGGCCAGCAGGACATGCGCTTCATGGGCGGTCTGCGCCGCAAGCTGCCCATCACCTATTGGACGATGATGGTCGGCGCCCTGGCCATGGTCGGCATCTTCCCGTTCGCCGGCTTCTGGGCCAAAGACGAGATCATCGGCTTCGAGTTCACCCACCACCTGTACTACATCTGGGTCGTGGGCCTCATCACCGCCTTCATCACCGGCATCTACATGTTCCGCCTCATGTTCATGACCTTCCACGGCCAGAACCGCTCGTCGCCGGGGGTGCAGGAGCACATCCACGAGTCGCGGCCCATCATGACGGTGCCGCTCATCATCCTGGCCATCCCGGCGGCGCTGGCCGGCGTGCTCGCCGGCTGGCCGCCGGAGAGCGGCTGGATCCATCGCTTCCTGCATCCGGTCTTCTTCGACATCGAGAGCGAGCCCTTCGGCATCGTCGCCTTCATCCTGCTGCTCGTCTCGCTGGTCATCGGCGCCGCCGGCATCACCGTCGCCTGGTATCTCTACCTGCAGCGTCCGGAGCTGCCCGGCAGGCTCGCCGCCCGCTTCCCGCGGGCGTACGGGGCCTCGCTGAACAAGTTCTACATGGACGAGATCTATGAGGCGGCGGTCATCCGGCCGGTCATCGGCTTCGCCGGCTGGCTGTGGACGTTCGTGGACACGCGCGTCATCGACGGCGCCGTCAACGGACTCGCCTGGCTCTGGGGTCGCTTCGGCCGCCTGCTGCGGCCGCTGCAGACCGGCCGCGCGCAGAGCTACGCCCTCGGGATCCTGGTCGGGGTGGTCGTGCTGATCGTCGTCTTCAGGATCGTGGAGGGGTGAGGCCGTGAGCTGGCAGGACCAGATGGGCTTCCCCATCCTCTCCGTGATCACCTACCTGCCGCTGGCCGGCGTGCTCCTCATGCTGGCCTTCGGCAGGGGCCGGCCGGGCGTGTACAAGCTCGTCGCCCTGGTCGCCACGCTGGCCGCGTTCGTCCTCAGCGTCGTCATGCTCTTCTGCTTCGACACCGAAGCTCCGGGCATGCAGTTCACCGAGAGCTTCGTCTGGATCGAGAGCCTCAACGTCCGCTACGGGTTCGGCATCGACGGCATCGCGGCCCTGCTCGTCTTCCTCACGACGCTGCTCGGCGTCATCGTCATCATCGCCAGCTGGAACTACGTGAAAGACCGCGAACGCGGCTTCTTCATCTCGTTGCTCCTGCTCCAGGTGGGTATGACCGGCGTCTTCTGTGCCACCGACCTCTTCCTCTTCTACATCTTCTGGGAGGTCATGCTGGTGCCGATGTACTTCATCATCGGTATCTGGGGCGGGCCGCGGAAGGTCTACGCGGCCATCAAGTTCTTCCTCTACACGCTCGTCGGCAGCCTGCTGATGCTGGTGGCCATCATCGCCGTGGTGCTCTATTCGCGCGGCACCGCAGCCGGTCTCACCTTCGACATCCAGGCGCTCAGCGACATCATCTACCCGTACGACCTGCAGATCTGGGCGTTCCTGGCGTTCTTCCTGGCCTTCGCCATCAAGGTGCCGATGTTCCCGCTGCACACGTGGCTGCCCGACGCCCACGTGGAGGCGCCGACGGCCGGCTCGGTGATCCTCGCCGGCGTGCTGCTGAAGATGGGCGGCTACGGCATGCTGCGCTTCTGCCTGCCGATGTTCCCCGATGCCTCTCTCGACGCGGTGCCGTACGTTATCGCCCTGTCGGTGATCGCGATCGTCTACGGCGCTCTGGTGTCGCTGCGCCAGAAGGATCTCAAGAAGCTGGTCGCCTACTCCAGCGTCAGTCACATGGGCTTCGTCACCGCCGGCATCTTCGCCGCCATCGCCATCTCCGACAACCCGCAGGGGCTCGAGGGCGCCATCCTGGTCATGTTCAGCCACGGCATCCTCACCGGCGCCCTCTTCCTCATGGTCGGCTTCCTCTACGAGCGTACGCACACCCGAGAGATCGCCGCCATGAGCGGGCTGGCCAAGCCGATGCCGGTCCTGGCGGCGTTCCTCATGGTCTTCACGCTCGGCTCGCTCGGGCTGCCCGGTCTCAGCGGCTTCGTCGGCGAGTTTCTCAGCCTGCTCGGCCTCTTCCACTACGACTACGCGTGGGGAGCGGTGGCCGCCGTCGGCGTCGTCCTGGCCGCCTGCTACCTGCTCTGGATGTACCAGCGGGTGCTGTTCAACGACCGCGGCGACCCCGACATCATGCCCAGGGACGGACTCTTCGACGTGCGCTGGCGGGAGGTCGCGTCGCTGACCCCGCTGGTGGTGATGGCCGTCTGGGTCGGCGTCTACCCGGACACGTTCCTCAACCTGCTGCATACGCCGGTGCGCGAGCTGCTCGCCGACGTGGGGCAGACCGCCCAGGAGCGGCACGACTCGTTCCCCGGCGTCTCCGAGCTGCTGGCCTTCGTGAAGGGGCTGTTCTGACATGGACGCGCAGGCCGCCACCGCCGTGAACAACTCCATCGAGGTCATCCTGCCGCTGATCGTGGTCTCGGCCGGTGCGCTCGCGGTGCTCGTGGCCGACCTCTTCCTGGGGCCGCGGACCAAGGGGCTCCTCGCCTGGCTGGCGGCTGCCGTCCTGGTCGTCACCATGGCCGTCGCGGTCGGGCAATGGGTCACCTTCTCCGGCGGCCTGAGCTTCTCCGGCCGCGCGCCCGAGGCCGGCTTCGCCGACATGGTGGTGATGGACAAGTTCGGGCTGTTCTTCGTGCTGTTGTTCGGCGCCGCCGGTCTGCTGACGGTCCTGCTCGGCGATGCCTATCTGGCCGCCCGCGGCGCCGCCCGGGGCGAGTTCTACGCCCTGCTGCTGCTGGTGATCGCCGGCATGATCGGGCTGGCCACCGCCACCGACCTGATCTCGTTCTTCGTCGCCTTCGAGCTCATGTCGCTGCCCACGTACGTGCTGGCCGGCTACGCCCGTCGCGACCCGCTGGCCGGCGAGGCGAGCCTCAAGTACTTCATCAACGGCGCCTTCTCGTCGGCCATCCTGCTGTTCGGCTTCGCGGTGCTCTATGCCATCTCCGGCAGCACCACGTTCAGCGCCATCTCGGCCGGCCTCGAGGAGCCGTCCCTGGGGCAGGGAGCGGCCATGGTCGGGTTCGTCCTCATCGCCGCCGGCTTCGGGTTCAAGATCGCTGCCGTGCCCTTCCACGGGTGGGCGCCCGACGCCTACCAGGGCGCTCCGACACCGGTGACCACCTTCATGAGCGTCGGCATCAAGGCGGCGGCGTTCGCCGGCTTCCTGCGTCTGTTCGCGGCAGCCGTGTTGCCGGCCTGGGAGGTCTGGACGCCGATCCTCATGGTCCTGGCGGTGGTCACCATGATCGTCGGCAACGTGCTGGCGCTGCCGCAGCGCAACATCAAGCGCCTGCTCGCCTACTCCAGCATCGCTCACGCCGGCTATCTGCTGCTCGGTATCATCGCCCTCGGCGAGACCGGCGACCAGTACGGCTCCAGCGCCGTGCTCGTGTACCTGGTCGCCTACACGTTCATGAACGTCGGCGCCTTCGGCATGCTGGTCTTCATGCGCAACAGCCGGCCGTTCTTCCGCTACACGCTCGAGGAACTGCGCGGGTACGGACGTACGGCACCGCTGCCGGCGCTGGCGCTCACGCTGTTCATGCTGTCGCTCACAGGCATCCCGCCGACGGCCGGCTTCTGGGGCAAGTTCTATCTGTTCAGTGCCGTCGTCGATGCCGGCCAGACGTGGCTGGCGATCGTCGCCGTGGTCATGAGCGCCGTGTCCGCGTTCTACTACCTGCGCATCGTCTGGTACATGTACTTCGAGGCGGCTCCCGACGTGCTCATTCCGGGCGAGTCGACAGCCCTGCCGGCCTCCGCCGGCGCCGTGGCGGCAGTTGCCCAGGGCGATCACCGAGAGGTGGCGGAGCGCCCGGCCGGCGACGCCGGGTCGTCCACGGTGATGTCGACGATCGCCGCCGACGACCCAGCGGCGAGGGCGGAGCCGTCGGCGGCGCCGCTGCACGCCGACCGGCAGCCCATCGACGCGCACCTCGTCGAGACAGACACCGGCACCGTCGCTGCCCTGCTGGTGGCGGCGGCCGGGGTGCTGTTCATCGGCATCTGGCCGCAGGGGCTGGTCTGGGCGGCACAGGGTGCCGTCCGGCTGCTTGGCGGCGGCTGAGCCACCGCTGCGCCGGTCCCGTCGCCCGCCTCTCGTGTCTGTGCCGCGGGCGACCGCTTCGGCGTCCTTGCCGCCGGCTGGCGGCCGTACCGGGTGTCGACTTCTGGCGGCCAAACTGAGCCACGTCGGCCTGTCGCCGACCCGCCGTCACCCGAGACGATCGGTGTGGACGGCGGACACCACGCCTGCACGGCGCTATGATGGTCGCGGTGTGCGCCGATCGGTGCGTCCGGCCCGCGGCCGTTGAAAGTCGCCGGCTTGCCGGGTGCGACACCGCACCACAGGAGTGACCGGAGCGGCGGCGCACCGGTCTGTCAGGCCATCTCGACAGGGTAGGGAACTGTGAGGATCCTCTTCGTCGGCGACGTCTTCGGCCGGCCGGGCCGGCAGGCGCTGCTGCGCCGGCTGCCGGGCCTGGTGGCAGAGGCCGGCGTCGATCTGGCGATCGTGAACGCCGAGAACGCGGCCAGTGGAGCCGGCATCACGTCGAAGATCGCTCGTGAGCTGCTCGGCGGAGGCGTCGATATCCTCACCACCGGGAACCATGTATGGCGTCAGCGTGAGGTCTATGAGTTCCTCACCACGGAGGAGCGTATCGTGCGGCCGGCGAACTATCCCTCAGGCTCTCCCGGGCGCGGCATGACCGTTGTGACGACCCGCGGCGGCGAGCCTGTCGCGGTCATCAACCTGCTGGGGGCGCTGTTCATGGACGCCGGGATCGGCCCGTTCCGCATCGTCGACCGGCTCGTCGACGAGGCTCGCGCGCGAGCCGACACCGTAGTCGTCGACCTGCATGCGGAGGCAACGAGCGAGAAGGTGGCCATGGGCCACTACCTCGACGGTCGCGTGACCGCCTTGATCGGCACGCACACCCATGTGCAGACCGCCGACGAGCGGGTCCTGCCGGGCGGGACCGCCTACATCACCGATGTCGGCATGACCGGACCCCTGGAGTCGGTGATCGGGGTGCGTACCGACGTCATCCTGCGCCGCTTTCTCACCGAGATGCCGCAGCAGTTCGTGGTCGCCGACGCGCCGGTGAGGCTCGACTACGTGCTCGTGGATGCCGCTCCGGACGGGACGGCGCGCGCCATCGAGCGCCACGAGGAGGTCCTCGATGGCGACTGAGCACTCGGCCGGGCGTCGTAGCCTAGACGAATATACCGGCCTCCAGGGCCGCCGGGGGGGTACCTACGAGTAAAGCAATCCAGCAGTGCGGCCGACGTCTCAAGTACACGGCGGCGAGCCTGTTCGGCGATCGAACCGGCCGTGATCCGGGGACGCAGGAGGCGAACCCTCTCGTATGGACAAGGCAACGCTCGAAGAGTGGGCACCCGACATAAGCCCGCGTATGGACGTCGGCGTCAACACTGCACTGCACAAGGATGCCTCGTCGCCGTCGGCGGCGCGGACGGCCGTCACGGCCGCCGCCGACGCGCTGGCGCTCGCCCTGGCGGCGTTCGCCACCGGCGCCGTGGTCGAGCTGCTCGCCGGCGTGCCGCTCCTGCGCCGCCTCTTTGCGGCGTTCCCCTCTGACGGCCTCGACGACATCGTCTTCTTCCTCACGCTGATCCCCTTCTGGCTGTTCATGCTCTACATGTTCGGCCTCTACAAGGCGCCGGCCTCGAGCCTGCGCGGCACCTCGATCAGCGACGCCGGCAAGGGCATCACGGCGCTCAGCATGGGCAGCTGGGTGCTGGCCATCGTGCTGGTCATGATCCTGCAGCTGAACGCGCCGCTGGCGGCGCTCATGGTCTACTGGGCGGCGATCTGCGTCGCCGTGCCACTGGCCCGCTGGATCGCCCGCGAGACGATCTGGCGCCGGCGCGAGTTCGAGGAGAAGGTCCTGATCGTCGGCGCCGGCGCCGTGGGCCACACGGTGGCCGCCAAGATCGACAAGCATCCGGAGTACCACATCAAGCTCGTCGGCTTCCTCGACGACGGCGACCCGCTGCCCAACGGCAGCGGCCCGTCGGTGCCGGTCGTCGGCTCGCTGCACGACCTCGAGCAGATCGTGCGCGACGAGTCGATCAACCGCGTCATCCTGGCCTTCTCCCAGGCGCAGCACCAGGAGTTCCTGACCATCACCCGCATCTGCGCCGAGTACAACGTCAAGGTCAACATCGTGCCGCGGCTCTTCGAGGTCCTCAGCTCGCGCGCCGGCGTCGACGACCTGGAGGGCATCCCGCTCCTCGACGTGGCCCAGGTGGAGCTCGGTCAGGTCAACATGCTCATCAAGCGCCTCTTCGACCTCCTCGTGGGAGGCCTCCTGACGATCCTCTGCCTGCCGCTGTTCGCCGTCATCGCGCTGGCCATCAAGATCGACTCGCGCGGCCCGGTCTTCTTCCGCCAGGAGCGCATGGGCCGCAACGGACGCGTGTTCCGCATCTTCAAGTTCCGCTCCATGGTGGTCGGCGCCCAGGACATGCGCGAGGATCTGGCCGACCGGAACGAGTACTCGGGTCCCATGTTCAAGATGAAGCGGGACCCGCGCGTGACTCGTGTCGGGGCGTTCCTGCGCAAGACGAGCCTCGACGAGCTGCCGCAGCTCTTCAACGTGCTCAAGGGAGACATGAGCCTGGTGGGTCCGCGGCCTCTCTGGGTCGAGGAGGCCAAGCAGTGCCGCGGCTGGAGCAAGAAGCGGCTGCACATCACCCCCGGCATCACCGGCCTCTGGCAGGTGATGGGCCGCAACGACATCCCCTTCGACGAGATGGTCAAGCTCGACTACTTCTACGTCACCGGCTGGAGCCTGGGGTGGGATATCCGCCTCCTCTTTGAGACGATACCGGTGGTGCTGGGACGGCGCGGCGCGTACTGAGACCCGGCCTGCCGAGCGCCGCCGCGCTGCCGGTCGATGCCACGTAGGAGGGATGTCAGATGGACCAGCCACCCGAGGCCACGCGTGTGTATCTGGCGGGGCACACTGGTCTTGTCGGCTCCGCCGTGCATCGCGCCCTGCAGCGTCACGGGTCCAGCGACATCATCACCTGCGACGAGTGCGACCTCGATCTCACCGATCAGCAGGCCACGCGCCACTTCTTCGCCCGGGAACGCCCCGATGCCGTCATCATCGCGGCGGCCAAGGTCGGCGGCATCATGGCAAACTGGGAGCAGCCCTACGAGTTCGTCGCCATCAACCTGGCCATCGAGCTCAACCTCATCGAGTGCGCCTTCCGTAGCGGCGTGCGCCGTCTGGTCTTCCTCGGCAGCTCGTGCATCTATCCGCGTGAGGCGCCGCAGCCGCTGCGCGAGGAGTATCTGCTCACCGGGCCGCTGGAGGAGACCAACCGGCCCTACGCCATCGCCAAGATCGCCGGCATCGAGCTCTGTCGCAGCCTCAACCGCGAGTACGGCACCGACTATCTCTCGCTGATGCCGACCAACCTCTACGGGCCCGGCGACAACTTCGACCTGCGCACGAGCCACGCCATGCCGGCCCTGATCCGCCGCTTTCACGAGGCAAAGGTCGGCGTGCCGGACGAGGACGGCCGGCCCAGACGACCGCAGGCTCCGGTCGTCCTGTGGGGCAGCGGGACGCCGCGGCGTGAGTTCCTGCACGTCGACGACGTCGCCGAGGCGATCGTCTTCGCGCTGCGCCAGGTGCCGGCGGCCGAGGTGCCCGACGGCATGCTGAACGCGGGCGTCGGTGAAGATCAGACGATCGCCGAGCTGGCCGTTCTGGTGCAGCGCGTCGTCGGTCATGAGGGCCCGATCGAGTGGGATGCCGGCAAGCCTGACGGCACGCCACAGAAGCTGCTCGACGTGTCGCGTATCAAGGGCCTCGGCTGGGCGCCGGCGGTCGGGCTTGAAGAGGGCATCCGGCGCACCTACCGGTGGTACGTGGAGACCTGTACGGCGCCGGACGGGACGTTCCGCGATCCCCGGCGACCGGCATCGGTCTGACCTGACGGGAGCCGCCCGGCGCGCGCCGCCGCACGAGCCGCGGTCGGCGCCACGACACGAAGAGGAGAGACGATGGCCAGAGTCGCGCTCATCACCGGCATCACCGGCCAGGACGGGGCCTATCTGGCCGAGCTGCTCCTGTCCAAGGGGTACGAGGTGCACGGCATCAAGCGCCGGGCCAGCCTCTTCAACACCGACCGCGTCGACCACCTCTACAAGGACCCGCACGAGTCGGGCGTGCGCTTCTTCATGCACTACGGCGACCTCACAGACGCCACCAATCTCATCCGCATCGTGCAGGAGACACGGCCCGACGAGCTCTACAACCTGGCCGCCCAGAGCCACGTCCAGGTGAGCTTCGAGACGCCGGAGTACACCGCCAACTCAGACGCGCTGGGGACCCTGAGGCTGCTCGAGGCGCTGCGCATCCTCGACCTGGGTACCACGACCCGCTTCTACCAGGCCTCGACCTCCGAGATGTTCGGGCTCGTACAGGAGACGCCACAGCGGGAGACGACGCCGTTCTACCCCCGCAGCCCGTACGGGGCCGCCAAGGTCTACGGTTACTGGGTCACGGTCAACTACCGTGAGGCGTACGGCTTCCACGCGTCCAACGGCATCCTGTTCAACCACGAGAGCCCCATCCGCGGCGAGACCTTTGTGACCCGCAAGATCACGCGGGCGGTGGCGCGCATCGCGCTGGGCCTCGGTGACGGACTCTACCTGGGCAACCTCGACTCGCTGCGGGACTGGGGCCACGCCCGCGACTACGTCCGCGCCATGTGGCTGATGATGCAGCAGGACGAGCCCGACGACTACGTGATCGCGACCGGCGAGCAGCACTCGGTGCGGGAGCTGGTGGAGCTGGCCTTCGCGGAGGTGGGTCTCAAGGTGGTGTTCCGTGGCGACGGCGTCGACGAGGTCGGGGTGCTCGACGCCGTCGACCAGCAGCTTCTCGATGAGGCACGGAGCCGCTTCGGCTCTGCGGCCGCGGCCGGCGACTGCGGATCGCTGGCGCCCGGTCGCATCCTGGTCCGCGTCGACAAGCGCTACTTCCGGCCCACCGAGGTGGCGACGCTGCTGGGTGACGCGTCGAAGGCACGCCGCCGGTTCGGCTGGGAGCCGGTCGTGAGCTTCCCTCAGCTCGTACACGAGATGGTGTGGCAGGACGTGGAGCAGGCGCAGCGGGCCGGACTGCTGGCCGCCGAGGGCTTTTCGGTCAACGAGCCGCAGGAGTAGTCTGCGGCTCCTCCTGTGTCGTCTCGGGCTCGATGGCGGCCCGGCGTCGTCGCCTCGCGTGGGACTCACACCTACCGAGCCTGACCAGGCGCACCACGGCAAGCATGAACGTGGCCAGAAGGACCACGTTGCGGGCCGCCAGCCACAGGATGGCCGGGGTCTCGAGGTAGACAAGACCCCAGTACTTGCCGGGGAAGCCGATCTGCGTCAGCAGTAGGGTGAGGAAGCCGAGGCCGCCGAGCCACGGGTCGCGCACCAGGACCAGCGGCACCAGCGGCACGAGCCAGATCAGGAACTGCGGCGAGAGGACCTTGCCGAAGGCCATGCCGGCCAGGATCAGCGTGAAGGCGGCGGTGGGGATCAGGTCGGGCTGCTGCGCCAGGACCGACCGGCGCCGCCAGATGAGCCAGGTCACGGCGGCCAGTGAGACGAGCATGAGCGCCGTACCGGCGCCGGCGACCGTACCGGCGCCGGTCGCCTCGATGCCCTGCGACCCGAACGACGTGACGATCGCCACCTGCATGCGGTCGAGGGCGTGGCCGAGCAGGAACGGCGTGGACAGCAGGCTCTCGATCTGCAGCGGCCGGTCGAGGTGGTAGGTGAAGACGTGCAGGACGCCGCCCGGTGCGGCGACGGCGTAGGGGATGAACGGCAGGGCGGCGGCGACCGCGAAGACGCCCATCGCCGCCAGCATCCTCCGCGGTCGTCCGGCCAGGATCAGCACCAGTGGCAGCAGGACGAGCGGCGTGAGCTTGAGGGCGAAGCCCAGGCCGAGCGCGAAGGCGGCCGGCAGGGAACGCCCGCGGCAGAGAGACAGCACCGTCGCCGCCAGGCAGAGCGCCACTGCCATGTCGAAGCGGTTCTCGACGATGGTGCCGATGGCGGCCACCGCCGCCGGTGCGGCCACCGCTACGATCCAGGTGCGCGGTCCGCCGAGCCACAGGCCGGCGGCCGTGAGCACCACGACGACGACGGTGGCCACTGTGAAGGCGTACATCAGGACGCTGAACCAGTGCACGTACGCGGCGTAGTCACCGACGTGGCCCGGCAGCGCGAAGAGCGCCGGCGCCAGCGGCGGGTACTCCAGATCGAAGTCGAGGTACGGCAGTCCGCCCTCGGCCATGGCGATGGCGTGCTCCTGGTAGATGCTGATGTCTGACACGTCGTACTGCCCGTACCAGAGGTTGGGGAAGACGATCGCGAAGACGACGGTGACGAGGGCGATCGCCAGGGCCGTCGGCGGGATGGCGTACCACCAGAACGCCGGCCCCGAGACGAGCTCCTGACCCGCTCCCCGATCGGTGAGCGGGCCGTGTGCCGGCAGCGGTGACTGCGGCGCGTTCATGGCGGGGCGGGTGGTGTCACCGTCAGTGGAGTGCGTTCATCGGAACGCCCAGAACTTGCTGCCCAGGAAGTTGATCGGCATGACGCAGGCGATGGCCAGCAGCTCGCTGAGATGCTCACCGAGGTCGCCCCACTCGTGCAGGACGGTGTAGAGGAACACGTTGAGCCCCAGGCCGACGCAACTGACCAGGAAGAACCGGCCGAAGTGCGGGATCAGCGGCCCGGTGTGACGGAACGTCCAGCGACGGTTCAGGATGAAGTTGCTGACCACGGCCACGCAGAACGCGATGCCGCTGGCCACCTGTTCCACGAGCAGCGGCCGGGTGCCGGCCGCCTTGACGTACGCGTAGATGATGATGCTGAAGACCGCCAGGTTGACGACCGTGCCGGCGCCGCCGACGATGGCGAACTTTACGAACTGACGCAGCCACGGGGGCAGGCCGGCCAGTTGCCCGCCCGCCCGACCGGACGCGGCGCTGCGATTGTCGGGACCCGCCGAAGTGGCGGGGATGGTGTGAGTGGTCGCGTCGGGCGCGGTGACGTCGTCGGTGTGCGCCGGGTGCGGCGCCGGAGGTGCGGAAGCGCCGACCCCTCCTGTGCTCGCCTGGGTATCGAGCAGACCGGCTCTCTGGGGCTCCGTTCCGTGTCGGACGGTCACGTGGCCCGCTCCAGCTCGGCCATCATGCCGATGAACGACTCGAACGGGCGGTACGGGATGCCGTGCTTCTCACAGGGCCCCCGCAGGCCGCCGCTGACCACCACGACCCGGGCGCCGCGCGACACCAGCTCTTCGAGGAAGCCGGCGAAGCCGTCGCGCAGCGTGGCAGCCGCCACGACGATCTCGAGCAGACGCTCTCGGGGAACACGGATGAGACCGGACTGGATGCGGAAGGCAGCCGTGCGGCTGATCTCGCCGCGCAGCATGGGCGCCTCGCTCTCCAACCAGGCGTCGCCGGTGGTCTGCTGCAGCAGGATGTCGTTGCAGTCCTGCGCCGTGATGGTGTCGTCGAAGTCGAGTGCCACCAGCAGGTGGTCGAGACGTGTCGCGGCAGCTGCAGACATGACGTGGTGCGCCCGGCTCAGCGGGACGCCGCCGTGGCTTCGAGGGCGGCGAGAGCGTCGGCGTAGCCGTCGAACGGGTGGAAGGCGATGCCCTCGCGGGCACAGAGACCGGCCAGCCGTCGCCGTGCGAAGACGATGTCGGCGTGCCGGGCGAGGCAGAGGTCTCCGTCGCCGTCGCCGAACACGGCGACCCGGACCTCGCCGTTGCGCACGTGCCGGAGCACATGGGCCTTGCAGTGCTCGCAGCGCTCGCAGGCCAGCGCCAGCGTGTTGAAGCCGACATCGTAGCCGGTCCGCGGGTCGCCGAGCAGCTCGCTGGCGTGGATCTCCACGGCTGGCAGACGCTCGCGCTCCCAGACCGCGGCGATGGCCTCGCGCAGGCCGTCGCTGACGATCACCACGCGGGCGCCGCCGTCGAGCAGGCCGGCGAGGAAGTCGCGGAAGCCGGGCCGCAGGCGGGCGGCGGCGACCGTCATGGCCAGCAGCTCGGGGCGCGGCACGCGCAGCAGGCCGATCTGCCGTCTGAAGGCCTCATTGGGGGAGATCTCGCCGCGCTGCATGGCCTCGTCGCTGACGCGCCAGGCGTCGCCGACGGCCTGCTGCAGGACGACCTCGTTGCAGTCGTCCACAGTGATGGTGCCGTCGTAGTCGAGGATCACGAGCAGGCGCTCGAAAGGAGTCGTCATGGGGCGATTGTACCCTGTCTGGTAGAATGAGCCGCCCGATCCACGGGTGGTCTCTCTACTCCAAGCGGTGATCCCTTGAGCGACGCACAGCACGCCGCCGGGCGGCCTCACTTCCGCGAGGTCCCGGCACAGATCGACTTCCCGGGCCTTGACGCCCGCATCCTCGACTTCTGGCGCACGGAACGCATCTTCGAGAAGAGCCTGACGCTGCGTCGGGACGGTCCGGTCTTCGTCTTCTACGAGGGGCCGCCGACGGCCAACGGGCGGCCCGGCGTGCACCATGCGCTCTCGCGGGTGTTCAAGGACATCTTCCCGCGCTACAAGACTATGCGCGGCTTCCGCGTCCCGCGCAAGGCCGGCTGGGACTGCCACGGACTGCCGGTGGAGCTCGAGGTCGAGCGCCGGCTCGGCATCGACGGCAAGGAACAGATCGAGGAGTACGGCGTCGCCGAGTTCAACCGGCGCTGTCGTGAGAGCGTGTTCACCTACCTCAAGGACTGGGACCGGCTCACCGAGCGCATCGGGTTCTGGATCGACCTCGACGACGCCTACCGCACGCTCACCAACGACTACATCGAGAGCGTCTGGCACCTGCTGCGGCAGATCGCAGACAAGGGCCTGCTCTACGAGGGCTTCAAGGTGGTGCCCTACTGCCCGCGCTGCGGCACCGCCATCTCCAGCCACGAGGTGTCGCAGGGCTACAAGGACGTCACCGAGCCGAGCATCTACGTGCGCTTCCCGCTCTCCGCCGAGTCGGCCGAGCGGCTCACCGGGGTGCCGGGCACCGAGGTGGCGCTGGCCGTCTGGACCACCACGCCCTGGACGCTGGTCAGCAATGTGGCCGCCGCCGTGCACCCCGAGATCGACTACGCCCTGGTCGAGAGCCGCGGCGAGTGGTTCGTGCTGGCCGCCGACCTGGTCGAGACGGTCCTCGGCGGCGGCGCACACGTGGAGAAGACCTTCCCCGGGCGGCTGCTGCTCGGCTGCGACTACCGGGCGCCGTTCGGCTTCCTGACGCCGGAGAAGCGGGCCCACGTCGTCATCGCCGGCGACTTCGTCACCACCACCGACGGCACCGGGATCGTGCACATCGCGCCGGCCTTCGGCGAAGACGACATGAAGGTCGGCCTCGAGAACGGTCTGCCGGTGCTCAACGCCGTCGACCTGCAGGGCCGCTTCATAGATGTCGTCACGCCGTGGGCGGGTCGCTTCGTCAAAGACGCCGACCCGCTCATCACCGAGGATCTCAAGGCACGCGGCCTGCTGCTCGGCGTGGAGCCGTACGAGCACAGCTATCCGTTCTGCTGGCGCTGCGACACGCCGCTGCTCTACTACTCCAAGCCGACGTGGTACATCCGCACCACCGCCGTGCGCGACGACCTGCTGGCCGCCAACGAGGCGGTCACCTGGTATCCCGAGAACATCAAGCACGGCCGCTTCGGCGACTGGCTGGCCAACAACATCGACTGGGCACTGGGGCGCGATCGGTACTGGGGCACGCCCCTGCCGGTCTGGCGCTGCGCCTGCGGCGAGTGGCACTGCATCGGCAGCGTCGCCGAGCTGCGGGAGCTGGCCGAGACGCCGCCGCCCGACGACCTGGAGCTGCACCGTCCGTACATCGACGAGGTCACACTGCGCTGCCCGTCCTGCGGCGGTGCCATGACGCGCGTCCCCGAGGTGATCGACGCGTGGTTCGACAGCGGCTCCATGCCGTTCGCGCAGTGGCACTACCCGTTCGAGAACGTCGAGACGTTCCGCGAGCGCTTCCCGGCCGACTTCATCGCCGAGGCCATCGACCAGACGCGCGGCTGGTTCTACAGCCTCCTGGCCATTGCCACGCTCATCGAGCGGCGCAGCTCGTATAAGCGCGTCCTCTGCCTCGGGCACATCCTCGACGCCGACGGCCAGAAGATGAGCAAGAGCCGCGGCAACGTGGTGCTGCCCGACACGATCCTGGACAAGCAGGGCGCCGACGCGTTCCGCTGGTACCTCTTCACCGTCAGCAGTCCCTGGTACCCGCGCCGGTTCTCGGAGGCGGCCGTCGACGAGGTGGTGCGCAAGTTCCTGCTCACGCTGTGGAACACATACAGCTTCTTCACCGTGTACGCCAACATCGACCGCTTCGACCCGTCGGCCGAGAAGGTCCCGCCGGCCGAGCGGCCGTTGCTGGACCGCTGGCTCCTCGGCGAGCTGGATCGGCTCATCCGGGTGGTCACCGACGGGCTCGAGGACTACGACGTCACCAACTCGGGGCGCGCCATCCAGGCGTTCGTCGACGACCTCTCCAACTGGTACGTCCGGCGCAGTCGGCGGCGCTTCTGGAAGAGCTCTCACGATCGCGACAAGCTGGCCGCCTACCAGACCCTGCACGAGTGCCTGGTCACCGTGGCCAAGCTGCTGGCGCCCTATACGCCGTTCATCGCCGAAGAGATCTACCGCAACCTGGTCGTCGAGGCAGCCGCCGGTCCGTCTGCCGGCCCCGGCGACATGGCGGCTGTCGACGCCGCAGTCCCGGCCGGCGACCAGATCTCGACCGGCGCTGAAGCTCCGGCCGGCAGAGCTGCCGCACCGCCGGAGAGCGTGCACCTGTGCGACTGGCCGCAGGCCGATCCGCAGGCCATCGACGAGGACGTGCTCTCGTCGATGGCCGTCGCGCGGCGTGTCGTCGAGCTGGGACGCGCCGCCCGCAACGCGGCCGCGGTCAAGAACCGGCAGCCGCTGGCCGAGGTCGTGGTGCACGTACCGGCGACCGAACGGCAGGCTCTGCTCGATCTGCAGGACACGGTCCTCGACGAGCTGAACGTCAAGCGCCTGCGAGCGGTCGATTCTGAAGAGGAGCTGGTCGGCTTCCGTCTCAAGCCCAACCTGCGGGTCCTCGGACCGCGCCTCGGCAAAGCCGTGCCCCAGGTCGCCGCCGCCCTGCAGGCGGCCGATGCCCGGGCCGCCGTCTCGGCGCTGCGCGCCGGCGAGCATCTGTCCATCGGCCTCGACGACGGCGCCACGGTCGAGCTTGCCGTCGACGACGTGCTGGTGGAGACGGAGCCGCTCGAAGGGTACCGTCTAGAGCAGGACGGCGGACGTACCGTCGCCCTCTGTGTGCAGATCGACGACGGCCTGCGCGAGGAGGGTCTGGTCCGCGAGCTGATCCACGCGGTGCAGCTCGCGCGCAAGAACGCCGGCCTGCGCATCGAAGACACCATCGACCTCGATCTCGACCTGCCTGCCGATCTGTGTGATCTGGCGGAGCGCCACGACTCGCTCATCAGGTCTGAGACGCTGGCCAGCTCGCTCTCAATTTCCGGCGGGGGCGGCCGATACAGAGAGCAGGTGCGCGTCGACGGGCAGGATGTCGGCATCGGGCTCACGGCGACCGGGACCATCTTCACGGTCACCTACGGGTAGTATCCTGAGGGTGGTGCCCGCTCGAAGATGAGCGGGGCGCACGTGCGGGTCGGCTGCAGGAACGGTGCGCACGGGCATGCAGAGGACGGAGGAAGACGAGCGTCGTGATCGGTAACGACGATCCCGCGGTGGCGCCGGTCGTAGGGCTGGCCGAGCCGCGGCGTACCGATGTGTGCCTGGACTACGGCAGCGGCGTCGGGCAGGCGGCGTTCGCCGTGGCGCCGCTGGTGGACCGGGTCGAGGCGGTCGACGACGACGGCGAGATGCTCCACGAGGCGGAGCGGCTCGGCGCCGAGCTCGGCTGCGACACCATCACCTACCGGCACTGCGACCTTCTGGCGCTGCCCTTCTCCCCGTCGTCCTTTGACCTCGTCCTCTGTCACCTGGTGCTGCACCGGCTGGTCGAGCCGCTGGCGGCGCTGCGCGAGCTGCACCGCGTCGCGCGCCCCGGTGGACGCATCGTCGTCTTCGACGCGGTCGTCGACGAGTCCACCGACCGCTACTTCAACGAACTCGCCCGTCTGCGCGAGCCGCGTCACTGGCGACACTATCGGGTCGAGGAGTACGAGGAGCTGTTCCGTCTGGCGGGCCTGCGCGAGACCGGCCGCAGCGTCACGCGGCTGAGCGTGGATCTCGACGCCTGGGCCGAGGCCGGTCTGGCGTCACCCGACGACCTCGGCGTCATCCAGGCCCGCCTGCGATCGTACCCGGTGGCCGTCCAGGTCGCCCTCGACGTGGCCTATGCCGATCAGCGGGCCTCGTTCTCCTTTGATGCCATGGCGGTGCGGCTTGAGCGCTAGACGACGCCGCCTTCTCGTCCGCCGCGTGGTCGCGGTCCTGGTCACGAGCGCGCTGCTCATCGTGGCGGTCATGTTCGGCGTGGCCGGGGTGGTGAGGGGCAGTACACCCAGCCCGACGCCGTCTCCCGGCGGGCCGGCGCCGGTCACCACGGTGGTCGGGGCCGACGATGCCTGGCACGGTACGGCGGTGCGGCTCGTCTTCGTGGCCGAGGACCGCGGCGGTACCGGCATCGCGGTGACCGAGTACTCCGTGGACGGCGGTGTGTGGCGCACCGGCACCAGCGTCGTGATCCCGGCCCCGAAGGACCACTCGTGGGACGGCCGGCATACGGTCGGCTACCGGTCGCGCGACAACGCCGGCGTCGTCGAAGAGGCGCAGAGCTGTGTGGTGCGCATCGACACCACGGCGCCGCGCATCAAGTGGATGTCGTGCAAGCCGGCGGTACGGACCAGGCCCGGTCCGCAGCGGGCCCGTGTCCGGGTCACCGAGGCCACCGGGGCCTCCACCATCCAGCTCGTCGTGGTCGACGCGCTGGGCCGCAAGATCGTCACGGTGCGCCCCAAGACGGTCGGGAACGGCGCGCGGACCCTCACCTGGAACGGACGCAACGCGCGCGGCAAGGCCGTCGCGCCGGGCAGGTACGGCATCCGGCTCGTGGTGCGCGACGCGCTCGGCAACAAGCGCGTCACCGGCATCAAGTGGTTCCGCGATCAGCACCCGGTGAGCTCGCGGGTGGTGCGCGCCGGCGGTTCCGCGGGGCGCATGGTCGCGCTCACCTTCGACGATGGGGCCAGCGCGTCCGCCTGGGCTCAGCTGCTGAACGTGCTGCGCAGCCACAAGGTCAAGGCTTCGTTCTTCCCCGTGGGCACCGAGGTCCTGGCCAAGGCCAGCCTGGCGCGGCGTACGGTGCGAGACGGCCACACCATCGGCAACCACACGTGGAATCACCCGACCATGTCGCGGCTCGGTCACGCGGAGGCGGTGAGCCAGCTGCGCCGCACCGAGGCGGCCTGGTGGCGTGTGGCACGGACCACTCCGGCGCCGTTCTTCCGTCCTCCCTACGGCGACATGTCCGCCGGCACGGTCGTGGCGGCCGGGGCGGCCGGCTACCGGTACACGGTCCTCTGGGACGTCGACCCTTACGACTGGCGCAATCCGGGAGTCGGGGTGATCGCCTCACGGGTGCTTTCGAGCGTGCGCCCGGGCAGCATCGTGGTGATGCACATCTCCGGTCAGACGGCGCAGGCGCTGCCGGCCATCATACGTGGGTTGAAGGCCCGTGGTCTCAAGCCGGTGTCGTTGCACGAGATGTTCGCCGCCGGCGTGCGCTGACGCGGGCCGCCCGGACCAGGCGCCGTCCAGCCGATCGGCCGGGCGCGCTACTGCAGCCAGTCGGCCAGCTCGTCGAGCAGCCTGTCGCGCGGCACGACTCCCACCACACGCTTCTGCACCCGGCCGTGCTCAAAGACCAGCAGGGCGGGGATGCTGGTGACCTGCAGCGAGCGCGCCACCTCGGGGTACTCGTCCACGTTGAGGGTCACGAACGTCAGCTCGGGATGATCGCGCTCGAGGTCTTCCAGGACCGCGGTGATCAGGCGGCAGGGACCGCACCAGGCGGCCCAGAAATCGACGATCACGCGGCCGTCGAGGTTGAGCACCTGGTCGGCGAAGTCGTTCTGCGAGACTGCTTCCATGGCTGCCGCGCGGTCCCCTATTCGAGCGCGTCGAGATGCCGGTCCATGTGGACGGCGGCGAGAGCGCCTTCGGCGCTCGCCCAGCTGATCTGCTTGAGCGGCGAGACGCGGGCATCGCCGCAGGCGAAGATGCCCTCTCGCGAGGTGCGCAGCTCGTCGTCGGTGACGATGTACCCCTCGTCGTCGAGGTCGACGACGCCCCTGACGAAGTCGGTGTTGGGGATCTGCCCGATGAAGATGAAGACGCCCTCGACCGGCAGCGTCGTGATCGCGCCGGTGCAGGTGTCCTCCAGTTCGACTCCGGTGACGTGCTCGTCGCCGTCGATCTTGCGTACAACGGAGTTCCAGACCCAGCCCATCTTCTCGTTGCCGAAGGCGCGCTCCTGGGCGATCGGCGCACAGCGCAGCTCCTCGCGGCGGTGGATGACGTGGACGGTGCGGGCGAACTTGGTGAGGAACATGCCCTCTTCCACGGCCGTGTCGCCGCCGCCGACCACGGCGATGGTGCGGTCGCGATAGAGAGCGCCGTCGCAGGTGGCGCACGAGGACACGCCGTGGCCGAAGAACTCCGACTCCCCCGGTACGCCGAGCCTGCGCGGCATGCGCCCCGGCGCCAGCAGGAGCGTCCGGGCAGAGAACTCGCCCTGATCGGTGCGCACCCGATGCACGCCGTCGTGCGTCTCCACGCCGTGCACCATGGTGATCTCTCGTATCTCGGCGCCGAACTTGACCGCCTGCTGCTTCATCCTGTCGGAGAGCTCGAAGCCGCCGATGCCCTCGGGGAAGCCGGGGTAGTTCTCGATGAGCTCGGTGACGGCCATCTGCCCGCCGGCCATCTGGCGCTCCAGCACCAGTGTGGAGCGTCGGGAACGGGCCAGATAGATGGCGGCGGTCATGCCGGCCGGACCGGCGCCGATCACGACGGCGTCGTAGACGGCCGGAGCCGCCGCCGAAGTGTCATCGGACATGGTCACCTCACGTCTCGGGCGTCTGCCGCGTGAGCCGGCAGGCGCGTATCTTCACGTACAAGTCGTCCGGGCCCCAACAGCGGGCCGCGGGCGCGTTCCCCGACAACGAGACCTTGGGCCGGTCCCTGACGGTATCGCCGCCATCAGATATGGCGGAATCGGCCGCTCTCCAAACCAGCGCCGCCGGCGGGATCGGCCGCAGTCCAGACCAGCGTCGCCGGCGTGTCGGGTCACAACCTCGGCCCGGCGTCGGTGAGACGAGCTCGCCGCGCAGGTCGGAGCGCCGGCGCGGGCCATCGATCAGACGAGCTCGCGGCGCAGCAGCTCTTCCGCGATCTGCACTGCGTTGAGCGCCGCGCCTTTTCGCAGATTGTCGCTGACGCACCAGAAGTGCAGGCCGTTCTCGATGGTCGGGTCCTCGCGCAGGCGGCCCACGAACACCGGGTCGAGTCCGGAGGCGTCGATCGGCATGGGATAGCTGAGCTTCGTCGGGTCGTCGATGAGCTCGACGCCCGGTGCTGCGGCCAGCAGCGCGCGCGCCTCGGCGAGCGACAGCCGGCGCCGCGTCTGCACGTTGACCGCCTCCGAGTGGCTGTTGAACACCGGCACGCGGACGCACGTGGGCGCCACCTTGAGATCAGGGTCGGCGAAGATCTTCTGCGTCTCGTCGACCATCTTCTGCTCTTCTTTGGTGAAGCCACCGGGCAGGAAGTCGTCGATGTGCGGCAGCAGGTTGAAGGCGATCTGGTATGGGTAGGCGGCCGCCTCGGCGGGCTTGCCGGCCAGCACCCGCGGCGCCTGGCGGCGCAGCTCGTCGGGACCCTTCTTGCCGCTGCCCGAGACCGCCTGATAGGTGCTGACGACCACGCGTTCGATACCGGCCGCGTCGTAGAGCGGTTTGAGCGCCACGACCATCTGGATGGTGGAGCAGTTGGGCGTGGCCACGATGCCCTTGTGGGCGGCCAGCGCGTCGGGGTTCACCTCGGGCACCACCAGCGGCACCTCGGGGTCGCTGCGGAAGGCGCTGCTCTTGTCGATGACCAGGGCCCCGGCCGCCGCGGCCGCCGGGGCGAACCGCTTGCTGGCGGCGCCGCCGGCGGCGAAGAAGGCCAGATCGACGTCGGCGAACGAGTCGGCCGCGAGCACGTCGACGGCGACGTCGTGGCCGCCGAACGGCAGGCGCCGGCCGGCGCTGCGCTCGCTGGCCAGCAGCCGCAGCTCGCCGACGGGGTACTCGCGCTCGGCGAGGATCTCGCGGACCGCCGTGCCGACGACGCCGGTGGCGCCGGCGATGGCGACCGTGAGGCGCCGGCCTGCGGAGACGTCAGTCATGGCCGACCGCCCGGTCGCTCTTCTCCACGGCGAGCTGCTCTTCGTCGAGGCCGAAGGCGTCGTGGAGTGCCCGCACCGCATCCTCGACCCGGTCCTCGGCGATGACGCAGGAGATCTTGATCGGCGAGGTGCTGATCATCTCGAGGTTGACGCCGATATCGGCGAGCGTCTTGAACATGGTCGCCGCGACGCCGGGGTTAGTGCGCATGCCGGCCCCGACCACGCTGACCTTGGCCATGGTCGTGTCGGTGGTGTAGCCCTTGGCACCGAGATCCTCGACGACGCGCCGCAGCGCCTGCTCGGCGGCTACCAGGTCCTCGCGCGGCACGGTGCAGGAGATGTCGCTGTGACCCTCCTCGCCGACGTTCTGGATGATCATGTCGACGTTGACGTTGGCATCGGCCAGGGCGCCGAACACATAGGCGGCCACGCCCGGCCTGTCCGGCACGCTGCGCACCGTCACCTTGGCCTCGTCGGCAGCGTAGGTGACGCCTCTGATGATCGCACTCTCCATGGTGTCGTCTTCCTCTCTGACCCAGGTGCCGTCGGTGTGGGAGAAGCTGGACCGCACGTGGATGGGGATGCCGTACTTGCGGGCGTACTCGACGGAGCGCAGCGCCAGGACCTGGGCTCCGGAGGCGGCCAGCTCGAGCATCTCGTCGTACGAGATGACGGGGATCTTGCGGGCCCGGGCGACCAGACTCGGATTGGCGGTGTAGACGCCCTCGACGTCGGTGTAGATCTCGCAGACGTCGGCGGCGAGAGCGTGCGCCAGAGCCACCGCGGTGGTGTCGCTGCCGCCACGGCCGAGCGTGGTGACGTCCTTGGCCGTCGAGACGCCCTGGAAGCCGGCGACCAGCGTGATCTTGCCGTCGCTCATGGCCTCCACGAGCCGGGTGGCGCGGATGTCGAGGATGCGCGCCTTGGTGTGGAAGGTGTCGGTGACGATGCCGGCCTGCGAGCCGGTGAAGCTGACGGCGACCTTGCCGAGCCGGTCGATGGCCATGGCGAGCAGGGCGCAGCTGATGCGCTCGCCGGCCGAGAGCAGCATGTCCATCTCGCGCTCCGGCGGATGCGGCGTGATCTCGCCGGCGAGCTGGATGAGCTCGTCGGTGGTGTCGCCGCGGGCCGAGACGACGGCACAGACCTGGTTGCCCTCGTCGTAGGTCTCGACGATGCGACGGGCGACGTTCATGATGCGGCTGGCGTCGGCGACCGACGTGCCGCCATATTTCTGGACCACGATGGGCAAGTGGACCTCCTGGAAGCCGAAGAGAGATTCTACCGGACGGCCGCGGGCCGCCGGCGCCGAGCCTGTTTCGAGGCTCTCAGCGTCCGGATCCGGCTCGCGGCCCGGTACCCTTGCCTGTTCCGCCCTCTGCTGGAACCCCGCCGCACGGGTGGCGCCTAAGATTGCCCAGGCGACTCACGGGAGATCCTTTCCGGCGGCCGACCGGGGCGTCGGGAGCGGAGCCACGGCGGGGAGCTCGCGTTTGTGCCGGCTGCCGGCGATGAGCGCCTCGATGCGCTCCGCGACCGCCACTGCGGCCGGGTCGCCGGTCCCGGTGAGATACGCGTCGAGCTCCTCGTAGGTGAGCCCCATCTCCTTCTCGTCGGTCTGGCCGGCCCAGAGGCCGGCGGAGGGTGGCTTGTCGATGAGCCGCCGTGGCACGTCGAGGTGGCGCGACAGCTCGCGCACCTGGGTCTTGGTGAGCGCGCCGATGGGCAGCAGGTCGACGCCGCCGTCGCCGTGCTTGGTGAAGTAGCCGATCGCCAGCTCGCTGCGGTTGCCGGTGCCGAGCACGCGGTAGCCGTGCAGGTTGGCGAAGCTGTACAGGGTCGTCATGCGCAGCCGCGGCTTGATGTTCGCCAGGGCCAGCCGGCAGTCGGCCAGCTCCGGGCGGGCGGCGGCGAGTTGGGCGACCAGGGCATCGTAGACGGGACCGAGGTCGACACGGGCCGTCGCCAGACCGGTGTGCCCGGCCGCCAGACCGGCGTCCTGCTCGTCCTGCGGGTCGCTGTGACAGGGCATGATGACGCCCAGCGAGGCATCGGGGAAGGCACGCGTGGCCAGCTCGGCCACGAGCGTCGAGTCGAGGCCGCCCGAGAGCCCGAAGACCACGCCGCTGCCGCCGCTGCCGGTCACCTGGTCGCGGATCCATGCCACCAGATGCGCGGTCAGCTGCTCCGGTCCGATGGTCTCGGGTGCTTGTCCGGGCGCGTCGCTCATCGGCTCGCCAGCATACCGCATCGCCCGCCGGGATACCGCCGGGAGGGAGGTCCGTCGGCGGACCGCGGCGAGGTCGGGTAGATCGCGGCGAGGTCGTGCAGATCGCGGTCGCCGCACCCGGCAGTCCGGCGCAGAGGTCGCGCGGGGCCGCGAGACGCGGACGCCCGGCACTCCCCCGAGGGAGAGCCGGGCGTCCGCGGCAAGGCGGGCCGATGGGCCGCGGCGCCGCGTGCAGCGGACCTTGCGACCGTCGGCGCCGGCCGCGACTCAGCGCGCCAGCAGGCCGTCGATATGGATGGTGCGTGTGCTGTCCGAGGCCACCTTGATGACGATCCTGGACACGGAGCGGCGATTGAAGCCGCCTCCCGTCAGCGGCAGCGAGATGTGCGTCCAGTCCTTCGGCTTGAGGATGAAGCGTTGCCAGGTCCGCTTGCCGCGCGAATCGAAGGCGACGACCTTGAGCTTCCAGGGGTTCTTCCAGTTCATGCCGCTGGGGTTGTAGACGTCGAGCTCGATCCGCCGCGCCCAGCTCAGGTTGCGCCAGCGGGACGGCAGGCTATAGGTGAACTCCGCGTTGCGACCGCGCAGGGTCACCCGAAGGGCCCGCGTGCCGGTGGTGACGCGGGCGCTGCTGGTCCGCGCGACCGCGCGGCGCAGGCTGACCCGGGCCCGGCTGGAGAACGCCGTGATCAGCTTGGCCTTGCCCGCTGCCAGCCGCAGCTCGTGGACGGTGGCACCGGCCTGACCAGCCTGGCTCGCTGAGGAGTAGCGGGGGTGCGAGACGGTCAGCTGGTACGAGCCGAGCACGCCTTCCAGGCGGAAGCTGCCGTCGGCGGCGGTGGTGGTGCACAACACGCCGTCGGACACGGTGGCGCCCTGGATCGGCGAGCCGCCGGCGTCCAGCACCCTGCCGGCGGCCACGTTGGGAGCCTGCCCCACGCGTGCCCGCTCGATCGCCTCGGCCAGGCGCCGCCGGGCGGCCGCGTACGCGTCGGCGTCGTTGTTGAACACCGGGATGTTGGTCCAGTTCCACGGGTAGGCGCCGGTCGGGTAGTAGGTCATGGTGTCGGCCAGCTCGCTGGCCAGACCTCTGAGCTTGCCGTCGACGGCGCCGTAGTCACCGAGCTCGGTCGCCATCTGAAGGTAGGTGTGCTCCTCGATGCCGTCGCGCAGCGCCTCGAAGCGCAGCGACGAGAGCGGCTTGGCGTACGGGTCGTTGAGGCCCAGACGGGGCTCGTAGCCCGGGTAGATCAGGGAGGCCTCGCCGTTGAAGATCAGCGATCCGTTCTTGCTCTTGAACGACAGCGGGTCGAGGAAGGGGTCGCGGAAGCCGCCGCCGCCCGCCTTGCTCCACTTGTTGGCGCGCCAGTACAGCATGCCGTCGGCGTTCCAGCGCCACATCATCCAGAACATGGCGTGCTCGTCGGCGAGCGGCTCGTCGATCAGGAAGGTCGGCGCCTTGCGGGCCTGCGGGTTGAAGGAATAGGTGTACATCCAGGCCTCTTTGCCGGCCGCCTGGCGCTGACGCAGCGGTGTGAGCCAGTCCCAGTAGCGGTAGACGCGGGTGGCCCAGATGTCGACGTCGTCGAACAGGAACCTGTTCGCCGGCCGGCCTTTGAAGCCCACCGGGCGCGGCTCGCTGGTGAGCAGGTACTTGGCGCGGAAGCCGGCCTTCGCCGAGGCGGTGTGCAGCATGCGGGCGTAGGCCTCGGCCTTGCGCTCGGGGCGGCCCGGCGACGGCTCGTCGACCGGGAAGGCGTAGGCCTTGCCGGCCCAGCCGCGCTCTTTGTAGAGGCGGAGCAGGTTCGTGAGGTAGCTGATCGTCTTCGCCTTCTGCGCGGTCGGCGTGCCGAGCTTCCAGGGCCAGTCGTTGCTCCAGGGATAGCGGGTGACGGCGAAGCCGCCGTGGTCGGCGTCGTCGTTGAGCCAGCGCGAGACGCGCGAGGCGTAGACGTCACTGTCGGTGAGCCTGCCGTTGGCCTTGTCGACCCACGCCACCGGCGTGAACACGCCCGGGGAGAAGCCGTAGTCCTTGTAGAAGTCGTAGTAGGCGCTCATGACGCGGACCTGGTTCTCATGGTTCCAGCGGATGGCGCCGCGCAGGCTCTGCTTCACATTGACCTGGTTGATGGAGAGCAGCGCCGGCACGCGCTGCTTGGGGAGGTCGAACGCGTAGACGTGCAGACGCACGGCGATGGTGGAGACGCTGCCGCCTTCGCTGACGGCGATGGTGCCGGTGTAGAGCCCGCCGTCGGTGCCGCGCGGCACGTGGACGAGCACGTAGAAGGAGGTCGAGGAGGCGGGGACGCTCATGGCCTGACCGAAGCGGGCCGGCAGAAGCGGGTCGGGGTAGTCGCCGCGGTGCGCCTTGGTACCGGTACTCGGCCGGCGGACGGTCACGTAGCCGACGCGGTGCAGGGTCGAGTTCTGTATCAGGAGCGGGCTCGAGTCGGCGGTCCACGACAGCGCGACGCTTCTGCTCGCGCCGCCACGGACGGCGATCTGGCCGCCCTCGTACTCGTCGCCGGCCGCGTAGAGCTCCAGGGTCGAGCGGCCTGCCGCCGGCGTGTGGGGGAAGATCTTGGTGCCGGCGCCGGCCGTCCAGGCCGCGGCGCCGGCCGCCGGCGCGGTGGTGGCGGCCAACAGCATGACGAGCAGCGCTACGACGGCGGCGAGGAAGGCGAACCCGGCCGTCGTCACCGCTGCCGGTGCCAGGACGGCTGCTTTCGATCTCGATGTCCCTCGGTGCCTTCTCTCATCGCAGTGCGCAGTCATCCCATCATCTCCAGGCATCTCCCGGGTGCAGCTCGGCACGGCACCTTCCAGCTCCCTCTCAAGAGTTCTATCGGCGGCTTCTCCGACGACTCAAGCGTTTTGCGGTGCCGATGTGTCTCCTACTGAGACGGCCGCCCGCAGCCATACCTGACGGTGACGGTCCTGAAAGCGAGACGGAGGCGGGGGTCCGGCGATCANNTACCACTCGTTGAGCTTGTTGGTGATGAAGCGCTCGAAGATGTGATCGCCGAGCGCACGCCGCACCAGTTCGCTCTCCTGTGTCTCCTGGATGGCCTCGTAGAGGTTGTTCGGCAGCGACATGAGGCCGATCGCCTCACGCTCCACGGCGTTCATCTTGTAGATGTTGGGCTCCACCGAGGGCGGCAGCTCGTACTGCTGCTCGATGCCCTCCAGGCCGGCGGCCAGCATGACGGCGAAGGCCAGGTATGGGTTGCAGGCCGGGTCGGGGTTGCGGACCTCGGCGCGCACGCTGCTCTCTTTGCCCTTGATGTAGAGCGGCACGCGGATGAGTGCCGTACGGTTGCGGTGCGCCCAGCTGATGTAGACCGGGGCCTCGTAGCCGGGCACCAGGCGCTTGAAGCTGTTGACCCACTGGTTGAGGACCGGGCAGATCTCACGCATGTGCTTGAGCTGCCCGGCTATGAAACCCTTGGCCAGCTCGCTGAGGTGGTCGGGGTCGTCCTCGGAGAAGAACGCGTTCTGCTCGCCGCGGAACAGCGACTGGTGCACGTGCATGCCGCTGCCGTTCTCGCCGTGCAGCGGCTTGGGCATGAAGGTGGCATGCAGGCCGTTGTGGGCCGCTACCTCCTTGACGATCAGACGGCTGATCATGACCCTGTCTGCCATGACCAGCGCCTCGTCGTAGTGCGGGTCGATCTCGTGCTGGCTGGGAGCGACCTCGTGGTGGCTGGCCTCCATGGGGATGCCGAGCTTGTCGAGGGTGCGCATGGTCTGCTTGCGCAGGTCGTTGCCCAGGTCGGCCGGCAGCACGCTGAAGTAGCCGCCCTCGTCGACCAGCTCCGGGGCGTCGGGCGTCTTGAAGTAGAAGTACTCGAGCTCGGGGCCGACGAAGAGAGTGAGGCCCATGTCGGCGGCCCGCTTGAGCTGGCGGCGCAGCACGTAGCGGGGGTCGCCCTCGAACGGCTTGTAGTCGCGGTTGAGGACGTCGCAGAAGACGAATGCCGTCTTCTCCTGGCCTTGAGCCCAGGGGAGGACCTTGAAGGTGGTCCAGTCGGGCATCGCGACGATATCCGACTCCTCGATCTCGGCGTAGCCGGTGATCGAGGAACCGTCGAAGGGGGCGCCGCTCTCCAGCACGCTGTCGAGCTGGCGGTCTGGGATCTCCACCATCTTGAGGCTGCCGAGGATGTCGGTGAACCACAGCTGGATGTGCTTCACGTTCTGGTCGGCGACCTCGCGGCGGATCCGGGCCTGGAGCTCATCGTTCATCGTAGTCATCCTTTCGACCCTGAATGCTCGCGGCGGGCGGCCGGCTGCCATCCCGCCGCCGCTGGTTGTATCACGCGCCGGGTGAAGGTGCAACGCGGCGGCCGGCCGTTCGGCGCGGAATCGGACCGGCGGTCGTCCACGGTGGCCGGTCGCTGCACGCCGGGAGGCCGCCGCGGAGTCCGGCCGACGGTCGTCGCGTGGCCGGGCTGCCGTCTCCCGGCGCGGTCGGCCGCCCTCCGGGCGGCCGCGGAGCGCCGGCAGAAGCCGATTTTCCGCGCTCGTGTGTCCACGTACGTACGAGAGAGAGAACGGATTGTGCCGTTCAGGCTCAACGGCGCCGTTGCGCAGGCTCGGAGCGTGTGCTTATACTGCGGCGAAACGAGGGGCAGACCGATGGGGACCAGCCGGTCTCACCCGGTCCAGAGAAGGGAGCTTGCATGGCAACCGAGGCCTATTGCGTCAAGTGCCGCGCCAAGAGAGTGATGAAAGACGAGCAGGCCGTCACCATGAAGAACGGCAAGCCGGCCGTGCAGGGTGTCTGCCCGGAGTGCGGCACCAAGATGTTCAAGATCGGCAAGAGCAAGTAAGCATCCCTCCAAGAAGCCTTGTGGACAGGGGGGTGGGGAGCATTCGGACGTGCTCCCCACCCCCCTGCGCTCTCCGGACGCCGAGCCGGTGAGCGCCACCGTCACGACCGCCGCCGGCACGGCGCTGCGGAGGACCTTCCGCGCCCTGCGGCGCCGCAACTACCGCATCTACTTCATCGGGCAGATCGCCTCCATGAGCGGCACCTGGATGCAGGCGGTCGCCCAGGGCTGGCTGGTGCTCACCCTCACCGGCCGAGCCCTCGACCTCGGCATCCTCACGGCCCTGCAGTTCGGCCCCAGCCTCGTCCTGAGTCCGTGGGGCGGGGTCATCGCCGATCGCAGCGACAAGCGCCTGCTGCTGATGATCACCAACAGCGTCGCCGCCGTCTTCGCCCTGTCGCTCGGCCTGCTGACGCTCAGCGGCGTCGTCGAGGTCTGGATGGTCTACCTGCTGGCCTTCCTCACCGGCTGCGTCATCGCCATCGACAATCCCAGCCGCCAGGCCTTCGTCTTCGAGATGGTGGGCCGTGACGACCTGGCCAATGCCGTCGGTCTCAACAGCGTCATCATCAACGCCAGCCGCATCGTCGGTCCGGCACTGGCCGGTGTGCTGATCGCTACCGCCGGCACCGCCGTCTGCTTCCTGGGCAACGCGGCGTCGTTCCTGGTGATCATCGTGGCGCTGGTGATGATTCGCCCGGCCGAGCTGATGCGGGCGCCGCCGCAGCCGCGCCGGCCGCGACAACTCCGCGACGGGTTCGTCTACGTCTCGCGGACGCACGGCCTGATGGTGCCGCTGGTGATGATGGCCGTCGTCGGCACGCTGGGCTACAACTTCTCGGTGCTCCTGCCGCTGCTGGCGGAACGCGTCTTCGAGCGCGGCGGCGGCAGCTACGGAGCGCTCACCACGGCGATGGGCATCGGCGCCCTGGCCGGCGCCCTGGCGGTGGCGGCGCTGCACCGGCCCAGCCGCCGTCTGCTGGTGGCGGCCACCTTCGCCTTCGGTGCCTTCATCGTCGCCGTGGGCCTGTCGCCGAGCATGACCGCGGCACTGCTTCTGCTGGTGCCGATGGGCGCCGCCGCCGTGGCGTTTGTCGCGCTCACCAACTCGCTGCTGCAGCTCGAAGCCGAGCCACCCATGCGCGGCCGCGTCATGTCGTTGTGGAGCGCCGTGTTCCTGGGCAGCACGCCGATCGGCGGACCGCTGGCGGCGGCCTTTGCCTCGTGGTGGGGGACTCGGGCGGCGTTCGTGATCGGCGGCGTCGCGACGGTGCTCACCGCCGCCTTCGCCGCCGCCCACCTGCAGCGCCGCAAGGTGCGGGCGGCCGCCCGCCTGGCCGCCACGCTGGCGTTCCGCAGCTAATCGCTCT
>DIWP01000034.1 GCA_002423545.1 Thermoleophilia bacterium UBA6103
ACCCGCACGCCGTGATCGAGGGCATGACCATCGCCGCCTTCGCCATCGGCGCCGGCAACGGGCCGGTCGAGGGCTACGTCTACGTGCGCCACGAGTACCCGTTCGCCGTCGAGCGCCTGCGTCACGCCCTGGGGCAGGCGCGCGAGCGCGGCCTCCTCGGCGACGACATCCTGGGCTCGGGCTTCAGCTTCGACATCCGCATCAACCAGGGCGCCGGCGCCTTCGTCTGCGGCGAGTCGACGGCCCTGACGGCCTCCATCGAGGGCCGGCGCGGCATGCCGCGCGGCAAGCACATCCGCACCGTGGCGCACGGGCTCTGGCAGCAACCCACCAGCCTCAACAATGTGGAGACCTACGCCACCGTGCCGTGGATCATGACGAACGGTGCCGAGGCCTTCCGCGCCATGGGCACCGAAACGAGCAAGGGCACCAAGATCTTCTCGCTCACCGGCAAGGTGCGGAACACCGGCCTCGTCGAGGTGCCGATGGGCATGACGCTGCGCGAGATCATCTTCGGCCTCGGCGGCGGCATGCTGCCCGGCCGCGAATTCAAGGCGGTGCAGCTCGGCGGCCCGTCCGGCGGCTGCCTGCCGGCCGCCCTGCTCGACACGCCGGTCGACTTCGAGAGCCTCACCGAGAGCGGCACCATGATGGGCTCCGGCGGCATGGTCGTGGTCGACGACACCACCTGCATGGTCGACTTCGCCAAGTTCTTCCTGGCCTTCACGGCCCAGGAAAGCTGCGGCAAGTGCGTGCCCTGCCGCGTCGGCTCGCAGCGCATGCTCGAGATCCTCGAGCGCATCACCACCGGCGAGGGCACGCTCGACGACATCGACACGCTCGAGCGGCTGGCCGACGACATCATCGAGGGGTCGCTGTGCCAGCTCGGCGGCAGCGCCCCCAACCCGGTGCTCACCACGATCCGCTACTTCCGCGACGAGATCGAGGCGCACGTGGTGGAGAAGCGCTGCCCGGCACACGTGTGCCGGCCGCTCATCCGCTACCAGATCATCAAGGATGCCTGCAACGGCTGCCACGCCTGCTACAGCGCCTGTCCCGTCGACGCCATCTCCGGCGAACGCAAGAAGCTGCACAGGATCGACCAGCGCCTGTGCATCAAGTGCGACACGTGCCGCCAGGTGTGTAACTTCGACGCCATCGGCATCGTCGACAACGCTCCGGTCGCCGGCAGGCGACCGGCTCTGGCCGGAAGGGGGTCCTCATGAGCGTCACCACCGGTACCTCCGTCCTGCTGACGATCGACGGACAGAAGGTGAAGGCACGCGACGGCGAGACGGTCCTGGCGGCCGCGCAGGCCGCCGGCATCGAGATCCCGGCGCTCTGTCATCAGGAAGGCATGCCGGCCTGGGGCGCCTGCCGCCTCTGCCTCATCGAGGTCGAGGGCTGGGACAAGCTGCAGGCGGCCTGCACCACCTGGGTCAAGGACGACCTCGTGGTCCACACGCAGACCGAGCGGGTGCGCCAGAAGCGGGCCAGCTACCTGCGTATGTACCTCAGCGACCACAACGCCTACTGCGAGGCGCCGTGCTCGCACGCCTGCCCCACCCACATCGACATCCCTGCCTACCTCAAGCAGATCAAGGCCGGCGACTTCAGCGGCGCTGCCGCGACCGTGCGGCAGGAGCTGCCGTTCCCCGGCATCCTGGGCCGCATCTGCCCGCGCTACTGTGAGCCGGTCTGCCGGCGCGGCGAGGTCGACGAGCCGATCGCCATCTGCGCCCTGCACCGGGCCGCCGGCGACCATGCCCCGGCCGTTCTGAAGAGGGCGGCGGCCACCAACAAGCGGGTGGCCGTCATCGGCGCCGGGCCCAGCGGCCTGGCTTGCGCCTGGTATCTCGCCGAAGCCGGTCACGACGTCACCGTCTACGACCGCGCCGAGAAGCCCGGCGGCATGCTCCGCTACAGCATCCCCGAGTTCCGTCTGCCGGAGAGCGTCCTCGACGCCGAGCTGGCGCCGCTCTGGGAGGCCGGCGTGCGGTTCCACGACAACGTCGCCCTCGGCGCCGACGTCAATACGTACAGCCTCCTGCAAGCCGGCTTCGACGCGGTGTTCGTCGGCGTCGGCGCCTGGCAGACCATGCCGCTGCGCATCCGCCAGCACGAGGTCGCCATCGACGGTCTGAGCCTGCTGCGTGACGTCAAGGAGGGCAAGGCTCCCAAGACAGCCGCCACGGTGGCGGTCGTCGGCGACGGCAGCACCGCCCTCGACGCGGCGCGCACCGCCCGGCGGCTGGGCGCCAAGCGGGTCATCGTCCTGGCGCCCCACGCCGAGCCCGACATCCTGGCCGGCGGTCGCGAGCTGCAGGCGGCCCGCGAAGAAGGCGTCGAGTTCGAGTTCGGCGTCGAGGCGCGCGGCATCAAGCTGACCAAGGCCGGCAAGCCGAGCGCCGTCGAGTGCGTGCGCGTGCAGCGCGGCAAGGGCGGCAAGCTGGTCGAGGTCAAGGGCAGCCGCTTCGACGTCAGGGCCGGTGCCGTGGTCGCCGCCCTGGCCTGGGCGCCCGACCTCGGCGACGCCGAAGACGACTTGGCGGTACGGCCCGGCGAGCGGCTGGCCGCCAACTACTACACGGGACGCACCGCCACCGAAGGCGTGTTCGCCAGCGGCGACGCCGTCACCGGCGCCAAGTCTGCGATCCACGCCATGGCCGGCGGCAAGCGCGCCGCCCTGGCCATCGACGCCTGGCTGCGCGGCGAGGACCTGACCAGGCTCGAGAGCACGCTGGCCGTCTACGCCGGCCAGCCGTATCTCGAGCAGCTCAAGGACCGCGAGAAGCTCGGCCCGCTCGGCAAGCGTCTGGCCGAGCGTAACCCCGTCTGGCTCAAGATGGGCATCGCCGCCGAGGCGGAGCCGCGCACCCACATGCCGGCCGTCGCGGCCAGCAAGCGCGTCGAGAGCTTCGCCGAGGTCGAGAAGGGCTTCAAGCGCAAGGCCGCACAGGCCGAGGCGGCACGCTGCCTGCAGTGCACCTGCCCCTCGCTCGGAGACTGCGACCTGCAGGCGCTCGGCGTCGAGTACGGCATCACCGAGAACGAGCTGGTCGTCCCCGGCGGCCTGGTCCGCGACGTGAAGCCGCGACACGAGCACCCGTTCATCTACCGGGACATGGACCGCTGCATCGCCTGCGGCAGCTGCGTGCGTGTGTGCCGCGACGTGGCCGGTCCGGCCTGCTACGACTTCAGCGGGCGCGGCTTCCTCATGGAGATCGACACGCCGTACGGCGAGTCGCTGCAGCTGGCCGACTGCATCACCTGCGGCCGCTGTGTGACGGCCTGCCCGACCGGCGCGCTGACCTTCAACGAGCGCGCCCTGACCAGCTACAAGGTCGACGAGAGCCGCTGCATCATGTGCCGCGAGTGCGTCGACGTCTGCCCGGTCGACGCCATCGCCGAGACCAACGTCTTCGAGCAGGCCCGACAGCAGTGGCACGGCCTGATCCAGGAGAAGAGCAAGCTGGCCGGCGGGCACCGCATGTGCGCCGGCTGCGGCGCCCCGATCGTCGTCCGTCAGGTCCTGATGGGCACCGACGACCCGGTGGTCGTCGCCGCCTCGACCGGCTGCCTCGAGGTCTCCACGACCATCTACCCGTACACGTCGTGGACCGGCAGCTACATCCACACCGCGTTCGAGAACGCCGCCGCCACGCTGTCCGGCGTCGAGACCGCCTTCCGCTCGCTCAAGAAGCAGGGCAAGCTCGAGGACAACGTCAAGTTCGTCGCCTTCGGCGGCGACGGCGGCACCTACGACATCGGCCTGCAGAGCCTCTCCGGCGCCATGGAGCGCGGCCACGACATGCTCTACGTGTGCTATGACAACGGCGCCTACATGAACACCGGCTTCCAGCGCTCCGGCGCCACGCCGCCCGGCGCCTGGACCACCACCAGTCCGGTCGGCAAGGTCAAGCACGGCAAGGAGCAGAGCCGCAAAGACCTCACCGCGATCATGATCGCCCACGGCCTGCGCTACGTCGCCCAGGCCTCACCGCACGATCCGCGCGACCTGGTGCGCAAGGCGGCCAAGGCGATGGCTACCGAGGGGCCGACCTTCCTCAACATCCTCTCGCCGTGCCCGCGCGGCTGGCGCACCGACGGCGCCGACTCCATCGCGCTGGCGCGCGAGGCGGTCAACACCTGCTACTGGCCGCTCTACGAGGTCGAGGACGGGCAGTACCGCCTCACCTACATGCCCAAGGAGAAGCTGCCGCTGGCGCCCTGGCTGCGCAAGCAGGGCCGCTTCGCGCACCTCTTCAAGCCCGGCAACGAGCACCTGCTGCAACGGGTCCAGGAGTGGGTCGACTTCAACTGGGAGGTCGTGCTGCAGAAGTCGCGGGTGGTGGATGTCTGCCAGCTGCCCGAGGAGGAGCGGTTCATCGTGTGAGACGCGTCGGCGGTGGGGGCCGGCGGAGAGTCGGCGAGCGCCAGGAGGCGCTGCCGGCAACGCCGGACAGTGGCCTGGAGCCGCCGCCCGCGGTACCATCGGCGGCGGCTACCAGCTCAGACGCGAACGCAGACGGGGCGCCCCACCGGGCGCCCCGTCTGCGTCTCTACCGCCGTCGGCGGATCGGAGCGCGCTCCGCTGATAGAGACCCGTTCACTTCCGTGATCGACGACGCCGGGGATCGCCAGTGGGACGAGGTGCGACGCCGGCAGCCGGAGTGGAGCGTCATCGGGAGGAGCGCGACGCCGGCAGCCGGAGTAGAGCGTCGTTCATCGAGCCGCTCCGGGAATCGTGTACACCTCACGGGTGTCTCTGTGTACACGGATCGCTTAGCGCCGGTCACACACGTACGTCGCTACCTGCTCGAAGGCTGCTCAGTCGATCGGCGGATCACCGACATCCGGCGTGTCCTTAGGGGACGACCGGTCGCCGGCGTCCGGCGCGCCGCTCGACATCGACGGCTCGCCGGTGTCCGGGGCCTGGCTCGAGACCGGCGCGCCGCCGGACGGCTGCGGCCGGCGCCGGCGGCCCCAACGCGGGCGCCGCGCCGGGCGATGCCACGGCGCCTCGCTCGTCAGATGGCTCTCCATCACGTCGTGGCGGGTCAGCAAGCTGAGCACCACCGCCTGCAGGACCGCGGCGACGGGCAACGCCAGAAACGCTCCCACCACGCCGAAGAGGCTGGCGCCGGCGAACACGAAGGCCAGCGACAGGCCGCCGTTCATCTCCATCGTCTTGTGCGTCACGCGCGGGCCGATCACGTAGTCCTGCACCAACTGGTACAGGATGATGTAGCCGAGCAGGATCAGCGCGTACCACGGGTCGTACATGAACGTCACGAGCAGCGGGACGAAGCCGCCGATGTACACCCCGATGGTCGGGATGAAGCCGGCGAACAGGCCCATCCAGAGCGACAGCGGCACGGCGCTCGGCACGCCCAGGATCTCGAGGCCGATGAACATGCCGGCCGCCGCGATGACGGCCATGATGAGACGCAGGTACAGGTAGCCGCCGGTCTTGTCGATCGCCGTCTCCCAGATCTTCAGCACGCGCTCCTGGCGCGCCCTCGGCAGCAGCGAGCAGACGCCGCGCCGCACTCGCGGCGCGTCGGCCACCAGATAGAAGGTGAACAGCAGCGAAAGGATGCCGAGGACGATCAGCTTCACGAGCTCCATGCCGATGCCCCAGGCGTTCTGTGCCAGGCTCGACGCCACGTCCGCCAGTCGGGCATCGAGCTCGCGTGCCTCATGCAGGAGCCAGTCCGCGGAGATGGTGAAATCGAACCAGTCCTTGAGGTCGCGGTTGAGAGCGTTCAGCCAGCCCGGGACCGACCGCACCAGCTGCTGGAACTGATCGATGATGAGCGGCACCATGGAGGCGATGAAGGCGACCACGACGACGATGAGGGCGGTCATGACGGCGAGCGTCGCCCAGCCGCGCTGCCAGCGGTGCGCGACGAGCCAGTTCACGGCCGGCTCCAGTGCCAGCGCCAGGAAGACCGCGATCGCCACCGCCGTCAGCAGCTCCTGGAGGTGGGTGACCATCCTGCCGGCGAGCATGACGACGAAGGCGGCGATGACGGCGCCGACCAGGAACCGCGTGATGAGGCGCCGTGCCTGCGCGGCCGTGATCGGACCGGTGTCGTCGGCGCTCGTGGCAGCCGACGCCGTGGCGCCCGGAGACGGCCCCGTGGCAGCCGACGCCGTGGCACCCGGAGACAGCTCTGCGGCGCCGGCGGCGGGAGCCGTGCCGGCCGTCTCGAGGGCGCCGAACGGCGGCGTGAGATCGGGGGGCAGCGTGGTATCGGCCATGGGTCCTCCGCGTAGGCGTCACCGGGAGTATCGGCAGACGGAGCCCGGAGCTTCAGGAGAGGCCGCCTTGTGGCCGGCACGGGCGAACGATGAGGCCGGAGCCACCGTGAGGGCTGGGGCCGGCCGTGAGGGTAACGCCGGCCGATGTGCGAGCGGAGCGAGCAGGCCCGCCGTCAGAGCTGATGCCGGCCGGCCCGAGGATCAGCCGGCGAGGCCGCGCAGGTAGTACAGCCAGAACGCCGGGATCTCGCGCACCACGATGTACGGCGTCTGCTTGATGAAGTGGTCGGCGCGGGCGGGCACGGTACGCACGTCGATGCCCGCCCGCTGATACGCCATCTTGATGCGCGGCAGGTGGTAGAACTGGCTGACTACCAGCACCCGGTGGATGCCGTCGCGACGGAAGAGCGCGACGGTGTCGTCGACGCTCGCCTGCGTGGTCACGCCCTCACGATCTTCGACGATCGCGGCGGCCGGCACGCCCAGCTCCTCGGCGTAGCTGCGCATGGCGTCGCACTCGTGGCGGCCGCCGTCGCCGCGGCCGCCGGACACCACGAGCACGTCGGCCAGACCGTCGAGGTAGAGCTCGGCGCCGGTCCGCACACGGTCGGCGAGCGAGGCCGACGGCGCGCCGCTGCGCATGACCTGGGCGCCGAGCACCACGGCCGCCTGAGACGGCCGCTCGTAGCGGGTCGTCCCGAAGAAGAGCATGAGGCCGAGCGGGAAGAGCAGCGCCGCTACGACCGCCACGGCGGCGATGCCGAGCGCGGCGACCGGCGGCGTGCGCCGCGGCGCCGGCCGTCTCACCATCCACACCAGCCAGGCCATCAGGGCCACGACGACGAGCGAGAACGGCAGCGGCACCTGCGGCTCGATGCCGCCGCTGGCCAGAGCCCAGTAGAAGCCGACGACGTTCCAGAGGGCGACCGCCGCGAGCAGCGACGTCGCGCCGACGGTCGCCCACAGGCGCCACGGGCGGCAGTGTGGTCGCAGCGCCCAGGCGAGCAACAGGGCGGCGGCCACCGCGACGAGCGGCTGGCCGAGCCACTCCGGCAGCGGCCGCGGGTCGACCCAGAGCACGTTCTCGCCGAAGCCGGCGCCACGCAGCGAGGCGACGGCGTTCAGGACGCCGAAGGCGCCGAAGAAAAGTGCCGTGCCGCGGGCCAAGACCGAGCCGACCGTACCGCTCGCACGACCGCCGCTCCTGCCGCTCGCGCGGCCGCCGGCCGTCCTGCTCGCGCGACCCTCGCCGCGGGAACGCGATGGAGATCGAGGAGTCTGTCGTCGCCGCCGGGTCACAGCGGCATTGTGACACGTCGGCGGCCGCTCAGCGGTCGTGATCGAGCGCGTTGAGCACCGATTCGAGCAGGAAGAGCGCTCCCTGCGCGCCCAGCAGGCACCTGGGGACCACGTCGATGCGCCCGCCCGACGGCAACGCGATCTCGACGCCGGCGGCCGTGGAGCCGGCGGCACGCAGACGGGCGATCGTGGCGCCGTCGGCCAGGACCACATCGGCGGCCGGGACATCAGCGACCGGGCCCGACGCCGTGCCCTCCGTCCCCACCGCAGCGATCAGACCCGCGGGCACGGCCGACTCCTCCCTTCCATCGTCCACGGGGATCATCCCGAGGTAGTCGTGCAGCCAGGTCGTCAGGGGTCGCGCGACGGAGGCGGGGGCCTGGACCGAGAAGGTGGCGCCCTTCGGCAGGCCGGTGAGCGAGTTGAAGCGCTTGATGTGCATGGCGGCGCGGCGGCGGGCCTCGTCGACGGCCGCTACCGCCGGAGCCGGATCCGCGCCGACCGACGCGCAGACGGCACGGATCCAGCCCTCGGTACCGTCGAAGCCGATCGGCGTGCCCGGGAGGCCGGCGGGCGGTCTGTCGCCGGTCCGGACGATCCTCAGCCCGGCATGCTCGCTGAGCCACGGCACCAGCTGGTCGGCCAGATCCTCGTGCACCACCGCACCGACGTGGGCTCGCCCCAGGCGGCGCAGGTCGGCGACCGTCGAGCCGGCACATACGACCGCCGCCGTCCGCACACCGCAGAGCCCGAGCAGGCGGCGGAGCTCGGCCACATCGCCCTCCCAGAACCGCTGGAAGAGGGAGACGCCGACGAGGGCGACCGAGGGCTGAGACGGCTCGACGGACTCGGACGTTCCGGCGTGCTGCGTCGGGTCGGCGTGCTCCACCGGCCCGGCGCGTTCCGGCGACCCGGCCTGCGCCGACGTCCCGGCATGGTCCGACGGTTCGGCGTCCTCCGCGCCCTCCGACGGCCCGGCGTGCTCCGACCGGCCGAGCAGCACCTCGAGGACGCGGACGACCGCCTCCTGGAAGCCGTCTTCCATGGTCCCGGAGTAGCCGGTCGACTCGATGCTCACGCACGGCACATCGAGGTCGGCAGCCCGGACGAAGCGCTCGAGGTCGTCGCCGATGAGCGCCGCACCGGGCGTGTTGACGACGGCGATCAGCCGGTGACCCTTGCCGGCGACGACCGGCAGGATGCGGCGCAGCTTCTCGGCAGCGCCGAAGACGTAGTCGTCGCCGTCGAGGTAGGTCGACGGCACCCGCGGCTGGCCGAAGTAGAACTCGTCGATGAAGCGCAGCGGGTCGTAGGAGCTCTCGCGCGGCAGCTGCCCCTCGGCCACGGCGCCGTGGAAGAACTTGCAGCCGGTGGGGCCGTTGAGCAGCACGGCGGCGTCGCGGATGCCTTCCACGGCCAGGATGGCGCCGGTGAGCGCGTCGGGCCGGCTGTCATGGAACGGCGGCATCAGGTACGCAGCAGCCGCGCCTCGTCGCGGCGCCAGCCCTCCACCAGCGGCGCTCTGAGCAGCCGCGCCCAGCGCCGGGCGAGCAGGGCGCCGCCGAGATGGCCAGCGTCCGGACACAGCGGCACGGTGTCGTAGTGCGCCGTGTCGGGCAGGCCGGGCGACTGGTAGTTGGCGAGGACCAGGTCCGGGCCAAGCTCGCGGATGTCGTCGGCCCGGCGTTCGGGGTCGTAGCCGACCTCGGCCACGACCCGGTCGGCATAGCGTGTACGGTGCACGCCGTCCTGCGAGTAGTCCATGATGCCGACCCGCACCACCTCCATGCCGGCGTCGAAGGCGGTCTCCAGGAGCCAGTCGACGTCGTGGTTGTAGGTGGTGATCATCAACCGCTTTCCGCTGAGCGACGGCCGTACGGCGGCCATGGCCCGTTCGTAGTCGGTGCGGCACGAGACGAGCGTCTGCTCGGCGGCATCGAGGCGATCGAAGAACGCGGCGATCTCCCGCAGCCAGCGCGCCGTCTCGTGGAAGCCGGAGGGGAACGGCCGCTGCGCGAAGGCGCAGCCGAAGCGCTCCGAGAGGAAATCGATGAGGACGCGACCGAGGTGGTCGACGTAGGCCGGCAGGTTCAGCGGCGCCCGCATGAAGTCGCGCAGCTCGGCGACCGAGGTGCGGCGCACGAAGCGACAGTTGACGCGCACGCCGATCCCCGACAGCAGGCCGGCGACAGCATCGAGGTTGGCATCGGCGTTGAGCGCGATGTTCTTCTCGGCGACGATGTTGACGAGGTCGTCGGCCGGACCACGGTCCGGGTCGATGAGCGCCGCGGCTCCTTCGATGGCGGCGTTGATGACCCCTTGCAGGTAGTCGCCCTCGAGGTTGCCGTCGGTGCTCACCCGGATGATCGGTGCGGGTTCCGACGCGCCGGGCTGCGCCCGTTCATCGCGGATCGCCCGCTCGTTGCGGACGGCCCGCTCAGCCCCGATCGCCCGTTCGTCGCGCGATGCCCGTTCGTCGCGGATCGCCTGGTCGACGTCGTCGCCGATCACCCCGGCCGGGCAGGTGGTGACCACGAACACTGCCCGCGGCTCGCCGCCGGCCGCCGGGCCACCGGCGGAGCGGGTGCCCGCCAGCGTCGTCCGCAGTTCGTGAAGGCCGCCGTGGATCATCGCGTGCTCGCCGAGATCGGTGGCGAGCACGGCCGGGGCAAGCTGTTCGGGGACGCTCGTGCCATGCCGGGCCAGCGTCCCCAGCCCCGCCGAGAGCAGGCTACTGGCCGCGATGTGCGTGCAGCTCCGCGGCCCGTGGGCCACGGTGACGGCGTCGCGGACCTGAGTGAGCGTGGCGACCGCGCCGGCGAACGCGCAGCCGTGCAGCGGTTCCTTCGCCAGCAAGCTCTTGGAGACGAAGCGATGACTCGCCGCGCCTGCCGTGCCGACAGTGGGCACGGCGCCGGCCGCGGCGCCGGCCGCTCCAGGCTCCGGTCCGCCGGTCGGCGTTTCGGCCGGGGAGTCGCCCGGCGCATCGGTCGGCCCATGGCCCGGTCCAGCGCCCGGCCTGCGGCCAGGTCCAGCGCTCGGCCTGCGGCCCGGTCCGGCGCCCGGCCCGCCGAGCAGGCCCCCGATCGGGCCGCCGGACAGCAGCTCCTCAAGTGCCTCATCGCTGAGCGGAAGCGGCAGCTCGGTCGTCAGGCGCCCGTCGCCCACGGCGTCCACCAGCGCCCGCAGAATCGCCGCCTCGTCGCTGCCGGGAAATGCCTCCACGACCGTCCGCCCGCTCGCTTCCGCCGCCCGGAACACGTCGCTGCGCGGCAGCTCGGCGACGATCGGCACACCGACCGCGTCCGCGAACCGGCTCACGATCGCCGCCTCGCCGCCGCGCTCGCGCCGGTTGAGGACCATGCCGATCGCCCGCCCTTCACCCTGGTCCATGTTGCAGACGCCGCGCAGGATGTTGTTGGCGGCGTAGAGTGACATGAACTCCTCGGAGGTCACCACGAGAACGGCCTCGGCGAAGCCGCGGCGCAGCGGCACGGCGAAGCCGCCGCAGACCACGTCGCCGAGCACGTCGAAGAGCGTCGTGTCGTAGCCGGCCCAGTCGATGCCGAGCCGGTCGAGCAGCGCAAAGGCGCTGAGGATGCCGCGGCCGGCGCAGCCGACCCCGGGCTCGGGACCGCCGGCCTCCACGCAATGCACGCCGGCGTAGCCCACGTGCACCACATCCTCGCCCCGCTGCAGATCGGGCGGCGTGTCGCGCAGGTAATCGAGCACCGTGGCGACCCGGCGTCCGCCCAGCAGCAGCCGGGTCGAGTCACGCTTGGGATCGCAGCCGATCTGCAGCACGGCGGCGCCGGTATCGGCACAGGCCGCGGCCAGATTGGCGCAGATGGTGGACTTGCCGATGCCGCCCTTGCCGTAGATGCCGATCCTCACCGCTGTGCCGCCTCCGCGATCGGTCGTCGAGCCAGTCGTCGAGCTGAAACGGCAGCCTAGAGCACTCCGCCACGAGGTGCCAGCCGAGCCGGCTCACCGCCTGCGTGAGGTGCCGGCCGGACCGGCTGACAGCCCGTGCGAAGGGACGACGGGACCCGCTCACGACTCGTGACCCTACCGATGGTGGCGCAGAGGTGCGGCGCACGTGTGCGGCGCGTACCGGCAGCGCGCGTGTGCGGTGCGCGCCGGCGGCGCAGATGTGCGGTGCGCGCCGGCGGCGCGCCAGTGCTGTCAGTCGTCGGCCCCGCCCCGGCGTCCGTAGCGCATAGCGACCATCTTCGCCATCGCCTTGTCGGAGAGATGCCGGGGCAGATCGAGCTGCTCGCGATGAGCGGCCGCCCAATCGCGGACCGTCGCGGCGGGCCGGCCGGTCAGCTCGGCGACCGTGTCGGTCACCAGCTCGGCTCGCCCCTGACGCCAGGCCCGCAGATGGCAGAGTACCGAGATCTCGAGCTGCTCTCGTGTGACCGTCGCGTCGTGCTCCAGCAGCAGGGCCGCGAAGTCGTCCTCGGGCAGATCGTAGTAGTGGATCGGGCGGCCGAAGGCGTCGGAGAACGCCGCCGCCACTTCGTACAGGTCCAGTGCCGCCGGACCGGTCAGCCGGCAGTCGCGGCCCTCGAAGCCTTCGCTGCGGACCACCGCCGCCGTCGCCGTCGCCACGTCCGCCAGGGCCACGAGCCCCACCTTGCCGTGCCCCGACATCCCCATGATGCAGTCCCACTTGAGCGTCTCGGCGTAGCTCAGCAGCGATGTCTCCATCACCGAGTTGGGAGAGATCAGCGTCCACGGAAGACCGCAGCTCGTAAGGTGATCCAGGACCGCTCCGTGGAGACTCGCGAGCTCGTCGTCGTGCCGCACGGCGCCGTGGAGCTTGAGCACGTGCGGTCCGTCGCCCGCCAGCGAGGCGTCGATCACCGCGCATTCGCGCGCCGTGATGCGTTCGTCAATCGGCGAGCTCAGGAAGACATGGGTGACGCCCTCCAGCGCCGGCGCCAGCGTCTCCGACTTGTCCATGTCCCCCACCACGACTTCGAGGTTCGGCGCCTGCAGCGTGAACTTGCCCCGGTCGCGCACCATGGCCCGCACCGCGACCTCATCGTCGCCGAGCAGCTCCTCGACGAGCGCCCGCCCGAACATGCCGTTCCCGGTCGTCACCAGCAGCCTGCGGTCCATCGCGACGCCACCATCCTCACATCGATGTGCTTGTCTGTACTGTCGTCGGGAAGACGTATCGGCAGATGGACGATGCCGCCTTACCGGCATCATGGTGAGACGGCGGCCGGCGACCCCGGGGGTCAGTCGTCGGCCGGCGGATCGTCGAGTTGCTCGTCGGCGGACCCTTCGACGTCCTGCGGCTGCGATCCATCGCTGGCGCCGTCAACGCCGGGGCCACCGGCGTCCGGACCCTCGCCCGGCGCCGTCCCGCCACCCTCCGGACCACCACCGGCTCCGGACCCGGGCCTCGGCGGGCCGTCCCCGCCGCGCCGCAACACCCGCCGCACCCAGGTGACGCCCTTGCCCACGGTCACCTTGAGACGACCGGGCCGTCTCCCGCCGGCCGTGCCGGCCAGATCCGAGACGGCATCGCCGGTGAGGTGGCTGCTCACCACCGCCTGGCGGCTCACGTAGGTCTCCACGCCGGCCTGCAGGATGGCGGCCACCGGCAGCGCCAGAAGGGCGCCGGTGACCCCGAACAACGTCGCCCCCGCGATCGTGGCGGCAAACGCGATACCGGCGTGGATCTGCATGGTGTGGGCGCTGATCTTGGGCGCCAGCGCGTAGTTCTCGACGATCTGGTACACGACGATGTAGATGAGCAGGATGAGCGCCGTCAGCGGCCGGTACAGGAACGCGACGAACAGCGGCAGCACGGCCGCGATGTACGTCCCGATGGTCGGGATCAGCTGCGAGAAGATGCCCATCCACAGGGCCAGCGGGATCGGGAACGGGACGCCCAGTATCTCGAGCACCACGAACATGGCCAGAGCGGCGATAGCGCCCATGATCAGGCGCGAGTAGATGTAGCCGCCGGTCTTGTCGATCGCCGTCTCCCAGGCCCACAGCACCCGCCGCTGACGTTCGGGTCGCATCATCGAACAGATCCAGCGGCGCAGCCGCGGCGCGTCGGCGATCAGATAGAAGGTGAAGAAGGCGATCGTGAAGCCGTAGAACAGGAACTTGAAGAGCTGCAGGCCGACGCCGAAGATGTTGCGGGCCACGTCGGCGCCGAAGTCGGCCAGACGGGTGTCGAGCTTGGAGATCTGTTCCTTGATCCACTCGTTGGAGATGGGACGGTCGAGGATGCGCTCGAGCAGGTCGCTGACACGCTCCACCCAGCCGGGCACATCGCTGATGAGCTGCTGCACCTGCTGGATGATGAGCGGCACCATGGCGCCGATGAAGGCGCCGATCAGGACGATCACGAAGAAGATCACCGTGATGGTGGCGACCCAGCGCTTCCAGCCGTGCTTCTGCAGCCAGTTGACGGCCGGCTCGAGGGCGAAGGAGAAGAACAGCGCCGCGACCGTCGCCGCCAGCAGGTCGCGCAGCCGGGCCACCGACACGCCGGCGATGTAGATGACCACGACGCCGAGCACGGCCAGCACGATGAAGCGCAGGATCCAGCGTGGCACGCGGCGGTCGAGGCCGGCCAGGAGCGCGAGCGCGGTGCCGTCCGCCTCCGTTCCGGAGGCTGCGCCGCCGCCTTGAGCTCCCGGAGTCCCGCCGCCGGCCTCGGGACCCGTAGTCTCGCCACCGATCCCGTGGCCGTGCGTCCCGGCGCCGCCCGTTGGCTGGGGCGGCGGCTGCGACGGGAGATCGGGAGGCACGGTATCCATCTTCGCGGCTTTCGGCGGCGCCGCGCGCACTCCTGCCGCCGGAGCGTCGGCGCGCGGCGGTCGCCACCACCGCCGGGCCGGCAGCGCCCCGGCTCAGCTGCCGAGCGGAGGCTCGTCTGCGGACGACGTCGCATCGGCGCACACGCCGGTCGCCGGTCCCGATAGACTTGGCGACAGCCCGCGCGCCCCTCCGGAAGGCCATCGGCGGGCAGGGAAGAAGACAGAACCCAGCTTGAGCGAACACGACCGCACGACCACCCCGCCGGCGCCGGCGCCGCCCACCGCGGCCATGCAGGCATCGCCGACCGCGACCGACATCACGCTGGGCCTCAGCGAAGCCGAGGCCCAGCGTCGCCGTGCCGCCGGACAGGGCAACCACGCCCCGTTCAAGACGAGCCGCTCCTACGGCCGCATCGTGCGGGACAACGTCTTCAACTTCATCAACAACGTCCTCTTCACCCTCGGCGCCCTGCTGATCGCCCTCGGCCGGTACCTCGACGCCCTCATCTCGGTCGGCGTCATCGCCCTCAACACCATCGTCAGCCTGGTGCAGGAGGTGCGGGCCAAGATCCTGCTCGACCGCATCGCCATCCTCACCCGGCCCAAGGCCACCGTGATCCGCGACGGACGCGAGCGGGAGGTCGATCCCAACGAGATCGTGCTCGGCGACGTCATCGTGCTGCACGCCGGCGACCAGGTGGTGGTCGACGGCCCGATGGTCGGCAGCGGCCGCATGGAGATGGACGAGAGCCTGCTCACCGGCGAATCCGATCTGGTCTCCAAGCGGCCCGGCGACCAGCTCCTCTCGGGCAGCTTCTGCGTCACCGGCGGCGGGACGTACGTGGCCGAGAAGGTCGGCACCGACACGTACGTCTTCAAGCTCACCGCCGGCGCCCAGGCCTTCCGCCGCGTGCTCACGCCGCTGCAGTCGCGGGTCAACATCATCATCCGCTCGCTGCTGCTGATCGCTCTCAGCTTCGAGATCCTGGTGGTCATCAAGTCGCTCCTCGACGACATCCCGTTCGTCGAGACGGTCCGCATGTCCACGGTGATCGTGGCCCTGATCCCCAACGGGCTGGTGCTCTCGATCGCCCTGGCCTACGCGCTCGGCGCCGTGCGCATGGCCGGCAAGGGCGCGCTGGTGCAGCAGGGCAACGCCATCGAATCGATGAGCAACGTCGACGTGCTCTGCACCGACAAGACCGGCACGCTGACCACCAACACGATCCGTTACCACGACGTGGAGCCGTTCGGCCTCGCCCGCGGCGACCTGGAGCGACTGCTCGGCGACTACGCCGCCAACACGAGCCAGGGCAATCGGACCACCGACGCCATCAAGGAGACGTTCAGCGGCCGGCGGCGGGTCGTCACCGAAGAGGCGGTCTTCTCGTCGGCCCGCAAGTGGAGCGCCCTGACCTTCGACGGCGAGGGCCTGCGCGGCACGTACGTGCTCGGCGCGCCGGAGATGTTGGCCGACGGCATCGCCGGGGACGGCCGGCCGGCCGCGCCGGAAGACTTCGGCCCGCGCCTCGACGAGTGGGCCGGTCAAGGCCTGCGCGTGCTGCTCTTCGCGGCCACCGAGGAGCCGTGGCCGCTCTGCGCGCGGGACGTCGACGGCAGTCCGCTCGGCGAGCCGCAGCTGCCGGCCGGCCTCGTGCCGCTCGGACTCGTGAGCCTCAGCGACGAGCTGCGCCCGCGGGTCCAGGAGACGCTGGCAGACCTGGACGGCGCCGGCGTAGCGCTCAAGATCATCTCCGGCGACAACCCGCAGACGGTGGCGGCCCTGGCGAAGCAGGCCGGCTTCCGCGGCGATATCCGCCTGCTGTCGGGCCGTGACATCGCCGCCATGGACGACGCCGAGCTACAGCTCGCCGTCGAAGAGGCCAACGTCTTCGGGCGCGTGACGCCGCAGCAGAAGGAGCGTCTCGTCGGCGCCCTGCGCGACAACGACCACTACGTGGCGATGATCGGCGACGGCGTCAACGACGTCATCTCGCTCAAGCGGGCCAACGTCGGCATCGCCATGCAGGGCGGCAGCCAGGCGGCCCGCGCCGTCGCCGACATGATCCTGCTCAAGGACTCGTTCGCGGCCCTGCCCTGGGCGTTCCAAGAAGGGCAGCGCATCTGGAACGGCATGCAGGACATCCTGCGCATCTTCATGGTCCGCATCATGTCCAAGGCGTTCCTCATCGGCGCCGTGGCGTTCCTCGGCGGGTTCCCGTTCCAGCCGCGACAGGCCTCGCTGCTCTCCTTCTTCTCCGCCGGTATCCCGGCCATCGCCCTGGCCGCCTTCGCCAGGCCGGGCAAGGCCGATCGCGGTCGCGTCCTGTACGAGCTGATGCGGTTCGTGCTGCCGGCCACCATCATCATGTCGCTGATGGCGCTCGGCCTCTTCGCCGGCTACGTCCTGCCCGCCAACGTGCCGTCGTCCGAGTTCAACCCGGGCGCCATCGCCGCCTCGGCCGGTCAGACGCTCTACAAGGCGCAGACGATGATCACCACGTTCGCGGTCTTCTGCTCGCTGCTGCTGCTGCCGATGACCGTGCCGCCGACGCCGTCCTGGGTCGGCGGCTCCAACCTGCGACGCGACTGGAAGATGACCATCCTGGCGGTGCTGTTACTCGCCGGCTTCCTGGCCATCGCGTTCAGCGAGCTGGGTCGCATCTCGTTCGACCTGGCCAAGCTGGGGCTGGTGGACTACCTGATCGCCGGCGCTCTCGCGATCGTCTGGTCGGCGCTGACGCTCTGGGCGTGGCGCCACCAGGTCTTCGAGCGCTTCCTCGGGCTGCCGGCGGAGCCGCCGGGTGGCGCGCCGGGCGTGGCGCCGGCGACGAGCAGAAGAGGCCGCGACAGACAGGAACAGACCGCGGCCGAGCGCTCCCCCGACGACTGGGCACCCGAGGTGCCGGGCCTCGCCATCCGCCCCGGGAGGCCGGCCGAAGCGCCGGCGGCCGACCCGCCGGCACCGGTCACCGACAGCAGCCCCGAGGGCGCCGCCAGCTCCGGCACCAGCGGGCTCTACACGCCCGGCACCTGAAGCGGCCGCCGTTCCGCCGCCGGCGTCCCCGGTACCCCCGGCACCCGGACCGACCGCCGGTCCCGGCGACACCCCCGGCACCTGGACCGACCGCCGTTCTGCCGCCGGCACCCGGGCCGACCGCGATGCCGACGCTGTTCTCGGCACCTGGGCCGACCGTTGGTCCCGGCGGCGGGACGTCTCAGCCGCGCAGCAGGTCCGGGAATTCGGCGGCGAACAGCTCGACCAGATAGTCGGTCATACGCCGCACCAGGAAGCGGCCCTTCTCCTCGGAGGCGTCGGTCGCTTTCGCCAGGACGCCGGTCTGCGTGAGCAGGCGCGGCGGCGGCGGCAGGATGTCGTAGCGCGGATGCTCCGGCGAGCGATCATCGGCGATCAGCTCGCGCCGCACCAGGTGCGGTAGCAGGACCATCATGAGCGAGGTCTCGACGACCGCCGCATGCTCGGAGTCCCAGCCGGGGAAGCCGCCGGGGAACAGCAGCTCGAGCTCCTCGTCGGTGAACACCGGCCAGGCGTCCTCGATCACGAAGACCTGGGCGTCGGGAGAGACCCGGCCGGGCACGACCGCGGGGCCGGGCGTGTCCCCTTCCAGCCCAGCGGGGCTGCCGCCGGCGCCGGCCGACGCGCGCCCGCCGGCCGCGCCGACCGGCGACACAGGAGCGCCGGCGCCGAGCCCCGCCTCGCGCACCGCCAGATCGGCGCCCTCGAACAGGAAGCTCGAGCTCTCCATGTGCCAGTTGACGATCAGGATGCGTCGGAAGCTGTGGCGCAGGTACTCACCGACCACGTCGCGGGTGACGTCGATGAGGGTCTTGCCACGCAGCGACGTGGTGCCGATGAACCCCTGGCCGCCGCCGCTGAGCGGCCGGCTCTTGTAGCCGTAGTGCAGCGGCGGCGCGATCAGCAGGTCGATGCGCTCGCCGACCCGCTTGAGCAGCTCGACCGGCAGAAAGGTGTCGGTGCCCAGCGGCAGGTGCGGCCCGTGCTGCTCGGTGGCCCCGGCCGGCAAGACGAGGGCGGCGTTGCGTTCCACCGCCGCCCGTACCTCCGGCCACGTCATCTCCTGAAGCAGCATCGTCATCGTCCTCCTGCCCGTTGCCCGGTGCGGCGGCGTGTGACGCGGCGGGCATGTGCCGCCGGGCGCGCCGCCTCGCGCTCGGCGCCGAGGGGGCGCGCCGCAGTTCAGAACTCGTGGTCTCGCAGCCAGACGACGTACTCTCGCAGCCCCTCCTCGAGCGTCACGCGCGGCTCGTAGCCGAGGTCGCGGCGCGCGGCGCCGATGTCGAAGAGGCCCTGCCGGTCGCCGCCCATGACGCCCGGGCCAACGTCGAACACGGCCTCGGGCAGCAGGGCCGACAGCAGGCCGAGCACCTCGCCGAGCGTCGGCTGGACGCCGCCGGTGACGTTGTAGACAGACAGCTCGTGCTCGTCGACGAAGCAGGCGGCCAGCGTCGCCGCCGCCGCGTCGGTGACGTGTACCAGCTGCAGCTTCTGGTCGCGGCCGTGCGGCAGGCGGAACGCCTCGCCGCGCACGGCCGCCCGGATGGCGTCGCCGACCACCTGCGGCATGACCTGCCCGGGCCCGTACACCTCGGCGACGCGCAGGGCGATCGCGTCCATGCCGAAGCACTCGTTGTAGGAGCGCCCGAGCATCTCGGTGGCCGCCTTGGTGACGCCGTACGGCGTGCGCGGCTGCAGCGGCGCCGCCTCGGTGACCGGCTGATCGTCCGTATGCCCGTACGCGCACTCCGAGCTGAACACGACCACGCGAGCGATACCGGTGAGCCGTGCCGCCTCCAGCACGCAGCAGGTGCCGACCACGTTCGCCTGCACCGTGGCCAGCGGCATCGCCAGCGAGACGTCGGGGTGCGACTGCGCGGCGGTGTGCACGATGCGCTCCACGCCGTGCTCCTCGATGGCCCACAGCAGCCGCGGGACGTCATCGAGCTCGCCGAGCACCGGCACGTGCAGAGCGTGCCGTGCGCCCGGCCCCAGATCGCGACTGTAGTCCACGGCGGTATGCCCGCCGGCCGTCAGCCCGTCCACCACGTAGCGGCCCAGGTAGCCGCGCCCGCCGGTGACCAGGACGCTCATGCCGGCCGCCCCTCCCTGCTCACGCTGACCCCCTCACAGCCCGTACCAGCAGGTCGTGCCGCCGTCCATCACCAGCGAGGCGCCGGTCATGTACGACGAGTCGTCGCAGGCCAGGAAGAGCGCACCGCGAGCGATCTCGTCGGCGCTACCGAGCCGCTTGAGAGGTATCGGCGCGAGCTGCGCGGCTAGCCGCTCCGGATCGCGCGTGAGCGCCTCGATCAGCGGCGTGTCGACGGGACCGGGACAGAGGCAGTTGACGCGGACGCCGAGCGGCGCGCAGTCCACGGCCAGGGCCCGGGTCATATTGACGATGCCGGCCTTGGCAGCGCAGTAGGCCACCATGCGCGACGTGCCCACCAGCCCCAGCTCCGAGGCGGTGAACACGAGCGCGCCGCCGCCGGCGGCGCGCAGCGCCGGCAGGCTGTGCCGGGCCAGGCTGAAATGCGCCGCCAGATTGACATCGAGGCAGCGGCGGAACTCCGCGTCGGTGGTCTCCAGCGCCGTGCCGTCGTACTCGACGCCGGCGTTGGACAGCACCACGTCGAGCCGGCCGAAGGCGTCGAGGGCGGCGGCGACCAGCGCCTCCACCTGCGCCGGCTCGGTGACGTCGGTGGCGACGAAGCGGGCCCGGCCGCCGTCGGCGGCGATGCTCTCGACGACCGCCGCGCCGCCGGGCTCGTCGAGATCGGCCGGGACCACGGCGGCGCCTTGGGCGGCGAAGAGCCGCGCCGCCGCCGCACCGATGCCCGACGCGGCGCCGGTGACGATCGCGACCCTGCCGGCCAGCTTGCCCTGCGTCATCCCGTACGCTCCCCGCTCAGGCCAGTCCCGCCGACGGACACACACCTGCCAGCGCACATTCACCGCAGGCCGGCCGGCGAGCGTGGCACACCCGGCGCCCGTGCAGCACCATGTTGACGTGCACGGCGTAGACGTTCTCCGGACCGGCCATCCCGGTCAGCAGCGGATGCGCCGCCTCGGCACTGACTCTGGGGCCGATGAGGCCCAGCCGGCGCGCCACGCGGTGCACATGGGTGTCGACCGGCATCACCGGCCGGCCGAGCGAGAACATCAGTACGCAGGCCGCCGTCTTGGGACCCACACCAGGCAGGCCGGTCAGATACTGGACGGCGTCCGCGTCGTCCATCGTCTCGACGACCGAGAGGTCGGGCTCGCTGCCGTCCAGCGCCGCCAGGATCGCCTTGATGCGCGGCGCCTTGGTGTGGGCGAGGCCGCCGCGCTTGATGGTCGCCTCGATCTCCTCGACATCGGCGTCGCGCACCGCCGCCCAGCTGCCGAAGCGCTCGCGCAGAGCGGTGAAGCTGTGCACCGTGTTCACGTCGGCGGTGTTCTGCGAGAGGACGGTGTAGACCAGCTCGTCGAGCGGCGGGTAGCGAGGCTCCCAGACCGGCCGGCCGTAGACGTCGTCGAGGATCGCGATGACCGTCCCGATGTCGGGGGCCGAGGAGTCGGCGGCGTTGTCGGCATCGCTGCTCACAGCGGCAGTCTGCCACACCTCGGGGGCGCCGGGCCATCCCGCTCTGCAAGCTCTCGCACACCCCCAGGCACCCCGTCTCCGGGCCCTCGTGTGGCCGAGTCACCCTGTCTTCGCGCCGACCCGCCCGGGCCCGCCCGGCATCGGTCGCTGCAACGACACAGCCGGGTGGTCGATAATGGCCCCGTGGGACCGGATGTGACGCACGACGCACACGCCTCTGCACCGACCGACGACGCCGCCGATCGGCGCTGGCGCTTCTGGATCGACAGAGGCGGTACGTTCACCGACCTCGTCGCCGTGCGGCCCGACGGCTCGTCGGTCACGCACAAACTGCTGTCCGACGACCCCCTCCATGGCGAGGACGCCACCCTGCTCGGTATCCGGCATCTCATGGGGCTGCCGCCCGGCGCGCCGATCCCAGGCGCCGCGATCGCCGAGGTCCGCATGGGCACCACGGTCGGCACCAATGCGCTGCTGGAGCGGCGCGGTGAGCCGACCGCGCTGGCCGTCACCCGCGGCTTCGCCGATGCGCTGCGCATCGGCTATCAGGACCGGCCCGACATCTTCGCTCTCAGGATCGAGCTGCCCGAGCTCCTGCACGAGCGGGTCATCGAGATCGACGAGCGGCTGCGCGCCGACGGGACGGTCGAGCGGCCTCTGGACGAAGAGGCGGCGCGGGCGGCGTTCGCCGCCGCCCGCGCCGCCGGCCTGCGATCGATCGCCATCGCGCTCATGCACGGCTACCGGCACCCGCGACACGAAGAACGGCTGGGACGCATCGCCCGCGAGCTCGGCTTCACGCAGATCTCGCTCTCCCACGAGACGATCCCGCTGGTGAAGCTGGTCGGCCGCGCCGAGACGACGGTGGTCGACGCCTACCTCTCGCCGATCCTGCGCCGCTACGTCGACACGATCGCCGCCGATCTCGGCGCGAAGACGGATGACGGAGTGACCGCCGGCGGCGGCGCTCCCTCGGACGGCGGCGCTGCCTCGGACGGCGGCGCTGCCTCGGACGGCGCCGCCACCCCAAGGCATGCCCCGCGCCTCTTCTTCATGCAGTCCCACGGCGGCCTCACCGACGCTCGCGGCTTCCGCGGCAAGGACAGCATCCTCTCGGGGCCGGCCGGCGGCATCGTCGGCGCCGTCGAGACGTGCCGCGCCGCCGGCTACGACCGCATCGTCACCTTCGACATGGGCGGTACGTCCACCGACGTCGCCCACTACGCCGGCAGCTACGAACGGTCACTCGAATCGACGGTCGCCGGCGTCCGCCTGCGCTCACCGATGCTGCGCATCCACACTGTTGCGGCCGGCGGCGGCTCGGTCTGCAGCTTCACGGACGGCCGCTACCGGGTCGGCCCGCGCTCCGCCGGCGCCGACCCGGGCCCGGCCTGCTACCGGCGCGGCGGCCCGCTCACCGTCACCGACTGCAACGTGGTCGTCGGCAAGATACGCCCCGAGCACTTCCCGCACGTCTTCGGACCCGGCGGCGACCAGACCATCGACCCCGCCGCCTCACACGCGCGGCTCGACGAGGTCGCCGCCGCCATGCGCGCCGAGGGCGTCGAGCCCGGTCCCCCGGAGCGGCTGGCCGACGACCTCATCCGCGTCGCCGTCGACGGTATGGCTCGGGCCATCAAGCAGATCTCCACCCATCGAGGCTACGACGTGAGCGACTACACCCTCTGCTGCTTCGGCGCCGCCGGCGGCCAGCACGCCTGCCTGGTCGCCGACGACCTCGGCATCCGCTCGATCATCCTCCATCCCCTCGCCGGGGTGCTCTCCGCCTACGGGATGGGCCTGGCGAGCGTCCGCGCGCTTCGCCAGCAGAGCGTCGAGCGGCCGCTCGAGCCACAGGCCGCCTCCGACCTGACATGCCTGCTCGACGACCTCGCTTGGGCGGCGGCCGACGAGCTCGTCGCCCAGGGCTCAGCGCCCGAACGCATCTGCGTGGAACGCCGTCTGCTCCTCAAGTACGAGGGCACCGACATGACCCTGCCGATCACGTGGCGGTCGGTCGCCGAGATGGCCGACGAGTTCAACGCCACGCACCGTGAGCGCTACGGCTTCACGATGGACGAGGCGCGGCTGGTGGTCGATGCGGTCCAGATCGAGGCGATCGACGGCGGCGACGCCGCGCAGCTGTCCGTGGGAGCCCGCGACGCCGTACAGACGCCGGCCGACCCGGCGGCCTCGCCCGCCGTCCATCCGGCCGACCCGGCGACCTCGTCCGCCGTCCATCCGGCCGCTCCGGCCGCCGAGAGCCCGACCGTCGCCATCTACACGGCCGGCCGCCGTCGCGAAGCCCCCGTCCTGGCCCGTCAAGGTCTGGGGGCGGGAGACACCATCGACGGCCCGGCCATCATCTTCGAGCCCACCAGCACCACCGTCGTGGAGCCCGGCTGGTCGGCCGAGGTGCGGCGCGGCGGCGAGCTGCTGCTCCGTCGACACCCTCGCGTGGCGCCGGAGGCTGCCACGGCCCGCACATCCATCCCCGCCTCTTCCACGGAGGCGTCCGCAGGACGCACCTGCTCGCCGCTGCTGCTGGAGGTCTTCAACAACCTCTTCATGTCCTGCGCCGAGCAGATGGGCGCCATGCTCCAGAACACGGCCCGCTCCGTGAACGTCAAAGAGCGGCTCGACTTCTCCTGCGCCATCTTCGACGAGCACGGCCTGCTGATCGCCAACGCCCCTCACCTCCCCGTCCATCTGGGATCGATGGGCGAGACGGTACGCGCCGTGCTGCGGTCGCACGGCGGTCGGCTGCGGTCCGGCGACGCCGTCCTCGTGAACTCCCCGTATCACGGCGGCACCCACCTGCCCGACCTCACCGTCGTCTCGCCGGTGTCCATCGACGAACGGCCGAGCGGCGCGGCGCCAGACGCCGAGCGGCCGCTCTTCTACCTCGCCGCGCGCGCCCACCACGCCGACGTCGGCGGCAGCACGCCCGGGTCGATGCCGCCGGACAGCCGCACCATCGACGAGGAAGGCGTGCTGATCCGCGACTTCCTGCTTGTCGAGGACGGTCGCTTCCGCGAACCCGAGCTCGTCGCGCTGCTGTCGGGTGGCGCGTACCCGGCCCGCAACGTGCCGCAGAACGTCGCCGACCTCAAGGCCCAGGTCGCGGCCAACGCGCGCGGCGGCGCCGAGCTGCGCCGCATGGTCGAGCGACACGGGGCGGATGTGGTGCGTGCGTACATCGGCTTCATGTATCAGCACGCCGCGAACAGCGTGCGCCGTGCCCTGCGCGAGCTGCCCGGCGGCTCCTTTGAATGCCGGCTCGACGACGGCGACCGCATCGCCGTCCGCATCGACGTCGACCGGTCGCGCGGCACGGCGCGCATCGACTTCAGCGGCACATCGCCTCAGCGGCCCGACAACTTCAACGCGCCGCGCGCCGTCACCATCGCCGCCGTCCTCTACGTGGTACGCACCCTGGTGGACGTCGAGATACCGCTCAATGAAGGGTGCCTGGCCCCGCTCGAGATCGTCATCCCCGACGGCTGCCTGCTGGCGGCCGCCCACCCGGCCGCCGTCGCCGCCGGTAACGTCGAGATCTCGCAGATCGTCACCGACACACTTCTGGGCGCCTTCGGCGTGCTCGCCGGCTCCCAGGGGACGATGAACAACCTGACGTTCGGCAACGGCCGCCACCAGTACTACGAGACGATCTGCGGCGGCGTCGGGGCCGGCCGCGAGTTCGACGGCTGCAGCGCTGTACACAGCCACATGACCAACTCGCGACTGACCGATCCCGAGGTCCTCGAGTCGCGCCACCCGGTAGTGGTCGACGAGTTCGCCGTGCGGCTCGGCAGCGGCGGAGACGGGCGCCGGCGCGGCGGCGACGGCGCCCGCCGGCGACTGCGCTTCCTGGAGCCGATGACGGCAGCCATCGTGTCCGGCCGCCGCACGGTGGCGCCGCACGGACTCGACGGCGGCCGGCCGGGACTCTGCGGCCGCAACGCCGTCGTGCGCGCCGGCATGCCGGGGACAGACGAAGGACGGGCGGACGACCGCGCCGTCGCCCGCGGCGTTCCTGACACCGGCACGGCGGCGGCAGAGGAGTCGCAGGAAGAGGTCGGCGGCGTCGCCAGACTGGAGCTGCGTGCCGGCGACGCCGTGCTCATCGAGACGCCGGGCGGCGGCGGCTTCGGGGCACCGCCGGATGCCCCCGGGACCCGCGTCTGAGCCGATCGCCTATCACGCGAAAGGGGGAGGACGGCTCGCCGTCCTCCCCCTTTCGCTTCGCCGCCGGCGCTCGGCGCCGTCTTCTGGTCAGCGGTACTTGCGCCGCCGTGCGCGAGCCCGCCGCCAGCTCACGAGCAGGCCCGCCAGGATGCCGACCACGAAGATGATCAGAAGCATGATCCACATCTGCAGGCTGAAGTTCCAGGCCAGGAACTCGACCGTGACCTTCTGCGTGTTCTGGAAGATGAAGACGAGAGCCAGCACCACGAGGATGCCGATGAATCCGAATCGCGTGTACTGCTTCCAGTCCCTCCCCGCGCCGCCGCCTTCGCGCGGGGTACCCGTCTGAGCCGCCATGTCCATCCCTCCGTGCGTTCGTCGCATGCGTCGCTGTGAGCATCATCGGCAGACGGACCAGCAGACACGAGACCCACACGCTGGCCACCCGCCGGATCGAGCTGCTGGCGTGTACCCGTCGGCGAGAGGTGGACAAACCGGATCGCGGACGCCGGCGAGCGGCGGGAGCCCCGATTCAGCGCGGGCGCGCCCGCTTGGACTTGCGTCCCAGGAAGAAGCCGACGACGACGCCGATGAGCAGCACGATGAGCAGCATCAGCCATGCTGGGGCGGTGAACTCCGCCGCGATGAACGAGAGACTGACCTTGCCGGTGTTCTGGAACACGAAGACGAGGACGAAGGCGACGATGAGGGCGACGATGCCGAGACGGATGTAGGCGCCGGTGCGCGATGCCCGCACCTCGCGCTCCACGGGAGCGGCCTTCTCGACGTCCGGCCCCACCCCCCCGGCACCCGGCCCCATCCCCCCATCATCCGATGGCGCCCGGCCCACGCCCGGCGCCTCGCCGCCCGCGTCCGGCGGCATCCCCTGCTGCTCCGACATCGCACCGCTCCTCTCAGCCTCGCTCCATGACGGCGGCGGCGAGAGCGCGGTGATCGCGCACATGTCCGCCGATCGACGACGTCAGCCTACCGCATCACGCCGCGCCCGCCGACGGCGCGCCGCCCATCCCGTGCGGCACGTCGCGCAGCCCGTTCGGCACGTCGGCCGGCCCGTTCGGCAGACCGCTCGCACCCGGATAGACTGGGGGTGCAGCCGCGCGGCGCACACGGCCCCGGTCACCGCCCGAGCCAGCCGCGTGAGCACGCGCCGACCGAAGCAGCCACCGACGACCCGCACAGGAGGTCACCCGTGGAGCCGATGACCGTCGACCTCGCGCCCGGCGCGCCCGTCGCCGACATCGACACGCCGGCCCTGCTGCTCGATCACGGCAAGCTGCTCGGCAACATCCGTCGCATGGCCGACTTCTTCGCCGACCGCCCGGCCGGTCTACGGCCGCACGCCAAGACCCACAAGTGCGTCGAGATCGCCCGCCTGCAGATGGAGCACGGCGCCGTCGGCATCACGTGCGCCAAGCTGGGCGAGGCCGAGGTGCTGGCCGACGGCGGCATCGAGGACATCCTGATCGCCAACCAGATCGTCGGCCGGCTCAAGATCGGGCGGCTCATGCGTCTGGCCCGACGCTGCACGACGGCGGTGGCGGTCGACGACGCCGAGAACGTGCGCGACCTCTCGGAGGCCGCCGCGGCCGCCGGCATCACGCTGCGCTGCCTGGTCGAGGTCGACATCGGCATGGGTCGCTGCGGCGTCGCGCCGGGCGAGCCGGCCCTGGAGCTGGCGCGCCTCGTCGACGCCGCTCCGGGCCTGGTCTTCGCCGGCCTCCAGGCCTACGAAGGCCACCTGCAGAACGTGGTCCCCTACGACCGCCGACGCGGCCTGACGCGCACGGACATGCAGCGGGCCATCGATACCCGCGAGCTGATCGAGTCGGCCGGCCTGCCGGTGGCGGTCATCAGCGGCGGCGGCACCGGTACACACGCCATCAGCGGCGTCATGCGCGGCGTCGACGAGATCCAGGCGGGCTCGTACGCGACCATGGACGCCGCCTACCGCAAGGCCGGCGTCCCCTTCGAGAACGCCCTCACCCTGCTCAGCATGGTCGTCAGCCGGCCGGCGCCGGAGGTGGCCGTCATCGATGCCGGGCTCAAGACGCTCACACCGGAGTTCGGCGAGCCCACGGTGCTGCTCGGCGGCGCCACCTACACCGAGTTCTCGGAAGAGCACGGCACCCTCCGCCTGCAGGGCGCCGCCCGCGATCTGCGGCCCGGCGACCGGATCGAGCTGATCCCGGCACACGGCTGCACGACGATCAACCTGCACGACCGCCTGCACGTGGTCGAGGACGGCAAGCTGAGCGACATCTGGGCGATCGCCGCCCGCGGCCGCAGCCAGTGACCATGGACGGACACGGGCACGACAACGGCGACCGGCGGCGTCACCTCCGCGACGCCACGCACGGTGACGGCGCGCCCGGCGGTGGCCCCGACGCCGGCCCTCACGGCGACTCCGACTCCGGCCCAGACGCCGGGCCCCGCGACAGTCTCGACGGCGTGCCCGGAGCTGGCCCCGACGCCGGCCCGCACGGCAAGCCGGGCAGTGAGCGCCCGCCGGGCAAGCAGCCGCGCCTCGGCGACGGGCAGATGCAGTGGAACACGTGGGGCTGGTTCGGCGGCCAGCTCGGCTCCACCGTCTGGCTGTTGGTGCTGGGCCTCGTCGCCCTGGCTCAGGGCGACGTGCTCGGCGTGGTCCCCATCGCTCTCTGCGTCCTCGCCAACATCGTCGGCACCCTGCTCTGGTGGGCCCGCGACCGCCTGGCCCCGTTCGCGGCGCTGGAGGTCCTGCTCGGCACCATCACCCTGCTCTCGGCGGTCGGCGTGGCCACGATCCTGGAGGGCGGTCTTCTCGGCAGCAGCCCCGATCTGCCGCCCGGCCGCTGGATCTACCTGTACCTGCTCGTCTTCCCGGCGCTCATGGTGCAGCTCTGGGTGATCGATCACGCCGCCCGCGGCCGCCGCGGCGGGGACGACGGCGAGGACGACCGAGGCGACACTCGCACCTGACGCGGCCGCTCCGGCCGCGGAAGCACTCGCTCCTGCGCGGCGACTCAGGACGCGGCAGCTCGTTCACACCCGCGCGTCCACGCGGGCCGCAGAACCACGCACACCTGACGCGGATGGGGGCGGCGCGGCCAAGCCGCGCCGCCCCCATCCGGTCGGCATCTCATCAAGCGATCCGGCTCGACCTGCCGGGACCGCCTGCAACATCCGTAGCTCAGGCCGCCGGCGCCGCCTTCATCCCGGCCATGATGGTCTCGAAGACCTGGTCGAGCTGGGCGTCGCTGATCACCAGCGGCGGCTGCACGCGCAGCACGTTGCCGAAGTTGCCGCCCACGCCGATCAGCACGCCGTGCTCGAGGCAGTACTGGCGCACCGCCGCCGCCTGCGCGGCACCCGGCGTCTTCTTGTCACGGTCGGTGACCAGCTCGACGCCGACCATGAGGCCCTTGCCGCGCACGTCGCCGATCAGCTCCTGGCTCCTCTGCAGTTCGCGGAACTTCGCCATCAGCGCCTCACCCTTGCGGGCACTCTGACCCGGCAGGTCGTCGGAAAGGTGCACGTCGAGGTTGGCGATCGCCGCCGCGCAGCTGATCGGGTTGCCACCGAAGGTGCTCAGGTGGTCGCCGATCTGGAACTTGTCGGCGATCTCCGCCGTGGTGATGAAGGCGCCCAGCGGGAAGCCGTTGGCCAGGCCCTTGGCCATGCACATCATGTCGGGGACCACGTCCCAGTGCTCGATGGCGAACAGCTTGCCGGTACGCGAGTAGCCGCTCTGGACCTCGTCGGCGATGAACCACATGCCCTCGGCGTCGAGGATCTCCTTGACGCGCTCGAAGTAGCCGGGCGGCGGCACGACGATGCCGCCCTCGCCCATGATCGGCTCGGCGATGAAGGCCGCGCCCTCACCGGAGAGGTGCAGGCGGATGATCTCGCTGAGACGCCGCGCGCAGAGCAGGTCGCACTTGTCGGGCGTCGTCTCGGCGAAGCAGCGGTAGCAGAACGGCGCCGGCGCGAAGGCGATGCCGGTGGAGTACGGAAAGCCGCCCTTCTTGCGACCGGAGTTGCCGGTGATCGAGAGGGTGGCGTTGGTGCGCCCGTGGAAGCTCGACTCGAGGGCCACGAACTCGTGCTTGCCGGAGGCCCGCTTGGCGAGGCGCATGGCGCCCTCCAGGGCCTCGGCGCCGGAGTTGCCGAAGAAGCTCTTCTGCAGGTCGCCGGGGGTCACCTCGGCGAGACGCTGGGCGAGCTCGCCGACCTGCGGCACGTGGTAGACATAGGAACAGGCGTGGACGATCTTGTCCATCGTCTCGCGCGCGGCAGAGAGGATGCGCTCGTCGGAGTGCCCGGCGTTGGTCACCGAGATGCCGGCGAAGCAGTCGATGTACTCGGTGCCGTCGGCATCGTAGAGCAGGGCGCCCTTGCCGTGGCTCACCTCCACCGGCTCGACGCGCTTGACGAAGCCGGTCATGACGTAGTCGCGGTACTGCTCCTTCACACCCATGGTATCGACCACCCTTCGAGAGGTTCGGGGACGCTGGACTACTGACTCGGGTGCTGCGTCGACCGCCTGTGCCTCGCCGCCCGGTCGCGACCCCGGCAACAGCGTCGGTTCCCGGAGGCGGATGAGCAGCCAGGCCAAGTCGGTCGCACGTGAGTGACTGTAGCACCTTAACCGCTTGGATAGAAATGGCCCGGAGGGAGAGCCGGCACCCCTCACACTCGACGTTTGGTACATGCGGATGGCACGCCGTACGACGTCAGACACCGAGCCACACAGACCGTCGGGCCGCGGGGCATGCACCAGATCCCCGCCCCGCCGGGTATGCCCGTCATCTCCCCGCGCCGCCCGGCAAGTCGTGGACATCCCGGACCGGCCCAGGTGTACAGACATCCCCGGTCTCGCAACCCCATGCTCCCCGCCCCGCCGGCGAGTCGTGGACATCCCAGACCGGCCGAGGTGTCCACACATCCCCAGTCTCGCAACCCCATGCTCCCCACGCCGCCCCGAGACACCGGGGCCGCTCTGCGGTCGACCTCACCGCACGCGCAACCTCTTCACGCGCACCGTCGCCTTGACCTTGGCCTGCTGGTTGCCGCCGGCGTCGGTGGCGTAGAGCCGCCAACTGTACGTGCCGCACCTCAGGTTGCAGCGGAAGCTGCAGGTCAGGTCTCTGTTGGTCGACCTGCCGCCCACCCGGATGGTCTTGATCCGCCGGTTGTTTCGGGTGATCCTGATCGTCACGTCGGCCAGCACCGAGTCCGGACCGTCGATGCGGTAGCGCAGGCGCGCCTTCCCGCCCCGCCCGACCGTCACGTTCCCCAGGGCCCGCACCGTCGGCGCGGTCGTGTCGGGGGCTGCAACGCTCCGCAGCGCCAGGCTGTGCATGTAGCCGGCTGAGATGGACACAAAGCCGCGGTCGGGGGCCGGCACGGTGGACTGGTCGTCGCTGTTCTCCCCCCAGCCGACCACGCTGCCGTCGGCTTTGAGGCCGAGGCTGTGATCTCCGCCGGCGGCGATGGCCACGAAGCCGCAGTTGGGGGTCGGCACGGTGCACTGACCCAGGCGGTCGTCGCCCCAGCAGACCACCCGGCCGTCGGCCTTGAGACCGAGGCTGTGGCCGCCACCGGCGGCGATGGCCACGAAGCCGCTGTTGAGACCCGGCACGGTACCCTTGCCGTAATAATTCGAACCCCAGCAGACCACCCGGCCGTCCGCCTTGAGACCGAGGCTGTGAAAGGTGCCGGCGGCGACGGCCACGAAGTCGCCGTTGTCCGGCACATAGCGCTGACCCGAGCGGTTGGATCCCCAGCAGACGACCCGGCCGTCGGCCTTGAGGCCGACGCTGTGCTGTTCCCCGGCAGAGACGGCTACGAAGTCGCTGTTGGGGGCCGGTACGGTGCACTGACCGTAGGGGTTCCAGCCCCAGCAGTCCACGCTGCCGTCCTTCTTGAGGCCGAGGCTGTGGTACACCCCGGCGGAGATGGCTGCGAAGTCTCGCTGTTGGGAGCCGGTACCCTGCATTGACCGTAGGCGTTCCAGCCCCAGCAGACCACCCGGCCGTCGGCCTTGAGACCGAGGCTGTGGCCGCCACCGGCGGCGACGGCCACGAAGTCGCTGTCGGGGTCCGGCACGGTGCGCTGACCGTAGTGGTCGGAACCCCAGGCGACCGCCGACCCGCCGCCGCAATACCCGGCGTCGAGGAAGGTCGGGTAGTAGCCGTTGATGCCCACCAGCCTGCTCGCCGGGGTGACGAATCCGGGCGTCGCCTTGAAGGTCACCAGGTGATCGCCCTCGCGCAGACCGTAGACCCAGGCTCCGCTGCGCTGCCAGGCGCCGGCACCGACCCGCCACTGGGCGCCGGTGGCGCGGGCAGCCTGCGGCTCTATGTTGACCGTCAGCTGGCCGGTGCCGACCGCCTGCGAGGCGGCCGGCAGGGCCAGAGCCAGGGCCAGCAGCAGGCCGAGCAGCAGTGGCAGGGCGGGCCGAGTGCACCGCGGGGGTCGCCGGCGAGGCGACTCAGCCGCCCACCCCGTGCCGGGCCGCCGACGGTCCGTCGTCATCAGTGTCATGACTTCTCTCCTTGGATCGCCCAGACAGAGCTTTCGTGCTTGAGGTTGTATCGGCGGCGGCCCGGCACGGCTTGACACAGGCTCGACACGGCTTGACACAGGCTCGGCTGGGCTTTCACAGGAGGTCTCCGAACCGGCCGGCTTCTCCTTTCGCGACGCCGAAAGCGACCCCGCCGGTATTCCCCACCTCCCCGCGAGACGGGCATGCCGCGCCGCCCGGCGAGTCGTGTACATCCCAGACCGGCCGAGGTGTCCACACATCCCCAGTCTCGTAACGCCATGCTCCCCACGCCCCGTGCGCTCCACAGCGCCCCGCCGCTGCCGCAGCGGCCGGCGTTTCTGTCGGGGCGGGGCGGCCTCGTTCTCATCCGTTGCCTGCGGACGGCGGGTCGCAAAGCCGGTCCCAGGCCTCGGCTGCGCCTCCTTGACGCTGCATTGTGACCGGCCGGCTTCGGCTACGCCGCCGCCGCTCGCAAGGCCATCTTCGTGCCGAAGCTGCGCCTCACTACGGCGCCTTGTGGACGCGTGCACTAACTGCTCGCTATACTTGTCTCACCCGGGTGGGAAGTTGGGTCAGTGTCATCCCACCATGCCGGGAAGGGGCCTCGGCCCCACCGTGTCGTCTTCCGTGCGTCACGTCCTCGCGGTCGTGCGCACCGTAAGACAGGGTGCGATGGGGGCGTGGTGCCTGAACGGAACGGGCCTGCCGTACCGCCGTACGAAGGAGACTGTATGCCGTCGGGTACCCCACGCACGACGACCGGTTCCGCGCTGGTCCTCGGTGGAGGCATCGCGGGTATCCAGTGTGCCCTCGACCTGGCCGAAGGCGGGTACAAGGTCTATCTCGTCGAGAAGTCGCCGGCCCTTGGTGGCCACATGGCGCAGCTCGACAAGACCTTCCCCACCAACGACTGCGCGATGTGCACACTGGCCCCCAAGCTGGTCGAGGTCGGACGACATCTCAATGTTGAGATCGTCACCAACTCCGAGCTCGTCGGCCTGGAGGGCGAACCGGGCAATTTCGATGCCATCATCCACAAGTACGCACGCTACGTCGATCCTGCCAAGTGCACGAGCTGCGGCGAGTGCGTCGACAAGTGCCCGGTGCCGGTCAAGAACCACTACAACGAAGACCTCGACGACCGGCGGGCGATCTTCAAGCTCTACCCGCAGGCCGTCCCGGGCACCTACGCCATCACCAAGAACGGCCACTCGCCCTGCAAGCGCGCCTGCGCGGCGCACACCAGCGCGCAGGGGTATGTGGCCCTCATCGGCGAGGGCCGCTTCGACGCCGCCTACAAGGTGGCCAGCGACCCGAACCCCTTCGTCGCCGTCTGCGGCCGCGTCTGCACGCACAAGTGCGAGGACGACTGCACCCGCGGCGAGGTCGACGAGCCCATCTCCATCGCCGGCCTCAAGCGCTTCGTCGCCGACTGGGCCGTCGACAACCTGCCCATGCCCGATCCGGCCGAGGTCCAGTTCAAGGAGAAGGTCGCGATCATCGGCGGCGGCCCCGCCGGCATGACCGCGGCCCGCGACCTGGCGCTGCTCGGCTACACGACCACCGTCTTCGAGAGCAAGGCCGAGGCCGGCGGCATGCTGCGCTTCGGCATCCCCGAGTACCGTCTGCCCAAGGCCGCCCTGCAGCAGGACATCGATCGCGTCACGGCGCTCGGCGTGGAGCTCAAGACCGGCCAGACCGCCGGCAAGGACTTCACCATCGACGACCTGCTCAAGAAGCAGTACAAGGCCGTCTTCCTGGCCACCGGCCTGCAGGGCGGCAAGCCGCTGCCCATCCCCGGCGCGGATGCCAAGGGCGTCTTCACGGCCGTCGACCTGCTGCGCGACGCCACCCTCGAGAAGCCCATCGAGATGGGCAAGAACGTGGTGGTCATCGGCGGCGGCGACGTGGCCTTCGACGCCGGCCGCACGGCGCTCCGTCTGGGCGCCGACAAGGTCACCCTCACCTGTATCGAAGACGACGAGACCATCCCGGCCTCGGCCGACGAGATCGAGGAGGGCACCGGCGAGTCGATCACGTTCATCTGCTCGTGCATGCCCACCCAGATCGTCACCGGCGACGACGGCCGCCCGAAGAAGGTCGAGTTCACCGCCTGCAAGCTCGGCGATCCCGACGAGCGCGGCTGGCGGCCGCCGATCGCGCTGGACAACACGTTCAGCGAGCTCGACTGCGACACGGTCATCTTCGCCACCGGCCAGGGCCTGGTCACCGACTTCCTCGAGGGTGCCACCGGCATCGAGGTCGAGAAGAACCAGATCAAGACCGACCGCGAGACGCTCATGACCACCCGCGAGGGCGTCTTCGCCGGCGGCGACGCCGCCTCGGCGGCGCCGTGGACGGCCATCGAGGCGGTGGCCGCCGGCCGGCGCGCGGCGCGCTCCATCCACAACTACCTGCGCGGCGAGAAGCTGGCCGAGGTCTGGGAAGAGAGCCTGCCCGAGGCCAAGCCCGAGCCGGAAGAGCTCGAGGCCACCGAGCCTCAGCCGCGGAGCATGCAGGCGCTGGCCGATGCCCAGCAGCGGCGCCGCTCCTGGGAAGAGGTCAAGAAGGGCTTCACCGAGGAGCAGGCCGTCGCCGAGGCCAATCGCTGCCTCAACTGCGCCGTCTGCTCCGAGTGCATGGAGTGCGTGCGCGCCTGCGGCGTCGACGCGGTCATCCACGACGACGTCGACAAGGAGTACCCGCTGCCGGTGGGCGCGGTCGTCATGGCGACCGGCTACGACGCTTACGACCCCGGTGAGAACAGCCAGTGGGGCTACCGCCGCTACCCGAACGTCTTCGCGGCGCTCGAGTACGAGCGTCTGCTCTCGTCCAGCGGTCCCACCGCCGGCGAGATCGTGCGGCCCTCGGACGGCACGCACCCCGAGCGCATCGCGTTCATCCAGTGCGTCGGCAGCCGCGACCAGGATCACGAGTACTGCTCCAGCGTCTGCTGCATGTACGCCAACAAGCTGGCGATGATGACCATCGACCACGTGCCGGAGGCCCGGCCAGACGTGTTCCTCATGGACATGCGCGCCCAGGGCAAGGGCTTCGACCAGGTCTGGGAGCGCTCCAAGGCGCTCGGTGTCAACTTCATCCGCTCGCGCCCGTCGACCATCAAGGAAGACCCGGCCACCAAGGACCTCCTGATCACGTGGGAGGACGAGGCCGGCGAGCTGCACACCGACCGCTACGACATGGTCGTGCTCAGCGTCGGCCTCGAGCCGTCGCGCAACGCGCAGGCGGCCGCCGGGCATCTCGGCATCGCCCTCAACCGCCACGGCTTCTGCGAGCTGCAGGAGTACGCGCCGCTCGCGACCAGTCGCGAGGGCGTCTTCGTGGTCGGCGCCTTCGGCGAGCCCAAGGACATCCCCGAATCGGTCGCCCAGGCCTCGGCCACGGCGTCGCGGGTCATGACCCAGCTGGCCGACTCGCGCGGCACGCTCACCGTAGAGCGTGAGTACCCGGCCGAGCGGGACATCAGCGACGAGGCGCCCCGGGTGGGCGTGTTCGTCTGCCACTGCGGCTCCAACATCGCCGGAGTCGTGGACGTCGAGAGCGTGGCCGACTACGCGGCCCAGCTGCCGGGTGTCGAGTACGCCACGCATACGATGTACACGTGCTCCACGGACAGCTGCTCGCAGATCACGGAGATGATCAAGGAGCACAACCTCAACCGGGTCGTGGTCGCGAGCTGCACGCCGCGCACCCACGAACCGATCTTCCAGGACACCTTGCGCGAGGCCGGTCTCAACCCGTATCTCTTCGAGATGGCCAACATCCGCGACCAGTGCTCCTGGGTGCACGGCAACTGCCCCGCCGACGCGACCGAGAAAGCCAAGGACCTGGTCCGCATGAGCGTCGCACGCTCGATGCTGCTGGAGCCGCTGTACAAGGTCGACGTGCCGCTCACGCATGCGGCCGTCGTCATCGGCGGCGGCCTGGCCGGCATGACGGCCGCGCTGGCGCTCGGCGACATGGGCTACGAGACGCACCTCATCGAGCGCAGCGACAAGCTCGGCGGCCGCGTCCTTCAGATCGACCAGACGATCAAGGGGACCGACCCGGCCGGGTTCGTCGCCGAGCTCGAGAAGCGGCTCATCGACAACCCGCAGGTCAAGATCCACCTGGAGAGCGAGCTCGCCGACCTGCAGGGCTTCATCGGCAACTACAACAGCATGATCCGCGAGAGCGACGGCAAGCGCACGCCGGTCGAGCACGGCGTCGTGATCCTCGCTACCGGGGCCCAGGAGTCGCGGCCGGAGCTGTTCGGCCTCGGCCACAGCCCCAGGATCGTCACCGGCCTCGACATGGAGAAGATGCTTGCCGACGACGACGCGAGGATCAAGGAGGCCGGCGCCGTCGGCTTCCTGCTCTGCGCCGGCTCGCTCGACCCGGAGAACAAGACGTACTGCTCGCGCACCTGCTGCCAGCAGAGCGTCAAGAACGCCATCCGCCTCAAGGAGGCCGATCCGGACCGTCCGGTGTACGTCTGGTACAAGGAGATGCGGACGTACGGATTCCTCGAGGAGTACTACACGAAGGCCCGCGAGCTGGGCGTCATCTTCTCCCGCTACGACAACGAGGCGAAGCCGCGCGTCAGTGCCGACATGGACGGCGGCCTGGTCAAGGTCACCTGGAACGAGAAGGCGTTCGCCGGCAAGCCGATGGAGGTGCCGCTCGACCTGCTCGTGCTGGCCACCCCCACGGTGCCCAACGAGGGCAACGAGGACCTGAGCAAGCTGCTCAAGGTGCCGATCACCGCCGACGGCTTCTTCCTCGAGGCGCACGTCAAGCTGCGCCCCGTGGACTTCGCCAGCGAGGGTCTGTTCCTCTGCGGCGCGGCGCACTACCCCAAGAACATCGAAGAGACGATCTCCCAGGCGTACGCGGCCGCCGGCCGCGCCGCGGCGATCCTCAACAAGCCGGTGCTCAAGGCCGGCGGCGTGGTCGCCGAGGTCGATCAGGAGACCTGCGCGGCCTGCCTCACCTGCGTGCGCATCTGCCCCTACGAGGTGCCGCGCATCGATCCCGAGGTCAAGAAGGCCTACATCGAACCGGCCGCCTGCCAGGGATGCGGCGTCTGTGTCAGTGAGTGCCCGGCCAAGGCGATCGAGCTGCATCACTACTCCGATTCCCAGATCATCGCCAAGGAAGAGGCGCTGTTCCTCACCGACGCCGACATCGCCGCCGGCGTGGCCCTGGACGCCAGCACGCCGTTCCCCAAGCAGAACGCAGGCCAGCCCTCAGGGGAGGTGAGCTGACATGGCCGACGAGACCACGACAGCGGCCGCTCCCGAGGCTGTGGAGAGCCCGGAGTCGGCGAACGAAGAGCCGCAGAAGCCGATCGATCCCGACTTCGAGCCGGAGATCATCGTCTTCGGCTGTCACTACTGCGCGTATGCCGCCGCCGACCTGGCCGGCAGCATGCGGCTGCAGTACCCGACCAACATCCGGATGATCAAGCTGCCGTGCACCGGCAAGCTTGAGATCATCCATCTGCTCAAAGCGCTCGAGGCCGGCGCCGACGGTGTCTACGCCGCCGGCTGCCTCGAGGGTGAATGCCACTACCTCAAGGGCAACCTCTGGGCCCGCAAGCGTGTCGAGTACACGAAGAAGCTCCTGGAAGAGATGGGCATGGAGCCCGAGCGCGTCGAGATGTTCAACATGTCGTCGGCCGACGGGCCGCTGTTCGCCCAGCGCGCCAACGAGTTCACGGAGCGCATCAAGCGCCTGGGACCGAGTCCGGTGAAGCAGGCGAAGAAGGCTCCCGCGGCAAAGGAAGGAACACCAGCATGATCACCGCCGAACGCAAGCCCTTCGAGGAGATCCTCGAACTGCTCGAGGGCAAGGAAAAGGTGCTGGTCGCGGGCTGCGAGACATGCGTCGCGGTCTGCCTGACCGGCGGCGAGAAAGAGGCCGAGATCCTGGCCGCCGAGCTGAGCATCAAGGCCAAGGAAGACGGCCGCACGCTGGACGTCGACCACATCTCGGCCATCCGTCAGTGCGAGTGGGAGTACCTCGACGCCATCGCCGAGAAGGTCGAGCAGTACCCGGTCGTCATCAGCATGGCCTGCGGCATCGGCATCCAGAGCATGGCCGAGCGGTTCCCCGAGAAGCTCGTGCTGCCGGCCGTCAACACCAACATGCTCGGCATGCCGCAGGAGCACGCGGTCTGGATCGAGCGCTGCGGCGCCTGCGGCGACTGCGTGCTCGGCGTCACCGGCGGTATCTGCCCCATCGTGCGCTGCTCCAAGAGCCTGCTCAACGGGCCCTGCGGCGGCTCGCACGACGGCCTCTGCGAGGTCACCGGGCCGAACAAGGAAGAGATTCCCTGTGCCTGGCAACTCATCCACGACAAGCTGATCGCGCAGGGCCGTCAGGACCTGCTGATGAAGGTCACGCCGCCTAAGGACTGGAGCAAGAGCAACAGCGGCGGCCCGCGGACGATGGTGAAAGAGGAGGCGAAGCCGGTATGAGCGACAACGGACTGAAGGCCGGCTCCAACCTGGAGAGGATGTTCGCGGCCGGCCACTTCGTGGTCACCGGTGAGTGCGGGCCGCCCAAGTCGGCGGACTACGACATCGTGGCCGAGAAGGCCAAGGCGCTGGCCAGCTGCACCGACGCCGTCAACATCACCGACAACCAGACCGCCGTGGTGCGCATCGCCTCCATGGCGGCGGGCTACATCGCCGCCCAGAACGGCGCCGAGCCGATCATGCAGATGACCTGCCGCGACCGTAACCGGCTCGCCATGCAGGCCGACATCCTCGGCGCCAACGCGCTGGGCGTGTACAACATCCTCTGCCTCACCGGCGACCACATCAGCTTCGGCAACCACCCGACCGCGAAGGGCGTCCACGACATCGATTCGGTCAACCTGATCCGGATGTACAAGGATATGCGCGACGCCAAGATCTTCCAGTGCGGCGAAGAGATGCCGGTGGCGCCCAAGCTGTACATCGGCTGTGCCGAGAACCCGTTCGGCGACCCGTTCGAGTTCCGCACCCTGCGCCTCAAGAAGAAGATCGAGGCCGGCGCCGACTTCGTGCAGACGCAGTGCATCTTCAACGTCCCCAAGTTCAAGAAGTGGATGGAGATGGTGCGCGCCGAGGGTCTGCATCAGGAGATCAAGATCATGGCCGGCATCACGCCCATCAAGGGTGCCGGCATGGCCCGGTACATGCAGAAGTTCGTGCCCGGCATCGACGTGCCGCAGGAGATCGTCGAGCGGATCGCCGCCAAGGAGAAGGGCGCTCCGCAGCAGGAAGAGGGCAAGAAGCTCGGCGCCGAGATGATCAAGGACCTGGCCGAGGTCGAGGGCGTCCACGGCGTCCACATCATGGCCGTCGAGTGGGAGCCGGCCGTCCCCGAGATCGCCGAGATGGCGGGGCTGCTGCCGCGGCCCAAGCTGTCGTGAGGGAGGCTGCATGAGCCCCATCACAGCAGAGCTCGGCAAGCGGGTGAACGCGGGGGCAGAGACCAACGCGTTCAAGTGCTACCAGTGCAAGCGCTGCTCGATCGGGTGCCCGGTGGCGTCGTACGGCGACCTGCATCCGGCGCAGGTGATGCGCGCCGTGCAGCTCGGCGACATCGACGCCGCCGCAGCCAGCAAGTTCATCTGGCTGTGCACCGGCTGCGAGACGTGCACCACCCGCTGCCCGCAGGGCATCGACATCGCCGCCGTCATGGACGAGCTGCGCAAGATCGCCCGTGAAGAGGACAAGGTCAACAAGGACACCGGCTTCGCCAACGTGCTCAAGCTCAACCTCGACTCCATGAAGCGCTGGGGTCGCATGAGCGAGATCGAGCTGGTGGCGCTGGACAAGCTCACCCGCCCGAGCAGCCTCATGGCCGACGTCGGCCTGGGCATCAAGATGTTCGGCAAGGGCAAGCTGCCGATCATCCCCGGTCGCGGCGACCGCAAGCAGATGCGCCGCATCGCCGCCGAGGCCGAGCGCATCGAGGCCGAGCGGCGCCGCATGCGGCGGGTGCCGATCGTCGACAAGGAAGGGGGCGAGTGACATGACGAAGCTCGCCTACTATCCCGGCTGCTCGCTGCACGGTACGTCCAAGGAGATGGGCGAGACCGCCGAGGCCACGGCCAAGGTCTTCGGCTACGAGCTCACCGAGATCCCGGACTGGAACTGCTGCGGCAACACGGCGGCGCACAGCATCAACCGCCTGCTCGCCGACGCCCTGCCGGCCAATGAGATCGCCAAGATCAAGGCCGACATGCAGCTCGACACCGTCGTGGTGCCGTGCGCGGCCTGCTTCAGCCGCTTCATGACCGCCAAGCACGAGATGGACGAGAACCCGCAGACCCGGGCCGACGTCGAGCTGGTGGTCGGACGCGCCGTCGACACCGACGTCAGGGTCCTCAACCTGGTCGACATGTACTACGACCAGATCGGCGTGGCGGCCATCAAAGACAAGGTGCGCAAGCCGCTGGCCGGCCTCAAGGTGGCCGCCTACTACGGCTGCCTGCTCACCCGACCGCCGAAGGTCACGCTGGCCGAGGATCCCGAGTACCCCGTGCACATGGACGAGGTCCTGGCGGCACTCGGCGCCGAGCCGGTGCAGTGGAGCTACAAGACCGACTGCTGCGGCGCCTCGCTGGCGCTCTGCGAGCAGGACATGTGCCGGGACCTCATCCGCAAGATCGTCGGCAACGCGCGCGAGTGCGGCGCCGACATCATCTCGGCCGCCTGCCCGCTCTGCCAGGTCAACCTGGATACCCGCCAGGTCGACATCAAGGCGGCAGACCCGAGCTGGCAGCAGGTCCCGATCGTCTTCCTCTCCCAGCTCGTCGCCACCGCCCTCGGTCTACCCGCGAGCGAGATGGGCTGGAAGCGCCACATGGTGCCGGTGCCGGCCCTGGGCTGAGCCGCTCGTCAGACCGGCGACGACCCGCCGCAGGGCGGGAAGCCGCCAAGAAGAAAGGGACGGGGCCCCACACGGGGCCCCGTCCCTTTCCATTCACGTCGCCGTGTGGCCCTCACCGCCGTGTGGCTCTCACCGGCGCTCCGGCCGCTCCTCGTCACGCGGCGGCGTCACTCCGGCCGCACCACCAGCGTCTCGATGTCGATCTCGTTGCCGGGCTCGATGCGGTGGTAGTACCACTGCCCGCTCGGCACGTCGTACCAGATGTTCCAGTTGAGGTCGTTCGTCAGCGTCCGCTCCTCGCCGTCGAGGCCGGTGACCTCCATCGCCCAGCCGTCCTCCGGCCGCGCCGAGACGCGCGTGCCACCCGGCCCGTAGCCGATGTGGTCGTGCCAGCGGTCCTCCCACTCCTGCGGATCGAGGCCGATGTCGGTGAAGCGGTAGTCGCCCCAGCTGCGCGGGTAGCGGCCGTTCTCGGTGTAGAAGGCCGTGATGCGCTCGATCATGCCGCCGCTGATCTCGGTGAACGTGGAGCCCAGCGACGTCAGCGGCTCCTCATCCTGACCGGAGCGCAGCGGACGCACCACGAACGGCTCACTCTCCTTCGCGGTCCAGCCCAGCAGGCCGAACTGCTCGTACTCGGGCAGTACGAAGGCCAGAGCGCCCACCACCTCGCCGCTCCATGCGTCGTAGAGGAAGTCTCCCCGGCTGTAGACATCGGCGTTGACCATCGGCGCGCCGGTCCACGGGTTGTCCGGCCAGACGTCCAGATACGTGCCGACCTCACCGTCCACCGCCACCTGCGACGGGTCGGGGAACAGGCCGTCGTGCTCGTGGGCAGACGTCATGACCGCCACCTGGACCGCCCAGACGCCTTCCTTGACCGCTGCGTCCCGGGCCTTGTCGCGCTGGTGCAGGTACATCGGTATGGCGATGGCCGCCAGGATGCCGATGACCACGACCACGATCAGCAGCTCGATGAGGCTGAAGCCGCCTGGCGTCTGGTGTCTCTGGGCTGTCGGGTCTCGCATGGTACCGTCCCGTCACCGTCTTGACACTGTATCGGCCGCAGTGCCGGCGAGACTTGAACCGGAGTCACATGAAGAGCACTGCGGGCGTCATCCCATCTTCACGAAAGCCTTGTCATACAGGCCGCGTGATGCTACATTCACACCGTCTTCACTGCGAAAGGACACCCGAGCGACGGTCGCGCGAGAGTCCCTCAAGGAACGGGCGCCGAAGGGGCAAGGCGGATGGAAGACCCCGCTGAAACTCTCAGGCAAACGGACCGCGGCCGGACGGGTCCCTGGAACTCACGCACCGCATGTGCACGGAGGGCAGGGTGATGGGTCACATCGCCCTGCCTTTTCGCATATAGAGGGGGTGATGTGAGCAGGATCGTAGGGAGCATCCCCGGCTGTGAGTCCGTTCGCCGTGTCTCGACCGGCTCTACGGGCGCGCCGTCTGTGACTCGTGGCACGCCGTCGTCTCGTCGCGCGTGTCCCCTCACCCCGCTCCCTGACGATCGCCGCTCTCCGGGCCTCAGCGACCGCTCGCCGACGGTACGTCGCGCGACCGGCGCCCGTGACATAGAGTGCGCTCCGACCCCCGACGACCGCTCACCGACACTACGTCGCGCGACCGGCATCCATCGCGTAGAGTGCAGCCGGGACCCGATCTGTGCCGTCACACCGATGCAAGACTCGGCACGCGACCGGCACGTAGAGAGAGTCACCGATATCCGTCTCTGCGGCAGGCCTCCGACGGCCGCCCGCAGGTCATCCGATCGGCATCAAGCAACGTGAGATGTGGAGGTCAGGGCCCATGGCAGAAGCCGAAGTGTATCCCTACATCCCGAACTCCGTTCCCGAGGTCAAGCAGAAGATGCTTGACACCATCGGGATCGAGAGTGTCGAGGAGATCTACAAGGAGATCCCGGACCACCTGCGCCTCAAGCGCCGGCTGAACACACCGGGACCCATCCGCTCCGAGTACGCGCTGAAGCGCCACTGCGAGGAGCTTCTGGAGGCCGGCGCCGACTGCAAGCGGTACATCGGCTTCCTCGGCGGCGGCGTGTACCACCACCACGTCCCCTCGGTCGTCACGACGATCATGGAACGGGACGAGTTCCTGACCAGCTACGTCGGTGACGCGTTCGCCGACCACGGCAAGTGGCAGGCCCAGTTCGAGTACGCCAGCTGCATGGCCGAGCTGCTCGAGATGGACATGGTCAACACGCCGACCTACGACTGGGGCATGGCGGCCGCCACGGCGATCCGCATGGCCGGCCGCATCACCGGCCGCGACGAGGCGCTGTATGCCGGCAGCATCGGGCCTGAGCGTCTGAGCTGCATGAAGAACTACGCCTGGTCGGCGGTGCCCGCGTTCACCGAGGTGGCGTTCGACGAGAAGACCGGCCTGGTCGATCTGGCCGACCTGAAAGCGAAGCTGTCAGACAAGGCGGCCGTCTTCTACTTCGAGACGCCCTCCTTCCTCGGCACCATCGAGACGCAGTGCGCCGAGATCGCCAAGCTGGTCCACGACGCCGGCGCGCAGGTCGCAGTCGGCGCCGACCCGATGTCGCTGGGCGTCCTCGAGGCGCCGGGCGTCTGGGGCGCCGACATCGCCGTCGGCGACGTCCAGCCGCTGGGCGTCCCCATGCAGTGCGGCGGCGGCACCGGCGGCTACGTCGCCACGCAGGACGAGCCGAAGTACACCGGCGAGCTCCCGTCCCTGCTGTTCGGCGTCACGCCGACCATCGTCGACGGCGAGTACGGGTTCGGCGAGGTCTTCTTCGAGCGCACCTCGTATGCATCGCGCGAGAAAGCCAAGGACTTCCTCGGCACCATGGCGCAGCTGCACGGCATCGGCGCCGGCGTCTATCTCTCTCTCATGGGACCGCAGGGCATGGTCGAGATCGGCGAGGGCATCATGCAGCGCTCCGCCTACCTCGCCAAGGAGCTCGGCGCCCTGCCCGGCGTCACGGCGCCGAAGCTCTCGGGGCCGTTCTTCCAGGAGTTCGTCGTCGATTTCGGCGGCACCGGAAAGACGGTCGCCGAGATCAACAAGGCCTTGCTCGAGCGGAAGATCTTCGGCGGCAAGGACCTCTCCACCATGTGTCCCGATCTGGGCCAGAGCGCGCTCTACTGTGTCACCGAGGTCCACACCAAGGGTGACCTGGACACGCTCGTCGGCGCACTGAAGGAGATCCTCTGATCCGCCCTGCCCCGGCAGCATCGGATCAGTCGAAAGGAGAGAGTCCATGGGAATCGTGAAGGTCCGCAAGAACTACCATCAGGCTCGCTGGGACGAGCCGATGATCATGGAGATGTCGACGCCCGGTGTGCGCGGCATCATCCCCCCCGAGCCGGAGGCCGAGATCGTCGACGCCGTCGGCGATGTCGCCGGCGCGCTGCCTGAGGGCACCCGCCGCAAGAGTCCTCCGGCCTTGCCCGAGGTCGACCAGAAGCGCGTCCTCTCGCACTTCCTGCATCTCTCGCAGGAGACGCTGGGCAGCAACCTGTGCGCCGACCTCAGCCAGGGCACCTGCACCATGAAGTACAACCCGCGGATCAACGAGGATCTGGCCAACGATCCGCACTTCGCGTACATGCACCCCTGGCAGGACGACGAGACCATGCAGGGCATCCTGCACATGTACTGGACCTTTGAGCAGATCCTCAAAGAAGTCAGTGGCATGGACAGGTTCACTCTGCAGCCGGGCGGCGGCGCCCATGCCGTGTTCACGGCCGCCTCGATCATCCGCGCCTATCACCGCGACCGCGGCGAGCTGGAGCAGCGCGACGAGGTCGTCACGACCATGTTCAGCCACCCCTGCGACGCGGCCTCGCCGCACACCGCCGGGTTCAAGATCGTGACCCTCATGCCCAAGGAAGACGGCTATCCGGACCTCGACGCCCTCAAGGCGGTCGTCGGCCCGCACACCGCCGCCGTCCACATCACCAACCCCGAAGACACCGGCATCTACAACCCGATCATCGACCAGTTCGTCGAGGTGGTCCACGACGCCGGTGGCGTCTGCTACAACGACCAGGCCAACGGCAACGTGCTGCTGGGTATCGCCCGCACGCGCGACGCCGGCTTCGACCTCTGCCACTTCAACGTGCACAAGACCTTCGGTACCCCGCACGGCGGTTCCGGACCGGGCACCGGGGCCATGGGCTGCCGCGACGAGTTCGCCAAGTACCTGCCCTACCCGACCGTCGAAAAGGACGAGAAGACCGGTAAGTACTACCTCGACTACGACCGTCCCGAGTCGATCGGCAAGATCAAGGGCTTCCTCGGCTCGGCCGGCGTGGTCCTCCGCGCTTACGCCTGGGCCGTCATGATGGGCCCCGACGGCCTGCGTGAGACCGCCGAGATGAGCGCCCTCAACAACAACTACTTCCTCAAGATGCTGGAGAAGGTGCCGGACGTGTACTACCCGTACGCCGAGGGTCACCGTCGTCTGGAGGAGGCGCGCTGCTCCTGGATCAAGCTGACCGAGAAGACCGGCGTCGGCACCGACGACATCCTGCGCCGCGTCGGCGACTTCGGCCTGCAGCACTACTGGAGCAGCCACCATCCGTGGGTCGTGCCCGAGCCGATGACGCTCGAGCCCTGCGAGACGTTCTCCATCGAGGACCTCGAGGAGTACGCACAGGTCCTCGAGATCATCGCCAAGGAAGCCTACGACGACCCCGAGATGGTCAAGAACGCGCCGCACAAGTGCGCCGTGCACAAGCGCGCCGCGGAAGAGGAGCTCGACGACCCGGACAAGTGGGCGACCACCTGGAAGGCTTATCAGAGGAAGCACGGCAAGAAGTGACGCCGCGGGTCCGTCGGCCGGGCGCGCCCCTCACGGGGCGCGCCCGGCCGACGGACTCGCCACACCACAACGACAGCGATAGCAGACCGAGGAGAACGCGGACGAGATGAAGAAGCTGGGCCTCATCGTCAACCCGATCGCCGGCATGGGCGGCAAGTGCGGGCTCAAGGGTACCGACGGCATCGAGATCCTGGAGCGCGCCCGCAAGCTCGGCGCCGAGCCGGAGGCACCCGATCGGGCCACCGCCGCGTTGCGCCGGATCGTGCCGCTCAAGGACGACGTCGAGATCGTCACCGTGTCGGGAGACATGGGCGAGTCTGAGGCCCGCGCTCTGAGCTTTGAGCCGACGGTGATCTACACCACCGACCACTCGACCACGACAAGCGAGGACACGCGGCGGGCGGCGAAGGCGATGGCCGCCGCCGGCGTCGACCTCATCCTCTTCGCCGGCGGCGACGGTACCGCGCGAGACATCTTCAGCGCCGTGGGCGACGGACCCATCTGCCTCGGCATCCCGGCCGGCTGCAAGATCCACTCCGGCGTGTACGGCATCAACCCGCGTACCGCCGGCGAGCTGGCGGCGATGTACCTGCAGGACAAGATCTTCGACACCGCCCACGCCGAAGTCATGGACATCGACGAGGACGCCTTCCGCGCCGGCCGTGTCTCGGCCGAGCTCTTCGGGTACCTCACGGTGCCCAGAGACCCCGTCCGCGTGCAGGGCGGCAAAGCCGGGCGCGCGCAGAAGGACGAGCACGCCCTCGACGCCATCGCGTTCTACCTCATGGACAACATGGAGCCGGAGACCGTGTACATCCTCGGCACCGGCAGCACGCTCTTCGGGATCAAGCAGCGGCTCGGCGTCGAGGGCACCCTGCTGGGTGTCGACGTGACCCGCGGCCGCGAGCTGATCGGCAAGGACGTCACCGAGCGTCAGATCCTCGACCTGCTCGGACCGGAAGGAGGTGATAAGGCCAAGATCGTCGTCACCGTCATCGGCGGCCAGGGGTACATCTTCGGGCGCGGCAACCAGCAGCTCAGCCCCCGCGTCATCGAGCGGGTCGGGCGCGAGAACATCATCGTCGTCGCGGCCAAGGCCAAGATCGCCGCTCTGGGCGGCAAGCCGCTCCTGGTGGACACCGGCAGCGAAGAGATCAACGAGGAGCTGTCGGGCTACATGCGCGTGGTGACCGGATATAGCGAGCAGATCGCGGTGCGCGTGGCCTCCTGAAGCCACCGCACCGGGTCGGCGTCGTTCACGACGACAGAGGGCACTGAGAGAGGCCCGGCAAGCCCTTCCACAGGGGAGTATCAAGGGGGAGATCAGTGGCATCGGATAACGAACAAACCACCGGCCCGGAACAGGCCGGCGCGGGCTGCGACGTCGGCCCGATCGATGGTGGCAGAGGTGATGCGCAAGCAAGCGCCACCGCCCTTGAAGAGAGGATGGCCGGCTCCGGCACGCTCAAGCGCGCTCTGAGCCTCTTCTACGTCTACATCATCGCCACCGGCGCCATCTTCACTTTCATGGGGTACTGGGACGGCTACTTCCTCACCGCCACCGGACCGTTCACCTTCCTTACCTTCGGCATCCTCACTATCGCGGTCCTGCCAATCGCCTACGTCTATGCGGAATGGTCGGCCATGGCGCCGACCTGCGGTGTCGAGCTGGTCTACGGCACGCTGGGACTGAACAAGCACTGGGGCTTCATCTCCACGTGGTTCATCCTCGCGGCCTGGCTCGCCGTGCCGCCGGCCGGCACGCTGGGCATCATCCAGTGGGTGAACTACATGTTCGGCTGGGAGCTCTCGATCGGCTGGATCGCGCTTATCAGCTGCATCGTCCTGGTCCTGCTCACGACGATCAGCCTGTACGAGATCAAGCTGGCCGGTGAGGTCCAGACGGCGATGCTGATGTTCGCGTTCGCCATGTGCATCGTCGGCAGCATCGTGTGGCTCACCAGCAGCCAGTGGAGCTTCGACAACTTCAGCCCGTTCGTGCAGACCGGGTTCGGCGGCGGCAACAAGTCCTGGGGCCTCGCCATCGGCATCGCCATGCTGATCACGCCGTACTTCGGCTTCGAGATCGTGCCCAACATGGTCGAGGAAGGCACGTTCCCGATCAAGAAGATGAACCGCGCCATCATCGGTTGCGTGGTCACCTGCGGCGCCATGTACGTCCTCTACTTCTTCTCGCTGACCGGCATGGCCGACTGGGGCACGCTCACCGGCGACGGCTCCGCCAAGGCATTCGCTTCGCTGGACGCCATGAAGACGGTCGTCGGCACCGGTGCCGGCGGGCAGGTCTGGCTGTGGATCTTCTCCATCGGCGTGGTCCTGTTCCCCATCGCGACCTGCATCCTGGGCTTCTGGCTCAGCTCCGTCCGCATGCTCTACGCGGCCGGTCGCCAGAACTTCCTGCCCAAGATCTTCGCCAAGACCAACAAGCACCACCAGCCGATCGCGCCGAACGTCCTCATCCTGCTGCTGAGCGTGGCGGCCATCCTCACGATGAACTACTCCACGTTCCTGCAGTCGTTCTTCGCGCTGATGTCGTTCTGCGTGGCGGCGTGCTACACGATCATCACGTTCGCCGGCATCAGGACGGCCATCAAGCATCCCGAATGGGAGCGGCCGTACAAGATCCCCGGCGGCATGTTCATGCGGGTACTGGCGATGCTGATCTCGATCGTCATCGCCTTCCTGACGGCATGGGGCCAGCCGGGCTGGATCCAGCTCGCCGAGTACCTCGGCGTCGGCTTCCTGCTGTGGATGTGGATGATCTTCTTCAAGTGGCCCAGGGAGAAGGTCTGGATGGAGGGTCCGGAAGGCGTCAAGGACTATTGATCCCGACGCGGTGGCCCTCACTCAGTGAGGGATCCATCTGACCGGTCCTTTCGGGGACAGAGAGGGGGGCGGCGTCTGCCGCCCCCCTCTGCCTCTTCAGGGCTCGTCGTCTGGCCGCGGCATCGCCGAGGTCTTCG
>DIWP01000028.1 GCA_002423545.1 Thermoleophilia bacterium UBA6103
TGCGTTGATGGACCTGGGGTGAGGGGGGCGTGAGAGGAGGCGGCTTGAAGCACGTGGGATGCATCGGTCTGGGCCACATCGGCCACCACCTGGCCGCCAACCTTCTGACCGCCGGCTACGAGGTCACCGTCCACGACCTCGACGCGGCCGCAGCACGCAGCCTCATCGAGAATGGCGCGCACTGGGCGGACTCGCCGGCCGAGACGGCGCGGGCCTGCGAGGCCGTCATCACCTGCCTGCCGTCGGTGACTGCCGTCACCGCGGTGGTCGCCGGTGAGCAGGGCCTGCTCGACGGCTTCGCGCCCGGCGGCACCTGGATAGACATGAGCACCAACGACCTGCACGAGCTGCAGCGTCTGGCGGCGCTGGCCGCCGAGAAGGGCGTCGATACCCTCGAGGCGCCGGTCACCGGCGGCTGCCACAACGCCTCGTCGGGCACCATCACCATACTTGTCGGCGGCGAGGATGCGGCCTTCGAGCGCCGCCGCGACATCTTCGAGGCGGTCGGCGGCCGCATACTCCACATCGGCCCCCTCGGCAAGGCGTCGATCATCAAGGTGATCACCAACATGCTGGCATTCATCCACATCGCCGCCTCGGCCGAGGCGTTCATGCTGGCCAAGCGCGGCGGCATCGACCTGCGCCTCGCCTGGGAGGCCATCAGGGCCAGCTCCGGCAACAGCTTCATCCTCGAGACGGAGAGCACCACCATCCTCGGCGGCAGCTACGACGTCGGCTTCTCCTTCGACCTCTGTCTCAAGGACATGGGCTTCGCCATGGCGCTGGGGCGCGAGGTGGACGTGCCGCTCGACATCGCCGGCACCGTCGAGCAGCTCTTCGTCCGCGGGCGCGCCCACTACGGCGGCCAGGCCGAGTACGCCATGGTCGCCAAGCTGCTGGAGGAGGCCTGCGGCACCGATCTGCGCGCGCCCGGCTTTCCCACCAGCCTGGAGGAGTACCTGGAGCGCATGCCGAGAGCCGCGGTCGACTGAGCAGCGTGCACCGCCGACTCCGGCACCGTCGTCTCCGGCGCCGTCGTGTGAGCCCGGCCTTTGTGTCGCGGTCCCTCGTCCCTGTAACCTTGCTCCTCGACGCCGAGCGGACGCCGGCGGCGAGCACGGCATGAGGAGCAGGCGATGGTCAGACAGGGACAGACTCCGTTCGGCACGGTCGGTCTGGACGACCTGGACCGACGCATCGTCGGACACCTGCGCGACAACGCCCGGCGGTCGTACGCCGACATCGCTCGCGCCGTCGGGGTCTCGGAGCCGACCATCCGCAACCGCGTCGACCGGATGATCCGCACGGGGGCGATCCTGCCCAAGACGCGGGTCAATCCCGAAGCGCTCGGCTTCCCGGTCGACGCCATGATCGGCATCCGCGTCGATCGCGGGCGCATGCCCGAGGTCGGCGCACGGCTCGCCGGCATGGAGCACGTCGCCTATGTCGCCTACACCACCGGCACCTTCGACATCCTCATCGAGGCCTACTTCCAGGACAAGGAAGGCCTCTACGACTTCCTGAACGGGCCGCTGGCCTCCGTCGAGGGTATCAACTACACCGAGACGTGGCACATCCTGCGGACCGAGAAGTACAACACCGAGTGGGAGGGCGAGAACGTCGGCCTGCGCCCGCTCGCTCCGCTGCCGGACCGTTGATGATCCCGGCCGCCGGCACCGGACGCTGACGCGACGGCGCCGGCGGCCACGGACCGTGGGCCACCACCGGCGCAGAGCCGCCCCCGTTTGGCTTTTGTGTCAGCTTCCTCGGCTTCAGGCGAAAGATAGTTCTCTTCCGGTCTTGACGCAGAGAATATTCCCCTGAATACTGTGGCCGACAGACTCTCGCCGTGAAGGAGCTGACGTGGACTCCCTCGATCGCCAGGTGCTCCTGGCTCTGCAGGCCGACGGACGCATGTCCAACATTGCCCTGGCACGCTCGCTGGGCCTGTCGCCGTCGGCGATGCTGGGTCGCGTGCGGCGTCTTGAACGCAGCGGCGCCATCCGCGGCTACCGCGCCGTCATCGACCCGGCGGTGCTCGGGATCACCGTCAGAGCGTTCGTGGTCGCCCGGCTCAAGGAACACAGCGAGCAGGCGATCCTGGAGTTCGAAGACCGCATCAAGTACGTGCACGGAGTGCGTGCCTGCTACCACGTCACCGGACAGTTCGACATGCTGATCGAGCTGGCGCTGCGCGACCTCGACCACCTGAGCCGGCTGATCCGGGTCGACATCGCCCAGATCCCCGGCGTCATGAACCTGGAGACCATGCTGATCATGGCCGATTCGGTCGCCGACGAAGGCTGGCCGACGGCCCCCGAGCCCTGAGACGGCGACGCTCGTCGCGTCGCCGCATCCGACCACTGAGGAGGGACCATGCCCCGCACAGGCATCCTCGACCTGCACGAGATGAAGCGCGCCGGCCGGCAGATCACCTGGCTGACCGCCTACGACTACCCCACCGCCACCTTCGAGGCGGCGGCCGGCATCGACATGATCCTCGTCGGCGACTCCCTCGGCATGTGCGTCTACGGCTATCCCGGCACCGTCCCGGTGACCATGGACCAGTGCATCGTGCACTGCGAGGCGGTCCGACGCGGCGCCCCCGAGACGTTCGTCGTCGGCGACATGCCGTTCATGAGCTACCAGATCAGCGATCAGGAGGCGGTACGCAACGCCGGCCGCTTCCTGCAGGAGGCGGCCGTCGACGCCGTCAAGCTCGAGGGCGGGGTGCGCGTCATCAGCCGCGTCAAGGCCATCCTCGACGCCGGCATCGTCGTCTGCGGCCACATCGGGCTCACGCCGCAGAGCTCCGGTCAGCTCGGCGGTCACAAGGCTCAGGGACTCACGCTCGAGTCGGCCAAGCTGGTCGTGGAAGACGCTCGCGCGCTCTGTGAGGCCGGCGTCCAACTGCTGCTCCTCGAGGCCGTGCCGCCGGAGGTCGCCGCCTTCATCCGCGCCGAGCTGCCGATCCCGGTGCTCGGCATCGGCGCCGGCGACGAGGTCGACGGTCAGCTGCTGATCGTCAGCGACGTGCTCGGCACCTTCCAGGCGTTCACGCCCAAGTTCGTCAAGAAGTACGCCGACCTGGCCGGCGTCTCGATCGCCGCCCTCTCCGAGTACGTCGCCGACGTGCGCGCCGGGCGCTTCCCCGAGGAAGAGCACTGCTATCGTATGCTGGCGGGCGAGCGCGAGAAGTTCGCCGCCTGGGCCGGGCAGGCCGGCTGATCGGCGGCACACCCGCAGAGAAGACAGCCCGAGCAGGCTCACGACGTTGATGCAGACAGACAAACCGGCAGGTCCGCTCGGACCTGGGAGGAGCACACGACCATGAAGGACCGGCCCAACCCCGGGCTCAACAGCCGCCTGACCATGCTGTCCGACGAGAAGTGCCGGACGATCTACGACGCCGCCCTCACCATCATCGCCGAGATCGGCATGACAGTGCCGCACGCCGAGGCACGCGACATCCTCGTCAAGGGCGCCGGCGCGACCGTCGAAGGCGACGACCTGGTGAAGATCCCGCGGCAGGCCGTCGATGCCGCCCGCGCCGGCGTGCCGTCGATGATCGACGTCTTCGACCGCAACGCCGAGCTCGCGATGGAGCTCGGCGGCTTCAACTCCTACTTCGGTACGGGCTCGGACCTCATGAGCATCTACGACTTCGAGACCCGCGAGCGCCGCCCCAGCGTGCTCGCCGACACCGGTCGCATGGCGCATCTGTGCGACGGTCTGCCCAACATCGACTTCGTCATGTCGGCCGCCCACCCGCACGACATCGATGCCTACGCTTCGTACCTCGAGTGCTTCCGCGCCATGGTGAGCAACACGACAAAGCCGATGGTCGTCACCGCCGCGGCACGAGACGACATCGAGGTCATGTGGAAGATCGCGAGTGCCTTCCGGGGTGGCCCCGAGGAGCTGCGCGCCAAGCCGTACTTCATCCACTACGCGGAGCCGGTGAGCCCCCTGCAGCATGCCCCCGAGGTACTCGACAAGCTGCTCTTCTGCGCCGACTGGGGCATCCCCGTGATCTACTCGGCGGCGCCGATCGCCGGCGCCACCGCCCCGATCACGCACGCCGGCCACATCGTACAGGCCGTCGCCGAATCGCTGTTCGGCGTCGTCATCCACCAGCTGCGCCGGCCCGGCTCGCCGCTGCTCACCGGCATGGGTCCGGTCAAGCTGGACATGAACACCGTGCAGGCGCTCTACAACTCGGCCGAGTACTACACCACCTACCTCGGCATCACCGAGATGGCCAAGTGGATGGACATCCCCAACTGGGGTTACGCCGGCACCAGCGACTCGCAGTGCGTCGACGCCAACGCCGGCATCGACATCACCGAGCTCACGCTGCTCTCCATGCAGGCCGGCTCCAACCTCAACCACGACATCGGCTACCTCGATTTCGGCCTCACCGCGGCCGGCGAGCTCGTGGTGCTCACCGACGAGCTCGTCTCCATGAACCGTCGTGCGCTCGAGGGCATCGAGGTGAGCGAGGAGACCCTGGCGCTGGACACCATCGCCGCGGTCGGCCAGGGCGGCGACTTCCTGGGCCAGAAGCACACCAAGCGGCACGTGCGGGACCTGCAGTGGCGGCCGACCATCCTCAACCGCAGCACCCAGAAGAACTGGGAGGCCGAGGGCTCACCCGATGCCACCGAGAAGGCGCACCGCAAGCTGCTCGACATCATGAGCAACCACACCCCCGAGCCGCTGAGCGCCGAGATGAAGCAGACGATGGACGGACTGGTCGACGCCTACATCGCGGCCGGCGCGTGACACACGGTGCGTGACGGTCGGCGGGTACAAGTATCAGGCCACCGGCCGCAGGTCGACGCACGCCGCGTGACGAGCGGCACGAGGCGGCAGGACACGCACACGATGAGACCGGCGGGATGGACGAAGACAGCGACGTGAACGGAGCCGCCCGACCCGCTCTCGACGAGCAGGGTTGCCGGCAGATCCACGAGGCGGCGCTGGCGCTGCTCGAGAAGGTCGGCTGCGCCGTGCTGGACGCCGAGGCGCTGGCGCTGCTCAAGGCGAACGGCGCCCGGGTGGATGGGGTGTGCGCTCGCTTTGGCGAAGCTCTGGTCGAGCAGGCGCGCGACACCGCCCCCGCGCACTACACGGTCGCGGGCCGGCGGCCCGAGTTCGACCTGCACGTCGGGCTCGGCGAGCCCGCCGTGCTGGCGAGCGCCTCCGGGCCGCCGTTCGTGCTCAGCGACGGCGACTACCGGCCCGGTACGCTCGCCGACCTTCGGACGGCGGTCGCGCTTGCCCACCTCTCGCCGAACATCGACGTGCTCGGCTACAGCGTCGAGCCGGGCGACGTGCCGGAGGAGCGGCGACCCAGGCTCGTCGCCCACCTGCACGCCACGTCGAGCGACAAGAACTGCCGCTACACAGTCACGTCCCTGGCCGAGCTCCACGTGGCCACCGACGTGCTCGAGATCCTGTACGGGGCCGACTGGCACACGCGGCCGCGCCTCTGGTCGGTGATCAACACCACCTCGCCGCTGCAGCTCTCCGAGGAGGGCGCACAGGTGCTGCTGCGCCTCGCTCGTCTCGGCCAGCCGGTCCTGGTCGCCGTCTGCGCGATGGGCGGCACCACAGCCCCCCTCACGCCGGCCGGCCTGCTTGCCGTCCAGCACGCGGAGCTGCTGACGGGGCTCGTCCTCACGCAGCTGGCCCGCGAGGGCACACCGTTCCTGTACGGCGGCACCTCATCGCTCTCCTCGATGCAGAGCGGCGCGCTCATGATCGGGGCGCCGGTCTACTGGCAGCTCATGGAGGCGACCGTCCGGCTCGGCCACTGGCTGGGACTCCCCGTGCGCGCCGGCGGCTGCGTCACCGATGCGCACCTCCCCGACGCCCAGGCCGGAGTGGAATCGGCGCTTGCCATGGACACCGTACTGCGCGCCGGCGCGCAGTACGTCCTGCACGCGGCCGGCATCCTCTCCTCGTTCAACTGCTTCTGCCCGGAGAAGTTCGTCATCGACGACGAGGTGCTCACAGGTCTCCGCCTGGCGCGACGGCCCATCCAGGTCGACGCCGAGACGCTCGCCCTGGACGTCGTGGCGGCGGCCGGTCCCGGCGGCAGCGTACTCGGCCACGCCCACACACGCAGGCACGCGCGCGACGCCCCTCTCCGGACCATCATGAACCGGGCGCCGTACGAGACGTGGAAGGGTCTCGGCGGGCACGACCTGGCGACGGTCGGCGCGGCGCGCGTCGCCGAGCTGCTCGAGCAGTATGAGCCGCCCGACGACCTCGATCCCGTGACGCGCCGCCGGCTGGACGCCTACTGCCTCGACTGACTGCTCCGGGAGCGTGCCGCAGACCTCGCGCCCCGGTACAGACACCGCATCCGCAAGCCCGACACGCTGCGACTACCCCGCGTACACCCGCTGCGCGGCCTCGGCGGCCCGTCCCGGCGTCACCGTGCGGCCCTGCTCCTGCAGCGCTGCTTCGAGCGCCTCCAGACACGCCAGGACGTTGTCCTCCCGGCTGGAGTAGCCCATCAGCCCGACGCGCCACACCTTGCCGGCCAGCGTCCCCATTCCGGCGCCGACCTCGATGCCCGCTTCGTTGAGCAGGTAGGTGCGCACGGCGGCGTCGTCGGTCCCCTCCGGGATGACGACAGCGTTGAGCTGCGGCAGGCAGTCACGCTCGCTCACCAGGAGCGAGAGCCCCATGGCGTCGAGGCCGGCGGCCAGCGCGAGGTGGTTGCGGCGATGCCGCTCCCAGGCCGCCCGGAGCCCCTCCTCGCGGAGTATGAGCAGCGCTTCGTGCAGACCGTACAGGGCGTTGACCGGCGCCGTGTGATGATACGTGCGGGCCCCCGACGACCAGTACCCGAGCTGCAGACCAAGGTCCATGAACCAGCTTTGACAGGGCGTCGTACGATCCTGGACCTTGCGCACCGCGCGCTCCCCCAAGCTGACGGGTGAGAGCCCGGGCGGGCACGAGAGGCACTTCTGGGTGCCCGAATAGACGGCGTCGATACCCCACTCGTCCACCTTGACCGGACAGCCGCCGAGGGCGGTCACCGTATCGACGATGGTCAAGCAGCCGTGCTCGTGAGCCAGGGCCACCAGCGGTCCGGGCTCCGTGTGGGCGCCGGTAGAAGTCTCGGCCTGGACGAACGCTACCAGCGTGGCCTCGGGGTGCTCGCGCAGCGCTGCTTCGACCTTGTCGAGAGACACCGGTGTCCCCCATTCATCGTCGACGACGACCGCCGTCGCGCCGCAGCGCCGGACGTTCTCGAGCATGCGCCCGCCGAACACGCCGTTGCGGCACACCACGACCGTGTCGTGCGGTTCGACGAGGTTCACGAAGCAGGTCTCCATGCCCACCGAGCCCGGACCCGAGACGGGGAAGGTGACGTCGTTGGCCGTCTGGAACGCGTAGCGCAGCAGCTCCTTGAGCTCGTCCATCATGCCGACGAAGGCCGGATCGAGGTGACCGATGGTCGGCCGCGCCGTCGCCGCCAGGACGCGCGCGGGCACGTCCGATGGCCCCGGCCCCATGAGCCTGCGTGTCGGGGGCGTGAACGACGCGCTGCCGGCGCCCGTGATCGAGCCTGGTGTGCTCTGACTCATGTACCGTCCTCCCTGTTCGACGACCCCACCGTATGCGACACGGGGGGTCGCGTAGTGCTGGACCTGCCTCCTGCCGTTCCCTCCCGGAACGCTCTCATGTGGCAGCATGCCTCATCCGGCTGAGAGCCGCACGTCGCGGACCGGCGAGCGGGCGGCGTCGGAGGCGGCGTCGTCCTGCATCGACTGGGCGGCGCGCTCGGCGTCCAGACGGGCTCGATAGTGGGTCACCTCGCGCTCCACGGCGCCTGCGTCCCAGCCGAGGACCGGGGCCATCAGCGCGGCCACGTGCTCCGCCGCCGACCGCCCTCGATCGGCGGATTCGAACGCGATGTGCGTACGGCGGGTGAGGACGTCGTCGACGTGGAGCGCCCCCTCTCTCAGCGCCGCGTAGGTGACCTCTGCGGCCAGGTACTTCCCGGCGCCGGGCAGCGGCGCCGCGAGGCGCGGCTCGTCGACGACCAGGTCGAGGACTTCGGCGGCCAGCGTCCCGTAACGCCCGATCAGATGCGTGAGTCGCTCCGGCGTCAGCGATGCGGCGCCGGGATGACCCTGCAGCCGGGTCGCTGCGCCGGACAGTCCCACGACACCGAGCAGCGGCGTGTCTGCCGTGCGGCTGGCGTCGACCGCGAAGGGCAGCTCGCAGGCGGCCGCATCGACGGCGTCCTGGGCCATCACGCGGTACGTCGTGTACTTGCCGCCGGCGACGCTGACCAGGCCCGGCGCGCTGCGCCGCACGGCATGCTCCCGAGACACCCTGGCCGTCTCGCCGGAGCTGCCGTCGACCAGCGGGCGCAGGCCGGCGTAGACCGCGATGACGTCGTCGAACGTCAGCCGGTCCTTCAGGATCGCGTTGACGTGATCGAGCAGGTACTGGATGTCCGCGTGCGTGGCCGCCGGATGGTCCAGACCGAATCGCCACTCCGTGTCCGTGGTCCCGACGATCCACTGCTCACCCCAGGGCAGCACGAACAGCACGCTCTTCTCGGTCGGCAGGATGAGGGCATAGTCGGACCGGATGCGCCCCTTGGGCACCACGATGTGCACGCCCTTCGACGGCCGCACCGTCATCGGGGTCTCGACTCCCGCCAGCCGCTCCATCTCCGTGGTCCACACCCCGGTGGCATTGACGACCGATCGAGCCCGTATCTCGAGCTCCGAACCGGTCTCGAGGTCTCTGGCGCGCACGCCGCGGATCCCGTCCGCTTCGCGCAGGAACGCCACGACGTCGACCGCGGGGACGCAGACGGCTCCGCCGGCCATGGCGGTGCGGGCGAGCATCACCGAGAACCGGGCGTCGTCGACCTGGGCGTCGTAGTAGCTGATCCCGCCCACGAGCGCGTCGTCGCGCAGCGACGGTACGGCTCGCAGGCAGGCGGCATGCGACAGGTGGCGATGATGCGGGGTCGCGGACCGTGGTCCCGCCAGGGCATCGTAGAGGAGGAGCCCCGAACCCATGTACACCCGTTCCCACACCCTGTGCTTGAGGGGGAGGAGGAAACGCGTCGGATGGACCATGTGCGGCGCGATCTTCTCAATGAGAAGGCGCCGCTCATGGAGCGCCTCGCGCACCAGCCTGAAGTCCAGTCGCTCGAGGTAGCGCAGGCCGCCGTGGATCAGCTTGCTCGAACGGCTCGAGGTACCGGCGGCGAAGTCGCGCTTCTCGACGAGGGCGACGCTGAGGCCCCGGCCGGCGGCATCGAGAGCCGCACCACAGCCGGTCACGCCGCCACCGATGACGAGGACGTCGAACGTCTCGTGGGCCAGACGCGTCAGCGAGCGCCTGCGCACGGCGAGCCCCGGAGCGCCGTCCGGCGACGCCACCATCTTTGCTGCCGACCCGGATCCCGGGCCGGACCCGTCCGCCGCCTTGCCGTGCGGCCTCAGAGTGCGTCCGTCTCCCATTTCTCATCACCTCTGGTATGTACCAGTAGCCGCTGGTACATACCATGAAGGCTGCGCTATCCTTTGTCAAACGCTGCCGGGAGCCGGCGACATCGACGCGGGCACCGCCGGCATCACTGGAGGTCACATGCCACGACACGTCACGGAGGAGTCGAGGACCACGCCCGTCCTCCTGGAGACCGACGTGCTGGTCGTCGGCAGCGGCCCCGGCGGCCTGGCGGCGGCGGTCGGCGCCGCCCGCGAGGGAGCGCAGACGACCCTGCTCGACCGCTACGGCTGCTTCGGCGGTGTCATCACCCAGGTCGGCGTGGAGAGCGTCGCCTGGTACCGGCGCGAGGGCACCATCGACAGCGAGGGGCTCGGCAGGGAGTTCGAGCAGCGTGCCAAGGCGATGGGCGGCACCCAGCCCGAGTCGCAGTCGCTGAGCGAGGCGCTCGATCCCGAGATGTTCAAGTGCGTCGCCGACGAACTCGTGAGAGAGGCGGGCGTGGAGCCCCTGCTGCACTGCCCGGCCGTGACGCCGATCGTGAGCGACGGGCGCATCGGGGGCGTCATCACGGAGAGCAAGTCCGGGCGGCAGGCGATCCTCGCGAGGCGCGTCATCGACGCCACCGGCGACGCCGACATCGCCGACCGCGCCGGCGCCCCCTGTCACGTCACGCCCTCCAGCGAGACGCTGGGCGTCACGGTCGTCTTCTCCTGCTCGGGCATCGACGGCCGGCGCTTCCTGCAGCATGCGGCCGAGCGGCGTCCGACCTATCGCGACTGGGACCAGGCATGGGAGATGGAGACCGCCGGCAAGGAGGATGAGCTGTTCAGCCCCTATCTCCGGGAGCCGTTCGAGGAGGCGCGTCGCGCCGGGATCATCCCCGAAGACATGGACAGCATCGGCGGCACCTGGGGACGCATCACCCCGGCCGGCGAGATGACCTACCTCAACATGATCCTGCTCAAGGGCTACGACTGCACCGATGTGCGCGACCTCACCCGGGCCGAGATCGAGGGTCGTCGCCAGGCGCTGCTGGCCATCGAGGCCCTGCGACGCTTCGCACCCGGCTTCGAGGACGCTCGCCTGCGCACGTTCGGCATGACGCTCGGTACACGCGACTCACGCAAGATCGTGGGCCGCTGCGAGCTCACCGCCGGGGATGTGCTCGGCGAGGCACGGTTCCCAGACTCCATCGGCATCTTCCCGGAGTTCATCGACGGCTACGGACACCTCGTGCTGCCGACCACCGGGCGCTACTTCCAGGTTCCGTTCGGCATCCTCGTCCCGCGCGGGGTGGACGACCTGCTGGTCGCCGGACGTTGCGTGGCCGGCGACCGGGTCTCTCACGCGGCCGTCCGCAGCCAGGTGTGCTGTGCGCTGACCGGCCAGGCGGCGGGCGTGGCGGCCGCTGTGTCTCTGCGGGACGGGACGACGACCGGACGGGTGGACGTCACGCGCGTCCAGGCGGCGTTGAAGAGGCAGGGCGTGCGCCTCTTCTGAAGCTGCGACCGGACGACGGCGACCCGCCGCCGACAGCCGCGACAGCCTCCGCCGGACGACGCCGTCTCCACCGGTCGCACCGCGATCAGCGCCCGCCTCTGGCGGCCTCCACAGGTGCGGTGACGGCGAACTCCGCCCGGTCGCCCCGGTAGACATCGCGGGCCAGCTCCACGACCTCGCCGCGGTCGTCGAAGACGACCCGCGAGAGGACGATCGCCGGACTGCCGCGCCTCACCCCCAGCGTCTGGGCGGCGGAGCGGTCGAGGCCGACGGCCACGACGCGGGCGTCCGCCTGTGTCGGGCGGACACCGTAGCGGGAGCGCAACAGCTCCCAAAGCGATCCCGCCAGGTCGTGCTGCAGAAGATCGGGGAACCGCGCGGCCGAGACCTGGATGGTCTCGATGGCCACCGGCTCGCCTTTGGCCGTCCTCAGGCGCTGCAACACGTGGACACGACCGCCGGGGGGGATGCCGAGCGCCTCCGACACCGACGGATCGGGGTCGACGGTGGCGGCCGACAGGACCCTGGTCCCGGGCCTGCCGTCGGCGTCGCTCATCACGCGCGTGAAGCTGCCGACGCTGAACTGCAGCCTCGGCTCGGCCACAAAGGTCCCGCGCCGAGGCGTCCGGTACACGTACCCTTCGCTCGTCAACGTATCGAGCGCATGCCTGGCTGTCATCCGGCTGACCGTGTAGCGCTCGCTCAGCACGCGCTCGGACGGCAACGGCTCGTGAGGCTTCAGCCGGCCGGTCTCGATCCGATCGCGCAGCAGCGCTGCGAGCCAGGAGTAGAGCGGGCTGGTACGTGCCGGCGTACGCGGCTGCCTGCCCATCTGGAGCCCCCTCTCCGAGTCTCTCTCGCCCACGACGGCGGCCGAGACCGGCCTCTCCGTGTCCCGATCTGCCGGCGAGCTGTCCGAGGCTACCATACTGATCGATGGTACATACCAGGAGAGCGGTCTACGGAAGGCCGCTCGTCCACGGGTCCGCGAGCCCGGTGCCGGGTGGCGGCATTCTGCCTGATGGCCTCACACAGCGTTTCATTCTGTCTGAAGGGGCAACTCGTGAATGATTGTCCTGAGGGAACGGCTCTTAGTGCCCACTTGTTCCCTCCAGGCCTGTTGCCATACGCGCCGGAAGGTTGTATGGTCACCCGGACCGGGGCGAGCCTCGACAAGCTGAAGAGGGCATCATGCTCGTTCCCGAGTGGTACTTCGTTTCGCATGACCACGCTCAGGGGGAGCACGTTTGGGTGACGATCAGTACCGCAGGGGGAGCACCCGCCATCCCGGCGCGCGACCCACAAAGGGCCGCACGAGGTGGCACCGGACAGCGACCCGCCTCATCGTACGGCGGTGCTCCGTCTGACCATGGAAGCAGGGAGCGCCGGCCGGCGTGGCCACGTCGAGACAGATCTGGTGGAGCGGTCTCACCGCGACTCGTCGCGGCGTTCGTTTCCTTGCTCGTGGCTACTTTCAGCGTTCCTTTCATGCCAATCGCTTGACAGGAGCCGTAGAAAGCGTACGTTTGCCGGTGTCGATCAGTGGATCGGAACCTGCTGCCTGATCCCGACGCAGGCGTGTCCGTGAGAATCCTCCAACGACGTGCATCGATGTGCAGCAGACGCAAAGGGGAGCATCCGCATGAGTGAGAACAAGTACCAGAAAGACTGCGCCGACGACCTCGTCGAACAGGTCAGAAACGGTCGCATGACACGGCGCCAGATGCTGGTCCGTGCCTCGGTCCTCGGCCTCTCGGTCACCGCCGTCGGCTCGATGCTGGCCGCCTGCGGCGGCGACGACGGTGGCGGCGGGGCGGCGTCGCCGACCGCCAGCGCCACCGGCATGGAGCCGGTCCTGGGCGGTACGCTCAGGGTCCAGATCCCGCCGTCCATCACGGAGATCGACCCGGTCACCATCTACGACCAGGGCGGGATCGTGCTCATCTCGCAGTTCTGCGAGTACCTCATCGACCTCGATGACAAGAACGGCCTCGTGCCCAAGCTCGCCGAGAGCTGGGAGCCGAACGAGGACGCTTCGGTGTGGACCTTCAAGCTGCGCCAGGGCGTCAAGTTCAACGACGGCAGCCCGTTCGAGGCCGAGGACGTCGCGGCCACCATGGACCGCCTCGTCGCTCCCGACAGCGGCTCGGCCGCCCTCGCGGCCCTCGAGGGCATCCTCTCGCAGGGCGGCACCGAGGCGACCGATGCCTCCACGGTGACCTTCAACCTCGAGAAGCCGTTCGCCGACTTCCCGTTCATGGTCAGCGCCTCCTCGTATAACACGGTCATGCTGCCGCGCACCTACGAGGGCGACTGGCCCAACAACCCCGTCGGGACCGGCCCCTGGCTGCTCCGGGACTACGTCACCAAGCAGAAGGCCAGCGCCGTCAAGAACCCGGACTACTGGGGCAAGGACGCGCAGGGCCGTCAGCTTCCGTACCTCGACCAGGTCGACTGGGTCATGATCCAGGACGAGGCGGCCGCCAACCTGCAGCTGCAGTCCGGTGAGATCGACCTGCAGCCGCAGACGATCTTCCAGGGTGCGCAGGCGCTGTTCAGCGACCCCAACCTCCGCGTCGACATCTACCCGTCGAGCGGCATCCGCTGCGTCAGCTTCAACATGAACGTGGAGCCCTGGAAGGACAACAAGGCCCTGCGTCAGGCGGTCGCCTACTGTCTCGACCGTGACGCCATCAACACGGCTCTCTACGACGGGCGCAGCTACCTCGGCTACGACACCTTCTGGGAGCCGACGGTCTTCCCGGGCAGCCCCGATGTGCCGGAGACGCGGGCCCAGGACTATGACAAGGCCAAGCAGCTGCTGGCTGACGCCGGCTATCCGGACGGCCTCGAGATCCAGCTGACCTTCTCCAAGTACCTCGAGAACCCGCAGTACGCGCAGCTCATCAAGGCGCAGTGCGAGCCGGCCGGCATCAAGGTCAAGCTCGACCAGATGAGCTACGACGCGTTCTACGCCGGCGACAGCGACGTCACGCCGTGGCTCAACGCTCCCATGACGATCGTCGAGTGGGGCAGCCGGCCCACGCCGGGCGTGTTCGCCCAGGCGATGCTCCTGCCGACCAGCGCCTGGAGCTCCTCGCACTGGAAGAACGACGAGTTCGCCAGCACCTTCGACGAGTACATGTCGACGCCGGAAGAGGGGGCGCGCAAGGAGCTGGCCACCACGCTCTCGGGGACCCAGCAGGACGACACGCCGGTCCTCCTGGCCTTCTACATCACACAGCTCCGCACGCAGAAGAAGACCGTCCAGGGCGTCCGCGGACCGGGCTCCTTCTACTGCGACCTCGGCCAGGCGTTCATGGAAAAGGCGTGATGCGTCTCTGATCGCCAACGACTGAGACTGACGAGGGGGACCCAGGATGCTGCGCCTGATCGGCCGTCGGCTGCTGCTCATGATACCGACGCTGATCCTCGCCTCGGTGCTGATCTTCGCACTCGCCGAGGTCTTGCCCGGAGACGTGGGGCGCTCCATCCTGGGTCCCTACGCCACCCAGGAGCAGGTCGACGCGCTCAACACGGAGCTGGGAGCCGACAAGCCCCTCTACGAGCGGTACTGGAACTGGGCCTCCGGGTGGGTCACCGGTGACTGGGGAGAGTCCCTCCTCCTCAAGCAGCCGGTCTTTCCCGTCGTCATGAAGGGCCTCGGCAACTCACTGCTGCTGGCCGGGTTCGCCTTAGCCATCATCGTGCCGCTCTCCATCCTGCTCGGTGTGTTCGCGGGCTTACGACGAGACAGCCTGCTCGATCGCGGCATCACCATCTCCTCCCTGTCGATGACCGTGATCCCCGAGTTCGTCAGCGGTGTCGTGCTGCTCTACGTCTTCGCGGTGGCGCTGAAGTGGCTGCCGGTGACGGCCATGCCGCCGGACGGCTCGCCCTTCGTCTACCGCTTCTACTACCTCATCCTGCCGGCCATCCCGCTGATGTTCCTCGAGCTGGGCTACATCGCGCGCATGGCCCGCGCCGGCACGGTGCAGGTCATGGAGATGCCGTTCATCCGCACCGCCGTTCTGAAGGGATTGCCGCGCCGCCGCATCATCTTCGGCCACCTGCTGCGCAACGCCATGGTGCCGACGGTGACGGTCATCGGCAGCCAGATCGGCTGGCTGATCGGCGGCCTGGTGGTCATCGAGACCCTGTTCGTCTACCCGGGCATCGGCAAGCTCATGGTCGATGCCGCTCTCACGCACGACATCCCGATGCTCGAGGCAGCGGTGCTGATCGTCGCCATCATCTACATGGTCTCCAACCTCTTCGCCGACATCATCGTGGCGCTGCTCAACCCGCGCATCAGAAAGGGTGCCTGACGTGGACGAGACACGCAGCTCCCTCGGCCCCGATCCCGATCTGCGGGCTGAGGGCGCCCAGCTGAGCGCCGACCCCGAGATGCTCGAGGCACGGGTCGACGCCGTCGCGACGCGCGCCACGGTCGCGGCCCAGGTCGACGCCGCCGCCGCCGCCGAGCAGCGCCGCCAGCGGCGCTATCTCGCCAGAGCGCTGCTGCGCAGTCCCACGTTCATGGTCGGGATGTTCATCCTGCTCTTCTGGGTGTTCATGGCGCTCTTCTCCACCGGCATCACCCAGAACCCCACCGATGTCGATCCGGCCGCCAGCCTGCAGGCACCGAGCGGGGCACACTGGTTCGGCACCGACGACCTCGGCCGTGACGTCTTTGCGCGCACCATGGCCGGCGCCCGCACGGTGCTCATCATCGCCCCGGCCGCCACCATCCTGGCGCTGCTGTGGGGCGGCATCATCGGCCTGGTGGCCGGCTTCTGGCGCGGCCTGACCGACGAGATCATCATGCGCCTCGTCGACGTGCTGCTGGCGCTGCCGATCATCATCACCTCGATCCTGGTCCTCTCGCTGCTCGGCAAGGGCACGGCGATCATCATCGTCACCATCGGAGCCTTGTTCACACCGGTCGTCAGCCGTACCGTGCGGGCGGCGGTCATCAGCGAGCGTGAACGCGAGTACGTCATGGCGGCGCGCCTGCGCGGCGAGCGCTCGGCGTTCGTCATGGCGCGCGAGATCCTGCCCAACATCACCCAGCCGATCATCGTCGAGGGCACCGTGCGACTCGGCTACGCGGTCTTTACCGCGGCGACGCTGTCGTTCCTGGGCTTCGGCCTGGCGCCGCCCTCGCCCGACTGGGGGCTGACCATCTCCACGCAGCGGGTCTTCCTGCAGATAGCGCCCTGGACGGTGCTCTTCCCGGCCGTGGCGCTGGCCTCGCTGGTGGTGGCCGTGAACCTCATCACCGACGGCCTCGGAAGGGTGTTCGCCAAATGAGTGCCGTAGAGATGCCGTCCGCCAACGGACAGTCATCCGGCGACGGCGCCGCGCCGCGCGCCCTCGACGTCAGTGACCTCGAGGTCACCTTCCACCGCCGCGGCCGCCGGCTGCCGGTGCTCAAGGGCATCACCATGCACATCGAGCGCGGCGAGGCCTACGGGCTGGTCGGCGAATCGGGCTGCGGCAAGACGACCCTGGCGATGGCCGCGATGCGCTACCTGGCGGCCAACGGCACCATCGACGCCGGTAGGGTGCTCGTCGACGGCCAGGACGTCAGCGAACTCAGCGAAGAGGCGCTGCGCAAGTGGCGCGGCGGCAAGGTCTCGATGGTCTACCAGGACCCCACCCAGGCGCTCAGTCCCGCCATGCGCATCGGCGACCAGCTGGCCGAGGTCTACCGTTATCACGAGGGCACCGGCAAGACCGAGGCGATCGAGCGCGCCCGGGAGAGCCTGCGCCGGGTGGCCATCCCCGATCCGGAAGCCACGCTGCACCGCTACCCGTTCGAGCTCTCCGGCGGCCAGCAGCAGCGGGTGGTCATCGCCATGGCCCTTTCGATCAACCCGCAGCTGCTCATCCTCGACGAGCCCACCACCGGCCTCGACGCGACGGTCGAGGCCGAGATCCTCGACCTCATCGAGGAGCTGCGCGGCCGCATCAACGCCGCCATCCTGCTGATCACCCACAACCTCGGCCTGGTGGCCCGCCTCTGCGAGCGGGTCGGCGTCCTCTACGCCGGGCGACTGGTCGAGGAGGGCGCCGCGAAGCAGGTCTTCACCGACCCGCGGCACCCCTACACCATGGGACTGCTGCGTTGCGTGCCCCGCTTCGGCATGAACAAGACCGACGCGGCCCTGCAGACCATCCCCGGCACGCTGCCGGCCCTCGGCGAGCCGCTCAAGGGCTGCGTCTACTCGGCGCGCTGCCCGATGGCCAAGCCGGTCTGCGTGCGCCGCGAGCCCGATCTCTACGCCTGGCCGGGTGACGGCGGCGCCAGGGGAGCGGCGGAAGCTGAGGCTCTACCGCCCGATCCCGCAGCCTACTCGCCCCATCACGCCAACCCCGTCGGCGAAGCGTCGCGCCACGTGCGCTGCTACTTCTCGCCGGACGTACCGGAGATGCCGGTGATGACCCCGGTCCTGGCGACCAGCCTCGAGGCCAGGGGCGCCACCGAAGGCAACGTGCTCAGCATCGAGAACGTGCAGCGCACGTTCAAAGACGGCCGCAAGAAGCTCACCGCCGTCAGCGACATCTCGCTCGAGCTCAAGCGCGGCGAGACCTTTGGCCTGGTCGGTGAGTCGGGCAGCGGCAAGACGACGCTGGCCAAGTGCGTCACCGGCCTCATCGCCCCCGACTCGGGCACCATCGAGTTCGAGGGCGGCCAGCTGCGACCGACCGCCGGCCGGCGTTCCAAGGACGCCCTGCGCGCCATCCAGATGGTCTTCCAGAACCCAGACTCGACGCTCAACCCGTCCTGGAGCACGCGCGCCATCCTCACCCGCGCCGTGCGCAAGCTGGGCGGCGCCGACCGCGCCTCGGTGCGCGGCAAGGTCGACAAGCTCTCGGCCGACGTGCGCGTCGAGCCACGTTTCCTGCTGCAGAAGCCGCTCGACCTCTCCGGCGGTCAGAAACAGCGCATCGCCATCGCGCGCGCCTTCGCCGGCGACCCGACGCTGGTCATCTGCGACGAACCGGCCTCGGCCCTCGACGTCTCGGTGCAGGCCAGCATCCTCAACCTGCTCGTCGAGCTGCAGACCAACGAGCACGTCTCCTACGTCTTCATCTCGCACGACCTCGCCGTGGTGCGCTACATCTCCGACCGCATCGGCGTGATGTACCTGGCCGAGCTCATCGAAGTCGGGGCGGCGGCCGAGGTCTTCAATCCGCCGCATCATCCCTATACGGAGGCGCTGCTCTCATCGATCCCGACGCTCGACTTCGACGACGCGCGGCAGCGCATCCCGTTGCGCGGCACCATGCCGAGCCTCAGCGAACCACCGTCGGGCTGCCGCTTCCACACCCGCTGCCACCGGCTCCTCGGCGATATCTGCCGGGAGCAGGAGCCGCCGCTCCAGGAAGCCGTGTCGGGACACACCTACAAGTGCCACATCCCGCCGAACGAGCTGCTGGTGCTGCAGACCGAGACGGCTGCCGCGGCCGGGAGGGGTTCCGCGGCGGACGCCGCCGAGCCTCAGAGCATCGGCGCTTCCGACCTGTCCGCGCCGGCGGAGGTGTAAGTCACAGCCGAGGTCGTCTCAACCGCCCGGCTCGCTGCTCCACACCGACCAGACCGTCGCGGACCGTCACCGGCGCAGCTCAGCGATCATGCCGGCCAACTCCTCGATGACGGCGACGCCGTCGTCGATGACGGCCACATCGGCGTTGGCGACGATCGGCGCCCGCTCATCGGTGTTGACGGCGACGATGAGGCCCGCCCCCTCTATGCCCCAGTGCAGGGCGGCCGCCCCCGACGCCCCCACGACGATGCAGAGGTCGGGCGCGGTGCGCGTGCCCGACACGCCGATGAGGCGGTCCATCGGCGCCCATGCGTTCATCACCACCGGCCGGCTGACGGCCAGGTCCGCTCCCGCACGCGTGGCAGCGGCAGCGATGCGTGCCACGCCCTCACGACTCCCGGCGCCATAGCCGGCGACCACCACGAACCGGCTGCCGGCCAGATCGCCGGTCTCCGGCGGCGGTCCGAGCTCGACGTCCCGGAACCGGCGATCGACCGTCCTGCCCGTCTCATCCGCTTCAGACAGGACGCGATGCCCCCCCGCGCTCAGGGCGCCGCCGGCGGATCTGTCGCCGGTCTCGACGGTGGATCCCTCGCCGGGCTTGCCGGTCGATCCCTCGCCGGGCTTGCCGGTGGATCCCTCGCCGGGCTTGCCGGTGTCGGGGCCTGCCTCGCCGGCCCCGCCGGCGCACGCCCAGCCCGCGTCGATGCTCACGCACCAAGGGCGCGCGCGCAGCTCGAATCGTCCCGTCATGTGATTGGAGTAGACCGGCCGCCTGCAGACGAGGCGTCCCGCCTCAGCCTGCGCATGCAGCACGTCGGTCAGCACGGCGCCGCCACAGCGACAGGCGATGCGCGTGGCCAGTTCCGGGCCCGCGCCGCCGGCCAGCAGGAGCAGTGAGACGTCGCCGGCGCGCGCCATCTCGGCGATGACCCCGGCCGCCGTGTCGGGGCAGCTCGCGGCCATCTTGACGAGCCGCACATCGCGCGTCGGCGACAGCTCGATCAGCCGCTCGCGCCCATCATCGGCGCGATAGAGGACCACGGTCTCGTCGACTGCCGCGCCGGTCAGCCCATCGCGCAGGAACGCGTCGAGGGCGCCGGCCTGAGCCGCGGCGCTCCCGAGGGTCCCGTCGATCACTGCCATCGCTCTCACAGGCGCTCGATCACCGCCCTCAGATGGTCATCGAGCAGGTGCCGCGCCTTCTCGTGCGGCGTCTCACCGCCGACGACGACCCCCGCCCTCGCCCGCCGGACGGCCTCGAGGCCGATCAGGCCGGCCGGCTCGCGCTCCAGCAGAAGGTCGATGTCGATGCCCAGATCCGCGGCACGCAGCACGTCGACGAGCACATCCCGCCGGGCGAGCCGGTCCCGCAGCGTCGGCACGCGCAGGCGCGAGACCACAGCGTTCCCCACGGCCAGCACACAGGGAGGCCGCACCGTGACTCGCAGCAGACAGTCGTCGGCGAGGCAGGTCACGCGCAGATCGTCACCGGACAGCGCCTCGATCTCGACCACCTGCGAGAGGCACGGCCATCCCAGCGTCTCGGCAACGCGGAAGGGCACCGTGCCTCCATCGCCGGGCCCGCTGCGGCAGCCGAGCAGCAGCACATCGCCGCCGTCGGAATCGTGCGCGCAGGCCGCCAGGATCGACGCCACGGCGGCCGGCGCAAAGTCCACATCCGCTCCGACGTCCACGCGCGCCGCGCGACCATAGCCCAGGGCGAGCAGCGTCGTGAGGAAAGGCTCCACCTGACTCCCGCCTATCGACACGGCGCTGAGCTGCGGTTCGACGAAGGAGCGGCCGGCCGCCGCATCGCGCAGGCGCAGCGCCAGCTCCAGGGCGCTCTCGTCGAAGCAGTTGAGGAGGCGCGGGACGTACCGGGTCTCGACGCCGGCCCCGTCCGCCAGGTTCCCCTCGCCGGCGATCCAGTCCGCCTCCCGCAACGACTCGAAGTCCGGCGTCACCTTGAAGCCGACCAGTATCCGCATCGGCCTCACTCCACCCCGTCTCCCGCGGGCACACGCCTCACGCACCGGTCAGCTCCGCACACCCTGTCCTCCCGCGTCCCGCTCCTCACCTTCCCGGAGCGTCGTCAGATCGGGAAGATGGTCCCCTTGTTCATGATGCCGCTGGGATCGAACGCTTGCTTGAGCGTCTCGAGCATGTAGTAGGACGACCCGTACTCGTCCTTGACCCACGGTGCCCGCGCCTTGCCCATCCCATGGTGGTGGACGATCGACCCGCCACGCTTGAGCGTCTCTTCGCAGATGATGCTGATGATCGGCAGGTAGTATTTCGTCGTCTCTTCTTCCGGTCCCACGCCGACGACGTTGAAGAAGTAGTTGAAGTACATGTTGGTGCCGTTGATGTAGCTGTGGGAGGAGTGACCGCCCATCATCGTGATGTCGGGTATCTCGGCGACGATGCGGTCGCGGGCCGCCGCGTAGATCTCTCCGATCGAGCTCCAATCGGCGGAGATCTCGGTGGTGCGGTTCACGTTGCGTGTCTGGCGGATGCGCTCGTCTTCGGCGATGATCTTGTCCGGACCCCAGCAGAGGTCGTTGAACCACGTCTCGATGTAGGCGCTGTCGACCTGCGTGCACTCGGGGTACGTGTCGACGATGGCCTGGATGCCGTCGGCCGTGGCCCGGGAGATGCCGGGCGGACCCTCGGCCATGAACAGCAGGACGCAGTCGTCATCGGCGGCGAAGTGCGAGAAGTGCAGGCCGGCGTCGCCGGGATCGTACAGACGCGCCACCGACGGCTTGAAGCCGCTCACCATGACCTCGCGCAAGGCCTCGAAGCCGGTCGTCATGCTCTTGAGCGTCCAGCCGAGGAACCTGTTGCTCTCGGGGAAGTACGGGAACAGCTTCACCGTGACCTCGGTGATGAAGCAGAGGGCACCCTCGTTGCCGATGACGACGTGACGGATGTCGGGACCGGCAGCGCGGCGAGGGACGTTCTTGATGCGGCAGATCTGCCCGTTCGGGAAGACCGCCTCGAGCCCCACCACCATGTCCTCGATGCCGCCATACAACGTGGAGAACTGACCGATACTGCGTGTCGCGACCAGTCCGCCGAGGTGGGCCACCGGTTTGGACTGCGGCGAGTGGCCGGTGGTGAGGCCCAGCTCGCGGGCGCGGTCTTCGAGCGCCTGCAGCGGCACGCCGCACTGCACGGTCGCCTGCATGTTGCAGGCGTCGACGTCGATGATGCGGTCCATCGGCGAGCCGTCGAGGATCACCGAGTCCGGCACGGCGCTCTCCAGTCCGCCCTCGGTGGCCGTGGCTCCCGTACGTGGGATGACGTTGACGCCCTGCTCGTCGGCCCAGCGCAGCAGCTCGGCGGCCATCTCGGTGCTCTGGACCATGACCACCGCGGCCGGGACCGGCATGGTGTGCACGTCGAAGATGTTCTGCAGCTTGCGGAAGTTGTCGACGCTGCTCTGGACGAGGACCTGCTCGTCGGTCACAACGTGCTCGGGGCCGACGATGTGCTGCAACCCCTCGACGATGGCCTCTCTGCTCAAGCTCATGGTGACGTTCCTTTTCGTGCTGGCGAGGTGCGTCGGGCTCTAGTGGAAGATGGGATAGGACCGCTCAAGGATACCGTCAGTGTGGTCGCGGATGGTCCAGTAGATGGGAGCGTTCATGCTGCGGTAGAGGTCGCTGGTGGCAGCGTCGGGGGCAAAGGTCTCGCGGTGCCCCGAAGCCATGGCCTTCGCCGCCGTCTCGAAGTCCGGATAGGCACCGGTGGCGACCGCGGCGCAGATGGCGGCGCCCAGGCTGGCACCGCTGCCGCCGGTGCTGCGCGAGGCCGGCAGGCCGAACACGTCGGCGAAGATGCGCATGAAGAGCGGGCTGTTGGACCCGCCGCCCGAGACCACGATGCGGTCGAGCGCGATGCCGAGTTCGGCGCACATGGCGTCGACGTTGTTCTTCATCGAGAGCGCGATGGCCTCGAGGATGGAGCGGTAGACGTGACCCCGGGTGTGGCGGGCGTCAAAGCCCAGCATGATGCCTTTGCGGAACGGCTTGTCGGTGGGCGCCAGCCAGTCGAGCACGGTCATGAGGCCGTCGCTGCCAGCCGGCACATGGTCGGCCTCGCGCTCGAGGTAGAGCTCGCGCGTGATGCCCTCGGCCGTCGCGGCCGCCGCCAGCTCGGGGCCGAGCAGATCGAGGAACCAGCTGAGCGTCCACATGCCGCGCCGGATGCCGTGACTCTCGTAGAGATAGCGCCCGGGGACGCACGAGAAGTTGGTCCAGAACGCCTCAGGGGTCTTCCGGTTGTCGTGACCGTGGACCATCGAGGCGATGTAGGTACCCAGGGAGATGAGCGCCGTGCGCTCGTCGAGAGACCCCGAGCCGAGCGCCTCCACCGCCTTGTCGTTGGCTGTGGTGACCACCGGTAAACCCTGCGGGATGCCGGTCGCGGCCGCCGCCTGTGGCGTGACGTAGCCGGCGACGTCACCCGGCATCTGCAGCTCCACCAGCAGCTCGCGCCGCATGTTGAACTGCGCCAGCAGGTCGGGATCGTCGCTCCACTTCCAGGTGTCGGTGTCTATCGGCCACTGCAGGATGATGTTGTTGGCGGCCGAGTCGCGGAAGGCGCCGGTGAAGCGGTGCGTCATGTACCCGGACGAGGTGGTGGCCCAGGCCAGCTCGGGATCGTCCGGCAGCCAGGGCTGGTAGGCGCGCGCGTCCATCCAGCTCATGACCGGCATGACCAGCGAGCCGTCGGCGCGCAGGAACGACTTGCAGCAGCGGATGGTGCAGAGGCCGACGCCGAGGATGTCGGCGGGATCGCCGGGGAATGCGGCCAGCGCCTCGCGGCTGGCCGCCGCGATCGTCTCCCACAGGTCGTCGTCTGGGTGCAGCACGACACCCGGCCGCGGCCGACCGGTCGGGCGCAGCGTCTTCTGTGCCTGGCAGACGACGTCGCCCGCCAGATCGTAGATGACCACCTTGGAGCTCTGCGAGCCGCCGTCGATGCCGATGAGATACTTGCCGCTCACCGTGCGTGAGCCCTCTCCAACGGCATCGCCGGATCCCGCGATGGCAGCGCCCGGCATCAGCGCACCAGATAGCCGCCGTCCACGACCAGGAGGTGGCCGTTGACGTAATCCGAGGCGCGGCCGGCCAGGAAGACGACGGCGCCCATCAGGTCGAACGGCTCGCCCCAGCGGGCCGCCGGGATGTGGTCGAGGACACGCTGGTTGGTCACCGGATCGCTGCGCGTCTGCGTGGTGATCTCGGTGGCGTAGTAGCCGGGAGCGATGCCGTTCACCTGGATGCCGTGCTCGGCCAGTTCGTCACAGTAGGCCTTGGTGAACCCGGCGAGCCCGTGCTTGGTGGCCGCGTAGGCCGACGACCAGCGGCCACCGAGGAAGGAGAAGAGCGAGCAGATGTTGATGATCTTGCCGTGACGCTGCGGGACCATCACCTTGGCCGACTCGTACGCCATCTCGAAGGCCGCCGTGAGGTTCACGGCCACCGTGGCATCCCACTTCTCGCGGCCGAACTCCAGCACCTCGGCGAGCGGGCAGACGCCGGCGCTGTTGACGAGGATGTCGAGCGAGCCGAGGCGATCGACGCAGTCGGCGACGATCCGCGCCGGGGCACCGGGCGCCGTGATGTCGGCGTCGAGGGACTCGTAGCGCCGACCCTCGGCCTCGACCAGCGCGCGAGTGGTGCCGTCGTCGGCGACCAAGCTGGGGACGAAGACGTCGGCGCCGGCCTTGGCGAGCGCCAGTGTGAACGCCTGCCCGAGCCCGGTGTTGCCGCCGGTCACGATGGCGCTCCTGCCCTCGAGGGAGAACAGGTCCATGGTGAAGTCGGTGATGTCCATCTTGACGGTCTCCCTGGCCGCGGCCTCAGGTCCTGCGGGCCGGAGCCGGCAGCGACGTCGGCGGCCCGTCGTGGTGCGGCGGCGTCGCAGCGCCGCCGCAGGTTCGAGTATTCGACGAGATGTTCGCGAAGTCAATCCCGCGAACGAACATTATCTCGCCCAGACGTCCTCAGTTGAAAGGAATGTCTGTGATTGCGGGGTCACACGCCCCGATGAGCGGTCATTCCGGCTCCAGCTCATCGGGGAAGCCCGGAGCACGCAGATCGGTGCCGACGGCGTCCTCGAGCATCTTGACGACCATCGGTGACTGCGCGTCGCCGCCGTACAGGGCCCGAGCGCGAGCGAAGATCTGCTCTGTCAGGCCACCGAGCTCGAGCGGCACGCCGAACTCGCGGCCCATCTGATGCGCGAAGTACAGGTCCTTGCGGGCCAGGTCCATCGTGAAGTCGATCTTGTAGCTGCCGCTCAGGATCAGCTGGCCCTCTGTCTCGTGGACGAAGCTGTTGCCGGAGCTCGCCTTGATGACGTCCCAGGCCAGCTTGAGGTCGACGCCACCTTGCTTGGCCAGCATGAGCGCCTCACCATCGGCGACCAGATGGATGAACGCCAGCATGTTGGTGATGACTTTGATGACCGAGGCGCGTCCCAGCGGACCGATGTAGAAGACCTTGCCGCCCATCGACTCGAAGACGGGGCGATGCGCGTCGAAGATCTCCTCGTCGCCGCCGACCAGCACCGTGATCTGTCCGGCCGCTGCCCGGTGCACGCCGCCGGTGACCGGCGCCTCGAGGCAGGCTACGCCCTTCTCTGCGGCAAGCGTTGCCAGACGCTGCAGCTCGTGCAGGTCGTTGGTGCTCATGTCGATCCAGGTACCGCCACGGCGCAGACCCGCCAGCAGGCCGTCGGCGCCCGTCACTACCTGTGTGACCGCCTCGGGCGAAGGCAGGCAGGTGATGACCGCATCCGAGCGTGCCGCGACTTCGGCTGGCGAGCCGGCCCAGGCCGCACCGGCCGCGACCAGACCCGTGCCCGCCTCCTCGTGAAGATCGTGGACGGTCAGATCGAAGCCGTCCCGCAGGAGGCTCCCGGCCAGGTGGACGCCAAGGCTCCCCAGGCCGACGAAGCCGATCTTCATGTCCATGTGCTCTCCGATCTCTCGCTGCGCGTTGCCGGCATCTGCCGCACGATGGCACGCGGACGGCGCCGCTGTCAACACGGTCGCTTTGCTTTCCAACGCACCAGGACGCGCGCTGGTGCTTGTGCCGCACCATTACGGGCCTTTGGTGTTGGAAACCCACGGACTTCGGCGCATTCGCATGGTGTATGCGCAAGCCTCTCGCAGGTCCTCCTGCGAGCAGCATCGAAGCTGCGCAGCGTCTTCATACTAGCGTCTGCCCAACGGCCTGTCTTTCCGTTACCGGGTGGTTTCTGTGCGTCTCTTTCGTGCGTGGGGACTTGGCAGCGGCCCCAGAAAGCAGATCCTGTTTGATGTTAACCGATTGGTTGATGGCGGCACGACGGGTCCGTGGGGTATCCATGAGGCTCGCGAGCCATGCACGTCGACCGGTCACCGAACAGAGGGAAAGACATGACTCCGGGTTCAGACCACAGGGACTTCGACTTCTTCAAGCGGCCGGTGTCCCGCCGCGGCCTGCTCAAGGGTGCGGCCGCCGTCGCCGGCGGGTTCGCCCTCGGGCCGGTGATCAGCGCCTGCGGCGGCGACAGCGGCGGCGGAGTCACCGGCGGCGGCGGAGATACCGGCGGCAGCCCCAAGATGGGCGGCACCTTCAAGGTCGGCCTCCCCGGCGGCCAGGGCAAGGACACCGTCGACCCGCACATCGCGCCGTTCGCGCCCGACGACGCCATCAACTGGCTCATGTACGACGGGCTCGTCCAGTACAGCCCGGCCCATAAGCCCGAGCTGTTGCTGGCCGAGGAGATCACGCCGGACTCCGACGCCTCGGTATGGACGGTGCGTCTCAAGCCCGACATCCCGTGGCAGAACGGCACCATGGTCTCGGCCGGCGATGTGGTCTTCACGTTCCAGCGCATCTGCGATCCCGACAACCCGCTCGACGGCGCCTCGGCCATGGGCGGACTCAAGCCGGAGAACGTCAAGAAGGTCGACGATCTGACCGTCACGTTGACCTACGATGAGCCGTTCGTGCTCTTCGCCACCGACGCCGTCACACAGCGGCTCGTGCACATCGTCCCCGCCGACTTCGACCCCAAGAACCCGATCGGCTGCGGCCCGTTCCAGCTTGTCGACTTCAAGCCCAGCGATCAGTTCACGTTCACCGGCTTCAAGGGCTATCACGGCGGCGCCCCGATGCTCGACGAGGTGACGCTGATCCAGCTCCCCGAAGAGACCGCCCGAGTGAACGCGTTCATGAGTGGCGCGGTCGACGCCATCGCCGAGCTACCGCACTCGCAGATGACCGCCGTGGAGAGCGCCGACCTCTCGGTGGAGATCATTTGCTCGGAGGGCGTCGGCGCCGGCTCCGTCGCCTCCGCCCAGGTCCTGGCCGAGAACGCCAAGGGCGCCGGTGTCAACGTCAAGGTCAACAAGGTCGACGGCGGCATCCTCTGGGGCGACGACTATCTGACGTGGCCCTTCTCGATGGACTTCTGGGGGCTGCGCAACTACCTGCAGCAGGCGCTGTCCGGCTCCACCCCCGACGCCCCCTACAACGAGACCCACTGGAAGAACGACACGTGGTACTCGCTCGTGAAGGAGGCGCTGCGCACCGTCGACGACGACCAGCGCAACGCTCTTGTGGGCGAGGCGGCGACCATCGAGCACAACGAGGGCGGCTACATCATCCCGACCTTCAAGAACCAGCTCGACGCGTACACCGACAAGGTAGGCGGCATCGTCACCAACGACGTGATGGGCATCCCGCTCGGCCGCTGGCGCTTCCGCGAGGTCTATTTCAAGTGAGCCTCTGACGGCAACGGACCACCCCCGGCGAGCGCCCGACGGACCCCCCACCGTCGGGCGCTCGCTCTTTCTATAGCTCCCGGCCGACCGGCCCGGACCCCCCGGCTCGCCGCCTTTCTGAGTCCGGCTGTCAGGAGGGCGACCGACGCGTGAGCGCGGCTGCGGCGCCAGACGGGTGTGTGTGCATCGTGGCGGCGCTCAGCAACGCCAGCGCGGCCACGATGAGTGCCATCCCGCCCGCTTCCACCGGGCTCGGCCGCTCGCCGAGCTGCACCGCCGCCGAGATCACACCGACGACCGGGATCGCCAGGGTGCCGAGGCCGGCGATCCCCGCCGGCAGCGCACGCAGGATCCAGAGCCACAGCACCCACGCCAGGGCGTTGGCCAGCAGCACGTTGAACGCCAACGCCCCCACGAACGCCCCCGACCAGACGATCGGATCGTCGAGCTCGACCAGGGCGATGAGCCCCAGCGGCACGGTACCGAGCAACATCTGCCACGTGGTCAGGGAGAGCAGGTCGGCGCGTTCCGCGCACGCGTCGCGGCGATGGATGACCTTGGCGACGACCGCGCTGGCCGCCCACGACAGGCCCCCGGCCACAGCCAGCAGCGAGCTGGTGAGGCCGCGCAGCTGCCAGGGGCCGAGCACCAGGAGCAGCCCGAGAGCGCTCACGGTCACCGCCGCCCACTGGAGACCTGTGAGCCGTTCGCCGAGCAGCGGCCAGGCCAGGACCAGCAACCAGAACGGCATGGTGTACGTCAGCATGGCGATCTTGCCGGCACCGCCGCTCTCGAGCGCCCACATGGTGAGTCCCACGAAGCCGGTGGTCTGCAACAGCCCCAGCAGCAGGACCAGACCCAGCGGCCGCGGCGGCCGCAGCGGCCGCCGCAGGCCCGCCAGGACGGCGAACAGCGTCAGGGCCGCGAGGAGGTTGCGCAGGGTGGCGAACGTGAAGGGCGGCGCGTCTTGCAGGCCGACCTTCATGACGACCCAGTTGTAGCCCCAGATCAGCGCCAGGAGCGCGAGCACGGCCGCCGGCAGATATCTGTGTCCTCCTGCGATCTCTCCGCCTTTCGACACAGGCCACGGAGTCGACGCTGCAGACGGCTCCACGCCTCGTACGGCATCACGGCGCGTCGATCCTAGAGCATTCGCACGAGGGCGGCGAAGTCGTCGTTCGCCGGTCCGGACTGCGGGACACGGCCGCCGGCGACAGGTGACCGCTGGGGCGGACTGTTGGCCGCACTGCTCTGTGACAGGTGACCGGCGGACGGTCCGGCGATCTGCCCTGTGACACGACCGGGAGGGGAGCGTTCGCCGTCCTGGCCGGAAACGAGCGCTTCCGACCTCAGCTCAGGAGGCCGGGCAGCGTCCTCACGTGGGGGGCTGGGCGTCCGTGCCCCCGTCGAGCAGTTCGGGGAGCACGAGCGTCAGTATGCGCTCGAGCATGGCGTACGCGGCCTCGATGTCGAAGCGCTGCGGATCGATGAGAGCCTGCAGGGCGAGGCCGTCGATGACGGCGGACAGAAGCTGGGCGAGCGGACGCAGCTCGGCGCGCAGCTCGACGTCGCCGTCGGGATCGAGGCCCAGCCAGTCGAGCTTGAGATGGAGGTACCACTCGTAGAGCGTGGCCAGCCGCGGCCGCAGATCGTCGTTGCGCAGCGCGTGCGGCAGGAGGTCGTAGAACGCGAGGAAGCTGGGACTCGCCTCGCTCATGTGCTGCAGCTCATCGACCAGGCGCCGGGTGCGGTCCTGATCGGTGACGCCCTGCATGCGCGAGGCCGACTCGAGGCACTCGTCGTGCACGGCTGCGTCGACCAGCGCGGCGATGAGGCCGGCCTTGTTGCCGAAGTAGTACTTGGTCATCGCCTTGTTCTCGCCCGACTCTTCGGCGACCGCGTTGAGCGTCAGCGCCGAGAGTCCGCGTTCGGCCAGGATGCGTTGGGCGGCGGTCAGCACGCGTATGGCCGTGGGAGAGAGAGCAGCGAGAGGATCGTCGACGGGGATCTGCGGCGTGCGGACGCCGCCGCGGCCGACGGCCATCTCGGGGACGCCCTGCCGTGCGCCCCCGGCGGCGTCGCCGTCGGCGGCGCCCGCCGACTCGCGCCCGCCGAGGATCCCAAGACCGGGGCGGACGCGACAGGAGCGTTCGTCGCCGACGGTCGGCGGACGGGCCGCCCCCCGGTGACCGTGTCGCTCGACTCCCGCCACGTGCCTCACCTCTCCCGCGTCCTTACTCCGAGCCACTGATGTCGTCGAGCGCCCGCAGCTGGTCCTCGGTCAGATAGGGATCGCGGGCCTCGTGCGCCGCGAGCTGCTGTTCGATGCGCTCCAGGGCAGCGTCGATCTCCGTGCGGCCGGCCTCCTGCCACGCCTCGAACGAGCTGCGGGCGCCGATCCACGGCATGAAGTGCTCGCCGGCCCGGATGCGACGCCTCGTCTCCCGTTCTCCCAGGAACGAGCCGCCGATACCCACACGCTCGGTCGACTCGAGCATCAGCGTCTCGGCGCTGATCTCCACCGGCGCGAGCATGCGCTTCACCATGGCCACGATCTCCGCTTCGATGGGAATCAACGGAAGATACCACGTGTTGGAGCTGTCCATATGCCCGAAGCCGGCGGAACAGATGTCGGCGCCGCCGGCGGCGGTCGCCAGGGCCTTGAGCCCCTTCTCGTAGCCCGCCTGGATACCGGCATGCTTGGCGTCGGTGTGCAGGCCGGCATTGTGCACCGGCAGCCCGAGCCAGTGACCGATCTCGGTGCTGGCCACGCCGGCAAGAGAGTTCTCGAGGCACCCGAGCGACATCGTCGTGCTGCGCATGTCCAGCACGCCGGGGCCGCAGCAGGGGACCACGGCGGCCCCCGGATGCGCCGTCTCGATGACCGTCACGATGCCCAGTACCTCGGCCCACAGCTGAGCCAGGGTGCCGGCCAGGGTCACCGGGGCGGTGGCCCCACTGATCGGCATGGAGTAGACCCACACCGGCGTACCGTAGCCGGCCAGCTCGGTGACCAGGTCGAGCAGCTCGCCGTTGACGCCGAGAGGAGAGAACGAGGTGCACACCACGCCGGTCCGCGGGCGCCGGCGGTAGCTCTCGAGGTCGCCTGACAGCACCTCGAAGATGCGCAGCACCGACTCGAGATGGTTCGGGCAGTCGACCATCAGGACCGGCTTGGCCGTCTCGCTGAGGTACGTGCGATACTCGACCAGCTCGCGGCGCTCCACCGGCACGTCGTTGGCCGTGAGGAACGTCCAGACCATGTCGACCTCTGCCGTCTCGTCGTAGACGGCGGTGCCGACACGGATGTCCTCGAGCGTACTGGCCCGTCGTTCACCGGTGCGGTGATCGAGCGTCTTGGCCAGGCAGCCCGACATGCTGAAGTGTGGCGGCTGACCCTCGTCGAACACCACGTCGCTCTCGGGCGTCAGGCCGGCCATGAGCACCCGCCGCGGACAGGCGGCGACCGCGTCCTGCACCAGATGCTCCGGCAGGCGCACCACCGATCGCTCGCGATCGACCGTGGCGCCCAGATCTGCCAGCATGTCCAGCGCCCGCGACCCGTGCATGCGCATGCCCACGTGCTCCAGCAGCCAGAGCGCACCTTCGTAGACCCGCGACTTCTCCTCGTCGCTCAGCCAGCTCGCCTGCATCTGCATCAAGCCACCTCTTCTGCGTGTGAGCTCACCGTGCGCCTTGACAGCCCGAGCGGCCGTTGTAAGCTAGCGAGCATGCATTAACCACTCGGTTAACCCTAGTGGACCGAGAGCCCGCACGTCAAGGATGGAGGGTGCCGATGAAGCGCAATCTGCAGGCCGGAGCACGACGCAACGCCGCCCTCAGGCTCGAGGTCCTCACCGAGCAGGAGATCGACGAGATCCATCTTGCCACGCTCGAGGTCCTCGAGCGCACCGGCGTGTTCATCGAGGACGACGAGGCGCTCGAGATCCTGCACGGAGGCGGCGCCCGCGTCGAGGCCGCCACCAAGGTGGCGCGTCTGCCCGGCCATATCGTCGAGGCCGCCCTGGCGACCACGCCGCGATACTTCGCGGCCTGCGGCCGCAGCCCCGACAACGACTACCTGATGTCAGACGGCCGGGTCGGCTTCACCAACTTCGGCGAAGGCATCGCCATCGTCGATACATACACCGGCGAGCTGCGGGCGCCGACCAAGAAGGACGTGGGCGACTCGGCCCGCATGGTCGACGCGCTCGACCAGATCGACGTCTACGAACGCGCTCTGGGCGCCCACGACGTGCCGCAGGAGGTCGCTGCCCTGCACAACGCGCACGCGATCATGACCAACACGTCGAAGCACGCGTTCATCGGACCGCTCGACGGCTTCCAGTGCCGGCACATGATCCGCATGGCGCAGGCCATCGCCGGCGGGCCGGAGCAGCTGCGCGAGCGGCCCTTCGTCACCTCAGTGACCTGCCCGGTCAGCCCGCTCAAGCTGGTGCGCGAGTGCTGCGAGATCATCGTGCAGTCGGCTCGTGCCGGCATCGCCACCAACGTACTGACCATGGCCATGGCCGGCGGCTCCTCGCCGGTCACGCTGGCCGGCACGCTGGTCGTCCAGAACGCCGAGATCCTGGCCGGCCTCACGCTGGCGCAGCTCACTGCGCCCGGATCGCCGATCGTCTACGGATCGTCCACCACCGCGCTCGACCTGCGGCTCGCGTCGGCCTCCGTCGGCTCGCCGGAGCTGGCGCTCATCAGCGCCGCCGTGGTGCAGATCGCGCGCCGCTACCAGCTCCCGTCGTGGGTCGCCGGAGCCTAGGGCGACAGCAAGGTCACCGACGTGCAGTCCGGTCATGAGAAGACGCTCACGGGCCTCTTGCCCGCGTTGGCAGGCGCCAACCTCATCTACGGCCTGGGGATGCTCGAGTCGGGCGTCACGCTGGACTTCGCGCAGCTCGTCATCGACGCCGAGATCGCCGGCATGATCCGCCACACGGTGGCCGGCGTGCCGGTCAACGACGAAACGCTGGCCGTCGACGACATCCACGCCGTGGGCCCGTTCGGCGACTTCCTCTCGCTGCCGGCGACGATGGCGCACATGCGCGAGCAGAGCCAGCCGCGGCTGATGGACCGTCGCGTGCGCGAGGAATGGCAGGAAGCGGGCGGCGAAGACGCCTACGTCCGCGCCCGCCGCGAAGCGCAGCGGATCCTCGAGACGCACGAGCCGGAGGCGCTGCCCGAGACGGTGCTCGCGGAGATGCAGGCGATCGTCGACGAGGCGGAGGCGGAGGCCGGCGTCCGCAGCTGACCGGCACGCTGCCAGGACACGGTCGCGGACGAAGCCGCGAGACAGGTGGGTCACAACGAGGGGGGCGGCCGCTGGTCCAGCGGCCGCCCCCTTGTCAGGCGGCCTCGTCCGAAGCCACCTCAGTCGCGTCGACAGATCAGACGAAATACCACATGTGGAACCGGAAGCCGGCCAGCGGGGTGCCCTGCTTGTCGGGGACCACGCCGCCGAGCTTCTCATTGTAGGCGTCGATCTGATCGTTGAACGCCCAGACGATGTAGCCGCCTTCTTCGTGCTCGATCGTCTGCGCCTCGGCGATCAGCTCGTTGCGCTTCGCCTCGTCGACCGTCTGGAACGCCTCCTCGACCAGCGCCTGCCACTTGTCGTTCTTCCAGTGGGTCTCGTTGTAGGGCGCCGTCGGCAGCGACCCGGCCGCCGCCTGGGCGAGGTAGTTGCGCGTGTACCAGAAGTCCTGCGCAAAGGTCCACGACAGGTAGTCCTCGCCGTAGAAGACCCCCGCGTCGACCTTGTTGACGTTCACCTTCACGCCGGCGCCCTTGGCCTGCTCGGCGAACACCTGGGCGGCCTCGACGGCGCCGCCGCCGACCGCGTCGGAGGTGACCAGCTCCACGGCCAGATCGCTGTAGCCGGCCTCCTTGAGCAGCGACTTCGCCTGCTCCAGGTCCTGCTCACGCTGCGGCAGGTCCGGCGTGCCGGGGTCGAACGGCGCGTACATGTCGTTGCCGGCCCAGCCGTAGCCGCTGTAGGCCTGATCGATCATCTGCTGCCGGTCGACGATGAGACGGAAGGCCTGCCGCACGCGGACGTCGTCGAACGGCTTCTGGTCGATGCGCATGGTGAACGGCTGCCAAGCGCCGGTCTTGGCGCGCAGCGGCAGATGGCCGGCGGAACCCTCGACCACCGTGACCTGAGCGCGCGGCAGCTGGGACATGGCGTCGATGGTGTCGCTGAGGAACGCGTTCACGCGCGCCGTCTCGTCCGGGAACTCGACGACGGTGAGCTCGTCGACGTAGGGGCCGTCACCCCAATAGCCCTCGAACGGTGCGAACACCGCCTGCTCGCCGGGCCTGAAGTCGGAGATCCTGAACGGACCGCACCCGATGGGGTTCTCGGGGTCAAAATCCACCGGCACCATGATGCTAATACGGTAGGCGAATCCCTCCGGCAGGATGGCGTTCGGGATGTCGAGACGGAACTCGACGGTACGATCATCGACCTTGACGACGTTCTACGGCTTGAGGCCGCCGAGGGCGGCCGCACCGGCCAGCGGGTTGTCCGGGTCGGTGATGAGCTGATACGTGTAGACGACGTCGTCGGCGGTCACCGGCTTGCCGTCGTGCCAGCTGAGGTCCGGCTTGAGACGGACCGTCCACACGGTGGCATCCGAGTTGCCGGAGACCTCCTCAGCCAGATGGTTGACCAGCCGATAGTCCTGGTCCCACGCCACGAGGCTGTCGTAGAGCTGCGTCTGGAAGCAGATGTCTGGCTCGGTGGTGGCCAGCAACCCGTTGAGCGTGTCTTTGGCCGAACCGCCGACGATGCCGACCTTCAGCTTGCCGCCGGCCTTCGGCTCGCCGCCGCCGGTGGGCGAAGCGCCGCCCCCACCGCCGCCATCGTCGCCGCCGCACGCACTGATGACCGGCCCGAGAGCGAACGCGCCGCCGACGGCGGCCGCACCCTTGAGGACCTGGCGCCTCGTCAGCGGAGCACGCAGGAATCCGGACTCTCTGGGCTTCTCGTTCTTCGGCACTGTCTTCCCCCTTGCGATCGAACCAAGCAGGACCGTCAGATGGAACGACCGGTTGATCTGATGGCTGGCGATGCAGTGCCGCCTGCCCGGACCCCCCGGAACGCCGCCGACACTGGAGCTTCGGCATCACCCCCGCGCGATACGCTTTGCTGATCGCCTGATAACCACCTGGGTGGGCTATCAGCCGATAGTCGCCATGCTAGCCCCGCGTCCCAGCGCTGTCAAGGTACCGGACTGCCTCGCGAAAAAGGGGCCGCTGGACGTCCCCTCGCCTTTCCCGTGATCAGACGAACCCGCTTTCATCCTCGGGCCCGCTGCCGATCAACTTCAGCTTTGGATTCGCTGCCAGAGGATTCGCCGATGCCCCGACAGGTGCAGCCCCTCAATGCCTGGTTGCATCCACCTGGGTGGTGTAGTATTCGATCAGATGCGCGAGACCGGCCATCGGCATCCACGAGGAGGACGTGTGCACGTGACGGTCCACGAACTGCTCCGCCGGCCGCTGGGCAGCTCTCAGAGAGCGCTCTACAAGAGCATGGGCTTCGCTGACGAGGATCTGGCGCGACCGATCGTCGGAATCGCCAACGCACACAGCACCATCGTTCCCGGCCATTTCAACTTGGCCGCGGTGACGGCCGCCGTCAGAGAAGGCATCGCGCAGGCCGGCGGTACTGCAGTCGAGTTCGGCGTTCCCGGCATCTGCGACGGTCTCGCCGACCATCATCGGGGAGCTTTGTACACGCTGCCTTCGCGCGAGATCGTCGCTGCCTCGGTGGAGATGATAGTCCGTGGTCACGCGCTCGACGGGATCGTCCTGGTAGGCTCGTGCGACAAGATCGTTCCCGGCATGCTCATGGCTGCCGCCCGGGTCGACGTGCCGGCCGTTGTCATCGTCGGCGGCCCGGCCGAGGGAGGCGCGGAGTTCCACGGGCAGGCGGCCGACAGCTCGTCCCCAGACGATGCCGTTCCGCTTGTACAGTCCGGAGCAATCGACGAGGCCGACTTCCTCGCTCTTGAGAACGGCTGCCAACCCGGCTGTGGCTCGTGTGCCTATCTCGGCACGGCCAATTCCATGTGCTGCGCGGCGGAGGCCATGGGTATGAGCCTCCCGGGCAGCGCGACCATACCCGCCACGGCGGCCGCGCGCATCCGCGCGGCACGCGCCACCGGCAACGCGATCGTCCGCCTGATCAACGATGGCGTCAGCACGCGCGACATCTTGACGCCGGGCAACCTCGCCAACGCCGTGCGCACGATGGCGGCCATCGGCGGGTCGACCAACACCGTGCTCCATCTGCTGGCCATCGCCCAGGAAGCCGGCGCGCCACTGACCATCGACGACTTCGCCGACCTGTGGGGCTCCACGCCTCAGGTAGCGCGCGTGAACCCGGCCGGACCGGCCACCGTCCCCGACTTCCATCGTGCCGGCGGTGTGCCTGCTGTCATGCGGGAGATCCTACCCCTGCTCGATCGCGAAGGTCTCTCGGTCAGCGGACGGACCGTGGCCGAGAACCTGACGGCCGGCAGTGAAGCGTATGCCGGCGCCGTCGATCGACGGATCGTACGCACTGCGGACGAGCCCTGGCACGCGGGAGGCGGTCTGGCCGTGCTGCGCGGGAATCTTGCGCCAGCCACCTGCATCACCCGCCCGGCTGCCTATCCTGCGGGGCTGGAGGTCTTCCGTGGTCAGGCTCGCTGCTTTGACAGCGAGACCGACGCGAATGAGGCCATCATCGGTGGCGCCATCGAGCCCGGCACTGTGCTCGTGATCAGGTATATGGGCCCGTGCGGCGGTCCAGGGATGCCGGAGATGTACGCGCCCATGAAGTACCTGGCGGCACGAGGTCTGTCCGACACCGCCGCCATCGTGACCGACGGCCGCTTCTCCGGCACCAACAACGGCTGCTTCGTGGGCCACGTGTCGCCGGAGGCCGCTCGCGGCGGCCCGATTGCGCTGGTGTGCGACGGCGACGTGATCACCATCGACGTGCCGCGTGGTGTGCTGCGTCTCGAGCTGGGCGATGACGAGCTGTCCGATCGTCGCACGAGATGGGTGCCACCGCGTGCAAAGCCCGTCGACGGGCTTCTGGCGCTGTACGCGCGACTTGCCGGACCCGCGGAGCGTGGCGCCCTCATGGAAGTCGCCACGCTCGACGACCGCCAGGAAGGTGGACATGCTTCGTGACAGTCGACTGAGCTCTGGCCTGCCGGACCTGGTCCGGGTCCGTCAACGCTTCCCGAGTCGCCCGTCGGTTTGCGTGGCGAGGGTCCTCGAGCAGCAGTGGTCCAGCCTCGGCATGGGCGAACGCATCGCTGCCGGTGCACGCGTGGCTCTCACTGCAGGCGGTCGCGGCGTTCGCGACATGGTGCCGACTCTCCGCACCGTGGCCGACCTTGTTCGGCAGGCGGGCGGATCACCGTTCGTGGTCCCCTGCATGGGCAGTCACGGTGGCGCCACGGCCGCCGGTCAGAGGGAGGTGTTGGCCGCCCTCGGCGTCACGGAGGAGGGCGTTCGGGCGCCGCTGCTCTCATCGATGGACGTCGTGCAGGTAGGAGAGAGCCGGTTCGGCACGCCGGTGTGGGTGGCCCGCGATCTGGCAGAGGCCGATGCAGTGGTCGTGGTCAACCGCGTCAAGTCACACACCGACTTCTCCGGATCCATCGAGAGTGGTCTGGTCAAGATGCTCGTGATCGGCGCCGGCAAGCATCGTGGGGCCGAGGTTGCTCATCGTTTGGCAGTGCGTCATGGCTTCCCCACCATCCTGGAAGAGTCCGCCACGATCGTCCTCGAGCGACTGCCCGTGCTCTGTGGCATCGCGCTGGTCCAGGACGAGCACGAGCGGACGGCCGAGGTGCACGTCGTGCCGGCCGCGGAAATCGTCGATCGGGAGCCTCTCTTTCTGGCGCGGGCCGAAGCGATGATGCCCGCGATCCCCTTCGAAAGCTTCGACTGCCTGCTTCTCGACGAGATCGGCAAGGAGATAAGCGGTGCCGGCATGGACTCCAAGGTGATAGGGCGCATCAACGTCCGCGGTGCCGTCTCGCCGGAACAGCCGAGGATCAGGCGCATCGTGGTACGCGACCTGACGCCGGCCTCGCACGGCAACGCGATCGGCATCGGCTCGGCGGACTTCACGACGACCCGGCTGCTGGCGACGATCGACCGCGAGGCCACTGCCGTCAACTGCATCACTTCGACGGCGCCCGAGTCCGGACGGCTGCCGATCGCTTTCGACCGTGATGTCGACGCGCTCAAGGCCGCGTGCCAAACCTCGGGTGCGATGTCGCCGAGCGAGTTCTCTCTCGTCTGGCTGCGCAATACTCTCTCTCTCTCTCGAAGAGCTGACCATCTCGAGCGCCCTGCTTCCCGAGGCCGTCTCCCTGGCGAGGCTCGAGATCCTCGGAGACCCGTTCCCGTTCCCTATCAAAGAAGACGGGACGCTCACCTCGGCCTGGGGGTGGCGGGACACCGACGACGATGCGGAGGAGACATGATGGGCCAGGCTTCACCCGACTCGAACCGGCGGCTGCAGGGCAAGGTCGCCATCGTCACCGGTGGAGCCTCGGGGATCGGTGCCGCGATCGCCCGCCGCTTCGCCGCAGAAGGCGCATACCAAGTGCTGGTGGGTCTGCCGGCCGAAGCAGCGAAGGCCGGCGAGCTCGTCGACAGGCTCGGACACGAGGCCGCCGTCTTCGTGGCGGGCGACATCACCGACCCAGGTACCGCCGAGCAAGCCGCCACCGCCGCCAGGGAGCGTTTCGGCCGTCTCGACATCCTGGTCAACAACGCCGGCATCGACTACTCCGGCGTGAGTCTGCTGGACTCTGAATTGCATCTCTGCCGTCGCGTCATGGACGTCAACTTCTTCGGCGCCCTGCAGATGCTACAGTCCGCGTCGCGCGCGATGCTGGTCGACAGGCCCGCTGCCGACCCGGCCACCCCCCGCCCCGCCGGCTCCATCGTGAACACCGCCTCGCGCGCGGGTGTGGTGGGCGTGAAGAGCATGGCCGTCTATGGTGCCACCAAGGCCGCCCTCATCAGTCTCACGCGGTCGGCGGCGCTCGAGTTGGCGCCGAGCATCAGGGTCAACGCGGTGGCGCCGGGCGCCACCGAGACAGCGATGATCCGCACCTGGATCGACGATCAGGACGACCCCTGTGAGTTCGAACGGGCGCTGACCGCGACCATCCCTATGGGCCGTCTGGCGCGCCCCGGGGAGATTGCCCAGACGGTGCTCTTCCTCGCCTCGGATGAGGCAACGCACATCGCCGGTACCGTGTTGCCCGTGGATGGCGGCTACACGAGCGGGTAGGGCTTCGTTCCTAGTCCCGGGACGGCATCCTCGCGCGACATGATGGCCGGCGTGCGGTGCTTCCCGCACCTCGATCTCAGGCTGGCGTTCCGCAGCTAAATGCCCCTCTGGCTGGCGTTCCGCAGCTAAATGCC
>DIWP01000031.1 GCA_002423545.1 Thermoleophilia bacterium UBA6103
ATGCCTACTATCTGCGGAAGTCCGGCCAGGGGCGGGTCGCCAGGCGGCGTGTGTCCAGCGAGCCCCGCACGTAGGGCAGACGCCGCTCGTGGCGCACGTACTCGCGGTAGATGCCGCGGCGCGTGCGTTCGAGCACCATCGTCGAGAGCAGCGCCGCGAGGCGATCGTAGAAGTCCTCCAGCGTCGCGACCCGGATCAGTCCGGGGAGGGGGTCGATGTCGAAGGTGTACTCGAGCATCCGGAAGACGTTGCCGAGCGGCGTCTTGGATTGCAGCTCGAGCGTCCGGCCGTCCGGGAGCGGGATGAACCCGACGAAGCCGCCGGGCGTCAGCCTCCACTGGCCGTCGGTGGCCGGCGACGGGAACTCGACCGTCAGCTCCTTGCGGAAGTGACGGTAGAGGTACGTGCCCGTCGCCTCGTCGAGCGAGCTCCGCGGCAGCAGGCAGGGCCGGTACTCCCGCAGGGGCTCGATCGCCTGTGCTGTCGCGGCCTCAGTCACCGCCCTGGCCCTCATTGGCTTGCAGCTCGCTCTTGACCTTCTCCCACCTGAACTTCGCCACGTCCTCGCGACGGTTGAAGAAGTACTCGTCCAGGTACGGCTCTATCTCCAGCCTCCAGACCGCTTCAATGTTCGCGTCGAGCTGCGTGTCCATGAAGAAGGAGACGCCGACGTGGAAGTGCGGGTCGTCGATCGTGTTGTTGACGCGGGCCAGCAGCTTGAGCAGGGGCTCGATCGGATAGCCGGTCTCGTTGCGCTCGTGGAAGCGGCGCAGGACGGCGTCGTCGGGGTAGAGCGGCAGGAACGCGAAGCGCCGCCGCAGCGCGTTGTCGACCAGCGCGATGGACCGGTCGGCGGTGTTCATGGTGCCGATGATGCGCAGCTTCTTGGGGATCGAGAACTGCTGCCCGCTCGCCAGCCTCACCTTCTCGTCCCGATACTCGAGCAGGTACATGAGCTCGCCGAACACGCGGGAGAGTTCAGCCCGGTTGATCTCGTCGATGATCAGCACCGAGAGGCCGTCGAGGTTGCGGACCTCTTCACAGAACTCGAGGAAGCGACCCGGAGCCATTGGGTACTTGACCAGGTCGCCGTCCGACTCGGGCCGCAGGCCCTGGATGAAGTCCTCGTAGGCGTACGCCGGATGGAACTGCACGATGGCCTTCTTGCCCCTGCCGCCGCCGATGATGTGGTCCGCCAGCCGCTGCGCCACGAACGTCTTGCCGGTACCCGGCGGCCCGTACAGGATCGCCTGCTTCTTGCGCTGGATGGCATCGACCCACTGCTGCAGGGTCGCCAGCTCGAAGCCGGTCTCCTCGGCCATCCGGGGCAGGGGGTACTCCTCGTTCCGCTCTTCCTCGTCTTCCCAGTCCTCATGCCGCCGACTTGCCAAGTAGCCCTCGATCGCCGGTAGCGGGGCGTCGGTCGTGGCGAGGATCACCAGCGGGAAGAGCCTCTCGAACGCCTGACTCACCTCGGCGACCAGCGTCTCCAGGTCGCGGGCGAGCAGCTCCGTCCAGGGAACCAGCACGTGCACGTGGGCGCCGACGGTGTCGTTCTTCTGCAGCCATCCTGCCAGGTCGAGTCCCTCGATGCCTTGAATGAGCTGGCCACCCTCGCTCTCGTTGAGGTTCCCGAATTCGAAGTCGGGCGCCTCGATGGTGTCTGCCAGGAGTTGCTGGAGAGCCGTCCTGTGCTTGAGGCAGTTCTCGGTGAGCTTCTTCCGGTCGGCACTTCCGTAGTTCCCGACTGAGTAGCCATAGGAGAAGCCATCTGCGTCGAGGAAGACGTAGAGCTGGGAGCCTTCGATCTTCTTGCCCCCTGTCGGGTAGAACGCTCCCCAGAAGAACGGCCAGGCTCCTCCGCGCCCGTAGTCGTTCTTGGGGAACACGCTGAAGAGCCGCTTCTGCGTCTCCATGGCATCGAGGACAGGCTCAGGCATCCGAGCCGCCACGTTCTCCAGGACGCTGCGTACTGGGTCAGAGACCAGTGTCTTCAGCTCGTCCTTGTGCGCGGCGTAGAAGACCTTGGTCGGGTCGTCACGGAACTGCTCCATCAGGGTCCAGGCCGCTTCCTTGAAGAGCGATTCCTCCGTCTTGCTCGGATCCTTCGGCTTCTCCGCGCGCTTGGTGGGCTCTGGCCCCTCAGTAAGCAGCTTCCGCCGAGCTTCTGCGTCATAGACGGCGCGATAGAGCTCAGGTGCTCGATAGGCCCGCAGGTTCGAGGCCTTCCAGTTGGCGAAACGATCGACCACCGCAGGCAGCGTCGCAACGAATGCGTCACGGAGCTGCTCGTCATCACGGAAGGTCTAGCGGGGGAAGTAGTCGAAGACGACCGCCGGCTCATCCGCCGGCGTCTTGAACGTCCCAGCGACCGACTCGAGATCGGCCGCCTCGCTTGCCAGAAGCGCCATGCCGATCGTCTTCTTGGCGCCTTCGTTCGTGAGATCCAGTACGAGCCAGTTGCCGTAGTTGACCCGGATGCGCCGCCCGTCGTAGCCATAGGTCATGGCCAGCAGCGGATTGTCGGTCTCGGCACAGTCGAGGGCCTCGAGGGTCGTGCGCACGAGGTCAAAGCACCACTCGGCGTCGTCCCAATTCGCAAAGACTCGGTTGAATGGCGCGGCCATCTCGGTAGGCTCCTGCGGAGCTGTCTGCCGGATGCTCTCGAAGTCCTCGGCCGACAACGACACGAGTGTCTGGACCCACCCGTTCTGCGTCGGGATGGACCGCGGACGGACGTCGTCCCACTCGACCGGGATGCGGTGGCCGTGCTCGACATCGTCGACGAAGTAGTACTCGCCGGTGACCGTCCCGATGCCGAGGACCGTTTCCTTGCCTTTGTTCGCGACGATCCGATGCCCGGGTTTGATGTCCTTGGCGAAGCGGCGAAGGGTGACAGCGCCGCCGGGGGTGTAGTCAGGGTGCTGTTCCCTGGCCTTGGCGAACAGTCCGTCGATGTCCTCTCTCGCAACCCCCGAGAGGTCGCCGACCGCCTCCCATCCGACGGAGATGTAGCCTTCCTGCTGCCACGTCTCCCAGTTCCATGCCTCTCGTCCGGGGGCGACCTTCCAGTGCTGCGTCGCCTCGGGTACCCCGTGGACGGCCACGAGCCAGTGGCAGAACATGTCGAAGAGGTCTTCCGGGCGCGTGTCCGCGTCTTCTGCTGCGGATTCGATGTCAGCGGTGAGGTCGCTGATGATCAGCCGCTCGACCCGGTTTGCCTCTGGGTAAGCGGCCAGGCTCTGCTCGTAGAGTGTGCCGGTCAACCACTTGAGCGTCAGACGCGACTTGTTGTTGAACAGCAGGTAGTCGTCGGGTCGTAGCGCGTTGAGGATCGGACTCAGCATGCCCTGCTGGAATCCCTTGGACCAGGGACCAGTGGCGAACTCCTCGCAGGCGGTGGGCATTGCGGCTGGGCTTTCGGCGCACGTACGCGTGAAGCTCAGGATCGCCTTCGCCACGTGAGGCCAGTCTTCTGACTCACGCCACTTGTTCGCCTCGAACCAGGGGCGCACGTCACCGTTGACCGACGGCGCCAGGTGGACCCAGTAGCCGCCGTCTCGATGGGCGGTGGACTCCGTGTGCGGGAGCAGCTGCCTGAGCACACGATCGGTGACGTCTTCGCCGGCGTTCGCGGCGGCAACGATCTCCTCGTAGTTCTTACGGCCCCGCTCCCGCATCGACCCGTAGTTGACTGCGTGATACTGACCCTCAGGAGACGGCAGGTACTCCTTGATGAAACGGTCGAAGAGGCCGAGGAACTCCTCGCGCTTGTCCGGGTCGAGCACGACCTTGCCCGTCGCCCCCTCTGCGCCTGCGTCCGCGTCGTCGCCTTCCTGCTTGGCGGTGCCCGCCACCCAGACGAAGCTCTGGATGTCCACCATGTCTTTCGGCTCGTACTCCGAGAGCGCGTCGCGGAGCTCATTGAACACACCTCGCACCTGCGCGTAGGCCTCGCCGGACGGCGCGGTGGGGAGGGACACATCGCTCCCAAGCCACTTCAGGACGCGTCGGGTCGCGCGAGGCTTGACGAAGACCTCGCTGTCCGGGTCGAGCATGAAGAGCCAGAAGGTGCCGAACGGCCAGTTGGCTCCGGCGGGCTGCCCGGCGGTCCACGTGAACCAGCGCTCCAGTCGCTCCTCGGAGGGTCCCTGGCCGTACAGGAGGTCGAACATGCGACGTATCATCTCCGCCTGGTCATCGACCTGACCGGGGTAGAGGACGCGCGCGTCCGCCGACGACGGAACGCTTTGGAACATGAGGCTGTTGTGCTTGCCGACTGTCGTGAAGTCGGTGATGGCGGTCGCCCATGCCTGGTCCTCGATGAGACGCTCAAGACGCTCTCGAGCAAGCAGGCCGTCCGGACCGAACGCCATGTCGCGTGTCTCAAGCTTGTAGGCTCGTTCCTCCTCCACAAGGCGCGGGTCGTCGAATCCTGCCCAGCCCGGGTAACGCCAGTTCACTCGCTCGACAAGCTTCTGCACCTTCTGCGGATCGAGTGTCATCGAGCGCCCTCCTTGACGTCCGTGAAGCGCTGTCCAGGACTGCGGTTTCCGTCACCCCGGTGTGTGACCGTATTGTATCGGCGGTCTCGGACGGTAGGCTTAGCAGGCCCGGCACGCGACGGATGGAGACGGTATTGGACTCGCGAGATGGAGATGCATCTCCGCTGTCCCAGTATGTGTTCGTAACCGACTCGGTGCCGGATTTCTGGAACTTCCTTCTCGGCCTGAAGCGCGATGACATCGTCTCGGAGCTGATTCAGAACGACCTGGACCAGCAGGCAACCCGCACGGTCATTTCGTTCGAGCGAGATCAGATGGTGTCCGAAGGGAATGGACAGCCGGTTGACGCTGCTGGGTGGCTGAGACTTCGCACCATCCGCGGTGCCGGCGATCGGGTGCCCGCCAAGGTCGGCAGAATCGGCGTCAAAAACCACGGCCTCAAGACGGCATTCATGATCGGGGACAGTCTCGACGTGCTGTCCGACGGCAAGCGCATCTCCCAGACGCTTCGCGCGCGAGGGCTGGATGCACCGCCGTACCCAGGTGCTTCGTCTAAGCCTGTGTTGGACGTCCGGGCTCCAGTGGCTGGTTGTCGGATCATCGTCCACTACCGCCAAAGACGGCTCGAACCAAGGGAGGGGGAGGCGCTCGCTCTTGAAGCCGTCAGCGACGAGGATATCGAAAGGCTGTTCCACGCGAGCTGCGCGACCCTCCCCGAGCAGTTCTTGGGAATCGTCTGCCCGGAGATGACGCGTGGGTACGAGATCGTCTTGCGTCACTGGCGCTGCGGTGAGGCGATCTTCCGATTCAGCGCCGGCCGACCCCGACGATTGGGCGGAAGCATCGTGTGCTTCCGGCGACGGTGTGTCACGACCGGTACAACCGACAGCTTGCCGCCCGGCCGAGTGGAGGATGTGGCTCGCCGTCTGCTTCCGCTGGACGCCCTTCTGCGTCGCCGCACAGCTGACCACTTCCGTCGAGGACGCCGGCTCTTCTGTGAAGTGTCCTGGCATGTTGACCGCCGCGGCCGGCCACAACGTGCGAACGGTCGCTTTCGCTATCCGATTGGCTATCCGCAGGGGGTGCCCGAAGCATGCACCGGACACGGCGTCTCCTACAATGCCCCTTTCGTTTCCGACACAGAACGACATGCACCGGTCTGGGAGGATGCGGCCAACATCGGCCTGCGAGCAGCATGCGACAGTCTGCTCATTGATGTCCTGAAACGTCAGCTTGTTCCCAGGTGGGGACCCCATGCCATGCGGCTGCTGGTGCCAAGCGAAGTGCCGCACGCTGAGGAGCAGGTACGCTCTCTGCTGGCTGCACTCGCTAGACGCGGCGCGATACCCACTCTTCGATCCGCCGAGGTCATCAACCTGCTTGGTGGCGCGCGTAGCTCGGGGCGGCGGCAGAAGCGAGCGCCTGCTGTTGGTGAGTCTAGTTCTCGCAAGTACGCGTTCATCATCCCGATACTCACCAGTAGTGACGGCATCTTCCTGCCACTGGCTATCACGAGTCCCGCAAAGGAACGCCAAATCGACCCCCGAGTAGATCCGGAGATCATAGGCTTGCTCGCCGACGGTAAGACGCCGGGCTTCCCAGATTTGTTCCTTACTTTCGATGAGACCGATGCACTCAGCCGTGTCAAGGGAGAGGGCAACCGTTACTTTGATGCTCCCGATGATCTGGCCCGCGAGATGAGTGACCCGATTCGGGCCTACGCCTATCTCGACATCATCGCGGCGAGCGCGGAATGCGAGGAGAAGGGCGCAGCAAGCCAGGTCCAAGGCATGCTCCTGTTGCCTGATGCCAGAGGGCATGCCACGGAGTTCCACGAGCTCTTTTCGAGTGCACCACTGCCGACTGACATCCCGGGGTTGCGGATACCGCCCCTGCTTCATCCGGTCTTGGCCGCCCACCCACTCTTCCGCCAGAAGTCGTGGCGGCTCCCGCGCTTCACGCTGGCGACCTTCCTTGCGCAGGCCACCCTCGACGAGGCCGATGAATCGACACGAAGGCGGTTCTGGGAGTGGCTGAATCAGTACCCGGGCCGGCTGTCTTCTAGCGAGCGAACCCGGCTTGCCGAGATTGCCATTTGGCCTGACACCGACCGGCAGTTGCGGCCGCTCCGAGATCTCTGCGCGCCACGCTCAGCACGGATGGCGCAAGCGCTCGGCGACTCCATACGCCGTCCCTGCCGTCAGGTATTGAAGTCGAGGATAGTTGCGGGGGTCAGGTCCGGACCTGCTTCATTGCGAAGATCACCGACGCCGGGCGAGCTGGACGACTTCTTCAAACGTCGGCTCGCTGCTTTCGTCATTGGCGACATCCCGGATGAGGCGACCCTCTCCGCACTCAGGTGTTTCGAAGCCGACCTGTCCGTGCTTGTCCGCGCTCTTGGAGTCAGACGTCTGACACAGGGTGGCGCCGCAGAAGTCCCGGCGATTGCCAAGGACGCGTCGCTTCGACTTCGACGCGAACTGGTGAAGGAGACCACGTACGTCGCTCGCCTGGCGTTGCCGGCAAGATTCGTGTTGTCGAAGACTGCTGCTCCAGCAGTGGAACGGATATCTCCAGCCAGGGCGAATCCTAGCGCTGACATGCTGGAGGCAGCCCTGAGAGAAGACGCCGGCAATGCCGACGCGTTGCAGGCGAGACTCGAAGCTGTCTTGGCGGTCACCGCTCGTGGCGACTCCTCGAGGGAAAGATTGGCCGAGATCGTCTTCATCCCGTGCAATGGACGTCTCTATGCGCCAACGCAGGTCGCCCTCAGGGGGACGAAAGGAGACTACTGGGGCAGCTGGAAGACCGTAGTCCCCACTACTGGCCTTCCACAGGACGCCCAGCGCCGCTATCTCGAGGTCGGTGTCACGTCCGCGAACCCTCAACCGGAGACCTCCAAGGCCTTCTTTTCGTGGCTCGCGGAGCAGGATTCGAGGACAATCGCTTCCCATGTGCCCTGTGTGATCCGGCACCTTCTCAGTCCCTCGGGGCCAGCGAGTTGGGCAGCGGACGATCCCGACCTTCCGGTAGTTGCAGTCGAATGTGCGAACACAGTGGGTCTAGCTACTCTGCGCGACCTTAGGCGCAAACGCATCTACCTACCGGATCACGACGTCGCCGAACAGATGCGAGGGCAGGATGCGGTCGTCTCGCTGGCTATCACGAGCGCCCGCGAGGTCAGAGAACCCGCCACTGAGGTTCTCCGCCGTCTTGGAGTGAAGTCACTGGCGGAGGCGATTGGAGATCCGCACCGAGTCGAGGGACTTGGCACTGTGCAGAAGGCTGCCGAACTTCTAGAGTGTCTCAGGAGCCTCCAGTCGCCCAAGCTCGAGCGAACCCTGCTGAAGCGGCTGGATTCCCTCGGAGTAGAGCGTATCGCCGTCTGGCGCGACTGGCGCGACCGAATCATGCAGATCCGATCGGTCGAATCGGCGGTGGAGGTCCAGGCGAAGTACCGTTTCCTGGGGAAGACCTATCGAGTCACGGTTGACGCAGGATTGGACCGCGATACTCACGTGTTCTGGGTTGCAGACGGTGAACCACTTGCGGAAAGCCGGTTCTATGAAGCTGTGGCGGCCCGTTGTGTGTTCAAACCGGGAGCGCGTCCGGTGTACTTGCTCGCTCTACAGAGGGCAGTAGGTACTCAGATTGCCGATCGGTCCTTTGGAAGGCCTGATGTCGACGCGGATGAGCAGCAAGAGGAAGAGAGCGAGCGTAGCGGAGAGGGGGCTACCGGCGAATCAGTATTTGGCCATTCGCCGTTCCAGCCCGATCCGGACAGGAACACTCCCACACCGCGGCCCATCCCGACTGGGGATGGATCCGCGCGATCTGGAGGCGCAGGCGGCGCACGGAGAGACGGAAACCGTCGAACTTCGCGTGGCAGGGCACCTGCGCGCGAGCAGGAGCAGATCGAAGCGCTGAAGGCACAGCACTACGCAAGCCACTGCCAGATGTGCCTGTGTGAGCGGTCGCCGACTGAACTGGCGCCCAATGGCAGCTATGTCCAGTGGGAGGAGGTAAGACGCAGAGTAGTTGAGGCGCACCACGTCGACCCGAAGGCCGGCGGTGGTGCTCGGCACGCAGGCAACCTCGTGCTTCTGTGTAAGTTCCATCACGACAACTACGGCCGACGATTCGTACGAGAATGGATCGTCGAGGCCCTCGAGGCTTCGACTGAGCGGCACTCCGTGTGTTTCGACCCAGCAGACGACACATCCGTTGTTGAAGGACGAGTCGCTCGGCTCGTGCTTCCGGACAGTGGGGAGGCCGTCTCACTGTTCTTCACCGACTATCACGCGGAGTATTGGCTGGAGCGGGCGGCCGAGTCAGAGCCTGCTGGAATAGTGACTCCGTGACATGTGAATCACGATGAACATGTGGGTCCCCGGATCTCGACTACCTTGCCGGCATGGCATTCGGTCATCCTCGACGGCTGTCAGTGCCGGTCTCAACTTGACCCACCTCCAACCCGAACGGCAGTAGTGGGTCAGTTTCGCACCGGCAGTGACAGCAGTGTTCCGAGCGGCGGCGGTGCGATGCGCTAGACGTCCAGGCTCTGCTGAGCCGTCGGGGGAGCGCCCTCCAGGGCGTCACGCGCAAACGCGAACGCGCGTTCCAACGTTGCGGCGCCGATGCCCTCGACCCTGGCCAGCTGGTTCATCTGCCTCATGCTCGAGTCACCCAATGCATCACGAAGGCGGTCAACGTACTGGGGGCGCAATCCCGACCGCGCCCTGATCTCGTCAGGGGGCGTCGATAGGAAGACGTCACGGAACCTCTCGTAGAGGTCATCAGCTGCGAACGGATCGTAGATGTAGATCTCGGCCGGAATCAGACAGTTCTGGAGATAGGACTGCATTATCTCCATGCAGAGCCCAGGCTCCAGACCGCCGTGATGCGTCCCCAGCAGAGGAAAGGCCACTGACTCGATGCCCTTTTCCCTGTAGGTGGCCATGAACTTCTCAAGCCCAGCGTGCAGGTATTCCTCCTTGGTTGGGTACCTCCAGTGGACCTTCGTCGGGAAGTTGAGAACCCACCGGTCAGTCGCCTTGAAAAGCCAGAGCACGCCAATCGCGATGTGGCCGTTCTTGCATAGCTCCACGTACTTCTTGAACATCTGCGGATAACGAAGCCGGAACTCAAGCGCAATCCCGGCGCCCATGACCCCGACGCAGTTGACCGTGTTGACGAGTGTCTGGCAGCCAGAGGTGAAGATGTTGCCGGATATGACTTTGGGTTCAGCCATGCGCCTGCTCCCGCTCAGAAGAAGAACGATCTCTGCCGGTCGACTTCGAGCGGGCGACGGCAGATGGAACGCAATTGCTGCTTCATCCGCTCATTCTCGCACACGGCGCCGACGATGAACTCGGGCTCTATCTGGGGGTAGACAAGCACCTCCGCGCAGCGCCGTCGCTTGCCGTCGACGTAGTCGTTCCAGTAGCTGGCCTGCAGCACAGGCTTCGACTCTCGCACGACGGACGCATCCGTTGAGAACAGCGTTTCGCCGCTGGCGGCGTTCCCATCCGTGAAGAGATGCTCGTGTCTCAGACATACGTCACGCGAGATCGTCAGTATCACCAGCTGCTCCTGTATCTTCCTACGCCTATAGAGCATCGGGTTCCTGGGGTTCAAGTACAGGGGTGCATAGTCGTGAAGACGTCTCTTGTACACGGGCTCGCGTCGCCGTTCCCTGAGCCACTGTACCTCGGGGTCGGAAATGTCGTTCGAGCAAAGACCACGCTCGTTGGCCTCGTCGAAGGACAGGATGCCGTGCTGCAGAATGCTGCGAATATGCCGGTAGTGCGCCAGATAGTAGAAGCGGTCCAAGCTCACCGACGGCTCAGCTACTGGTGCGCATGCCGACTCACACGACTCCTCGCGTCGCTGCGCCCTCTGCTCGCATTGCTCCAATGTGAATCTGGCGAATTGGGGAAGCTGGGCTTTGCTGCGGCAGTTGGCTGCTAGGCTCAGAATCAGTTGGCCGCGTGGGTCGTTCGCGAACCCATCGAGCGTACGCTGCACCTCTTCGTAGAAACCGGGGTTGACCGGCTGTCTCTCAGAAGGCGTCAAGTGTCCCTGCTGATGAGATGCGGTCCATGCAAGCCCTCATGGTGGTATGAGCCCTGAGCGCCCAACTTGGGGTGTCCACAGTCAATCACGATTGCGCGAGCAGCGGAAAGACCTCGATCTCCAGCCGGTGGCCGCGCGGGCCCGCGACTGCGTCAGCCCTCGGGCTAACGAGCCGTCAACACCTTCGACCACGGATAGTTGCGCCCCGGGCAGCTGGTCCGTATCCGGCGCATGCCGGTCGGCAGACTTGAGCGGCATCAGGGGCACAAGTGCCGTCTGTCGAGTTCCGCTAGGACGCCGTCGATGAGCTTGCGGTAGACCTCGGCTCCAGCGGTCTGGTCGTGATCCGATGGCCTTTCGGCCCGCAAGAAGCCCGCCAGGTCGGCGTAGTCGAAGTACGAGAACCGTGACTCGGTGACGATGTCGGTCAGGCGGTCGGCGTATTCCTGGAACTGCGGCGTCTTCGCCAGGAAGGCGTCGATGTCAGCATCTCTCAGAGCCCGGACCAACTCCGCCGGCGATGTGAAGCGCTCCTGCCACTGACGTGCGAAGTCGCCGTGCCCGAGCAGCGCCAGACGGTGAGCCATCGTTCGTCCGGTTCTGATCTCGACTGCCAGAGCCAACAGCGCGTACTTGAGCACCTGCTCCACGCTGCACTTGGCGCCGATCTTCATCTCGATGGCCACGACCTCGCGATCTGAGACGAACAGGAGATCCGGCTGTGTCGCTTTCTGCAGAGAGAAGAGTTCGTCGACGTCCCTCCCGAGGCTGACGAACGGCCGCCTGAACTCCTCGTCGAAGAGCCGCTCGAACAGCCGGTTTCGGAGCGAAGTAGGAGCCAGCAGGAAGAACTGGCTCAGCAGCTGGTTGAGCGTCGTCTCCATTCTTCGGAGATGCCGCTGGACCTGATCCACTGTGCGCAGCCTTCCGTCGGCGTGCTTCTTGCGGCCGATGTGCTGAGGCTCCCAGTAGAAGAACTCCAGCGCTTCGTAATAGCTGTCGATCCAGTCGATCTCTGGCGGCATGTCTGACATCGTGAACTCCCGAGGTTCAGTTGCTAGGTTGACCATACATGTGTTGGTGGCGCGTGAGCCCGGATGATCGCTTCTCACAGGTCGTGAGCACAGCGCATTAGGGTGAACAGCACCTGTAGACTGCGAGGTGTTTGCAGCTCGAGGACGGCATCGAGGAGGCCCAACATGCCGGGCGGCATCTTCATGATCGGTGACGGCGATAAGCTCATTCAGTTCACCGATGAGCTCTACCCGTCGGAGGACGTCCTTCAGACCTACGTTGAGCACTACCCGGATCTCCTTGCCGGCGACCTGATCGACGCCGAATCCCCGCGCCGCTGGGTGCTCGTGCAGCGTGAGTCGCCGCTCGCACGAGAGGCGGGCGGCGGCGCTTGGTGGTCGATCGACCACGTCTTCCTCGACCAGGACGGCATTCCGACGCTGGTCGAGGTCAAGCGCAGCAGCGATACGCGCATCCGTCGTGAGGTCATCGGTCAGATGATGGAGTATGCCGCGCACGCCGTCGTCTACTGGCCGGTAGAGAAGATGCGTGCTCAGTTCGAATCCACCTGCCGGGCCAACGACGCGGAGGCAGATCCAGTCAGGCAAGTCGCGGAACTGCTGGACTTGCCTGCTGATGCGGCGATTCCCGAAGAGGTCGAAGGCTACTGGGCTCGCGTCGGGGAGAACCTCGAGCAGGGCCATCTGCGTCTACTGTTTGTCGCCGACAGCTTCCCTCCTGAGACCAAGCGCATCATCGAGTTCCTCAACGAGAAGATGAACGACGTCGAGGTGCTGGCGGTCGAGATCAAGCAGTTCACCGGTGATGGTCGTCCCATTCTCGTACCCCGACTCTATGGACAGAGCGAGGTCGCCCAAGACCGCAAGGGTCGGGCTAGGGGCAACCGAGTCTGGGATGAGACACGCTACTTCGAAAGACTCCAGGCGGAGCACCCGGAACTCGTTGAGACAGTGCGACGCGTCTACCAGTGGGCGCAGACGGAGGGTCTTACGACCACATGGGGCACGGGGGTGGAGACGGGATCGCTCAGCCTGCGCACTGGCTCGGGCGATCCGCGGCTGCTGTCGCTGCTGACCGACGGGCGCATCGAGTTCGCCATTCCCAACCTCAAGGAACCCTTCGCGCAGGTTGAGGCGCGCCGCGAGCTGGCCGCCCGCTTCGCGGCCATCCCTGGCTTCAGCTTGCCAAGCGATGCCCACGCACGCTATCCCAGCGCGTCTCTCGCCGTGCTGATCGACGAAGATGTCTTGCAACAGTTCCTCAGCGTCGTGACGTGGTGGGCGCACGAGACCAGGGCTGCTTCTGGGGAGAACACCGGCGGTTGAGCGGGCTTCGTGGAGTTCTTCCTTCTGCAGGATGCCGTCACCGTCGACTGCGATGCCGTGATCTTCTCGGCGCCGTTCAAGGACTTCACCACTCCGGCGATCCCTCAGACCATCGACGCGTACCGGGAGTACCGGCAGCGCGCCATCACCTTCATCGAGGCCCGCAACCGCCGGATCCGTCGATACGTCTCCGCAGACCACCCCCGCGGCCTGAGGGAGGGCGAGGAGTCGGTGCGCCGCGAGGAGTCCGTGCGCGACGCCGTGGCGCCCGAGCCGTCCGGTGCAGGCGCGCCGCTGACGCCGCAGGCCGTCCTTGAGCTGGCGGAGCAATGCGGCACGCGGGAGGAGTTGGCGCGGGCGGTCGAGGTCGCGCGCACGCAGGGCCTGCACGTGCGGCCCCTCAAGACCTGCCTGATGTTCGCACCGCCTGCGAACCGTTCGCGCTGCCTGTTCACGGTGTGGGCAGGGCGGGAGGACGGCAGGATCGCGGCCTACGTCAGCACCGAGACCTTCCTCGAGTTCTTCCCCCTGGATCGGGCGGATGTCGGGCAGCGCCTCGGCAAAGAGGGCTGGCGGTCCCTCGACAAGGCGGCGTTCGACACCCTCCTCCGGAACATCGAGGCCCTCGACCTCAGCTCATGAGCGGACCGGCGAGTCCGCGAGCCTTCTCGCACACCGCGCACCTGCGTGCGTTCGTGGACACTGCTCCAGGGATAGTCACCTTCTCGCGGCGGCAAACGTAATCTCGCGCGTGGTGGAATCGGCCGCTCTCGGGAGCCGCAATCGCGTCGGGACGAGCCATGGACTACCTGATCGACACCAACATCCTGATTCCCGTCGAGCCGGCATCGAGCGCCGACATCGAGGAGCTGAGCGGTCCGATCGCGGATCTCGTGCGGCAGATTCAGCACACCGGCAATCGTGTGGTCATCCATCCCGCGACGTTCGACGAGCTGTCCAGAGACAAGGATCCTGTCCGTCGCACGATGAGGCTCGCGCTCGCCGGCAAGTACGTCCGTCTTGAGAACGCACCTGAGCCCCCCGAAGAGTTGCTTTCGTTGAGCTCTGGGGTCGAATCGCGGCGTGAGCACGATGATGTGGACCTGCGCCTGCTTGCTGCGGCGACCACCGGTGCGGTGGCGTTCCTGGTTACGGAAGACGCCGGCATTCACGCCAAGGCAGCGCGCATCGGGGTCTCAGACAGAGTCCTCACGGTCGCGGATGCCCGCGACATGGTGCGGACTCTGTACGAGAAGGTCCCTCTCGGCCCCGCACCTGCGGAGGCCACCACATGCGATGCCCTGGACACGGCTGACCCGTTGTTCGGCGGACTACGGGATCGCTATGCCGGCTTCGATGCGTGGTGGGCTAGAACTGTCGCCGAACGTCGCCGAGCATGGGTCGTTCGGTCGGCAGGCGGAGGTCTTGCGGCGCTGTGTGTGGTCACCGAAAAGCCACCCGGCCGGCACGGTCTGTCGGGCAAGGTCCTCAAGATCTGTACATTCAAGGTGCCTTCCTGGAGACGTTCGGCTTCCTGCCGACTGGTGAGGCGAAGCGCAACGGCGACGTGATCCTCGCCAAGTCGCGACGACCAAGGCGGGACCACCTTGCCTCCATGGATCCCTTTGAGCTTCATGTCCGCTACGGCCCTCCGGTGGTGCTCGCCGAACGGGTGTCCAGTTGGCTGGTTCCGATCCAGCCGCGGTATCACGCGCGGCTGTTCCCCGAAGCGGAGGGGCAGGGCGTTCTGCTGCCTGGATGCGATGCGCACGGAAACAGCATTCGGAAGGCCTACCTGTGCCACGCGCCCGTGAGATCGCTACGGAAGGGCGATCTCCTGTACTTCTACAAGTCGACAGAGCAGACGGTGAGCGTGGCCGGGATCGTCGAAGACGTCCGCGTTCTGTCCGACGTGGAGGGTATCGTTCGCACTGCTGGAAAGCGGACGGTGTACAGCGCCGCCGAAATAACGGAGATGGCCGCCGGCGACAGGGATGTGCTTGTGATCGGCTTCCGGCAGGTCCGCGTTGTCTCGGAGCGGATCACAGTGACTGAGCTGGTGGCCAGCGGAGTGGTTTCCGGGCCGCCGCAATCCATTCAGGGGATAGGTCAGGAGGGAGCAGCATGGCTGGCGAAGCGGATGCGGTCGTAGTGCTGCTGCCCATCAAGCCCCACTACGCGACGCAGATCATGGAGGGTACGAAACGCGTCGAGTTTCGCCGACGGCCGTTCGCACGCGTGCCGCAATGGGTGGTCGTCTACGCCAGCGCTCCCGAGAAGCGCGTCCTTGGCTGCTTCAGCGTACGCGGCGTCGACGAGTGCTCCCCGGAAGGCCTCTGGCAGCGGTACGAGCACGTGGGCGGCATCGATCAGGCAGACTTCGCCGCCTACTACACGGGCCGCGACAGGGGCGTGGCGCTCCTGATCGACGAGGTGTATCCCCTCGACGATCCAGTCGAGCTCAGGGAGATCGGCGACGGCCTCCTTCCGCCGCAGAGCTACCGGTATCTTGAGCCTGGGGTGATCGCCACGCTGGTCGGTCCGGGAGATCTCGGGAACGTCGGTGACGCCCGCGGCCGCCCGAGCGTAGCTGGCACGCGAAGGCTGGACAGAGTGCGCCCTCTTGTTTAGCGTTGGCGCTTAAGTCTTAATAGCGACAGACGCTATTCAACTCTCCTGAGCAACAGGACGGCTGCGGCATGAAGCGGGGACTCACGGGTCGATACGAGGTCACCACGACCACAGGCGAGCGGGTCGAGGCGTTCGTACCGGCCCCTCTGCCGCCACAGCCGCCGCTGGAGCTTTCGGGGTCTCTTCACGCATCCATCGAGCGGGCGGCGTTGTCGCTGGGGAGGCTCGACAGCTTGTCAGTGCTGCTGCCCGACACCTCGCTCTTCCTCTACTCGTATGTGCGCAAGGAGGCCGTGCTCTCATCGCAGATCGAGGGCACGCAGTCGTCGCTGTCCGACCTGCTCCTGTTCGAGATCGAACAGGCTCCGGGAGTACCGATCGACGATGTGGTCGAGGTGAGCGGTTACGTGGCGGCGCTGGAGCATGGGCTCGCGCGCCTGCGCGGTGGCTTCCCCATCAGCGCGCGCCTGATCCGGGAGATGCACGCCAAGCTTATGGAACGCGGACGCGGCAGCGACAAGCAGCCGGGCGAGTTCCGCCGGTCGCAGAACTGGATCGGCGGCACGCGGCCGGGTAACGCCCACTTCGTGCCGCCGCCCCACACGGAGGTGGCCGGGTGCATCTCCGAGCTGGAGCGCTTTGTGCACGATGAGACGAGCGAGCTGCCTCGGCTCGTGCAGGTCGCCCTCGCGCATGCCCAGTTCGAGACCATCCACCCGTTTCTCGACGGCAACGGTCGCGTCGGCCGCCTGCTCATCTCTCTGCTGTTCTGCGACTACGGAGTGCTGAGCGAGCCCTTGCTCTACCTGAGTCTGTACTTCAAGGAACACCGCGACGAGTACTACCGGCTGCTCGACCTGGCTCGTCTGGACGGCGACTGGGAGGCGTGGCTGCGCTTCTTCCTGGAGGGTGTCGCGCTGACGGCGGACGGCGCTGCAGCCACGGCCGGCGACCTGGCGCGGCTCTTCGAAGAGGATCGTGAACGGATCCAGGCGACGGGGCGCCGGGCCGGGTCGGCACTGCGCGTCCACGAGGCGCTGAAGGCGCGGCCGCTGGCGACGCTCACTGAGGTCGTATCTCGCTCGGGGCTGTCGTTCCCGGCCGCATCGTCGGCCATGGGGCAGCTCGTGGCCCTGGGTATCGCCGTCGAGCTCACCGGCAAGAAGCGCAACCGGGTGTTCGCGTACGCGCGCTACCTGGCGACGCTCGGTGCGGGGACCTGAGCCCGGGCTCTCTATCAGCGAAGCAAGGGGCGCGACCCCTTCGACGTGTGGCCCTACCTCCAGGACCTCAAGGCGTACCGCGCCAGGCGCGACGGCGAGCGTCGGCGGGCTCTCGACGAGCTGGCCCAGGATCCCGGCAAGGCTGGCCTGGAGTACTGAGTTGACGTGGACCGCGTTCCTCGACGCCTGCGTGCTGTACCCATGGGCAACGTGCGACCTGCTGCTGGAGACCGGTTTGACGTGACGCTGGAATGCATCCGCAGGCACTACCGCGGCGAGGACAGCCCTCTGGCTGAGGTGCTTGCGCAGCACGCGGACTTCTTGAGGCTGTTCAGAGACTTCCGAGGCTTCGCGTAATTCTCTTCCTTCACCTTCAACCCGTCCGCTCAAGCCTGCGAACCGGATGTCCGCTGGCGTGCGTGTTCGATCTCATCATCCAGCCCGTCCACCGGGCGAAGGTACGCTCTTGGTGGGAAGCTGTCCTTGACAGGAGGACAGAAACGGGTCATACTCTCCTTCTTGGGAGGACAGATGACTGATTTGACAACGCTCATCGCCGAGTATCAGCAGCGCTCTTTGCCCACGTTGACATCGCGCGACACGCCGCTGCCGCGTATCGCCGGCATGGCCGACGTTGTCGTGGGGGTACGGCGCTGCGGCAAGACCTGGCGCCTGTATCAGGAGATGCAACGGCTGCGCGACGAGGAGAGCGTGCCGGCCGACCACATCCTCTACCTCAATCTCGAGGACGACCGGCTGCAGCCGGCCGACGTGACCCTTCTGCAGGAAGCTCTGGAGACGTTCTATCGCATGGCTCCCGCGGCTCGCGAGCAGGAGTCCTTCCTGTTCTTCGACGAGGTCCAGGCCGTGCCGGGCTGGTCCCGTTTCCTGCGTCGTGTCCTCGACACCGAGAGAGCGCGCGTCTATGCGTCGGGATCATCGGCCAAGCTCCTCTCCCGCGAGGTCTCTACGGAGTTCCGGGGACGCGGGCACGCGGTGGAAGTACTTCCGTTCAGCTTCGCCGAGGCGGTGCGGCATGGCGGAGTCACGGTACCCGACTCGCTTCCCGGTGCGGAGCTGCGCAGTCGTCTGGAAGCCCTCTACAGGCGGTACCTTGATGTGGGAGGCTTCCCGGCGGTACAGGAGCTCGACGAACCGACACGCGTTCAGACGCTGCAGGACTATGTCGAGCTCGTGCTGCTGCGAGACATCATCGAGCGGCATCACATCTCGAACGTCGTGGCCGCCCGGTGGTTCGTGCGCGCCGTGCTGCAGTCCTCCTCTCGTCTCCTCAGCGTGAACAGGACGTACGGAGCGCTGCGCTCCCAGGGTATCGAGGTGGGAAAGGACACGTTGTACGCCCTGCTGGGCCACCTGGAGGACGCCTTCCTCGCCTTTCCGGTGGTCCGCTTCAGCGCCTCACTGAGAACGCGGGAGGCCGGCCCGCGCAAGATCTACTGCGTCGATCCGGGGCTCGCCTGGGCCGTGGCCCACATCAGCACGCTCGACGTGGGGTTGCGGCTCGAGAACGCGGTGTACCTCGAGCTGCGACGGCGGTCGGCAGGTAGTCGCGAAGGGTCCATCTCCCGGTACGTCACGAGGGGCGGCCATGAGGTCGATTTCGTGGTGGGTGTGCCCGAGGAGCTTGCCGCCGCCCAGTTGATCCAGGTGTGCGCCGATGTGACGGCGAGCGACACGCGAGAGCGCGAGATCCGCGCCGTCGCGGAGGCGATGGCAGAGCTGCGTCTGTCGACTGCGCTGATCGTCACCCTTCACGATCGTGAACAGATCGAGGTGCCGGCGGGGACCATCGAGGTCGTCCCGGCCTGGCAGTGGTCGCTCGGGCTGTAGCCGGCTGGTGGCGCGGAAACGGTGCCGTCGACTCCACCGAGCTCTCGACCGGCGCACAGTGATCACCGGGGGCTACCTCGTCAGGCAAGCTCGCTGGTGTTCAGGAAGTCATCGAAACCCAATCAATTGGGTGTTAGATGCACTCGTGAACACCAAGCCCTCACAGACACTGCGCTTCCTGGAGGCCCGTGAGGTCTTCACCCTGCAGGAGTATCTCTCGACGGTCGATCCCGACGTCGGCGAGCAGACCCGATACAAGAACCTGCAGAACGCGCTTCGCCGGAGCCAGGCTGCCCGCGTGACACGCGGCCTCTACGCCTCCAACCTCGGCGTGTACCGCGACGTGGTGCCGAATGTCCTGCTCGTCGCCGCCAAAGCGGCTCCGGATGCTGTGGTGTCGCATCACTCGGCGCTGGAGGCGTTGGGCGTCGCGCACTCGTCGTTCCGGACCGTGTACTACACGACGAGCCGTCGTCGCGCGGCCTTCGAGTTCCGAGGCTATCGATTCCTGGCGGTGGCGCCCCCGACGCCGCTGCGGGACCGCAAGCCGGAGGAGTCGTTCGTCCAGCGCGTCCGCGCAGGTCGTGTGCTCGTCCCGGCGACCTCACCGGAGCGTACGCTGGTGGACTGTCTGCAGCGCCTGGATCGGTCCGGGGGGCTCGAGGAGCTCATGCGGAGCGTCGGCGGCTTCGCGACGCTGAAGCCGGAGCAGGTAGCCGCGTATGTGCGTGTACTGCGATCCCCGACCCTCGCTGCCCGAGCCGGTTGGCTGCTGAGCATGATGGCGGAGCAGTGGCAGGTGGATGAGCACGTGCTGTCGGAGCTGCGCGCGCTGCTCGGAAGGGGCACCTACTGGCTCGAACGAAGGCGGCTCGGAGAACGGTGGGAGTTCGTCGGTGCGTGGCGACTCAACGTTCCGGCCGATCGCCCGTACGCCGCATGGCTGGCCGGATGACCCGGCCCGTCCTGCACACCGACGCTCCGTACTCACCGGCGGCCGTCGACAAGGTCGAGCACCTCCTCGAGGTGCTTGCCGCCATCGATGACGACTCGGAGCTGAGGCCGGCGTTGGTGCTGCACGGCGGCACCGCCCTGAACGTCTTCCTGGCGGAGCTGCCGCGTCTGTCGGTCGATCTGGACCTGATGTACGTCGGCGCCGCCGATCGCGACGCGATGCTGGAACGCCGTCCGAGCGTCGACCATCGCCTGCGCCGCATCTGCGGCTCGCTCGGCTACTCGGTGAGGGGTACGAACGATGAGCACAGCGGACAGACATACCGCCTGGGCTAGGACGGCGACTCCCTCAAGGTCGACGTCGGCTACCTGGCGCGCGTCGCCCTCCTCGATCCTGTGGCGCGCACGTGCTGGTCGGCCGATCCTGCCGTCTCCTTTCCGGTCTTGCAGGAGGCTGAGCTCTGGTCGGGCAAGGTGAAGGCGCTCACGGAGCGGACGGCCACGCGCGACCTCTACGATCTCTACCGCCTCGCACGCCAGACGCCCGGCTTCCTGGTCGACGACCTGGCTCGCGCCCTCACGTTGCGGGCCGTCTCCGCCTCGGACTCGTTCCCGCGGTTGCTCCATCCGGCCGCGGCGCTCGCGAAGTTCTCGGCAAGACCTGAGCTTGTGGAGCCCCTGTACGACATGCTGGCTGCCGACGACAGGCCCAACCTCGAAGTGATGACGTCGGCCGTGGCCAGGCTGTTCGAGCCGCTGGTGTCTCTCTCGGACCGCGAGCAGGAGTACCTGCGGTTGCTGAGCGACGAGTCGAGCTACCGCCCCGAGTTGCTGTTCGGGGCTTGGCCCGACGTGCTCGGGCGCGCCGTCATCGACCCCGTGATGCAGTGGAAGGTGCTGAATCTGCGTAGACGCGCGCGCGGAGGGTGAGACCCGGCCGTACGCGCTTCACTCTGGCAGGAAATGCCCCCAGTCCTCGTCGCAGAGGTCCCAGAGGCGAGGATGTGCGGCAGGCGGTTGCCGGTCCTTTGTGCATGAGGTTGCCTCCAGGAGCCATGTTGCGCAGCGTGCACAACAGACCGGGAAGTGACAACGCACTTCTCTGGGCCAGGCAGTGCGGGCAGGGGCGTTGAGCACACCGCCTTGGACGCCAATCCGTTTGCAGAAGATGACGTGAAACAGCGTCCTTCGCAAACGGATTGGCAGAAGGAGCGGATATGGCGGACTCTGTCATGACGCTCCGGCCGTCAATACCCAGTTCTGCCGGAGCTACTGCTTGGCGCTATCGGGCGAGTCGCTGGTCACTGCGGCGTCGGACTTCTCCAGGCTCGACTCGAGCCCTGGGGTCGCGTTCGTGGAGTGGAGCGACCCCGTCGGCGGCGGTGCTCGAAGTACTTGCTTGGAGGGGGACGAGTCCGTTCTCGGATCGGGCGCCGGCAATCCGGCGTCGGTCAGGAGCGATCTGAGCTCCGCGTTCTCCGCATCCAGTCGCTCACATTCGGCTCGTAGGGCCGCGACCTCGCCGGGGTCACCTCGCATGCGATTGTAGTCGCGCATGGAGAGATCATCTCAACCTCGGCAACCGATCGGAAGTCCGTCTGTGCGCGGCGTGGGCCTTGGCGGTGCTCTCCACGACTGATCGCGTACGGCAGGTGCGGTCCAAGCCGCCATCATGTGCGTGCCTCAGCACAGTCTGCGCAGCGCAGATGTCAACGACAACCCTCGCCGAACGTTCACCGGCAGCGCCATTCGTCAATCTCGTCACGAAGCCGACTTGTGACTACCCTGATCCTGACGGATGGCAGGCATGGCTGGCTACACGGAAGCAGGCGGACCAGGACCGACCGACGAGCCAAGACGAGCGCTCCGGGCGGGCAAAGGCCTTCGACGTGCTGCGGCGGCAGATCGATATCGACCCGGTTCGTCGCGAAAAGGTCGACGAGCACAAGAAGGCCATGCTTGCCGATGTGCGACGGCAGCTCGACCTGACACAGGTGATCGTGGCCGAACGGCTGGCGGTCTCGCAGGCCAATGTCTCGCAGATCGAGCGTGGTGACGCCGACGTGCGCCTCTCGACCCTGGGGCGCTATGTCGAGGCGCTCGGTGGGCGGCTGGAGGTGCGCGCCGTGTTCCCCGACCGCAGCGTGGAGCTGGATGTGGGGAAGAGCAGGCGCAGGCCGCGCCGCGCGAGCTGACCGCGCACTGTCCTTGGCACAAGGACACTTCACCATCACGATGTCCTTCTGGGGAGGAGAGATGCCAGACTTGGCCAGGCTCTTCGCCGAATACCAGCAACGCCCACTGCCGGCACTCGAAGCCTTGGCGCTCCTCAGTGCCGCATCGGGCCATGGGGAGCATGTGCTGCATTGCCTACCCCGGGAGCTCCTGAACGTCAACTTGGCGGAGGTCGTGGCGCCTTTGCATGGCTTGGCGGGTCGGCTAAGCTGTTCGTCGAAGGAGGTGCCCTGATGACTTTGCCGGAAGACCTGAGAGACGCGCTCGACAGCGGGACCATGACGGAGGACCAGATCCGTCAGCTCATTGAGCTTGAAGCGCTCGAGCTCGGCCTCGACTTCGAGCAGGCCGTGACCATGGTCAAAGACGGCACCATGCCGGCCAGCCCGTTGGGCAGCTCCATCGAGTTCCTCGTCGAGTTGCTTGCAGCATAAGCCATGGCCGCTCCGCATGGCCGCGGTCGGGATGCGGCCGCGGGCGACCGCTGCGATCGACTCAACCGGCTCCTCAACCGCACTGTCAGTCGGGCGCGTGTGGTCGCCACGCGATCCGGAGAGCAGACCAACCTCGAGCTGCGCGAGGGCGGTCAGCCAGGAGCTGTCGTGCGCACCCGACACGGATGGCTCATCCTCAGCCTGCAGCAGCGGATCCTCGCCTCAGAGTCCGCGCGCTCGCCGGTCGCCATCGACACCGTCAGATACCGATACTCGCTCGCCATCGACCGCGACGTCGACGCTCTTCTGCGCTGGGATGGCCATCATGGCCGGCGCTCGGTGGAGCACCTCTACTGCAGCCATCATCTTCAAGGTACCCTGGCCATCGAGCTGCCAAGAGCGGCAGCGAGGCTCAACGACATCCATGTGCCCACCGGGCACGTCCTCGTCCAGGACATCCTGAGGTTCCTCATCGCCGACCTCGGTGTGCGTCCCCTCCATCACGACTGGGACCGGGTCCTGCAGGAGAGTGCGTCGGTATCGTGAAGGGTCTCGACGCCGGTGAGGGCGACGTCGCCGACTACCGCCGAAGGAGACGGGTGATGGCCGAGCTGCTGCGACTGAGGCCGCGACCCTCCTCGCGAGCGTGACCTCATCAGCCCGACCGAGATGTGCCGTCGTGCGTCGCTGACAAGAAAGGACACCGGAGTTGCAGGACAAGAAGAGCGTTGAAGTGTGCTTCTCGCCGAAGCTGTTCCCGGACATCGTGACGACCGGTGACTTCACCGTCGTGCTGGTGGACATCCTGCGCGCCACCACCACCATCTGCACCGCGGTGGGGAACGGGGCAGAGGCCATCATCCCTGTCGAGACGCTCGATGAAGCGCGACAGCTCAAGGGGGAGGGGTTTCTGGTCGCCTCCGAGAAGGACGGCGCCCAGCTCGACTTCGCCGACTTCGGCAACTCCGCCTTCAGCTTCACCAGAGAGGCGATCGCCGGCAAGACGCTGGTCTACTGCACCACCAACGGCACGAAAGCCCTCCACATCGCCGCCAACGCGGGTAACGTGAACGGCGGCGGCACGAGCGGCGGCAGTGCGAGCAGCGATCCTGCCGCCCACGACGGCGCCGCCCGCGTCGTCGTCATCGGCGCCTTCATCAACATCTCGGCGCTGACGGAGTGGCTCGCGTGCCGCCGGCAGAACGTCGTCATCCTGTGCTCCGGCTGGAAGCGCAAGTTCTGCCTCGAAGACACCCTGTTCGCCGGGGCGCTCACGGAGAGGCTGCTGGCGACCGGGCTGTTCCGGACCGGGTGCGACTCGGCGCATGCGTCGCTGGACCTGTGGAGCCTGGCCAGGGGCGATGTGCTGGGCTACATGGAGAAGGCCGCTCATCGTCATCGCCTCAGGAAGCTGGGGCTCGACGACGTGATCCCCTACTCGTTCAGCTTCGACGAGGTGAGCGTGGTGCCGGTCTTCGACGGGGAGACGATACGGGACACGGCGCACTAGCGTTGCGGCGGAGTCGCGCATGAGCCCGCGAGGGATCAGCGTCGGGCTCGTGGGGGCCATGCTCTGGGGCGCCCACGCGGTGCTCCTGGACTACGCGCTCGGGCTCTCTCCCTTCGTGACGGCCTCGTTCATCGCCGAACCCCTCGCCGCGACGGCCATCAACGACGGGCTGGGCAGCATCTGGATGGGGGGCATCAACGCGTTCCTCGGACGGCTGCGCTCACTGCCGGGCGCCCTGCGGACGCGCAGCGGACTGCTGCTCCTGGCCGCGGCACTCTGCGGGGGACCGTTCGCCTCGGCGTCCTACGTGGCTGCCATCGGACCGGTCGGTCCCGCGTACGCCGTCACCGTGACGGCGGCGTTCCCGGCGGTCGGCGCGCTGCTGGCGCGCATCTTCCTCAAAGACCGTGTCCGCGCTCTGGGCTGGACCGGCATCGTGCTGACCGTCGCCGGCGCAGCACTGGCCGCCTACGCGCCGCCGGCCGGCGACAGCCGCCACCAGGCCCTGGGCACCATGTTCGCCTGTCTCGCGGCGCTGGGCTGGGGCTGTGAGGGGGTGCTGGTGGCCGCGGCCGCTCGGCATGTCTCGTCCACGGTGGCGCTCAACATCTACGAAGTCATGTCGTTCGTGACGATCGCGGTCGTCATCCTGCCGGCGATCGGGGCCTCCGGACTGGCGGTCGACGCCGTCACGTCGCCGGTCTTTCTGGTGCTCGTCACGGCCAGCCTCTGCTGGATCGTCGCCTACCTGGCGTTCTACCGCTGTCTGGCGATCATGGGGGCGTCCCGGTCCCTGACCGTCTTCAGCAGCTACATCGTCTGGACGCTGCTCTACACGACGCTCCTGGGCGGTGCGTGGCCGGACTGGCGCCTCTTGATGGGTGCCGCCGTCGTCCTCTGCGGCATCGCGCTGCTCTCACGGGACACCGGGGCGGGCACGGTGGAGGTGGAGCACGCGCGCGAGTAAGCAGGGACGCCCTGCACGCGGCGGGATCGCGGCGCTCGGACGCGGCTGAGCAACGCGGCCTGCTTGTCGCCCGGCAATGTCGACCCTTTCCGGCCATTGTCACTCTGTCATTGTCGCCCCCCATCGCGCAGACTGGCTCGAGCGATGACCGGCAGCGGTGATGACATAAGGCACACAAAGGCGTACCATTGCGTCGAGAAGACGATGCGCTGGAACGCCGGCAAGAACGAGTCGCTCGAGGCCTTCCGGGGTGTGACCTTCGAGGCGGTGGTCGTGGCCATCGAGGCCGGCGGCCTGCTTGATGTGGTCGCGCACCCCAATGCGGCGCGTTATCCCGGGCAGCGAGTCCTGGTGGTCGCTGTCGACGACTATGTGCATCTCGTGCCGTTCGTCGAGGAGCGCGACTACCTGTTCCTCAAGATGATCATCCCGAGCCGCAAGGCCACACGGGACTATCTGGTGCGGCGGCCGGGGCGGGGCATCGCTGCTCTGGGCAGCGGGGATGCATCGGGCGCTGAAGGGGCTGAGGATGACTGAGAAGGCAGGCGAGATGGCCAGAGACGCGAAGGGTGAAGGGGAGATGGCGGGGACGCGAAGGGCGAAGGGGATGGCCGAGCTGGACGCCGACGAGCTTGCGATCCTCCAGGCCTACGAGCGCGGCGAGCTCGTCTCGGTCGCGACGCCGGAGGAGATAGCGCGGGTCCGCGCCGCCGCCCGCGCCACCGCCGTCAAGGACAAGCGGGTGAACATCCGCCTCTCGTCCGGCGACCTGGCCGACATACAGGCGAGGGCGCTGCAGGAGGGGATGCCGTATCAGACGCTGATCGCGAGCGTCCTCCACAAGTACGTCACCGGCCGCCTCGTCGAGCGACCGCGCGGGGGGCGTCGCGCGAGCTGACGCGCCCGTCGGACGCCGGCGGGGCGTCTGGGCGAGCTGATGCCGCCGCCGAAGCGCGCACCCCGGGCGTCTGGGCGAGCCGACTGTTGACCGTCCACCGGGAGGACGTCGTACGCTGACTTGCACCGGCGTCCGCGAGCCCGGAGAAGTCGGCCGTGGGCCGGGCGATCTCGAGCATGCGCCGGGATCGGGTCCGGGAGCGGGCCGGCGATCGGTTTCACGACAGGTCTCACGACTGGGGGTGCTCGCATCATGGACGATCTCTGCTACCTGACGGCGACGGAGGCACTGCGGCTCTTCAGGTCGAGGAGCCTGTCTCCCGTCGAGCTCATGGAGGCGGTGCTGGCCCGCGCCGAAGCGGTGGAGCCGCGGGTCAACGCCTTCTGCGTGACGTACTACGACCGGGCGCTCGCGGAGGCGAAGAAGGCGGAGCAGGCGTACATGGGTCGCGGCGCCGCTCCCGGTCCGCTCACCGGCATCCCGGTGGCCATCAAGGAGGAGATGCCGATCGCCGGCGAGTCCTGGCAGCTGGGTTCGCTGGCCCACAAGGACGACATCGCCGACGAGACGGCCATCGTAGCCGGGCGCATCTTCGCCGCCGGCGGCATCGTCCACGCGCGTACCACCACCCCCGAGTTCAGCTGCGCCGGCTTCACCCACTCGCGGCTCTGGGGCGTCACGAGGAACCCGTGGAACCTGGAGTTCGCCGTCGGCGGCTCATCGGGCGGTTCCGGGGCGGCGCTGGCCAGCGGAACGGCGACCCTGGCGACGGGCTCGGACATCGGTGGCTCCATCCGCATCCCGGCGGCGTTCAACGGCGTGGTCGGCTTCAAGCCGCCGTACGGGCGCGTGCCGGAGGACCCGCCCTTCAACCTCGACGACTACTGCCACGAGGGCCCCATGGCGCGGACCGTGGCCGACTGCGCCCTCTTCGAGAACGTGATGGCGGGTCCCGACCCGCGCGACCTGGTCTGCGTGGCGCCAAAGCTGGAGATCCCCGAGGAGCTCGAAGGGATCGCGGGGATGCGCGTGGCGCTGGTCGCGCAGCCGGGAGACTGGCCGATCGACGAGGACGTTCTGGGGAACACGCTGGCCGCCGCGGAGGTGTTCCGCGAGGCCGGGGCGCTGGTCGAGGAGGCGGAGCTCGCGGTCACCATGGACGAGCTGGAGCGGACGGCCAGCATCCACTACGGCGTGCTGTTCGGCGCCGAGATCCTGGCCGAGGCCGAGGCGCACGGTGAGCTGCTGACCCCGTACGCCATCAGGTTCGCCGAGGAGGCGCAGGCGGCGCTGCGAGACACCAGCTTCGCCGAGGGTCTGGTGATGGAAAGCCGGATCGCGGGGAAGATAGGCGCCATCCTGGCCGATCACGAACTGCTCCTGATGCCGACCATGGCTGCCCGCGGCCTGGTGGCCGGCGACGACTACGTGGGGCACGGCATCACGGTCGGCGGACGCGAGCTGGCACGGGACTTCGGCGCCTTCCTGACGCCGTTCTTCAACGTCGCCAGCCGCTGCCCGGTGCTCAACGTGCCGTCGGGCTTCGCCGACAACGGCGTGCCGAGCGGCGTGCAGATCGTCGGCCGGCCCTACGAGGACGTGAGCGTGTTCCGGGCCGGCGCCGCCTACGAGCGGCTGCGTCCATGGCTCGACGTGCCCGAGCGCCGGCCGCTGCAGGACATGGCGACCTTGAACGGCACGCCTGCTTGACCGGCGGCCGTTACCGTCGGTGCAGGGCGCGCCGGGTGAACGCAGAGTCGCGCCTCCCGCGGGTCCGTCGCGACTTGCTGTGTAGACTGTGCAGACTGAGATCCGTGAGAGGAGGCACCGTGGGTTCGAGTACACTGTCCCGCCGCGATCTCTCACGGCCCTCAGCGATCAAGGTGCGCGTGAAGTAGGGTGGGCCGCTACGTCCACGGCTACCACCCGCGGGAGAGCGTGCGTCTGCAGGATCAGGCGGCCACGCTCGCCGAGCTGCTGCACCACGACACGCGCTATGCCGACGGCAGCGTGGTACTGGAGGCCGGCTGCGGGGTCGGCGCTCAAACGGTCACGCTGGCCGCCGGCAGTCCCGGCGCCCGGTTCGTGGCGGTCGACATGTCCCAGGAGTCGCTGGCGCTGGCCGCCGACCGCGTGCGCGCCGCCGGCCTCACCAACGTCGAGCTCCGGCAGGCCGACATCTTCTCGCTGCCGTTCGCGGCGGCCTCGTTCGACCACTTGTTCGTGTGCTTCGTGCTGGAGCACCTCGCCCGTCCCGAGGCGGCCCTCGAGGCGCTCAAAGCGCTCCTGCGGCCCGGCGGTACCATCACCGCCATCGAGGGCGATCACGGTTCCGCGTACTTCCACCCGGCCGGCGCAGCGGCGGACCGCGCCATCGGCTGCCTGGTGGAGCTGCAGGCGGCGGCCGGCGGCGACTCCCTGATCGGCCGCCGCCTCTACCCGCTGCTGGTGGCGGCCGGCTTCAGCGACGTGTACGTCTCGCCGCGGCTGGTCTACGCCGACGCCTCCCGGCCGGCGATGGTAGACGGCTTCATCCGCAAGACCTTCACGGCCATGGTGGAGGGAGTGCGGGACGAGGCGGTCGCCGCCGGCATGATGAGCGCCGCCGATTTCGATGCCGGCGTCCGCGACCTCTACCGCACCGCCGAGCCCGACGGCACCTTCTGCTACACGTTCTTCAAGGGCGTCGGCACCAAGTAGCCCGCGCCCCACGGCGCGGCGGTGGGCACGCCGTCGATCCGCGGCCCGATCGGCGCCCGGTGAAGCGGCCCGTCCCTCAGGGGGAGGCGGCGGGCAGCCTCCGTCAGCGGACGGTGAAGTGGCCGGTGCCCCACGGGGAGGCGCCGACGGCGGCGGAGACGGCCTGGGCGCTGGTCCCACGGCGCAGGGCCGCCAGGACGCCGTCGTAGAAGCCATTGCGCAGGGTCGCCAGCGTGGCGGCGAAGCCTTGCTCCCAGCTCGTGTAGGCCTTCACGCCGACCGAGTTCATCGGCGTCGCTCCCGGCGCCGGCATGGTGGTGTTGAGCGGGTTGTAGTACGCCGTGTTGAACCAGTGGCCGCCCTCGGCCAGCTGCCACGATACGACGGCGCTGATGTTGGCTGGGGTGAGCGGGAGATCGGCGCGGCGCAGCAGCTCCCGCCCCCATGTCTCCTGGGTGTAGCGGGCTCCATCGGCGACCCTGGGCGCGGTGCCCGAGGACGCGCCGGCCATGGCGGCCGTGGCGGCGGCCCGGCGCTGGGCCTCGCGTCGCCGGGCCTCGGCCCGCTCCTCCTCGATCCGGCGGACGATCCGCTTGACCTCGGTCTGCGCCTCGTCGAGCGCCTGCCGTCGAGCGGCCAGCGTCGACTCGATGGACGCCCGCTCGGCCTCGGCCGCCGCGACCAGGTCGGCCGCCGCGCCGCGGGCGCTCACCAGCCGCGATCGCTGCAGGAGCAGGTCTTCCCGCGTGGCTTCCACCTCATCGACGAGCTCGGCGTCCGAGGTGCCGATCCGCTTCATCATCGTGATGCTGCTCACCAGGCTCTCGAAGCTGTCGGCCTGGAAGACGATGTCGAGGAGTGAGGGGCTCGGCTGCTTGTAGATCGCCACCACACGCTGTTCCAGCACCTGCCGGCTGAGGTCGAGCAGGCGGGTCGTGTCCTGCACCTCGGTCCGGTTCTCGCCGACGCGCTGCCGGGCCCGCTCGAGCTGCTGCTGGAGCTCGGCGTACCGCCCGTTGGCCGCCTTGAGGCGGTCGTTGAGGGCCGCCACGTCGCTCATCAGTTCCTCTGCCTGAGCCTCCGCCGCGGCCTTGTCTTCCTTGAGGGAGTCGACGGAAGGAGCGGCGAGGGCGTCCGGGGCCGGCGGCGCGGCCGGCCACGCGAGGAGGGCGAGCAGCGCGACGACGGCGACCGCGATCACCGGCCAGGTCCTGCCGGATCGCACACGACCGGATCTCAGGCCACCGGGCCTCTCGCCGCCGGACCTCTCGTCATCGGTCCTCACACCCTCACCTCCTCTCGGCGTATCGGCACGTTCCCGGCATCTCGACAGCGCCGATCGGCGCCGTCTGGGCTTCGGCACCGTGTACTCCTTGTCCTGCCACGTCGACTCATCATCCGGTAGCCGTGTGGCGCCTTCGACCGCGCGGCGTTGCTGCCGTGGTGCCCGCAGGATGTCGCTGTGGGGTGGCGGCGCGATCCGGCGTCGGCCGGCGGCTCTCAGTGTGCAGGCGTCGCGCGGCGCTCCGGATATCTGCGGCGGCACGCGCCGCCGCCGGCGAGTCGGCGCCGGACCACCCTGGGCGCGCCGGGTGCGAGGCTTTCCGTACCACGGACTGTGTACACTGGCACGGCAACGATCCGAGGGGGGGCATCATGGGTTCGAGTCCGGGGCGTGGTCTGCGGACCGCAGGCGCCGCGTGTCTGGCCGCGGTGGCTGCGGCGGCCGTCGGCGTCATGGTGGTGGGTGCGGCGGCGGCCGTCGCTCAGGAGCCGCAGCCGGTGCCCGGCTTCCGGCCCGATGCCTCCCGACAGCACGTGGTCCATCAGCGTGAACGGGCCACGGCGCTGCTCTCCGCGACCCGAGGCTCCGGCGACGCATCGACGGGCGGCAAGGATGACGGCCGGCGAGCGGCGTGGCTCCGCGAGCGAGCGACCGGCACCGCGGACGGCGGCACGCCCGGCGCTGCGCAGATCGAGCCGTCGCTCGTGCGGCAGGCCGGAGTGTCGTCGGGTCTGCCGCGCTCGGCCGACGTGTCGGCGCGAGTCGGGCCGCGACTCTGGACCGTGCTCGGCGAGGTGCTCGACTTCGGCGGCGCGGCGGTCGCCGGCGCCGACGTCTCCATGGACGTCTACGGCTCATCGGATCTCGCCTGGTCGGGCAGCGCCGAGTCGGACGCCGCCGGCGGCTTCGTCTTCAGTGGCGCTCCGCAGGGCTCGGCCGACATCTTCGTCGATCTGCCGCCCGGTCGTGGGGCCACGGGATATCAGGCCTGGGGCGTCCCGCTGACCGACGGCTCGCAGTGGTTCGTCGGCTTCCATCCCGGACTCGTCCCGTTCTCCACTACGCGCACCTCCATGGACGGCTGGGATGACTGGAGCACGGCAGACGTGCAGACGTATGGCAGCCTGGGAGGAGCCGACACCGATCTGGGAAGCAGCGGCATGGCGCATGTCATGCCTCCCGACTACGGCTATGCCTGCGTCTACTACGATTACAACCAGGGTGTCGAGTGGAATCAGGACAGCCCATATGCATACGCGGTAAGTTCGGGAGGATGGGGCGGCACGCCGATCAGCGTCGATCAGGACGACGCTCAGTCGGTGCTGGTGCTCTCGCGCTGGGCCTCCGGCAAGCCGGGCACGAGGATCCAGCTCGGTCTCGGCGGTTGGCCGTACGGCTACGTGGCCGATATCTACGGGTACTCGGAGGACCCCGGCGACGACCGGCTCCAGGACTACTCCGACTTCACCTCGCCGGGCGGCAGGTGGGGCTATTCGTTCTCGCTGCGGATCCCGAAGACGGTCGAGCCCGGATACGCCTACGTCATCAAGGCCGCTCGCGCCGACCAGGACTCGGACCTCGTGGTCCGCGACTACTTCCAGGTGTGCTCGCTCAGGTCGAGTCGGGCAGCGGTCCGACGTGGCGGCGCGGTGCGTCTCAGCGGCGTCGTCCCCACGCAGGGCCACTGGGGCTCGCAGGCCGGCTACAGGAAGACGGTGACGGTGTACGCGCGCACGCGCGCCGCCGGCCAGCCGTCGACGTGGAAGCCGGGGAAGGGGTGGAAGAAGGTCTGCACCTGCAAGGCGAACGGGTACGGCACGTATCGCTCCCGGAAGCTGCGACCCCGCAGGACCACCTGGTACGTGGTGCGCTACCCCGGCGACCAGTGGTACTGGGGCGCCTACACCTCGGTGACCAAGGTGCGCGTGCGGTAGCGCTTGGCGGCAGCGGGAACGGTGACCGGCATGGCCTGTCTGGAGGAAGTCCAACGAACTCGGAAGCCCGGGGGGTGACGCCGGCATGGCCGTGCCTCGCAGTAGTCCCTACATCTGGGTGACGTGGATCACCGGCCTCCTGGCCGGCGACCGTCACTGTCTGTGGTCGGCGTGGTATCGCGCCCACTTCAAGGACTACGAGCGCAAGCCGACCGGCTTCGATCTTGCCGCCTGGACGGCCACGCATGCCGAGATGGTCCGCACGCGCGGCCAGGCGCTGCGAGACGCCGGCTGCGAGGTGTTCGTCGAGGGTCAGAACAAGTTCGCTCTGAAGGGCCGCGCCGCGACGCTGGGCGGCGTGCCGGATCTGGTCGCTGTCTGCGGCCCGGTCGGCGGGCCGGGCGACGTTGACGGGCCGGCCGCCGCGCACACGGCCCGCGAGGGCGGGCCGGCGGCCACCGGCCGGGCGATGAGCGGCGCCGGGCCGGCCGGCGCCGACGCTCTCGTCATCGACTGCAAGTCCGGCCGGCAGCGGAACTCGGACTACTTCCAGGTGCTCACCTACATGCTGGTGCTGCCGCTGACGCATCCCGCCTGCCGCGGGCGCCGCATCGCCGGCGAGATCCAGTACAGGGACGCGTCTGTACGTATCGAGCCCGAGAAGCTCACCGACGACCTCAAGCGACTCATCCGCACCACGATCGAGCAGATCGCGGGAGACGAAGAGCCGCCGCGCGTGCCGAGCGCCGGCGAGTGCCGCTTCTGCGATCTCTGCCTCGGTGACTGCCCGGACCGCATCGAAGAAGACGATGACGGCGCCGGGGATGGGCGGGGCGCCGGCACTGCGGGGCGGTCCGGAAAGGACTCCCCGCCCGGCATCGGGCACGATCTGTTCTGAGCCAGTTCCGGTCCGCTTGCGGCCTCGTCAGAGCGCATGACGCTCCGAGGGGGAACGTCACCGTCCTGCAAGCACGATCGTCATCCCGTGCGGCGATTCATCCACCTCGCGGCGAGGAGCCGGCGCTGCCAAGCTCTCTGAGGTGCCCTTGTCGTTGTCAAGCGCTACCTTCAGAGGTAACATCTTGGTCTCATCAGGGAGCTCGAGCTTGAGGGTCTGCTGTGAAGATCACCTCAGTCAAGGCGAACAATCGGAAGCGCGCCTTCGATGTCAGAGTGCGGCGCGGCGAGTGGTCGTTTCCCTACGTTCGCTGCGAGCCGGCGCCGACCTCGACCGATCCGATAGTCGAGCTGTTTGTGGATCCTGAGCTCGGACGAGAAGGCTTCACCTACGTGCTGGCGTCCGGCGCCCAGGGTGCCGTCCACATCGATCATGTGCTGGACTACAACGAAGAGCCCGGCCACATGCGACGGCTCCTGCTGCACAATCTCACCGTCGAAGCTCTGGAGCGCATCGAGTCGAGCCCCCTGTCGAAGCGGGAGATCATCCGCCGGCTCGGCACGTCGCCGGCGCAGCTCTACCGCCTGCTGGACCCGACGAACTACCGCAAGTCCGTGGACAAGATGCTGGCCCTGCTGCAGGTGCTCGACTGCGAGGTCGAGATGATCGTGCGGCGGCGCGACTGAGATGATCGTGCGGCGGCGCGACTGAGATGATCGTGCGGCGGCGCGAATGACCGCGTACCCCGCTGGGGGGAGGGCCGGCGGGCGGGCGGTGAGCCTGCGCGCTGCGGTCCGGGCGGGCCCCGCGTACCCCCGGCCATGCACCGCTGACCCGCCCGGGGTAGACCAGGGCGGGGGAGCGGCTCGAACGGGGTAGCCGCCCGCCCGCGCAAATCCCTCTGCCGATGCGTCCGGTGACCCCGCCGGGGCGATTCGCCGCCGGCCGCCGCCACGTAGCGTTCCTCTTGGTCATCACGAGAGGAGCCATCATGCAGGCAGCCACCGTCACAGAGCCGGTCCGGACGACCCAGTCGCAGTTCGCCGAGGTCGTCAAAGCCTTCACGGAGCCGTCGCGGCCGGTGGTCTCGGCCCGCGGCCTGACGCGCACGTACGGCAGCAAAGATGCGACCGTACACGCCCTGCGCGACGTCGACATCGACATCCCCCAGGGCGAGCTCACCGCCATCATGGGGCCGTCGGGCTCCGGCAAGAGCACGCTGATGCACCTGCTGGCGGGTCTCGACCGGCCCACGGCCGGTCGCATCCAGATCGACGGTGTGGAGACCACCCGCCTCAAGGAGAAGCGGCTCACGCGGCTGCGCCGCGACAAGATCGGCTTCATCTTCCAGAGCTTCAACCTGCTCTCGATGCTCACCGCCGACGAGAACATCGTGCTGCCGGTCTCGCTGGCGCGGCGGCGCGCCGACGAGGTCTGGCGGCGGACGGTGATCGACGCGGTGGGCCTCAACGATCGCCTGACACACCGTCCGGCCGAGCTGAGCGGCGGCCAGCAGCAGCGGGTCGCNNGCCGATGAGCCCACCGGCAACCTCGACTCGCGGGCCGGCGGCGAGGTGCTGGGGCTGCTGCGCCGCTCCGTCGACGACTTCGGTCAGACCGTCATCATGGTCACCCACGACGCCGGCGCGGCGAGCATCGCCGACCGCGTCGTGTTCCTCAAGGACGGGCGCGTCGAGGTAGCGCGCGAGCACATGAGCCGCGACGACATCTACGAGACGATCAAGAGCCTCGAGTCCGGCACCTCGCCGGCGATGTCCGTGACGGCTGCCGGCGAAGGGAGCGTCCGATGATGCGTCTGGCCTTCCGCAGCCTGGCGAGCAAGCCGTTGCGCACCGCGCTGACCACGCTGGCGATTCTGCTCGGCGTGGCGATGATCACCGGCACCTACGTGCTGACCGACCAGATCGACAAGGGCTTCGCCGACATCTTCACGACCGCGTTCAAGGGCACGGCCGTGATCGTGGAGCCCACGTCCGAGTTCGGCGAGATGGAGAGCGCGCCGCGCAGCTTCGACGCGGCCCTGCTCGACGAGGTCCGCGACGTTCCCGGCGTGCGCAAGGCGCAGGGGAGCTACGAGACGATGGGCGCCGCGATCGTCGACGGCGAGGCCGTCAAGACCGGCGGCGCCCCCACGCTGCTCACAAGCGTCACCGACACGCCGTTCTCGCAGGCCACGGTGGTCGCCGGGCGCGGCCCCGAGGCCCGCAACGAGGTCGTCATCATCCAGAGCTTCGCCGATGAGTCCGGGCTGAGGGTCGGCGACCGCTTCGCCGTCGCCGCCCCGGCCGGCATGCAGCAGGTGACGGTCGCCGGCATCTTCGAGTGGGGCAACGAGGGCTCGATGGGCGGCACCATCGTCGTCGCCGGTCGCCTGCAGGACGTGCAGGCGTGGGCCGGCGAGCCCGGCGCCCTGACGGCCATCAGCGTCGCCTCGGCGACCGGCGTGGAGCCGGAAGCGCTGGCCGGGCGTCTCGACACTGCGCTGCCGGCCTCGGTGACCGTCAAGACCGGCGAGCAGGCGGCCGCCGACGCCACCGCCGAGACCGCCGACGCCATCGGCAGCTTCCTGACGCCGGTGCTGCTGGCGTTCGCCGGCGTCTCGGTCTTCGTCGGCGCGTTCATCATCTTCAACGCCTTCAGCATCACCGTGGCCCAGCGGCGGCGCGAGTTCGCCATGCTGCGCGCCGTCGGCGCCAGCCCGCGTCAGGTGCTCTCGTCGGTCGTCGTCGAGGCGCTGGCGCTGGGCATCGTGGCCTCGGCGCTCGGCATCGCCGCCGGCCTCGGCGTCGCGGTGGGTATCAACGAGCTCTTCCAGGCGCTCGGCGCCGACATCCCCGTGTCCGGCCTCATCCTGGCTCCTCGCACTGTGCTGATCGCGGTCGCCGTCGGTCTCGGCGTCACGCTGCTCTCCGCGCTGGTCCCGGCCGTGCGCGCCACCCGCGTGCCGCCGGTGGCCGCCATGCAGGAGGGCCTGGCGCTGCCGTCGACCCGCTTCAGCCGCTTCAGTACGGCCGCCGCGGCTCTCGTCACGGCCGCCGGCGGCGCCTCTCTGGCCTGGGGCATCGTCAGCGACGGCTCGGCGACCGGCCGCCTGCTCTACATGGGCGTCGGGGCGCTGCTGCTCTTCCTGGCCGTCGCCATGCTGGCCAAGTACATCGTGCGGCCGGTCAGCCGCGTCATCGGCTGGCCGCTGGAGCGGGTCGCCCCGGTGGTCGGCCGGCTGGCGCGCGAGAACGCCGGCCGCAACCCCTCGCGCACCGCGGCGACCGCGGCGGCGCTCATGATCGGCCTCGCCATGGTCGTCTTCGTGGCCGTCTTCGCCGAGGCCCTCAAGGGCTCGTTCAGCGGCGCCATCAGCGACTCGACCCGCGCCGATCTGGTCGCGCAGGATCGCGGCTCGTTCCTCACCGTGCCGCAGGCGGCCGTCCGCGAGCTGGCGGCGCTCGACGGCGTCGCGGCGGCCTCCGGCTCGGCCATGGGCCGCGTGCAGATCGCCGGCGTCGGCGAGAGCGAAGTCTATGCCGTCGATCCGGCCACCTGGGCCGATGTCTGGGGCTTCAAGTGGGAAGACGGCGGCAGCGACGAGCTGCTGACCGGACTGACTGCCGCGGCGCCGGAGGGGGCGGGCGATGACCCGATCACCGGCGGCGTGCTGCTCGAGGCGCAGTCGGCGGCGGCGAAGAAGCACGACGCCGGCGACACGATCACCGTCACCGCGCCGAGCGGCCGGACCGCCGAGCTCACCGTCCTCGGCTTCTATCGCGACAGCATGGCGTTCACCGGCATGATCACCGGTCTGGGCACCTTCGCGGCCCTCGACATCGACACCGCGGCCGGTCTCACGCTGGTGCGCACCGAAGACGGCGCCAGCCAGACGGCGACCCAGAAGACCGTACAGCGGGCGCTGGCCGATTTCCCGACACAGGACGTCATGACCAAAGCCGAGTACCTCGACATGATCGGCAAGCAGGTCGACCAGATCCTGACCATGTTCTATGGCCTGCTGGCGATGAGCGTGATCATTTCGATCTTCGGCATAGTGAACACCCTGGTGCTGAGCGTGCACGAGCGTACGCGCGAGCTCGGGATGCTGCGTGCCATCGGCGCCACGCGCAGTCAGCTGCGGCGCATGGTCCGCTACGAGAGCGTCATCACGACGGTCATCGGCGGGATCCTCGGTACGGCGGTGGGCGTGCTGTTCGCCTATCTGATCGTCACCCAGATGGGTGGCGACGGCCTGGTGTTCGGCGTGCCGTGGCTGCAGCTCGGGCTCTTCATGCTGCTGGCCGCCGCCATCGGTGTGCTGGCCGCCGTGCTGCCGGCCCGCCGCGCCGCCAACATCCGCATCCTGGAGGCGGTCCAGTACGAGTGAGCGTCTGAACCGACACCCCCCTGGCGCCGGCGCGTCTCCCTCGCGCGCCGGCGCCTCACCTGCGGCGCGACTGCCCCCTCCGCGCCGGCAGGTCCCTCCCGGCGTCCGTGCGTGCCCCCGCGCGCGGACGCCGGGCTCGTTCAGGGTGCGGGGCGGAGTCCGAAGGCGGCCAGATCCGTCTCGAGCCGGCCGGGATCCACACGCAGGCACGCGGCCGCGTGCTCGGGGCTCAGGCTGCCGTCGCGCAGGGCTGTGACGGCCCAGCGGCGCATCGCCGCCGGTACCCGCAGCACGGCCGGCTCCCCGTAGTGGCCGGGCGGCAGGCACTCGCCGGGCGTGAGGTGAGACAAGGTGTCGCGCAGGCCGCCGAGGAAGGCCTGCCGCGGGAGCAGCTCCCACTCCATCTTCTGCAGCTCCTGACGGAGCTGGGCGAGCTGCTTGCCGGAGAGGCGGCCGGCGGCACGTGAGCGGTAGAAGGCCGACCAGGCGCTGATACCGAAGGCGTTGCCGAGCTCGAGCAGGGTGTCGATGTCCGGACGCGGATCGCCGCGCCGCTCCCACCAGCGCCGCGCGGCGCGCACCGGCAGCAGCAGCTCCTCGGCGAAGTCGTTGGCGGCCGCCTCGTGCGGGTTGTTGCGGCTCCAGATCACCTGGGCGTCGACGACGTCGCCGTGTCCCAGCACCAGGTGGGCGAACGCATGCGCCAGCGCGAAGCGCTGCAGGACGACCGGGCGCGCCGCGTTCACGAAGATGAACGGGACGTCCTCGAAGGTCAGCACGGCGCTCACCGGTCGCTCGCTGCTGGCCGAGCCTCGGCTCGACGGGGGGTGCCCGCCGGCCGGCCGCCGGGCCTGGTCGTCCCACACGCTGCCGCCGGCCACCCGGGCGACGACGACCTGGATGCCGAGTCCGTCTTCCAGCAGCGGCACCAGATCGGGGACGGGGCCGTCATCGGGATCGAGGTGCAGTTCGCTGCGCCAGAAGCGGGCGACGCGATCGTAGAGCACCTCGCCGCCCACCGGGCCGCGCTGGGTCGGCTGGATCGGATGCGTCAGGCGGGCGGTCGTGCCCTCGGCCGAGTGGCCGGTGCTCCATGCCGGCGGCGACTCCCGGACACCGGCCAGGCGGCGCAGCGCGAACCAGTCGCGCACCACGGCGGTGATCTCCGCCGGCGGCCGGCCGACTCGGGGGCGGGCCGGGCTCGGGAGCCGGCCGGCGCCGGCGTGCCTCAGGGGCCGGCCGTGGGGAGCGCGACCCGCGGACGGTCTGTCGTCGGGAGAGCGGGCCGCCGACGATTCGTCGTCGGCCATGAACGGCGCCCGCACCTGCCGCGACTCCTTATTCCAGGAGAGGCGCCGCTTGGCCGCCGGCGCTGCCGGCGAGCCATGCCGGGCCGGCGAGGCCGCCGCCGGCGTCGGCGGCAGGGCGGACATGGCCTCACCCTCGTCGAGCCACTCGCGGGACTCGTCGGTGTTCTCCTGCTCGCCGCCGGGTTCCGGCTCCAGACAGGACTGCAGGCAGGACTCCGGCGCAAAGGAGTCCGGCTCGTCGATGCTCGGCCGGGGGGCGGCGGCGGCGTGCCCGGGTCTGGCCGGACGGGTCGCCTCCTCACTCACGGCTCTACCGTCCGGCACCATGCCACAGAGCTCGCCTTCATCGGGTGTGGCGGAAGGGGGCCGGTCACGACCCTCGACGGGTCGCGGCTCGAGCGCCCGGTCGTCGACACTCAGTGGGGCGGCATCCCAGCCGCTCGCAAGCAGGTCGTCGGCAGACACGTGGAAGGCGCCGGCGAAGCGCTGCAGCTCCTCGGCCGACACGCGACGACGTCCGGCCTCGATCCGGCTCACGGCCGACTGGTCGAGTCCCACCCAGGTCGCCAGCTGCCGCTGACTCCAGCCCTGGCGTTCGCGGAGGTGTGCGATCGCCGCTCCGACGCCCTCGCGATGCTCATCGCGCATCAGTTCCGTCCCCTCCCGTGGCTATCCTTGAGCGTAAGTGTACTCCGCCGACGCCGCGGTTTCCTGCATCAAGCGTGCGGATGCAATTTGACAGGTATGTTACTATCACATCACATACAGTGTCGGCAAGACATCCGGAGTATGTGAAGAGCACATTGCATGTCGGTGCGCGACGTCTCACGCAGAGCGAACGACAGGGACGACGAGGTCGGCGCCGACGGCGCGGTCGCTCGGCAAGGCGGCCAGAGACCGATCGAAGATGGAGGTGGGGAGATGCATCAGCAAGGACCCGAAAGGTCGCAAGCCGCACGCGGACGTCGCGATCCGCTGTACGGGTCGGAGCTCGTTCGTGACATGGTCCTCGGTGAGCGGCAGGTCGGCGGACCGCTGGCGGTGTTCCCGCTCGTGGCCGACGGCAACGGTGGTCGACACGGCCGCCCGAGCGCCGGGCATAGCGGCGGCCCCTACTACGTCACGTTGCGTCGGGCGCTGGACGATGGTAGCGCGCAGATCACCGAGGTCGACGAGGGCGGCTCGGTACAGGACTTGCGGGTGGTCAACAAGGGCGATGCACGGATCCTGCTCCTGGACGGCGAGGAGCTGCGCGGGGCCAAGCAGAACCGCGTGCTGAGCACGACGATCCTGATCGAGAAGCGCACCAGTCTGGTCGTGCCGGTGAGCTGCATCGAGCAGGGTCGCTGGGCCTACGCATCGCGAGAGTTCTCCGTCAGCGACGACGTCGCCGATCGCAGGGTGCGGCACCGGATGCGCGCCAGCACGCAGGCGGCGATGGTGGCCGGGGCTGCCATCTGCTCCGACCAGGGCGAGGTCTGGGAAGAGGTCAGGGCGCTGCACGGCAGACAGGGCACGTTCTCCCCATCCGGGGCGATGAGCGACTCCTACGACCACAAGAGAAGCGACCTCAACGACGTGGTGGCGGCCTTTCCGCTGGTCGACGGGCAGCGGGGCGTGCTGGTGCTGCACGGCTCGCGGTTGATCGGCCTCGACTACGTGTCGCGGGCGCCGCAGTACGCCGAGCTGCACGAGAAGCTTCTGCGCAGCTACGCCTTCGAGGCCCTGGTGCGCGGCGGCGAGCCCGGCGACCGGCCGGTCGCCGAGGCGTTCCTGCAGCGCGTCGAGGGGCTCCTCGGGCACCGCTTCAAGAGCCCCGGACTGGGCTGGGACGTGCGCTTCGAGGGCAATGGCGTGCTGGGCTCGGCGCTGCTGTACCGCGGACGCGCCGTACACGCCGCGTTCTTCGATGTCGGTGGCGTGCTGGCAGAGGCAGACGCCGACGAGCAGCGGCCCGGCGGGCAGCCGAGCTGGCGGATCGCCGACGCCCGGCAGCGGGCCCGGCAGCGGCGGCGCTCCTGAGACAGTGCCGGAAGGGCGCGGCGCCGCCCTGAGGGCGTCGCCGCGACGCGACCAGGCGATCGCGCGCCCGCCGGCGCCGCAGGCGGACCGGCGGGCGCAAAAGGAGGGAGAGGACATGGATCAGGACGGTACTCAGGACAGACGGAGGCGGGCGTACGAGGCGGCCGCCCACATCACGCGCGAGCAGCTGCGGCGCGACGCGCCGGAGCGGGCCCGCGCCCTCGAGACCGTGGAGCAGAGCGACGTGGTGGTCGTGACCGGCACCTACGACCGTGTCGAATCGGTGCTCGAGGCGCTGGAGGTGCCTCACACGGTCGTGACGCTCCCGGAGCTGGATCGGCTGCGGTTGCGGCCCGAGCAGCTGCTTATCGTCAACTGCCCGGGTCAGATCTCAGCACAGGCCGTCGGCCGGGTGCGGCGGTTCGTCGAGTCCGGCGGCAGCCTGTTCACCACCGACTGGGCGCTCAAGCACGTGATCGAGCCGGCGTTCCCCGGGATGCTGGCGTTCCGCCAGAAGCCGACCCGCGACGACGTGGTGCGCATCGAGGTCCGCGACCCCGACAACATCTACCTGCAGGGGGTGCTCGACGGGCAGGACGATCCGCAGTGGTGGCTCGAAGGCTCGTCGTACCCGATCACGGTGCTCGACGACGAGCGCGTGCAGGTGCTCATCACCAGCCGTGAGCTGGGCGAGAAGTACGGCGAGACGCCGGTGGCGGTGTGGTTCCGCTGGGGCGAGGGCGACGTCTTCCACATGATCAGCCACTACTACCTGCAACGCACCGAGCTGCGCACCGCCCGGCACCAGGAGAAGGCCGGCGCCTACTTCGACGAGAAGTGCATGGCCATGCCGGTCGACAGGCGCGAGGAGTGGGCCGACCTCGACCTGGCCGATGTGGAATCGGCGAAGCCCTCGGCGGCCTTCATGGGCAACGTCATCATCGAGAAGAAGCGTCGGCAGCAGGAGCAGGAGCGCTCGACGCGCGGCTGACCCGCCGCGGCGGCAGATCGTATCCCGGCCGGTCGTTGGATCGTCCACTTCGAAGACGCAGCGTCCACCTGTCAAAGGTCGCCATTTGCGCCTAGATTCGGCTGGGAGGAGGCCGGCAGCATGCGGGACCCGGAGGTGAGCGTGGTACAGTGGCAGTCGGAGGTCAGGCGAATGAAGCTGAAGCTGACAGCCGTCTACGAACGGGTCCCGGAAGGCTATATCGGCTACGTCCAGGAGCTTCCCGGAGCTGTCACGCAGGCGGCGACGCTCGATGAGGCGCGCGCATCGCTGGAGGAAGCCGTCGAGCTCGTCTTCGAGGCCAACCGTGCGCTGGCCGAGGAGGCTCTCGTGGACAGAGACGTCATTCGCGAGCCTCTCCGCATCTCGGCGTGAAGCGCAGAGACCTCCTCCGCCATCTCGAGGCAAGCGGCTGCGTTCTCCTGCGAGAGGGCGCCCGTCATTCCGTCTATGTCAATCGCGCTGCACGCAAGGCGGCGACCGTCCCGCGGCATCGCGAGATCAATGACTTCCTCGTCCGCAGGATCTGTAAGGACCTCGAGGTGCCGACGCCGTAGCGGCTGTGGAGATCGGCACCGGCCGCCCGGAGCGCGCCGCCTGTGCGGTCAGCGCCCGGTCCGCAGTCGGGCGGCCGGCGGCGTCAGCGCCCGGCGCGGGCCGCGTGTTCGGCGATGATCTCATCGATCGCCGCCAGCGTGCCCTCGTCGAGCTTCGGTGCCGGCTCCGCGGCCAGGATGGCGTCGACGCGCTCGGCGGCCGCTTCGGCCAGCGTGCGGCCGCCGGCCGCCTCCCAGTGGGTGCGCAGGCCGCGGTCGAACAGCGTCGGCTCCCAGAGGCTGCGGAAGTGCTCGAGCGTGTGGTCGCTGGCCACGTAGTCGCCCTCGACGCCGTACTCGCGGATCATGTCCAGGGGCAGGGTGACCTCGTCGATCTCCAGCGGCCGCATGAGGGCCCGCACCCAGCCGATGAGCTCGTCGCAGATCACGAGCTGGGTGAGGCAGTTCGATGAGCCCGACTCGAGGTAGCCGACGTCGTGCAGGATGTTGGCGCCGCCCAGGGCCTCGGTCATGAGCGTCATCGCCGCTTCGGCGGCGGCCTGCGCGTCGACCACCTTGGAGTCCGACGCGCCGCCCATGCCGAAGAACGGCAGGCCGTAGTAGCGCGCCATGTCGGCGCCCAGGACGCGGTCCTCAGGCGAGGCGTAGGTGGCCAGCATGGTGCGCATGTCGACGACGTGCGTGAGGCCGCCGGCGATGGCCACCGGCGCGCCCTCGCGCGCCACCTGGGCGAGCATCACACCGACCAGGTCGCCGGCGATGCCGACCACCTTGCCGGCCGGCTGCAGCACCGGCGCAAGCAGGCCGCCGAGGGTCGCCGTGGCGTACATGAACGGCATCCCCTGCTCTGCCAGGAAGAGCGCCTTCTCGACCTCGTCGTACTCCTGGCGCAGCGGGTGGGTGACGTTGACGTAGATCATGTCGCGCGGGCGGGCGCGGCGCTCTTCGGCGCCGCCGACGGCTGCGTCGAGCATCGCGACCATGCTGCGCACGTCGTCGAAGCTCGGCGTGATCAGCACGTGCGGCTTGTCGCAGTGGGCCAGCATCTCGCGGTATTGCCACAGGTAGGCCACCGTAGGGTCGGCGTCCCACGGCAGGAACAGCGACATGTCGAAGTCGTAGTTGGGCAGGGCGTCGATGACGCGGGCGCCGGAGGTGACGTCGGCCAGGGTGCCGTGGCGGCGCTCGCCGGTGCGGTGGTCGATGACGTACTGCGTCTCGCTGCCGGGGCCGAAGAAGACGCGGTCCTCGCCGGCCGGCATCACCAGGTTCCCGGCGTGATCGTGCAGGTCGATGGAGCGCGGCGCGGCGGCGATCGCCCAGTCGACGAGGTCCGCGGGGAAGCGCACCCGCTCGACCTCGACCGTCGCGCCGGCGCCGCGCAGCAGCTCGCGGGCCCGCTCGTGGTGGATCTCGACGCCGACATCGCCGAGGACCTGCAGCACGGCCTGATGGAGCTGCTCGCACTGCTCCGGCGTGAGCTTGGCGAAGCGGATGGCCTGCTGACTGCGGACGATGGGCTTCATGTGGTCCTCCGTGGCGTCGATCGGTCTGGCGATCGTTGTCCGTCGCTATTCTCGCTCATTATGCGGGCGTAGAGCTACCGCGCCGCACATCGTGCACTATCGGAACGCTGTGGGCCACTCCTGCACGGTCGCACGGTATCAGACCGCACTCCTCGCGTGGCCGCCGTGGCGCGGAGGCTCAGGTTGGCGACTCGCGATGCCGAGACAGTGAGTGCCGGGCGTGCGCGGGAGACGCGATGTCGTCCCGCCGCCCGCCGATGATCTGCAGCCGTGACCGAAGGGGATCTCATGAGAAGCACCAGACACGTGGCCGCTCCGGTCCTCGTCGGTCTCGTGGCCGTGGCCGCCGGGCTCATGCTGCTGGCGGTCGGCTGCAGCGGCAACGACGGCAGCGGCCAGACGACGGAGGACGTCTCGTCCAGTCCCTCGCCGAGTGTGTCCGGCACGACCGGCGCGGCCGGCGGCGGTGCCGGCGCCGCCAACGTCGTCCAGAGCGCGCCGGTGAAGCACGTGAAGGTCGGCGACTTGTCGGTGGGCTACCGCGTCATCGGGCCGCTCTACAGCGAGGCAACCGGCTCGGCGACGCCCGCCACGCCGGCCCCCGGCGCCACGTCTTCTCCGGGTGCCACGCCACCCGTCATGCCGCTCCTGCTCGTCATGGGCTCCAGCGGGACCATGGACATGTGGTCGCCGGAGCTCGTGGCGGCGCTCGCCCAGGAACGTCAGGTCGTCGTCTTCGACAACCGCGGCATGGGGGAGACCGACGACCCGCTGGGCGCCTATCCGTTCGCGCAGCTGGCCGACGACGCTGCCGGGCTCATCGCGGCCCTCGGCTACGATCAGATGGACGTCCTCGGGTGGTCGATGGGCGGCGACGTGGCCATCGATCTGGCCGTGCGCCATCCGCAGCGCGTCGCGGCGCTGGTCTCTTATGCCGGCGACGCCGGCGGCCGCACGGCCATTCCGCCTACGAAGGCGGCGCTGGCGGTGCTCACCGACACGTCGATGCCGGCTCAGGAACGCGGCCAGAAGCTCATCGAGCTGCTGTTCCCGGCGTCGTACCGCAGCGCTCATCCGGACTACGCGACGAGCTTCCCGATCCCCACGGAGCAGTCCTCGCCGAAGGAGATCGGCCTGCAGAACCAGGCGATCGGGGAGTGGGCCGGCGTCTGGGACCAGCTCAAAGACATCGCTTGCCCGACGCTCTTCGTGACCGGTACCGAAGACGAGCTCACGCCGGCGCAGAACGCGGTCATGATGGCCGGCCGGGTGCCGGCATCGTGGCTGGTGCGCTTCCCCGGCGCCGGTCACGGGCTCATGTATCAGGACCCACAGGGACTCGCCGACGTCGTGCTGGTGTTCCTGGGTACCGGCACGTGATCTGGGCGGTGTCGTGGACGGCCGACTTCTGGAGGTAGTCATGCGTGGGATGCGCAGCTGTGGAAAGGCCGGGACGCGGCTCGCGCTCCTGGCCGCCATCGTCGCCGTGTCGGCGCTGGGCGCCTTGTCTACGCTCGGCGTTCTTTCCACTATCGGCGCGCCCGCGGCGAACGCCGTCTCGTCCTCATCCAGCACACGAGCCGGGCAGACGCAGTCGCCGTGGACCATCGGCACGTATGGTCGCTACATCACGATCATCGACGGCCAGATATCACCGGGCGGACGCTATGTGGCGTACACGCTGCAGCGCAAGGTACGCACCGGACGCATGGGCTGGGAGAGTCCGCGCGCCTATGTGGCGGCCACGAACGGACGCAGCCGGCGGCCGCTCACGTCGAACCGGAGCAGCTCGGCGGTGGCCTGGTCGCCGAACGGCCGCTTCATCGCGTTCCTCTCGAGCGCCGACAAGGGCCGCAGCGCCGGCGTGCCGAACGTCTGGGTCAAGAAGGCGAACGGTCGCGGCCCGGCGCGGCAGATCACCCGCGCCGCCAGGGGCGTCATCAGCTTCTCCTGGTCGCCGGACGGCAGGAGCATCGCGTACGTGGTCGGCGACACGAAGAGCACCGGCGACGGGCCGGTCGTGGCCGGCGAGCATCCCACCCGGGCGAACCTCTGGCTGGTGCGTCAGGGGAGGAAGGGGTGGCTGCACAAGGGCGTGCGCCGAAAGGCCCGGCGCCTGACCGACCAGGACTTCGCCGTCGGCGCCCTGTCCTGGTCGCCGGACGGCCGCACCATCGCCTTCGAGCGTCAGATCCTGGGCGAGGCAGGCGATTCCTACGACATCGACATCCTTCTGCTCGACGTACGTACGCGTCGCGCGACGGCCTTTGCCGCCACCGATGCCGCCGAGACCTCGCCGCACTACTCCCCGGACGGCTCGCGCATCGCCTACAAGCGCAGCGACCTGCCGGCCTCCGACTTCAGCGCCTGGCGAGTGATCGTCGGCGGCGCGACCGGAGGTGCGACGGGCGCGCGCACCGTCCTGGCGCCCACGCCGAACGACGAGCCGAAGCTGCTGGGCTGGTCCCGTGACGGCCGGTCGCTGTACTACGCCGAGACGCGCGGCACGACGGTGCAGGTGGCCTCATTGCCCGCCGACGGTTCCCCTTCGGTGGACATCACCGCCGAGGAGGGCGTGCTCTACCCGACCTCACTCTCACCCGGCGGCCGTCACCTGCTGGCCGGCATGCAGACGTGGAGCGACGCCCAGGAACTCTGGGTCACGAAGCTGCCCGCGCACGCCTCCTCCATTCCGTCTGATCCCCTGCGCTACACGCGGGTCACGGGGGTCAACCGGGCGCTGCGTTCCTGGACTTCCCCTCAGCAGGAGCTGATCAGCTGGGAGATGCCGGACGGCTGGACCATCGAAGGCCTGCTGACCTACCCGGTCGGCTACGAGGCGGGTTCCCGGTATCCGCTGCTGCTCTACGTGCACGGCGGGCCGGCCGGCGGCTTCCAGGACTCCCACGCCGGCAACTTCGACATCTACCCGGTGGCGGTCTTCGCCCAGCGTGGCTACGCGATGCTGCGGGTCAACTGCCGCGGCTCGGTCGGCTACGGGGCGCCGTTCCGCAAGGCCAACATCCAGGACTTCGGCGGCGGAGATTATCGCGACCTCATGGCCGGCGTCGACAAGGTCATCGCCATGGGCGTCGCCGACCCGGACCGGCTGGGCATCATGGGCTGGAGCTACGGCGGTTTCATGACTGCCTGGGCGACCACACAGACGCAGCGCTTCGTGGCCGCCAGCGTGGGCGCCGGGCCGGTCGACTGGGTGTCGATGGCCGGCACCGACGACCTTCCCGACCTGGTGCCGGCGTACCTCGGCGGACTGCCGTGGCAGGTGCCGGATGTCTACTTCTACTGCTCGCCGGTGTCGTTTGCGGTGCAGGCCGAGACGCCGACGCTCATCCAGCACGGGCTCTGCGACGCGCGGGTGCCCTACTCACAGGGTGAGGAGTGGTACTTCACCCTGCAGGAGCTGGGCGTGCCGGTGACGATGGTCTCGTATCCGCGGTCGGGCCATGTGGTCATGGAGCCCGATCTGATCCGCGACGTCTATCAGCGGAACCTCGACTGGTTCGCGAGGTATCTGCCGACCGACTGAGCGCGGACTACCATCACCGGCCCCCTGGTGTGGCCGCCGGAGGAGACCAATCAGCCAAGACGCCAACGGACGGGGTCGTCACCGCGGCGCCGCTCTGGGATGTGTGGACACATTCGGGGTGCCCGGGTGTCCCCGAATCCCGGAGTCACTCTTGAGGAGTCCGTCCGTAGCCCCGCCCGACCGCGCCGTGAGCGCGACTCGCGGAACGGCGCCACGTTCGTCCGACAGACTCAGCGCCGCGCCCGCTGCGGCGCCGCCTTCCTCGGATGGCTGGTCGCAACGCCCGCTGCGGCGCCGCCTGAGGTCAGGGGTCGTCGGTCGGAGCAGTCCTGTGGGTAGTCCCCGGCCGACGAGAAGGGCCGGGACGCTGCGATGTGCGTGACGATCGCTCGGCCGGACTCGCCTGGCCGCTGCAGCCGCAGTACTGAGGCGCGAGTCGTCTCTGCCTGCGTGAGCGTGGGGTGCTCGCGCCTCTACGGCGCGAGCACCCCACGCTCGCTCACCTCGCGGTCGCTGTCGGCGACACGCTCACTCGTAGGTCCAGTACTGCATCAGCACCAGGCTCGGCACCGCGGTCATGGTGTCGCAGAGGGCTGCCGGCCACTGGATGGCCATGGGCAGGGCGATGCGGCCCCTGCCGGGCGGTGAGAGCCGCTCGTCGACGTCCTTCTGGACCACCAGCCGCAGATCGTCCTGGCAACCGAAGAAGAAGTCGTGGAAGGCCTTCTTGTCGGCGGCGGAGACCTCGGGCAGGTAGTCGATCAGCGTCGCGGCGGTGGGATCGACAGGGACCCACCCGTAGTTGGGCAGGTAGAACTCGGCCCAGAAGTGACCGCCCGGCTTGCCCGCGAAGAGCTGGAAGCCGCCGGTGGTCCGGCAGGGGATGCCGACCGAGCGGCACAGCGCCGCGAAGTACATGCTCTGGGCGCCGCAGTCGCCGTAGCGGTGGGTGTGCACGTAGACCGACTCCGGGACGCCGCGCGGCCACGCCGCGAAGTGCGGCATGAAGCTGTACTTCACGTCGCGCAGGATGTAGCGGTACAGGCGACGGGCAGCCAGGTAGGGGTTGCTCTCGCGGCCGACGACCCGCTTCGCGGTGCGCCTGATGCTCTTCGTGATCGTTGTGTTGCCGCGTGACTTCGTGTAGGTGCGGTAGAGGGCGCTGCTCTTGTCGTAGTTGCCGACCCGCTTGGGGTCGACCTTGAAGTACTGCGCGGCGTGCTTGAACGAGACGTCGAAGCTGAACTGCAGGTCGCCGCTCAGACGGGCCAGCGGCACGCTCAGGTAGAGCAGGCTGATGTCGCCGTTGATGGTCGGCGGCAGGTTCAGCCAGGGGACGCCGGTGACGTTGGAGATGCGGACGTCCGTCTGTGGGCCGCCCTCCAGCGGCGTCGGCAGCCAGATGTTCAGCCTGCCGGTCGCCGGCAGCTCGGCCCGCGGCACAGCCAGTGTCTGGGAGAACGCGTAGCTGGTGGGCTCTGCATACGGCTGCCAGGGCTCGACGTTCGTCGCTGCCGCCATGTAGGGGGCCAGCAACGCGTACGCCCTGCGGTTGCCGGCCATGTGGTCCGGCAGCGTGTGGTAGAGGTCGTAGTCGCGGTAGGCGAGGTTGATCGCCAGATCGCTGAAGTAGTGACGAGCGCCGTCGTAGACCAGCGACTCGCTCGTCCTGCTGTCGAGCCAGGCCTTGCGCTGCGAGGCCGGCACGTTCGGGTAGGTCTGGGCCAGTATCGCGGCCATCTGAGAGCGGGTGTACGGGTAGGTGTTCGAGACGAGGAAGAGGTCCTGCATGCCGGTGAGGCAGACGCGGGCGCGTCGAGCGTCGCCGAGGCTGAGGTAGAGCTGGCGAGCGTGCCGGTAGAGGCGGTAGCTGCGCGTGAAGGCGCGCCCTTTCCGGGCCTTGACGGCTGCCTTGTACAGCTTGGTGGCGCGGGTCCTGGTCGCCGTCGCGCCGGACTTCCGCACGCCGGCCGTCTTCGTGGCGCTCGCATCGGCTTTTGTGCTGAACTCGCGTCCGTCCAGCGCGGCCGTCGTCTGCGACATGGTGTCGAGCGCCGAGCCCGCGGCCGGCGCCGGTATCGAGAGCCATGTCTGGGAGGAGGGGTCGGCGGCGCCGGCAGCGCGCGCGTGTGAGGCACAGCACATGCTCAACAGCAGCGCCGCGGTGAGGACGAGCAGCAGGAGCGCGCCGCTGAGATCGTGACGGCCCGCGTGGGGAAGGGCCGCCGCGCGGCAGCGGCCGGGCCGCCCGACTTGAGACTCTTGAGGCGGCTTCACCGTCCGGCACCGTCGTTCGTCGGTCGTTTGGCTGCTTCGCCGTGCTGATCGGTCACTCGACGCACTGTTCATCCCGGCCTCCTCAGGGCGTTCATCAGAGGAGGTATCGGCAGTACGGCGGCGGTTCTGCACTGGTCTTGCCCGGCACGACCGGATGGCTGGTCGTCCGAAGCTCAGTCGGGCTCAGTCGGCTTCAGTCGCCGCTGAAGCGCCCCTTGGCGTCGAGCTCGTAGGTGTCCTCGAAGTCATCGGCCGAGAGCTGTCGGACCAGGTTGGCGGCCTGGTTGCTGCCGTCCACGCTCGGCACGCCCGGCTCGTAGAGGTACACGGACAGCCAGCGGCCGCCGCGGATCTCTCCGGTCGAGTCGATCCGCACCGTCAGGATGCCGGACAGGCTCAGGTTGCCGCCGGTGCCGAAGTTGCCCCAGCCGCCGAAGTTGCCCAGCGAGTAGGCGATCAGGCGGTCTTTGTAGCGCTCGATGCCGCGGATCACGTGCGGCCCGGAGCCCAGCACCAGGTCGGCGCCGGCGTCGATGCAGGCGTGCGAGAAGGCACGAGAATCGCCGCGGTTCTCGCCGTAGGCGAACTCGGAGCCCTGCGGAGTGTGCACCAGGTCGGCGCCCTCGGCTCCCGCGTGCATGGTCACGATGACCAGGTCGGCGTCCTTGTCGGCCTTTGTGACCAGCTTCTTCGCGCCGGCGATGTTGTTGATGTCGTTGTTCCAGGGGTAGGGCGAGAAGCCGAGCACCGCTACCTTCACGCCCTTCACGTCGACGATCGGTGTCTCGCCGGGGATGCCGGCGTACTCCACGTCGACCGCCTTGAGGGCTTCCCTGGTCTGCTGCAGACCGAGGTCGAGGTAGTCGTTGGTGTGGTTGTTGGCCAGGTTGGCCATGTCGATGCCGGCCCACACGAGAGCCTCCGCATAGGCCGGCGGCGCCTGGAACGAGAAGGTGTTGGGGCCCGAGCCCTTGGACGTGGTGGCGGTCGAGTAGGTGCCCTCGATGTTGGCGATCATGAGGTCGGGCTTGCTGAGCTGGTCGCGGACGTTGGCGAACAGGGCGCGACCGTTGTCCGGCGGATTGCCGTACTGTGAGCCCGGCGTGGTGTCGCCGACCCAGCCGATCTCGATGACTTTCGGCCTGGCGGGGGGCGTCGACGGCGATGGCGAGGGGGAAGGGGACGAGGCGGCCGCGGCGCCGGCTGCGGCCGCCTGCGAGTCGCCCTGGCCGTTCGCGGAGTCGCCGCCGGCTCCCGTGCCGCCGTCGTCGCCGAGCAGCGCCCAGGCGGTGCCGCCGAGGGCGCCGAACAGGACGATCAGCGCGCCGAGCGCGACGAGCCGGCGCTGCAGGATGCGCCGCCGCCGTACCGCGCGCGACCGCGTGTCGAGTGGGCGCCGCGTGCGCGCTCCCGCGGGTGGCACCGCCCCAGACCGCGGACGTGCGTCTGCCGCGGGCGGCACCTGGAAGCGCTCGCCGTAGGCGCCTGCGGGAAGGGCACTTGGCGCCCGCGAGTCCGGACGGGAGGCTTCGGGCGACCGGGAGTCTGGCGGCGTGGGCTCCGAGGCCCGGTAGACGCGGTAGCGCGGCGGACGGCCGGATCGAGGGTCCGGGCCCTGCCTGGACTCTGACGTACCGTCCGGGTCGCTGTGGTGCGGGGGGCGTGGAGGTCGATCGCTCATATCCCGGGCAGTGTAGCCGACGAGGCTGCTACGCCCAACAGAGCGCCGTGGTCGGCGTCGTCAGGCGAGGCGAGCTCCGATGCCGGGCTCGCGGCCGTCTCAGAAGCGGCTGCTCTGCCGCTCGAGGTAGTCTTGATGGTAGTCCTCGGCGCGGTAGAACGGTCCGGCCGGCGTGATCTCGGTGACGATCGGGCCGTCGTAGGCGCCGGCTCGCTCGAGCCGCTTCCGGACGGCAGTGGCGGTCGCCTCCTGCTGGGGCGTGTGGAAGAAGACCGCCGACCGGTACTGCGAGCCCACGTCCGGCCCCTGGCGGTCTGCGGTGGTCGGGTCGTGCATGGCAAAGAAGCTCTCCGCCAGCTCCTCGTAGGAGACGACATCGGGGTCGAACTGCACGCGCACGGCCTCGGCGTGGCCGGTGGCGTGGGAGCAGACCTCTTCGTAGGTCGGGTCGGCCGTCGAGCCGCCGGCGTAGCCGGCCACCACGTCGACGACCCCGGGGAGAGCGGCGAAGTGGGCCTCGACGCGCCAGAAGCAGCCTGCCGCGAAGGTGGCGATCTCGGTCCTGCCGGTGAGCTCGCCCGCGGCGGCGGTCGCGGCGCTCCCAGGGGATCCGCCGGCCTGCACGGCACACGTCGCGGCCGTGGACGCCTGTCCGCCGCCGCAGCCGGCCACGACGACGAGCACGAGCAGGCTCAGCAGCGCGGCGCCGAGCGGGGCGGCGCGGCGTCCGGCTGCGCGCGGCGCCGGGGCGCGGCCGGTGATGTGGGCAGGTCTGTTGGCCGGAACAGGTCCGGCGAACGGAGGTCGCATCTCACCCCTTGACGGTCCTCTTTTGGAGAGGATACCGCCGGGTGCGAGTCCGCGCAGCCCGCGCCCGATGCACGCGAGGTGCCGCCGGGACGTCAGGTGATCCAGACCACCTCGTCTCGCAGGCGGTGCATGAACGTCGTCGTGTCGTTCTCCAGGCGCTGCCACTCCTCGGCGGTGTAGACAAGGAGGTCGACCGGCACCGGCAGGCCGGTAAGAGTGTCGAACGCCAGGCCGCGACGCATCGGAGGCTCGGCCGATCGAGCCACGACGATGACGAGGTCGAGGTCGCTGCCGACGCCCCAGTCGCCACGGGCACAGGAGCCGAAGTAGCCGATCTTCAGGACGTTCGGATCCGCCGCCGCCACGCGCGCCCCCCAGGCGCGAGCCGCGGCTGCGACGGTGTCACGATCCGGCCATGAAAGGACGTGCGAACTCGATGATCTCACCGGCATAGAGCAGCGCCTCTTCGCTTTGCAGGGTCCCGAAGTGCTCGAAGGGTGGACCCTCCGCATGGCTGTTGGCGTAGCGGGTCGTGATGTAGAAGCCGTCGAGCACACGAGCCTTCTCGCGCAGGTCCGCCGGTACGTCGACGGGAAGCTCCGCGAGGAGTCGGGCGATGACGTGGCCCCAGGCGTCCTGATCCCGGGAGAGGTGCACGGCCTTCACGGCCTTCTCGGCAGCCTGCTGAGCTGCGGCCGAGTCTACCATCGGCGAAGAGAGAGCGGCGCGATCGCGCTCGGCGTCGCCCGTCCGTTCCGCGGCGGGTCTAGGATACCGGCATGCCGTCCGACAGCATGCCGCTCGATCTGTTCACGCCGCCGGTGCGCGACTGGTTCGCGCAGACGTTCGCGGCGCCGACGCCGGCTCAGACGCAGGCGTGGCCGGCGATCGCCGGCGGCGAGCACGTGCTCATCTCGGCGCCGACCGGCTCGGGCAAGACGCTGGCGGCGTTCCTGTGGGGGCTCGACCGTTTCGTCGCCGAGCCCCCGCCGGCGGACCTCCGCCGCCGTCGTACGCGCCTCGTCTATGTCTCGCCGCTCAAGGCGCTCGGCTACGACGTCGAGAAGAACCTGCGCGCGCCGCTGCGCGGGATCGGGGCAGACGTACGAGTCGGCATCCGTACCGGCGACACGCCGCAGGCGGAACGCCGCAGCATGCTCCGCCATCCTCCGGACATCCTCATCACCACGCCGGAGTCGCTCTACCTCATGCTCACATCCCAGGCGGCGCGGCTGTTCGAGGGGACCGAGTGGGTGATCGTCGACGAGATCCACGCGGTGGCGCGCACCAAGCGCGGTGCCCACCTGGCAGTCACATTGGAGCGCCTTGTCGAGGCAGCCGGCCGCGACGTGCAGCGCATCGGGCTCTCCGCCACGCAGAAGCCGCTCGACGAGGTGGGACGGTTCCTGGTGGGGCCGCAGCGCCGCTGCCGCGTCGTCGACACCGGTGTGCGCAAGCCGCTCGACCTGTGCATCCACGTCCCGGTGCAGTCGATGGTCGATCCCGAGCATGTGGACCTGGGGCTCGATCAGGCGACCGGCAAGGAGGCGACGCGGCGCTCCATCTGGCCGGCGATGTATCCAGAGCTGCTTGAGCTGGTCCGGCGGCACCGCACCACGCTCATCTTCGTCAACAACCGGCGCGCCGCCGAACGGCTGGCGCTGCGGCTCAACGAGCTGGCCGAGCGTGAATGGGCGGAACAGGCGCCGGCGGGCGAGGCCCGTGACGGCGGGTCGTGGAACGGTCCCATCGCTCGCGCCCACCACGGCTCGCTGGCGCGCGAGGAGCGGCTGCTCGTGGAGGACCAGCTCAAGGCCGGCGAGCTGCCGTGCCTGGTCGCCACCTCGTCGCTGGAGCTGGGCATCGACATGGGCGCCATCGACCTGGTCATCCAGATCGAGTCGCCCAAGTCGGTGACCGCCGGCCTGCAGCGCATCGGGCGGGCCGGGCACGGGGTCGGCGACACTTCCCGCGGGCGCATCTTCCCCAAGTTCCGCGCCGACCTGCTGGAGTGCGCGGTCGTGGCCAGACGCATGCGAAAGGGACTCATCGAGACGACCGTGATCCCGCGAAATCCCCTCGACGTGCTGGCCCAGCAGATCGTGGCGATGGCGGCGGTGGCCGGGCCGGCGACGCCGCCGGTCGCAGCGGCCGCCGATGTCGCCGAGTCGGCCGCCGTCGGTGTCGCCGAGGCCGTTGAGGGACTCCTCTCGGGCGCCGGGTCCGGACCCGGCGGCCCCTCCGGTCCGCAGGGCGGCCTCTCCGTCGACGACGTGTTCGCGCTCGTGCGTCGCACGTACACCTTCGCCGAGCTGGAGCGCCGGCAGCTCGAGAACGTGCTCGACATGCTCGATGGGCGCTACCCGTCCGCCGACTTCTCCGAGTTGCGGCCGCGCATCGTGTGGGACCGCGTCAGCGGGACCATCCGGGCTCGCTCCGGCGCCCGGGCGCTGGCGGTGGCCAACGCCGGCACCATCCCCGACCGCGGCCTGTTCTCCGTCAACCTGCCCGACGGCCGCAAGGTCGGCGAGCTCGACGAGGAGATGGTCTACGAGGCGCGCCTCGGTCAGACGTTCCTGCTGGGAGCGAGCGCCTGGCGGATCGAGGAGATCGGCCGCGACAGGGTGGTGGTGAGCCCGGCGCCGGGTGCGAGCGCGGCGGTGCCGTTCTGGCATGGGGAGGGGGTCGGCAGGCCGCGCGAGCTGGGCGAGGCCATAGGCGCGTTCGCCCGCTGGGCGGTCGACCAAGACGAGGCGACGCTGCAACGAGAGTACGACCTCGACGCCCGGGCCGCCCGCAATCTCCTCGACTACCTGCGCGAGCAGCAGGAGACCACGCGGGTGCTGCCGAGCGACCGCGCCGTCGTCGTGGAGCGCTTCCGTGACGAGATCGGCGACTGGCGGCTCTGCGTACTCTCGCCGTACGGCGGGCGCGTGCACGCCGCCTGGGGCCTGGCGATGAGCGCCCGCATCCGCGGCGTCTTCGGCCTCGAGGCCGACGCCATCTGGTCCGACGACGGCATCATCGTGCACCTGCCCGACGCCGACGAGCCGCCGGGAGCCGAGCTGGTGCTGGTGGAGCCGGAGGAGGCCGAGGACCTGGTCGTCGGCGAGCTCGGCGGCAGCGCGCTCTTCGGCGCCCGGTTCCGCGAGAACGCGGGGCGGGCGCTGCTGATCCCGCGCGCCCGCCCCGGCCGCCGCACGCCGCTCTGGCAGCAGCGCCTCAAGAGCCAGTCGCTGCTGGAGGTGGCACGGCGCTACGGCGACTTCCCGATCGTGCTCGAGACGTATCGGGAGTGCCTGCGCGACGTCCTCGACGTGCCCGGCCTGACCGAGCTGCTGCAGCGGCTGCGCGATCGCGATCTCGCGCTGGTCGAGGTCGAGACGGCGACCGCCTCGCCGTTCGCCTCGTCGCTGCTGTTCGACTACATCGCGACCTACATGTACGAGGGCGACACGCCCAACGCCGAGCGCCGCGCGGCGGCGCTGGCGCTCGACCGCGACCTGCTCCGCGAGCTGCTCGGTCAGGAGGAGCTGCGCGAGCTGATCGAACCTGATGCGCTGCGGGAGGTCGAGGCCGACCTGCAGCGGCGCTCGCCGCGCCTGCGGGCCCGCTCGGCCGACGAGCTGCACGATGTGCTGCGGCAGCTCGGCGACCTGACGCCGGCCGAGGTGGCCGAGCGGGTGGCGGTGGCGGATCGCGAGGTGGAGGAAGCCGCCGCGGCCGGTGCCGTTGGTGCCGTGGGAGGCGCCGGTGAGGCGGTGGACGTCCGTGACGCGGCGGACGTCAGCGAGCCGACTGCGACCGCCGGCGTACGGGGTGCCTCTGATCGGGACGCGTCGCGGACGGCAGCGGCCTGGCTGGCCCGCCTGGGAAGCGAGCGGCGCGCCGTCGCGTTGCGCATCGCCGGCGAGGAGCGCTGGATCGCCGCGCAGGACGCCGGGCTGTATCGCGACGCGCTCGGCGCACGAGCGTCGAACGCCGCCGACTTGCCGGCCGAGTTCCTGGCCGAGGCGCCGGACGCGCTGGACGGGCTGGCGCGGCGCTGGGCGCGGACGCACGGGCCCTTCGAGAGTGCCGATCTGCGCGGCCGCTACGGCATCGACCTCACACCGATCCTCGCCGGTCTGGAGACGGCCGGCGAGCTGGTGCGCGGCGAGCTGCGGCCCGGCGGCACCCAGCGCGAGTGGTGCGATCCCGAGGTGCTGCGTCGCCTGCGCCGCGCCTCGCTGGCCGTGCTGCGGCGCGAGATCGAGCCGGCCGACCGCCGGCAGTACGCCCGCTTCGCGGCCGCCTGGCACGGCGTCGATCGCCCGACGGCGACCGCCGCGATCCGGCCCGGCGTCGCTCGCCCGTCGCCGGCCGCTGCCGCCGGCATCGACCGGCTGCGCGAGATCCTGGTGCCGCTGCAGGGCCTGCCGCTCACGCCTCACGTCTGGGAGCACGACGTGCTGCCGGCGCGTCTGCCCGGCTACTCGCCGGCGTGGCTCGACGCGCTGTGCGCGTCGGGTGAGGTGGTGTGGGCCGGCGCCGGCGCCTTCGGGCGCGGCGAGGGGCGCGTGGCGCTGTACTTCCGCGACGACGCCCGCCTGCTCGGGCCGCCTCCCGGCTCCGCGCTGCTGCAGCCCCTCGCTGCCCCCGGCCCGGCGGCCGATCTGCACGGCTCCGCCATCGCCGACGCCGACGCCGGGGGGGCGTCTCAGGTCGCGACTGGCTCCCTGGCGTCGGCGATCCGTGACCGGCTGCGGCGGTCGCCCAGCTTCTCCACAGACCTGCTCGTGGATCTGCCGGCCGTCGACAACGAGGCGCTGCAGCGGCTCTTGTGGGAGCTGGTGTGGGCCGGCGAGGTCACCAACGACGCGTTCGCCCCCCTGCGCGCGCCGCGACGCGGGCCGGCGGCCGGGCGAGCGCCGACGCTCGCGCGCGCCGCAGATGCGGCACCGGCGGCCTTCAGAAGCCACGCGGGCCGCTCGCGGTTGGTTCGCCGGCGTCGTGGCCCGTCCCCGCAGCTCCAGGGCCGGTGGTCGCTGTGCGAGTCGCTGTTCGCCGTCGAAGCGGCCGACGCCCGGGGCGTGGCCGCCAGGGCGAGGATCGCGTTGGCGGCCGCCGAGCACAGCGCTACGGCCGCCGCGGGTGGGCGCGAAGCGGCCGCGGAGGAATCGGCCGCCGCCGCCGCCGGACACGGTGCCACCGCGGACTGCGACGCCATCGCCCGTCGCCGGGCCTGGGCCGAACTGCTGCTGGAACGGCACGGCATCGTCACTCGCGAGGTGGTGCGCGCGGAGGGTGTGCCGGGGGGCTTCACGGACCTCTACGACGCCTTCGGCGCTCTCGAGACGCTTGGGCTGGCGCGCCGAGGCTACTTCGTCGAGGGGTTGGGGGGCGCCCAGTTCGCGCTGCCGGCCGCGGTGGAGCGGCTGCGGGCGCGCGGCGACCCGGCGGGGCCCGCCGTCGTGCTGGCGGCGACGGACCCGGCGCAGGTGTACGGATCGGCGCTGCGCTGGCCGGCGCGACCGTCGGCAGGCGCTCAGGCAGACGGGGCGGCTCCTGATGAGCCCATCGGCGGCGGCCGCTCCCCGGGCCGTCAGGCCGGGGCGTATGTCGTGCTGGTGGGCGGCGAGCCGGTCGTCTACGTGGAGCGGGGCGGCCGGTCTCTGGGGCTTCTGGACGACGACGCGGAGCGTGTCGATACGGGACTGCGTGGCCTCGCCGCGGCGGTGGCGGACGGGTGCATCGACCGGCTGTCTCTGGAGCGGATAGACGGCGTCGAGATCGTGGGTTCGCCGTATGCGCGGCGGCTCGTGGACCTCGGCTTCCGCGCCGGACCGCGGCGTCTCACGCTCCACAAAGGCCGTCCGTAGCGCCATGAGGCTGCGTCCGTCGGGGACCACGGTGAGCGTCACGAACCGGTCCCTCGTCTGTTGGCCGGGCGATGCTGAGACGGCTGCTCATGGCTCACGTTGAGCATGACAGATGTCGATGAGTGCCAAACGGACCACGTCAGAATGTGCGGAGGAACCCATGGTCAAATGGATCAGCCTGGCGGGCAAGGCAGTCGCCGCCGTCGGCATCTTCTTCGGCTTCTACTACCTGGGCGCCGATCCGCAGACTTCACTCGCCATCGTGACGGCAACCTCGGTGGGCGTTGTCGGCGTGCTGGCCTTCGTCTGTCACGTCATCTTCCACAAGGAGGATGCCGCCCGGCTCGGCTGGGAGACAGACAGACCCGATTGGATGTGGGAGGTCGGGTATGCGAACCTGGCGTTCGGCTTCATGGGTCTCCTGGCCGTCTTCGCCGGCTGGGGCACGTACGCGCAGTCACTTGTCCTGCTCGGCTACTCGCTGTATCTGCTGCAGGCGGCCGCCCTGCACACCTACAGGTATGTCACCGATGAGAAGCGGTCGCCGGCCAGGCTCTGGCGTGGGGTGATCCCCACCGTCGTGCTGGTCGCGATGATGGCCTTCTTCGCCGCCTACGCACTGGCCACGGCGGGCTGAGGAGTACGGCGGGGCCGTGATGGTCACGCGCGCCGGCAGCGTGGCGTCGTGCTCACGCCCGCCAACGGCGCACTCAGCCGGCCGCCAGCTCCACGTCGATCCGGTCGACGTTCTCAAAACGCTCGCGGACGACTCGACGGACCCGTTCGAGCATGCGCTCGGCGTGGTCCAGGTCGGGCCCCTCAGGCACGACCGTGAGGTTCACGAAGCGGTAGGCGCCACTGTTGCGGCCGCGCACTGTGAGCACCCGGCGCACGCCCGGCTGCTCCTCGACGCAGACCCGGATCCGGTCGAGCACGTCGCGCTCGAGCGAGGCGTCGAGGAGTACGCGGAGAGCGTCGAGCAGGACCTCGACGCCGGTCCACGCCAGAAGGGCGACGACCACCAGGGCGGCGATGGAATCGGTGTAGGGCACGCCGGCCCACTGCAGCCCCACGCCGAGCGCCACGCCGGCGCTGGCGGCGGCGTCGGAGAGGGCATGGCGGCCGTCTGCCTGCAGGCTCGGCGAGCGCTCCTGCCTGCCCACGCGCGCTTTGTAGCGTCCCAGCGCCGCCGTCACGACGACCACTCCGAGCATGAGCATCAGTACCGTCAGCGGCTGCTCGAGCGGCTCGGAGCCGTTGACGAGACGATCGACCGCCTCGCGCCCCAGCTCCCAGGCGCTCACCAGGACGAGGACGCCTATCCCCGCGGCGGTCAGGTTCTCGACCTTGTAGAGGCCCTGAGGGAAGGTCTGCGAGCGCCGCCGGGCGAGGCGCATGCCGGCCAGCACGGCCACGGAGGCGACGACGTCGACGACGGTGTCGGTCCCCTCTGCGAGGACGGCGACGCTGCCGGAGCTCATCGCGACCGTGATCATGAGCGCAGCCATGGCCGCCGAGATGACCGTGGAGACGATCTCTGCCCGTTCGGCCCGGCTGATGCCGCCGCGCCGGCCGGCGCCGGCCGGGAGCGCAGCCGCGTCCGGCGATTCGTCGCCGGGAGAGGCTACCCCCTCTGTGAGGCCGGCAGCCGGACCGGCCGCCTCGGCGGGGACCAGTTCCACCACGATGTCGCCGACGTTGGCGACCTGCTCTCGCACCACCCGGCGCAGATCGCCGCAGAGCGCCTCAGCGGCGGCGAGCTCGGTCGTCTGCGGCGTCAGTCGCACGGTGAGCAGGCGGTAGCTGCCGGCGTTCCGCCCGGCGACCTCGACGACCCTCGCTACGCGCGGGTCGTCGTTGACCACACGCTCCACAGCAGACAGGACGCCGCACTCGACCGAGGCGTCGAGGAGCACCTTGAGGCCGCCGAACACGATGTGCGCTCCGGTGGCGAAAAGGATGGCGCAGGCGAGGAAGGCGACCAGCTCGTCGGCGCGCTGCACGCCGAGTCCGGCCAGCACGGCGCCGACGGTCATCAGGGACAGAGCGACCGCGTCGAGGATCGAGTGCCAGGCGTCGGCCCGCAGACTGGGACAGCCGTCGGCGCGTGCCACCATGGTCTTGGCGGCCCCCAGTCCGGCGGCAAGAACGGTCGCGATGAGCAGGTAGGGGACCGACTCCAGCGGCTCCGGCAGCAGGTCGCGTCCGGCGGCGAAGGCAGAGACGGCATACTTGCCGAGCTCCCAGGCGGCGACGATCACGAGCGCCCCTATCGCGACCGCGATCAGGTTCTCGATCTTGTAGAGGCCCTCGGCGAAGGCGTCGGTGCGGCGCCGGGACAGGCGCAGCCCGGCGTAGACCAGTAGCCCGGTGCACGCGCGCCCGCCGGTGAAGATAGCGGCCACGATCGAGAAATGCGGTCGTGTCTCGGCAAGGATCAGCAGGGCGACGGCGAACGCGCCGCACACGGCGGCGGACGAGAGCGCCGTCAGTTCGCAGCGACGCATGTCGTCGTTCGCTCGGCAGGGTCGCAGAGGGCGCCCCCATGGGTCGTCTCACATGTCAACGGGACCTCGTCGTGTCGCCTGACGCTGCCCGACGTCTCGCAACGGGGCACGATGCGGCCTCTGGCCGGTGCGGAACGTATGCCTGGGACCGATGCGCGGGCGTTCCCTCAGACCAGCGCGGCGACAGCGAAGAACAGCAGGAACCCTCCGAGGATCAGGAAGATCACCACGTTCTTGACGTAGCGCGACCCGCCTTCCTCTGTGCGCACGCGATGTACGAACAGCCCGGCGCATTGCAGGAAGTAGGCGCCGTAGACGAGGCAGAGGGCGGCCTGCGCCGCGGGGCCCCAGGAGAGGAAGAAGGCAAGGATGGCCATCACGGCGACCGCGAGGTTGAAGAAGCCGACCTCGTACTGGAAGCCGCTCGGCTTGTCGCCGAAGCCCAGACGCTGGGCGTCGGCGCGGGCGAAGATGACGTGGCTCATGTAGGCGACCACGCCGACCCCGCCGACCGACAAGAGGCAGACCCACTTCACGGCCTCGGCGGCGCCGTCGCTGGACAGAAACCAGAAGCCGAGGAAGACGCCGGCGACGGCCAGCAGATTGCGCGGCCAGATCAGCAGCTCGACCATCCTGGCCCCGGTGTCGGCGGCTCGCGGACCGTGAGCCGCGCCGGCATCTGCCGTGTGTGCCGGCGAGCCGGCGTCGCTGTGTATCGTTGCGGCCATGGCCGTCCTCCTTGTGTGAGGCTCCCGGCACACCGCTCGAGCTCGGACCGGGCGCTCGGCGTGCCGTCTCACGTGATGTCCTTCAACGCCTATCGGCACCACGACCGGCAACCTGAACGACCGGCGCGATAAACGTCTCCCGGCCGCGATGGCGGGTTCTCAGCGCCCGTCTGTCGCTGCGTCGGGAACTGGGCACGACGGCGGCCGCACCGCGGGGCTGGCGATGGGCTCCGGCTCATGGAATGATGACCCGGTGCACATACGATGGCGGTAGCGTCGGGGTGTCGATGTGCGCTGTGACGGCGACCGGGAAGAGGAGGGTCTGTGAGCATCGTCGAGGTCGATGATCTGCGCAAGCAGTACGACCCGCCCAAGGGCGTGCTCGCAGTCGACGGGGTGAGCTTCGACATCGCCGAGGGCGAGATCTTCAGCCTGCTCGGCCCCAACGGCGCCGGNNTCAATACCGGCATGGCACTGCCGCCGGTGGTGGTTGGGCTGGGGGTTTCCATTTTCCTGTGGCGCAGCGGCCCGCTGGGTGACCTGCGCCTGATCTATACCCCAATAGCCATCATCATTGCCCAAACCATCATCGCTGCGCCGGTGGTCACCGGGCTCACTGCCGCCGCCCTCCAGCAGTTGGACCCGCGCCTGCAGCTGCAGTTGAAGGGGCTGGGCGCATCCCGCTGGCAGGTGACCTACAGCCTGTGGCGTGAGGCACGCCTGCCCCTGCTGGCCGCTCTGATGGCTGGCTTTGGCAGTGTCATCTCCGAGGTGGGCGCCTCGATGATGGTGGGCGGCAACATCCGCGGGCAAACACGCGTGCTCACCACTGCCATTGTGCTCGAAACCAGCAAGGGTCAGTTTGCCACCGCCATTGCCCTCAGCACCATTTTGCTGCTGCTGGCATACCTGGTCAACCTGGTGCTCACCAGCGTACAGCAGAGGAAACGATGACCGCACACGCCCTGCTGACCTTTGAGAATGTGCACATCACGCGCGACGGTGAGCCGGTGTTGAGTGTGGATGCGCTGGAGATCTGCCGGGGTGAGACGCTGGCGGTGATCGGTCCCAACGGCGCCGGCAAGAGCACGACCATCTCGATGCTCAGCTGCCTGCTGCGGCCCAGCGGCGGCGACGCCCGCATCTGCGACCACTCGATCGGCTCGGACTCCCAGGCGGTCAAGGAGAGCATCGGTGTGGTGCCGCAGGACATCGCCCTGTATGGGGACATGAGCGCACGCGAGAACCTGCACTTCTGGGGCGTCATGTACGGACTCACCGGCGACGAGCTGGCGCGTCGCGTCGATGAGGTGCTGGAGCTCATCACCCTCACCGAGCGCCAGAAGGACCGGGTCGACAAGTTCAGCGGCGGCATGAAGCGGCGCGTCAACATCGGCGCCGCCCTGCTGCACAAGCCCAAGATCCTCTACCTGGACGAACCCACCGTTGGCATCGACCCGCAGAGCCGGCGCTCGATCCTCGACGGCATCCTCGAGCTGCGCGAGCAGGGGATGACGATCCTGTACACCACGCACTACATGGCCGAGGCTCAGGAGCTCAGCGACCGCATCGGCATCATCGACCACGGCAAGCTCATCGCCCTCGGCACCCACGAGGAACTGGTGAAGCTGGTGGGCGAGAAGACCGAGGTCCACCTCGGTGTGGACAAGCACCTGCATGAGGTCGCCGAGACGTGGCGTGGGATCGCCGGCGTCGGCAGCGCCGACCTCGAGGACGAGGGCATGCTGGCCAGCCTGCTGGTCGACGACGCCAATGCGGTGCTGCCGGCCATCTTCCAGGCGGCCGAGACGGCCGGGGTACGCATCACCTCACTCAACGTCGTCGAGCCCAACCTCGAGACCGTCTTTCTGCACCTCACCGGCCGGGCGCTGCGGGAGTAGAGGTGGCAGCGGACCGATGCCGCGAGCCGTGAGCCGATGAGACGCGTCCTGGCGATAGCCTGGAAAGACCTGCGCTCCATCTACCGGCAGCCGAGCGCCCTGGCGACCATGCTGGCCGCTCCGCTCGGCGTGGCGCTCATCCTGGGGCTGGCGTTCGGCGGTCAGGGCAGCTTCCAGCTCCAGCCGGTCACGACGGTCGTCGCAGATCTGAGCGCCGCGGCCGCAGGAACGGACGGCGCCGACGGTGCGGACGGCGCCGACAGTGCGGGTGCTCCGGACGGCGTCCAGAGGTCGTCGGCCGTCCTCGTCGACGTGCTCACCGGCAAGGAGCTCGACGACCTCATCGACGCGACCAGGGTCAAGACGGCCGCGGCGGCACGGCGTGCCGTCGATGACGGCGAGGCGGCGGTGGCGGTGATCATCCCCGCCGGCTTCGATGACGCGGTGAGCGGAACCGGCGGTGCGCAGACGCAGGTCGAGGTGTACACCGACCCGACCCAGCAGATCGGTCCGGCCGTGGTCGAGGGCGTGGTCCGGCAGGTCGTCGTCGAGATCAACGGCGCCCGGGCGGCGGCGACCGCCGCCGCCCGCCTCGGCACGGTCGCCACCATCGGCACCGCCGGCGACATCGAGACGATCAAGGCCGCCGCCGAAGACGCCGCGCGACGCTTCGTGGCCGGTGGTGGCGGGGAAGGCGTCGTCATCGAGGCACGAGCCCCGTCGCTGCCCGGCTCCGCAGCCAGCAACGACCCGGGCATCACCGGTATCGTGCTCGCCGGTCAGCTCGTGCTGTTCACGTTCTTCGGCGCGTCCATCGCCGCCCGTACCATCCTTGTCGAGCAGGAAGAGGGCACGCTGGCGCGGCTGTTCACCACACCCACCACGCGCGGCTCGGTGCTCGGCGGCAAGTTCCTGCTCGCCTACCTGACGGTGCTGGTGCAGTCGATCGTCATCCTGCTCGTCGGCTGGCTGGCGTTCCAGATCGACTGGGGGTCGTTCGCGCCGGTGGCGGTCCTGGTGCTCACCGGCTGTGCCGTGGCGTGCGGTCTGGCGATGCTCATCGGCGCCTTCTCGCGCACGCTCGCTCAAGAAGGCGCCATCGGGTCCGGGATCTTCCTCGTCCTGGCGCTCCTGGGCGGCAACTTCACCGGCTCGTTCGCCTCCGGCGGCGTGGCCAGCACCGTCAGTCGCCTGGTGCCCAACGGGTGGCTGCTGGCCGCCTGGGACACTGCGATGCGTGGCGGGACGGTCGCCGACATCGCGCTGAACGTGCTTGTCGCGCTGGCGTTCGCGGCCGTCTTCTTCGTGGTCGCCGCCGTCGTGCTGCGGAGGCGCTTCGCATGAGGCGGCATGTGACCGGCAGCGCCGGGACCAGCGCTGTGCCTCGGGCGAGGAGGCGGTCGCCATGAGGCGCATCTGGGCGCTCGCCGACAAGGACCTGCTGCAGACCCGGCGCGACAAGCTCGCCGGGCTGTTCACCATCATCATGCCGATCGCCTTCACGCTGTTCCTCGGGCTCATCATCGGCACCGGCGAGCAGGCCTACCCACTGGTGCTGGCCGACCAGGACAAGGGAGACGCGGCGCGCGAGCTGGTGCGGGGGCTGCGCGGCTCCGAGGTGGTGAGCGTCGAGGTGGTCGGCGTCAAAGAGGTCGACGAGCGGGTCGACAACGGCCAGGCGGCGGCCGGCCTGATCATTCCCAAGGGCTACTCGGAGGCCGTCGCGGCCGGCCGGCCGGCCGAGTTGACGGTGGTGCGCGACGCCGGCTCCAGCGGCGCCCAGACCGCCGAACAGGAGGTCCGCACCCTGGCCGGGCAGCAGGCGGTCCAGACGCGGGCCGCCACGGCGGCGACCGAGGCGGTCGCACAGGCGTACGGCATCGAGAACGCCGATCGTCTGCGCCGCGATGCCGCCCAGGCGGTGGCGCAGTCGCTGAGTGCGCCGGCCGTCACCGTCGGGACGGTGCAGTCGGGCTCTTCGGGGGGTGAGGTCCCCAGCGGCTTCGACCTCACCTCGACCGGCATGATCATCAACTTCGTCCTCTTCAGCACCATGACCGCCGGGGTGGCGCTGATCATGGAGCGCCGCAGCGGTACGCTGCAGCGGCTGCTCACGACGCGCGCCAGCCGCGGCGAACTGATCGGCGGCAAGGTGCTGGGCATGTTCATCCTCACATTCATCCAGCAGATCCTGCTCATCGGCATCGGGGCGCTCGCCTTCGGCGTGGACTATTTCAACGATCCCGCGGCCCTGCTGCTGGTCATGATCAGCCTCTCCGCACTCGTGTCCTGTCTCGGCCTCTTGCTGGCCACCCTGTTCGGCTCCGAGCAGGCGCTGATCGCCGCCACCGTGCTGATCTCGATGGCCTGGGCGGCCATGTCGGGCGGCTGGTTCCCGCTGGAGATCACCGGACCCACCTTCTCGGCCATCGGTCACGTGTGGCCGACGGCCTGGATCCTCGATGCCATGCGCGGCATCATCCTCAAGGACTACGGCGTCGCCGATGTGCTGCCGGCGGTCGGCTACGCGTTCGCGTGGGCGGCCGGCTTCTTCCTCATCGGTGTGTGGCGCTTCCGCAGCACCGAGAAGTGACCCGGCGGGCGGCGGCTCGCGCCGCACCGGCTGCACGACTTGTTCGGGCTCGATCCCGGACCCCGTCCCGGGGCGTTCGTCCTTCAGCTCGCCCTTTCGGCGGCCGATACACCTCTCGAGCAAGGGTCGAGAGGAGTGACGACCATGGCGACGCGGAACGATCACGGGAGTGGAGCGGCCGGCCTCGTGCCGGCCGGCAGCGGCGGCCGCAGGGGCTTCGTCACCTTCGTCGCCACGCTGGCCGCCGTCGGCGGCTTCCTCTTCGGCTACGACACCGGCGTGATCTCCGGCGTCATCGTGCTCGTCGACCACCAGTGGCGACTCACGCACGAGTCGCAGGAGGTGATTGTCAGCGCCGTGCTGCTGGGCGCCATCGCCGGCGCGGCGGTGGCCGGCCGGCTGGCCGACAGATTCGGCCGCCGCAAGCTCATCGTCGTAGCGGCCGTCATCTTCTTCCTCGGCAGCCTCGGGACCGGCCTGGCGCCGAGCACCGACTGGCTCATCGTCGGTCGTGTCGTGATCGGCGTGGCCATCGGTGTGGCGTCGTGCGTCGTCCCCCTCTACATCGCCGAGATTGCCCCGCCGGAGCGGCGCGGCGCTCTCGTCTCCCTCAATCAGCTGGCGATCACCATCGGCATCCTCGTCTCCTACGGCATCGATCAGATCTTCAGCGGCTTCGACGACGGCTGGCGCTACATGTTCCTCTGCGGGATGATCCCGGCCGTCCTTCTGGGGCTCGGCATGCTGTTCGTGCCCGAGTCGCCGCGCTGGCTGGTCCGCAGGGGGCAGCTCGAGCGCGCCCGGGCAGTCCTGGAGAAGGCTGTCGGCGCGGAGCGCGCCGGCGACGAGCTGCGGGCGCTGCAGGCGGGAGGCGCCGACAACGAGCGCGGGAGCCTGCGGGAACTGCTGGTGCGCTGGCTGCGCCCGGCCTTGATCATCGGCGTGGCCGTCATGTTCTTCCAGCAGTTCACCGGCATCAACACCGTCATCTACTACGCCCCGACCATCTTCGAGATGGCGGGGTTCGACTCGGCGTCGTCGGCGATGTCGGCGACGGTGATCGTCGGCGTCGTCAACGTCCTGTTCACGATCGTCTCGCTGCGGCTCATCGACCGGCTGGGGCGCAAACCGCTGCTGTACGTGGGGATGTCGGGCATGGTCCTGAGTCTCACGGTGCTCGGCTTCGCCTTCATGGAGAAGGCGGCGCTGGGCGGCGGCATGAAGTGGGTGGCGGTCGGCAGCCTCATGGTCTACATCGCCGCGTTCGCCATCAGCCTGGGCCCGATCGCCTGGCTGCTGATGAGCGAGATCTACCCGCTCAACGTGCGCGGCACGGCGGTCAGCGTGGCGACGCTCTCCAACTGGGGCTTCAACTTCATCGTGGCGGTCACGTTCCTGAGCCTCATCGACCGGCTCGGGCAGTCGGGGGCGTTCTGGCTGTACGCGGGCATCGGCGCTCTGGGACTGGTGTTCACGCGCTTCTACGTGCCCGAGACCAAGGACGTACCGCTGGAGACGATCGAGGCGCACTGGCGAGCCGGCGGCTCGCCGACCAGCCTGCACCGGGACGAGCCGCCGGTGGCTCCCGGCGGGAGCCGGCGCGGCGCGGCTGTGACCGATGGGCGCTGAAAGCGACGCCGCCCGGGTGCGCCGGCCGCACGCCGGCACTCGGTACTCCGAGGATCCGCGCGTCGTCATGACGCTCGATGCCGGCGGCACGAACCTCGTCTTCTCGGCCGTGCAGAGCGAGCGCGAGATCGTACACCCCGTGACCATGCCCGCGGCGGCGCCGACGCTCCAGGAGCTCCTGCAGAAGCTCCTGGCCGGCTTCCGCCGGGTGCGCGACCAGGTGCTCGTGCGCGCCGGGTCGCGCGGCAGCATGCTCGCGTTCGCCGAGCCGGTGGCGATCAGCTTCGCCTTCCCGGGGCCGGCCGACTACGAGCGCGGCATCATCGGCGATCTGGAGAACCTGCCGGTGTTCCGCGGCGGGGTCGCTCTCGGTCCGATGCTCGAGGAGCAGTTCGGCACCCCGGCGTTCATCAGCAACGACGGCGACCTCTTCGCTCTCGGCGAGGCGATCGCCGGCTTCCTGCCGTACGTCAACGGCATGCTCGAGCAGGCAGGCAGTCCGCGCCGCTATCACAACCTGCTCGGCGCGACGCTCGGGACCGGCTTCGGCGCCGGCATCGTCCACGACGGGCGCCTGCTGGTCGGCGACAACTCCGCCGCCGGTGAGATCAACCGTCTGCGCGACCGGCTCGTCCCGGCCTGGTCGGTCGAGGAGGGGGTCTCGGTACGCGCGCTGCGCAGAGTGTACGCGCGCGAGTCGGGCATCGAGCTCGCGGACTGCCCGAATCCCGAGCAGATCTACGAGGTCGGCCTCGGCAAGCGGGAAGGCGACCGCAGCGCCGCCCAGCGGGCCTTCGAGGAGATGGCGGCCGTCGTCGGTGACGCACTGGCGAGCGTCACCTCTCTGGTGGACGGCCTGGTGGTCATCGGCGGGGGTCTTGCCCGCGGCCGGCGCCTCTTCCTCAAGCGGCTGGTGCGAGAGATGAACGCGCCCTACGACACACCGGTCGGCCGTGCCTTGCCGCGTCTGGAGAGTCGCGTGTTCGACCTCGAGAACGGGGAGGAGCGAGCCGCCTTTCTGCGCGGCGACGTCCGGGAGGTGGCTGTGCCGTTCTCCGATCGCACGGTCGTCTACGACGCCGGCAAGGCGATCGGCGTCGGGGTCACCCGGCTGGGCACCTCGCGCGCAGTCTCGATCGGCGCCTACACGCTGGCGCTGACGCGCCTCGACGGCGGTCGCTGAGCGCGCGGCGGGAGCCGCTGACACGCCGCCACTGTCGCTGCTCTCATGCTTTGACGGTGGGCGCCGAGGCTTCGATCATCGCGTCGTGCGGCCGGGGTCGGCGACGCCGCCGACGCTTCGACCATCGCGTCGTGCGCCCCGGCTCCGCGGCGCGGACTCCGCGCTCACTCATCGCAGTCCACCGGCGCCTGGTACCTGCTGGACGCCTGCTCGGGCAACGCATTCTCGGCAGTGCGGCGTCAGGCCGACGCTCGCGTGACCGATAGCACAGTGAGAGGGATCGACCGGGAGGCAAGGTGGCTGTCACATGGCAGCCGGAACGACCACCCCGTCTGGTAGGAGGTGTGCGTGTCGATGGTGCCGTGGCGTGCGCGGCGCATAGAGTGGCCCAGGTCGCTCGGGCGGCGTCGCCTGCGACTGCCGGCGTGCGCCCTGACGCTGCTGTGCGTGGCGTGGGCATCGACGTGGGCGTATGACGCCGACGTGGCCCGTGCCGACGATGCCGGGCTGGCACGTCAACTGCAGCCGGTCCAGCGCTCAACGATCGGTGAGGGCTTTGTACCGCCGCCGATGACCGACCTGCGTGAGGACTGGGACGAGGGCTCGCCGGTACCCGCGCCGATGCTTGGCGACACACCGCCGCCGGCCACATACGACCTGCGCACCTTCATGCCGAGCAGGGTGGGGCCGGTGCGCGATCAAGGTCCCTTCGGGACGTGCTGGAGCTTCGCCGCCCTCGCATCCCTGGAGTCGGGTCTTCTGCCCGGAGTGTCCGCGGACTACGCCGAGGACCACATGGTCCTGCGCTCCGGCTACGGCTTCGCGGATCCCTACAACACAGGCGGCAACGACTTCATGGCTACCGCCTATCTGGCCCGGCGGGCCGGCCCGGTGCACGAAGCACAGGACGCCTACGGCGACGGGGTGACGCCGTCCGGGCTGCAGGCCGCCAGACATGTCGGTGAGGTGCTGTGGCCGCCGGCTGCCGCCGGCGCCGCCAACGAGGCGGTCAAGCAGGCGGTGATGGACCGCGGTGCGGTCTCGGCGAGCCTGTACTGGAGCAGCACGTACTACAACAGCGCGTATGCCGCCTTCTACATGCCGCCCGGCCGGTCATCGTACTCCAATCACGCCGTGGCCATCGTGGGCTGGGACGATGCGTTCCCGCGGTCACGGTTCCGCGACACGCCGGCCGGTGACGGCGCCTGGATCGTGCGCAACAGCTGGGGTAGCGGCTGGGGCGCCGGTGGGTACTTCTACGCCTCCTACTACGACCCCCTGATAGCTGCCGAGACGTACGTCTACGGCGACGCCGTGCCGGCTGCCGACGAAGATCACGTCTACCAGTACGACACGCTCGGTCTGGTGAACAGCTACGGGTTCTGGTCCCAGACGGCCTGGTTCGCGTGTAGACACGATGCAGTCGAAGACGGGGTGCTCACGGGGGTCTCGTTCTACGCGCTGGCGCCGGACACGGCGTACGAGGTCTGGGCAGGAGCCGATCTGGAGGCTCCGGACCTGGGGAGCATGCAGCGCCTGGCGACCGGGACGCTAGGCAGTGCCGGCTACCAGACGATCGGACTGCCATCCGGCCCGGTTGTGAGCGCCGGCACGTCGTTCGTGGTGGCGCTCAAGGTCACGACGCCGGGCGAGACGTACCCGGTGCCGATCGAGATGCGCTGGAGCGGCTACTCGGACACCTCCCAGGGGGCGCCGGGTCAGAGCTTCGTCTCGGCGAGTGGGGCAGCCTGGACGGACTTCCACACAGAGGGCCTCGACGGCGACGTGTGCCTCAAGGTCATCGCCGCGACAGCCGCGCCGGCGGATGATCCGCCAGTCGACGACCCGCCGGCCCATGAGCCGGACGTCGACCCACCGGCCGATCAGCCGGTCGTCGACAGCATCGCACCGGCGACCCGCGTTCGCGGCGCCGGGGCGCGCTGGCATCGGACCGCGGTCCGTGTGTCCTTGACGGCGACCGACGCCGGGTCGGGCGTCGCGGCCCTGTCCTACCGGATCGACGGCGGCGCCTGGAAGACGGTGAGGGCGGTGTCGGTCGTGCCTTCCCTGAGTGCGACCGTGCGCCTGGCCGCCCCCCGGCGTCACGGCAACGACGGCGTGCACCGCATCGAATACCGCTCCGTGGATGCGGCCGGCAACGTCGAGGCGATCGGCACGTGCCGCGTCCGGATCGACACGCGGCGGCCGCGGACGGCGGTCTCGCGTCAGGTGACGGCCCGCGCCGGCGCCAAGGTGCGCGTGCGCTTCACGGTCGTCGACCGCGGCCCCGGCTCGGGGACCGCCCGGGTGACGATCGTGGTGCGCACCCTCAGCGGCGGGACCGTGCGGCGGATCGCCGTGCGGTCGATGGTCAGGACCGGGCGCGTCGTCACCCGGGCGGTGCGCTGCCGGCTGCCGCGCGGCACGTACAAGATCCTGGTACAGGCCAGGGACGGCGCCGGCAACACGCAGGTGAAAGCGCGCGCCGCCACGCTCATCGTCCGCTGAAGCTCCTCCAGACCGCCGCCGGCAGAGGGCCGTCTCAGTTCCGCTGCGCCAGCATGATGTAGTAGAGGAGCGTGAGCACGGCGCTCACGGCTGCCGCCAGGTACGTGAGCCCGGCGGCGGTGAGGACCGCCCGGGCGCCGCGCCCGTCATCGTCGCTCCTGGTCAGGCCGGCCTCGCGCAGCAGCTTGAGGCCGCGCCGGCTGGCGTCGATCTCGACGGGCAGGGTGAGCAGCGAGAACAGCACCAGCAGGGCGAAGAAGATGATGCCGACCCAGATGAGCTGCGTGATGCTGAAGATGAGCCCGGCGATGATGGCCACGTAGCTGATCATTGGGCTGAACTGCACGGCCGGCACGAGGAAGTTGCGGGCCGCCATCAGGACCGAGCTCTTCTGGTATTGCTGGACGTGCCCGAACTCGTGCGCGACGACGGCCATGGCGGCCACCGACGGCTTGCCGGCCACGTCCTGCGAGAGGTTGACTACCTGATGGCGGGGGTCGAAGTTGTCGCTGAGCGTGCCGCGCGTCATCTGGAGGGGGATGGCATCGAGATCGGTGCGCTCGAAGAGCGCCCGGCCGACGTCCATGCCGGTGAGGCCGGAGCTGTTGCGCACCTGGCTCCACTTGTGGAAGGTACTCTTGAGGTAGAGCTGCACGCCGAGCGACATCGCCAGGATGGGCAGGAAGACGTACAGCAGATAGGTCGTGTCGAAGACGAACACCGCAGGCTCCTGGTCGTACGAGGGTCCATGACGACGGTTGGCCGGCTCGTGCCGCGCCCGGTGGGCGGGAAGGCCCGCCGTCGGCAGAAGGATTGCCTGCCGCGGGCGCCGATGCAACCCCGGCCCGGTGTCACCGGGGAAGGCGAGGAGGCCGGCGCCTGCCGCCTGCGGCACGCGCCGGCCTCCTCGGTCCCGTCGACCGGGCCACCGGGGGCGGGTGTGCGGCCGATGCTCCGCCGGTGGCCTTTCGCGACACGACACAGTGTAGCGGCCGGGCGGGACGGAAGATGGGACGCATCGCGCTGCACGTCCGGCGACGGTCCGGTACAGTACGGCCGTCGCGGTCGGCAGACGAGACGACGGTCGAACGGCCGGCCGGCGCCGGCCCGGAGGGTCCTGACCCGGATGAGCAGAGACAGCGAGAGACTGGTGCGGATCGGACCGCTGCCGGCGGACCAGCTGGACGCGCTCGAGCCGCTCTGGCGCGACCTCCTCGACCATCTCGTTGATCTCGGCAGCGAAGTGGCCATCCGACCGCACTACGAGTCGTGGCCGCTCTGCAAGGAGCATTTCGCCGAGTGGCTGAACGGGGAGGAGCACTCGTTCCTTCTCGTGGCGCGGCTCAACGGCGACGCTGAGACGGTGGGCTTCGCCATGGTGCGCGGCGATCGCGGGGAAGAGGTCTGGTACACCGACGAGCGCTTCGCCGAGCTGCAGGCGCTGGTCGTGGCATCCGGCCATCGCGGGCGCGGCGTGGGGTCGGCGCTCATGGACGCCGTGGAGGCTCGACTGGCGCAGCTCGGCATCACCGACCTCTACATCGGTGTCGATTCGGTCAACACCGAGGCGCTGCGCTTCTACGAGGCGCGCGGGTACACGCTCGGCTACCACCTTCTGTACGGGCGCCCCGGCGGCGGCCCACGCATGGACCGGGTCCGCGAGCGGGCCGCGCGTCCGCGCGCAGAGAGCGAGGAGTCGATCATCCCGGCCGACGCGGAACGTCCGGCCGATGGCGGCGCGGCAGAGCATCCTGCCGGCGCGGGCGCCGCGGGGCACCGAGCGGCTCCCGCCGGCGGACGGACCGGCTGACGTGAGGCTCATCCCGCCGACCATCGATCCGGACACCAACCGCGGCGAACGTCTGGTCTTCGAGATGCTCGAGCGGGCCGACGACGCGGACGGGTGGACCGTCCTGCACTCCCTGGACATCGCCGACCACAACCGTCAGGTGGCCGGCGAGATCGACTTCCTCGTCATCGTGCCGGGGTCGGGAGTCCTGGTGCTCGAGGTCAAGGGCGTGCACCGCATCGCCCGGCACGAGGGTGTCTGGGCCTACGGCGACGGTCCGGACGCTCGCAGCGACCGCCGGGGACCGTTCAAGCAGGCGTCGACGGCCATGCACAGCCTGCGGGAGCGGCTGGTGCGCAGCCGGCCGCACCTGGCCGGCGTGCCGTTCTGGTCGGCCGTCTGCTTCCCGCTCCTCGACTTCGGTGAGTCGAGCGAGGAGTGGCACTCCTGGCAGGTGATCGACCGCCGGGCCCTGGCGGCGCGGCCGCCGACCGAGCTGCTGGCCGGCGTGCTGCAGAACGGCCGCCGGCGGATGCAGGAGCGCCGTGTCGCCGGCTTCGAGCCGGCGGCCGGCGAGCCGACGGCGGCCCAGTGCGAGGAGATCGTGGCCGCGGTGCGGCCGGACTTTGAACTGTTCGAGAGCCCGCGCTCCCGGGCGCGGCGTATCGAGGAGGAGATCCGTCGCTTCACCGAGGAGCAGTTCGCGGCGCTCGACAGCATGGCCCGCAACCCGCGGGTCGTCTTCGACGGTCCGGCCGGCACCGGCAAGACGCTGCTGGCCATGGAGGCAGCGCGGCGCGGCGCCGCCGCCGGGCGGCGTGTCCTGTTCGTGTGCTTCAACCTGCCGCTGCGCCTCTGGCTGGCCGACCGTATGGCCGAGCTGCGGCCGCGAGGCATGGTCGATCGCCTGGCGATCGCCGTCGGCGGCGCCTGTGCGCTGCCGGTCGACGGCCAGCAGGCCTGCGACGGGAGCGGACCGGGCGTGATCGTGCGCAGCCTTCACGAGCAGATGCTGCACGTGGCCGGGATACAGCCGGAAGGACGCCGCCTCGACAGCCCGTTCTGGCTGGAGACGCTGCCGGAGCTGGCCTCGGAGCCGCTGCTGGAGCAGCAGGCCCGCCTGGAGGAGGTCGCCGGCGACGAGTCGGAGGGGGGCGCGTCGACGAGCGGCACGGCGACTCCGGGGCGGAGCGGCCCGGCGCCGGACGGCGGTCCGCCCGCCGGAGGACGCGAGGGCCGAACGCCTGCGGACGTTGCCGCCCGGCTCGCGCCCGACGTCTTCGACGAGGTCGTCGTCGACGAGGCGCAGGACATCCTGCGGCGCAGCTATCTGGACTTCCTCGACCTCTCGCTGCGCGGCGGGGTGGACCGCGGCCGCTGGCGCATCTTCGGCGACTTCGAGTTCCAGCGCATTTACCGCGAGCATGGCTCCATGACGCTCGACGATTTCGACCCGGACGCCCGCTGGCCGGTCTGCGAGCTGCGCGTGAACTGCCGCAACACGCCGAGCGTCACGCAGCTGGCGTGCGCCTGCGTCGGAGTCGATCCCACCTACTGCCGCGTCCTGCGTCCCGACGAGGGCGAGCCGCCGGAGATCCGGGGCTGGCACGACGGCGACGGTCAGATGGAGGTGTTGTCACGCTGCCTCGAAGAGCTGCGCGCCGCGGGCTACCTGTGGCGCGACATCGCCGTCCTGAGCACCGTCGCCGACGAGCGCTCGGCCTGCGCCCTGCTGCCGCGCCACTGGGACGACCGGCTGGAGCGGGTCGTGCAGTACGCTCCCGGCCTCGACCTGACGGCCGCCGCGGCGACTCTGGTGCACCCCAGCGGCCGCGTGCGCTGCGCCACCATCCACCATTTCAAGGGCCTGGAGGCGCGGGCCGTGGTGATCACCGACGTCACGGGTCTGGACGAGACCTCGCGGGCCCTCCTGTACGTCGGCGCCACCCGCTCGGTCGAGCGGCTCATCGTTCTGGCTCGTAAGGACGTGGCCCGCGAGCTGCGCCGCCTGGCAGCGGTTTCCCGGCCTGAGCACACGGGGAGCATGGAGGCAGCCCATGGACAATGAGCCCCGCATGATGACGCGGACCGTCGCCGGCAACATCGTGGCGTTCATCGTCGCCGCGGTCGTGCTGCTGTTCTTCCTGCTTGCCCTGGGGACCGGCGTCGTCTGGGCGGCGATCGCGGCCGTCGGGGCGTATGGCCTCAGCCTCCTCGTCGTGCCGGGACTGCCGTCGCGTCGCAGGACGGCCCTCCCACCCGGCCTCGACAAGAAACTCATCGACGAGGTGGTCGGCGAGGCGCGGGTCCGGTTGGAGGGACTGCGCAAGAAGTCGCGGCTCCTCTCCGATCAGCGGGTGCGTCTCAAGGCGCTCTCCGCCTGCACCACCGCCGACAAGATCGTCGTCGAGCTGGAACGAGATCCGCGACGCATGCAGAGTGCGCGTCCGTTCCTCACCTACTACCTCGACGCCACCGACCGGATCGTCACCCAGTACATGGAGATCAGCGCCCGGAAGGCGGGCGGCGAGAGCATCCGGCAGACGCTCGCCAAGGTGGAGCCCACCCTCGAGGTGATCGACCGAGCCTTCGAGCGCCAGTTGGAGAGCCTGCTCCACGACGACGTGATCGACCTCGACGCCGAGATCTCCCTGTTGCAGAAGACCGCCAAGCTGGAGGGCGTGACGATCGACCTGCCCTCCACAGACGCCCTCGGGTCGCCGGCCACGACACGATCCGACGAGCCGCCGCTGCTCGACCGCGGGGAGGGCTCCGACGACGAGCATCGGACGGCATGAACCGTCACACGACCGCGTGACCTACGCCCACCAGCCGAGTCAGGAGCGCACCATGGACAGCAGCGAGAAGCCGATCACCACCGACACCGCCGCCCCCGCACAGACCCCGGCGATCGCCGATCCGCCCCAGGACCTCACGCCGTACGCCAAGCTGTCGCCGGAGCTGCGTCAGAAGGCCGATCTGATCATGGCCTCGGTCGACGTGGGTGACCCGCAGGAGGTGCTGCAGTTCGGCCTGCCGGCCCAGGACAAGATCGCCAGCTTCGCCGACACCCTGCTGGCCGACGTGCGCAACAAGGACACCGGCTACGTCGGCGACATCCTCGGTGACATGGTCGCCACTGTGAAAGAACTCGACGTCGACTCGCTGAGCGGCGGTCAGTCTGGCCTCAGCAAGATCCCGATCGTGGGCAAGTTCGTCGACGTCTTCAACCGTTTCATCACCCGTTACGAGAAGATCTCGGTGAACATCGAACGCATCCTGACCGCCCTCGAGCGGGCACGCATGGACCTGCTCAAGGACATCACCGTGCTCGAGAAGATGTACGAGCTCAACCTCGACTACCTCGAGCAGCTCGACATCTACATCGCCGCCGGCGAGACGCTGCTGAGCGACCTGCGGACGAGGAAGCTGCCCGAGCTGGAGGTCGAGGCCAGGACGTCGTCGGACCCGCTGGCGGCGCAGCGTCTGGCCGACTTCGACCAGGCGCTCACGCGCTTCGAGCGGCGCCTCCACGACCTCAAGCTCACGCGCATGATCGCCATCCAGACGGCGCCCCAGGTGCGGCTCATCCAGAACAACGACCAGGGGCTGGTCGAGAAGATACAGAGCTCGATCATGACGACCATCCCGTTGTGGAAGAACCAGATCGTCATCGCCATCAGCCTGTACCGCCAGCAGAAGGCGCTGGAGCTGCAGAAGGAGGTCTCGGCGACCACCAACGAACTGTTGGCCAAGAACGCCGAGATGCTCAAAAAGACCTCCGGCGAGGTGGTCCGCGAGACCGAGCGCGGGGTCGTCGACATCGAGACGCTCAAGAAGGTCAACGACGACCTGGTCGCGACGCTCGAGGAGACGCTGCGCATCCAGAGCGAGGCGCGCCAGAAGCGCGGCGGCGCCGAGGCGGAGCTGCAGCGTATCGAAGCCGACCTCAAGCAGCGGCTGGTGACGCTGCGCGGAAGCTGAGCCGACCACGACCGCCGGCGCCGCAGAGGCGGTCCGGCCGTCTGCATCTGCCGGTCGCGTCCCGCGGATGGTACTATTGAGCTGCCAGAGCGCGCTGCGGCGCGCGTCTTTCGGGGGGTCGCATTGGCCGGCGTGTTGTTCGTCACGGTCGGGTCGGGGGTCGATGAGTACCCCCTGCGCGAGGGTTCCACTACGATCGGCCGCGGTCGCGACAACGACCTGCTGCTGCCGCACCCCCAGGTCTCGCAGCACCACGCTCGCATCGACGTCACGGCTGACGGCGCGTCCATCACCGACCTGGGAAGCTCCAACGGGACGTTCGTGGGCGGCGCCGAGCTGGCGCCGCGTGAGCCACACGGGCTGGTCGACGGCGACGGCATCCATGTCGGCCCGTTCGTACTGACGTATCGGGTCACGGCGGCACCGCAGGTGCCTGAGCCGGCGGCCGCCGTTCGAGAGCCGACGGTCCTGCTGCCGCCGGCCGAGCCGGCGCGACTCGATGTCACGACGCCGGAAGGGCTGAGCACGCACGAGCTGCGCGGGGAACTCGTGCGTCTGGGGCGATCGGCCGACAACGACATCGTCGTGGAGGCGGAGGCGGTGTCGCGCCACCACGCCGAGCTGCGGCAGGTCGACGGCCGCTGGTCGATCACGGACCTGGGCAGCACCAACGGGCTGACGATCGACGGGCGTCGGGTCACGGAGCACACACTGGGCGACGGCGATCTGGTCCGCATAGGCCGGCGGGTCGTACTCGCCTTTCACGAGGCGGTGTCAGCGGCCGGCGCGGGACGTGCCGGCGCGGCGCGGCCGGGAGAGGGTGCGGACGGCCGTCGGGTAGTCGAGATCCCGGCGGCCGGTGCGCTCACCATCGGCCGCGGCGCCGACGCCGGCATCCGGGTGGCTCACCCGCAGGTGTCGGCGGCTCACGCCCGGGTCGAGCGGCGCGACGGCGAGCTGGTCGTGCAGGACCTCGGCAGCGCGGCCGGCACCTTCGTCAACGGGCAGCCGGTCGATCAGAGGGCGCTCAAGGACGGCGACGCGGTGCGCATCGGCGCGCAGCGGTTCGTGGTGCGGGCCGGCCGTCTGGAAGTGGAAGACGAAGAGGGCGCGCTGGAGCTGGAGGCGCGCGACCTCTCGGTCACCGTCGCCAAGGGCAAGCGGATCCTCGATCACGTCTCGCTGACCATCAAGCCGCGCCAGTTCGTCGCCGTCGTCGGCGGCAGCGGGTCGGGCAAGTCCACGCTGGTCAACGCCCTCTCCGGCTTCCGCCCGGCCACCGAGGGCACGGTGCTGGTGAACGGCGTCGATCTCTACCGCAACGCGGCCGCGTATCGCTCCGATCTCGGCTACGTGCCGCAAGACGACATCATCCATCGGGACCTGCCCGTGGGCCGCGCCCTCGACTACTCCGCGCAACTGCGCATGCCGCCCGACACCACCGCGCAGGAGCGCGCCGACCGCATCCGCGAGGTGCTCGCCGAGCTCGATCTGCAGGGGTGCGCGAACACACCGATCCGGCGGCTCAGCGGCGGCCAGCGCAAGCGGGTCTCCATCGCCGTCGAGCTGCTCACGCGTCCCAGCCTCTTCTTCCTCGACGAGGCGACCTCGGGGCTCGACCCGGCCACCGAGAGCCAGCTCATGCGGCTGCTGCGTCGACTGGCCGACCAGGGTCGCACGGTCATCCTCATCACGCATGCGACCAAGAACGTCATGCTCTGCGACGCCGTCGCGGTGATGGCGCGGGGCGGGCGGCTCGCCTACTTCGGGCCGCCCGACGAGGCGCTCACCTACTTCAAGGTCGACGACTTCGACGGCATCTACGAGCGGGTCGAGGAGGACACACCGACCACGTGGGCGCGTCGTCAAGTGGCGGCCGAAGCGAAAAAGGGTGGGCGGCGCGGTGCGCCGCTGCGGGGCGGCGCCCCGGCGGCGCCGCCCCAGCAGCGCAACGTCTCCTCGTGGAAGCAGTTCGCGACGCTGACGCGACGCTATCTGGACACCCTCATGTGTGACCGTCAGGCAGCGGCCCTGCTGTTCCTGGTGGCACCCGCCCTGGGACTCCTCAATTTCATCGAGTGGGACCGCGACGTCTTCGACCCGGTCACCGGCGGCGCCAACAAGGGTGTGATGCTCTGCTTCATCTCGGTGCTGGTCACGTTCCTCGTCGGCATGATCACGTCCGTGCGGGAGATCGTCAAGGAAGACGCGGTGTACCGGCGTGAGCGCATGGTGGGTCTCAAGGTGCTCCCGTACATCGCCTCCAAGGTGGCGGTGGGGTCGGTCTTCGCGCTCTACAGCGCCGCCGTCCTGTATGGACTCACCTTCGCTGCTATCGACTTCCCGCAGGCGAACGGCATCGCGCCCCTCTACATCTTCATCCCGTTCCTGCTCGGCACGTTCTCCGGGCTGGCGTGGGGACTGCTGGTCTCGGCGCTGGCGTCCACGGAAGAACGAGCCATGCTGCTGATGATCCTCGTGATCGTGCCCCAGATCGTGTTCTCCGGCGGCATGCTCTCGATGGACGACATGGGAGCGCCGGGCAAGGTCTTCGGCTCCATCACCTCGACGCGGTACAACCTCGCCGCGCTCGTGACGGCGACTGAGGTCAGGGAGGGCGACTGCGTCAAACCGGACCTCAGCGATTGCCGCATGCCGGGTTCCGAGGGGATGACGACGCTGGCGGAGAAGCAGGCCCTTGTGAAGCAGCTCAATGAGCAGTACGGACAGATCTTCGCCGTGCGGCTCAGCGTCTACTGGGGGATCTCGCTGGGCATCGCCGTCATCCTGCTGGTGATCGTCGCGTTACTGCAGAAACGCAAGGACAAGTCGCTGACATGAGCGCCGTGACATGCAGGATCTGAGCGGCACGACTCTGGGGCGCTACCGTCTCACCCGGATCGTCGGCCGGGGCGGCATGGCGACCGTCTACGAGGCCCTCGATCCGACGCTCGACCGGGTGGTCGCGGTCAAGGTCCTGGCTCAGCACCTGGTCGGGGAGGAAGGGTTCCTCGGACGCTTCCAGCACGAGGCAAGGGCGGTGGCCGCTCTTCGGCATCCGTCCATCGTGCACATGTACGACTTCGACACCCAGGGCGGCGTCCCGTACATGGTCATGGAGTACATCGACGGGCCGTCTCTGCAGGCCTTGCTTGCCGATCTCCACAGGCGTTCGGAGGCGGCAGTCGGCGACGCGCTGCCGACGACCGACGGCAGTGCTTCCCCGGGGTTGCCGCACGACGCGGTCGTGCGGCTCATGAATGCCGTCTGCTCGGCGCTGGATTACGCACACGCGCGCGGCATGGTCCACCGGGACATCAAGCCGGCCAACGTCCTGTTGACGGCCGATCTGGAGCCGGTCCTGAGCGACTTCGGCATCGCCCGCATCGCCGGCGCGACCACGTACACGGCACCGGGCATGGTCATGGGCACCGCTCACTACATGGCGCCCGAGCAGGCGCAGGGCCTGCCGATCGACGGACGCTGCGACCAGTATGCCGCCGCGGTGCTGGCTTTCGAGGCACTGGCCGGCAGGGTGCCGTATGTGGGCGACACGACCGGCTCGGTGCTGGCGCAGCACATCACCGCTCCCGTCCCGTCACTCAGTGCACTCCTCCCCTCGCTCCCCTCGGGAGTCGATGCCGTCTTCGCCCGAGCGCTGGCCAAGGAGCCGGACGACCGCTTCCCGACCGCCGGGGACTTCGCCCGGGAAATGCAGGCCGTGCTGAAGGTGCCGGAGCGGGATGCAGGCGGGCCGCTTCTCGCGTCGAGCGAGGCACTCGGGCTGCTCGGTCCGAGCATCGTCGCGCGTCTGCGGACACGGCCGGGTCCCCCGCGTGACCCGACTGCGGCGGAGCCATCGCGGGTCCGCGCCGCTGCGTCGGCGCCAGGTGCGGTGGACGACGCTCCGACGACGCTCGAGCGCACACCGGCGACCGAAGGTGTACCGCTACCGCCTGCCGAGCGCCAGCCGGCCGGGGGCGCCAAGACGTCTGCCGTGGCGCGTCGCTCCGGATCACGGCGCGGCTGGGCGGTGGGGGCCGCTGCCGGCATCGTGATCGCTGCCGTCATCGTCGTGACGCTCGGTTGGCAGCCGTGGCGGCAGACGGAGCCGGCCGGCGTCGCGGGGGGAGCGTCGCCCACACCGACCGCCACTCGATCGCAGGACGGCGACCCGGCCGGCACCGCGGAGCCGACGCCCAGCGTGAGTCCTACGCAGACCTCGAGCTCTGCGGCGAGTCCCGAGCCCACAGCGGTCGCGGCGGCGCAGCCGCTGCCGCGCGCCCTCAAGGACGTCTCAGCGACCAGCGGGGCCATGGCGCGCGTCGGGTTCCTGGTGGAGGATGAGGACAGCGATCGCTGTAAGGTGCGGGTCGTGATCAGCGATGAGCAGGGGACGCAGGTGAAGGCGTACGGCACCAGGAAGGACTGGTGGTGGAAGACGAACGTGGCCGAGTCGATGAGCTTCACCTGCACGCTGCCGCCCGGCGTGTATCGGTACCATGTAGAGGCGACCGATGACGACGGCAACACCGGGGTGAGCGGCGATCGCACGACGCTGACGGTGCAGTGAGCGGGGCCGGGGTACCGTCCGGTGGCGAGCTTCCCCGCCGCCGCGGACGGCCGCCGGGCGCCAGGGCCCCGCTCGAGCACCCGTTGCCGGTGGAGAACCCGCTCTCGGCGCTCAGTCCCACGGCGCGCCACATCCTGGCCACGGCGCGCCGTCTGCTGCTGGAGCGCGGCTTCGGCGCGCTGACCATAGAGAGCATCGCGCTCGAGGCCGGCGAGACGAAGGGCTCGGTGACCTATCACTTCGGCAGCAAGGCCGGGCTCATCGAGACGCTGTTCGACTCCCTCTCGCACGACACATGGGTGGCGCTCTCCGAGGAGATAGCGGCGCTGCCCCCGGGCGAGGAGCGCATCGGTCTGTACATCGACGGCGTGCGCACGATGGCCGAGGACACCGAGGCGTACCGGGCGTTCTACGCCATCGCACCGCACGCCATGCAGGACCGCGACCTGCGGCCGCGGATGATCGCTCTGTACGACTGGTACCGCCAGATCACGCTGGAGGCCTGCGGCGTCGCGCAAGGTGACGACGACCGCGACCATGCCCGGCGGCGGGCGGTGGCGGCCGTGATCCTGGCCACCATGGACGGGCTGGCCTTCCAGCTGGCCCTGGACCCGGAGGCCTTCGATGAGGCATACGCCTTCGACCTGCTCAAGCAGACGGTCAAGCGGGCCCTGGCCGAGGGACGGCCGGAAGAGGGGGGCTGAGGATGACGACCGACCGTGGCCGCGCCGCTGGAGCCGGAGCCGCCGCCGACCGGGACGATGCAGTACACGACGCCGATGTGATGATCGACGGGCGGCTGATGTGCCGGTTCAGATGGGTGGATCTGCTGCGGTTCTTCCTGATCGTTCTGCCGTACGCCCTGGTCACCATCCCGGGCATGGTCCGTGCCGGGCGAGGCCGCGTCCTGCTCATCTGGCTCGCCTACGCCGCGTTCTTCTTCTACGTCTGGGAGGCGCGCGTACTCTGCCGCCACTGTCCGTTCTGGGCGGGATCGGGAAGGACGCTGCGCTGTCCGGCGAACTACGGGGTCACAAAGCTGTGGCGCTGGGATCCGCGGCCGATGTCCCGCTCGGAGGGCGCCCAGTTCCTCGCCGGTGCCATCCTGTTGATCGCCTTCCCCCTGCCCTGGCTGCTGCGGGAGCGGAAGTACGGACTGACGTCGGTCGCCGTCGCCACGGCAGCCGGCTGCACGGCCGCCCTGCGCACCTACGTTTGCACGCGCTGCGTCAACTTCTCCTGCCCGCTGAACGCCGTTCCGAAGTCGGTGGTCGACGAGTATCTCAGGGGCCATCCCGAGATGATGGACGCGTGGGAGGCTTCCGGCTACGAGCCGTCTGAGTGAAAGCGGGGAAGCCCCGGTGGTCGCTCGCCCACCGGGGCTTCCCCTGCGAGACGCCGGAGTCGGGGTGCTCAGACCTCCTCGATGTGGCGCCCGCGGCGGCGCAGCACAACGAACAGGACAGCGCCGCCGACCACCACGACACAGGCCACGATGATCCCCACAATGGCGCCGGTGGAGAGGCCGCCGGAGTCCGTGGTCGCGGTGGCCACCCGCGGCTGGACGTTGCGGTAGCTGTCGTCGAAGTACTGGGTGAGGGCCACGTGGCCGTCCTGTGACGGCGTGCGGATCCAGCCCTCCCAGTCGGCGGTGTTCCAGGCCGAGTAGAACGCCGGGTAGGCGAAGAAGGCCGTCGGGCTCTCCTTGTAGACGAGCTCCTGGAGCTGCCAGATGTAGTCCTTGCGCGCCTCCGGGTCGATCTCGGTGCCCTGGAGCTCATAGAGACGGTCGTACTCGTCGCTGGACCAGTTGCTGTCGCTCCAGGCCTCGATCTGGCCCTTCGTGAACACCGAGAGCACGAAGTTGGGGTCCACGTCGCCGCTCCAGCCCCAGATGAACATGTCGTAGTCCGGGGCGAACGTGTCGCCGTCGTAGGCCCACATCTTGTCGATCATCGCCCCCTCGTCCATCACCTGGAACTCGATGTCGAGGCCCAGGTCGCGGAACGACTGGGTGAGGATCTTGCCGGTGGTGGGGTGCGAAGCCACGGCGGAGTAGGTCCAGAGCCGCAGCTTGATCGGCTCCCCCTCATACTCGCGCACGCCGTCGCCGTCGCCGTCGGCGTAGCCGGCCGCGTCGAGCATCTGGCCGGCCTTCTCGAGGTCGTAGGTGTAGGCGACGCCCTCCGCCGGCTCCCAGTGCCAGTCGGGGTCGGTGTAGTAGTCCTTCACGATGATCGTCTGGGCGATCTCGCAGTCGCCGTTGTAGGCCACCTGCTTGATGCGCTCCTTGTCGATGGCGTAGTTGAGGGCGCGCCGGAACTCGGGGTCGAGGAGGATGGGATGGCCCTTCGACGCCTCGCCGTCATAGCAGTTGAAGCCGAGGTCGTGACTGGCCCGGAAGGGGTTGGCCTTGGACGTCCCGTACCCCTCCTTGCCGACGAACTTCTGGAACACGGCCACCGGCAGCTCCACGGCGCAGTCGAGCGTGCCGGTCTGCAGGTCGCTGCCCATCGTGACCGGGTCCTTGTAGACGCTGAAGATCAGCTCGTCGATCTTGGGCGCGCCGCCCCAGTACTCCTTGTTGGCGACCAGCTTCGTGTACACATTGGGCTTGTATTCGACGATCTGGAAGGGCCCCGTGCCGATGATCGGCGGGTCGTTCTGGAAGGTCGTGACCGCCTCCTCGCCGCTTACGTTCTCCCAGATGTGCCTGGGGACGATCGGGATCATGAGGGCGAGCATGTTGGCCTTGGGCTTCTCGAGGGTGAAGCGGACGGTGGTGTCGTCGATGGCCTCCACAGTCTCGATGTAGGGGGTGTAGGTGGTCATCAGGGCCAGGTCGTTGTCGATGACGTAGTTGAAGGTGAAGGCGACGTCGTCGGCGGTACACGGCTCGCCGTCCTGCCAGAGGACGCCGTCGCGGATCTTGAACGTCCACTCCAGGCCGTCCTCGCTCATCTCCCAGCTCTCGGCCAGGCGCGGGCGCGGCTGCAGCGTGTCGGGATCGAAGTCGGTGAGGTAGTCGTACTGCAGGGTGATGAGCTCCTGCGTGGCCGTCTCGAACCCGATGAACGGGTTGAGGTTCTGCGGGTCGGTCGTCCAGCCGACGTTGAGGACGACGGCCTCGGCGGCCGGATCGGCGTCCTCGGCCGCCGCCGGTACCGCGCCGGCCAGCAGCACGGCCAGCGCCAGCGTCGCGACGACGACGCATCGCACGGTGTGTCTCAGGTGTGAGTCGATAGGCATCGGTTCCCCCTTTCGCAGCGCCCGGAGGCGTCGTGGCCTCCGCAGCGCGTCCCCCTTCATCGATCGGCGATCGACACAGTCAGATACGACGGTCGCCGCCCGTCGTGATAGACGGTCTGGGCGGCGACCGCGCGCTCGGTGCCCCAGCCGGAGTCGTCTCCGGTGTTGAGGTTGCGGTCGTAGCGGTCGAAGTTGCTGCTCGAGACCTCGGCCCGCAGGCGGTGGCCGCGGGCGACGACGTAGCTGGTCGCCCACAGGTCGACGCCGATCTGGTAGGTCCGCCCCGGCTCCACGGCCGCCGGTTCACGACCGCCGTCGCGATACCGCAGGCGCCGGACGCCCTCCTGGATCAGGTGCGCGTGACCGTCGGGAAAGACGTCGACCAGGGCCACTGTGAAGTCGGTGTCGTCGGCCGAGGTGCTCACGTGCAGGGTGGCCGAGAGCGGGCCGGTGATCTCGAGGTCGCGATCGAGGACCTCTGAGGTGTAGACGAGCACGTCGGCGCGCTGCTCGAGCGGTCGCCGGTCCTTGAGGTGGCGGGCCGCCTCCCAGAGGTTGGCGTCGAGCCAGTAGGTCAGCGGCCGGTCGGGATCGTAGAGAAAGCGGTCGGCAGGCTCGTCGGCCGCCGGCTCCCAGGAGAGGCGCCCGTCGCCGCCGGCGCCGTTGGCGTGACCGTTGCCGCGAAGGTGGAGGCGCCGCGCTACTACGCCGGGCGGCGGCCAGTCGGACGCGGTATGCCACTCGTCGGCGACCATGGTGAAGTAGCGCACCGGTGCCCCGGTCGTGACGCGGGGGGCGCGTCGGCCGGCGGCGGCCCGGTCCACAGAGGCGTCGTCCGCTGACGGCTCTGCGTCGCGCAGCCACTCGTCCATGAACGCGGCGACCCGGTCGTGCGCGTAGCCGTGGCCGTGCAGCTCGTGACGGCCGACGCGGCCGCTGAACTCCGGCGTCATCTCATGGTCGGTGGCGGCGAGCGAGAGGAACTGCCGCGAACTCACCGCAGGTGCCGCCGCTTGTCGCACACCGCGCCAGCCGTCGATGGTGCCGCTGAGGAACATGTCGTACCAGCCGCCCCAGTGGAGGACCGGCACGGTCACCTCGGTGTGGCGCCGGTCGACGTCGATGTCGTCCCAGCTCGCGGCGTGATGGGCCCGGGTGGCCCAGGCGGTGTAGGTGTCGTTGGGATGGCCGGCGGCGGCGGCGGCGCCGGCCAGCGGCAGGTGCCAGGGATCGAAGCGGTACTCGTTGTGATCGCGACGCCCGTCGATGTCGTAGGCCCAGCGCCCCATGGTCTGATGGCAGAAGGCGCCGCCGTTGTACACCCAGGAGCTCGAGATGTCGGCGGCGGTGTCGCCGGGGGCAAGGCAGCGCAGGGCCGGGTGGCCGAGCGCGGCGACCGCCCATTGCGTGTAGCCGTAGTAGGACTCGCCGGTCATGCCGGCGTCGCCGGTACACCAGGGCTGCGCGGCGAGCCAATCGAGCGTGTCCCAGCCGTCCCGAGCCTCGTTGACGAACGGCCGGAAGGTGCCCCCCGAGGCCCAGCGTCCGCGGACGTCCTGGATGACGCAGGCGTAGCCGAGGCGGGCCCAGTATCGGCCGTGGGCCGGCATGTAGCAGTACGCCTGACGCTTGCCGTACGGCATGCGGATCAGCACGGCGGGGAAGGGGCCGGCGGCGTCCGGCAGGTACACGTCGGCCAGCAGGTCGATGCCGTCGCGCATCGGCACGCGGACGTCGTCGAGCCGCCGCACGCCGTTGACGCGCCGGGGGGTGTCGGACGGCAGCTCCCGGCGCGGCGTGACCGCGGCGGTGAGGAACGTCTGCAGCGAACGACTCGCCAGCCAGCGGGTGTCGGCCAGAAGTCTGCTGCGCGTCATGTGGCTCCCTCCTCTCTCATCGCGGCGGTCTCGTCCGGCACGCTATAGAAGGGGCCCGGGTTGTCAAGGACCAATAAATGCCGGCCGACGCTCGACTGGACGACTCTCGCTGGCCCGGGGGAGGGTCGGACAGTATGCTATGAGTGGCGAGACCCTCCGCGAGAAGGGACCGCAGCAGATGGACCGACGGGGATCACAGTCATCGTGAGCGGCGGCGACGCGGGCGTGCAGCGCTCGGCGGCCGTCGCCGAGCGGTTTGCCACGCACGTCAACCGCGGCCAGATGCGCTACTTGCGCTCCGGGCACCTCGATGTGCTCGAGAGCGAGCGCGCCGGTATCGGCTTCGTCGATGCCGGCAGCGGACGCTCGTACATCGACTGTTTCACGAGCGCCGGCTGCTTCAATGTCGGGCGCCGCGATCCGGCGGTGATCGCCGCCCTCGAGGCGGCCATCGACGAGGGGCTCGACCTCGGCACCCCCGACATGCTCTCCGTGCCGCGTGTGGAGCTTGCCGAGAGGCTCACGAGCCTCGCTCCCGGCGACCTCGACAGGGTGCTGTTCGCCGCCGGCGGCGGCGATGCCGTGGACTGCGCCATCAAGCTTGCCCGCGGCGCCACCGGGCGGCCGCAGGTCATCGCCATGCAGAAGGGCTACCACGGTCACGTGGGCTTCGCCCTGTCGGCCAACGGCAAAGAGCACTATCGCGAATACTTCGAGCCGTTGGCGCCGGGCTTCGCGTTCGTGCCCTTCAACGACTACGAGGCGGTCGCGGACCTGATGTCGCCGAGCACCGCCGCCGTCTTGCTGGAGCCGGTGCAGGGCGAGGCCGGCATCTACGTGGCCGACGACGACTACCTGCGCCGGTTGCGCGAGCTCTGCGACCGGCACGACGCGCTGCTCATCTTCGACGAGATACAGACCGGCCTCGGCCGCACCGGGCGTCTCTTCGCCGCCGAGCACTCCGGCGTGGTCCCGGACATCATGACGCTGGCCAAGTCGCTCGGCGGCTCAGTGTTCCCCAACGCCGCAGTACTGTATCGACACGTCGAGCCGCTGATCGGCTACGCGGAAGCCCATCCGGACTTCCATTCCACTACGACCGGCGGCTCGGACCTGGGGTGCCGCGTCTCGCTGGCGGTCCTCGACAAGCTCGTTGGGGAGCGCCTGTGGCAGAACGCGGCCGCCCGCGGTGCCGAGCTGACGGTGGCGCTCGAGAAGCTTCGCGCCGAGCATCCCCGCCTCATCACCGAGGTGCGTGGCCGCGGCCTCATGGTCGGCCTCGAGTACGCACACGAGTTCATGGGACCGCTGATGAGCGACGCTCTCAGCAGGCAGGGCGTGTTCGCCGCGTACTCCGGTAACGCGCCGCAGGTCATGCGGTTCATGCCGCCGCTCACGGTGACCGAGAGAGAGATGGCGAGGATCGTGACGGCGATCACCGCGGCCGTCGCGTCGATCCGGCCGCTGCTGACGGTGGCGCTGCCGGCGACCAGGGTGCCCGGCGTACTGCCGCTGCTGGACAACGAGATGGTGCAGATCAGGCTCTTCGGCCTGCTGCGCGACATGCAAGACAGGAGTCGCGAGATGAAAGAACGTGCGCACGGCGCCGGCGGAACGGCCAGAGACGCTCTCGAGAAGCTCGAGCCACAGTTGCAGCAGCTCGTCGGAGCCATGCTCAAGGCCGGTCAGGCGGTCGATCGCACGGCCGGGCCGGTGGTCAGACCGGCGGTGCGGCGCTTCACGACGGCCGCCCACGCCACCGCCGACCAGGCTGCGGCGGCGGCCGGCGGCGCCGGCCGCCGCGTCGGCGAGCATCTGCCGACCGCCGTCAAAGAGGTCGGCGCCAGCGCCGGCACCGTCGCTCGCGGGGCGGTCGCCAAAGCGCCCGAGGTGGCCCGCCGTGCCGGCCCGGCGACCGTCAGGGTGGCCCGAAGCACTCCCGACGCGGTGCGTCAGGCGGTACCGGCCACCCGTGACGCGGTGACCCGTGCCGCGAGCGCGGCGGCCGACGCGGCCTCGACGGCGGCCGTCAAGACCAGAGAGACGTTGCCGCACGATCGCGAGCAGGTCCGCGACATCGATGAGTGGGGTCGCGTGATCGGCATCCTTGCCGGGCGCGCCATGGATTGTGTCGCAGCGACCACCGACGCCGTCGCTCGCGGAGTCGGCAGGGCCCGCAAGGTGCCTGGTGGACACCCCGGTCCGTCTGGTGATGCGTCGCGGTCGACGCCGACCGGCGACGACCGCGGTCCGGGGTCGGGCGCCGTCTCGTGACCATGCAGCCGCAGACCGTCGATCTTGAGGCTCGCGCGGCACGAGTGTTCGGCGCAGCCCAGGTAGAACGGGCGCGGCCTTTTGCGCATCCTCTGCTCGGGGCCGACCGGAGCGGCGCCGTCGTGACGGGAACGGACGGTCGGCGATACATGGACTGCATCGGCGGCCGCGGTATCTTCAATCTTGGTCGTCGCCCAGTGCACGTGCTGGCGGCGCTGCGGGAAGCGGTCCAGGTGGCCGACCAGGGCAACTTCCCGCTGATCTCGGCCGAGAAGGCCGATCTGGCCCGGCGTTTGGCGGCATTCGCGCCCGGAGAGCTGGACTGTGCCGTCTTCAGCGTCTCGCGTGGCGAGGCGCTCGATGCGGCCTGTAAGCTCGCCCGCGGACACAGCCGGCGCGGGGGCCTCGTCACCGTCGACGGCGGCTGGTACGGGGAGACCGGCTTCGCTCTGGCGCTGTCGGAGCGGCGGGACACGACCGACTTCGCACCGCTCATCCCCGACGTGCGGTCGGTACCCATGAACGACTTGACGGCGGCCGAGGCCGCCATCGGCCGACTCGACGCGGCCTTCATCCTCGAGCCGGTGCAGGCGGAGAACGGCTGCCGCTGCGTGGAGCCGGACTACCTGCGTGCGGTGGCGCGCATCTGCCGCGATCGCGGGGTGCTGCTGGTGCTCGATGAGACGCAGAGCGGCATGGGCCGTACCGGCGCCCGCTTCGCGTACGGTCACTGGGGCGTGGTGCCGGACATCCTCGTCATCGGCGAGAGTCTCGCGGCCGGCGCCTTCCCGATCTGCGCCACTCTGTTCGCCGCGCCGTTGCAGGAGTTCCTCAATGAGCATCCGCTCATCCATCTGTCCACGTTCGGGGGCTCCGACGTGGGCTGTCTGGTGGGGCAGGCGGCGCTCGACGACTACGAGGCCGTGCGTCCCTGGGAGAATGCGGCCGTGATGGGCGAGCGACTCGCCACCTCGCTGCAGACCCTGGCCGACGAGCATCCCGACATCGTTCTGGGCGTGAACGGTAAGGGCCTGCTGCTGGCGCTGGAGCTCACGTCAGAGGAGCAGGCGGCGGCCCTGAGCGCGGCACTGGCCGACAACGGCGTACTGGCCGTGCCGGGCCGGGTGGCGACGGCGTCGGTCGTCCTGCGGCCGAGCCTGCTCATCACCGACGAGGAGTGCCAGCACCTCGTGGCCGGGTGCAGGGCGGCGTTGGCAGCGCTCGCGGCGCCGCCACAGGGGCGCGACGCCCGGCGGACCTCGCGGCGCTCGGCGGCGGCGCGCGGGACGTCGAAGGCGGGCGGGACGGCGGCGAAGTCGGGCACGATCGCTTCGGACACGTCGGCTGCCGCGAAACGGCGTTCAGGCACATCCAGACGCGGCGATACGTCCGCGACGACGAGCGAGTCGACGCGCAAGCCGCGCGCGCCGGCCGCCAAGAAGCGCGCGCCGGCCGCCGGACCGGCTGCGGAGCAGCCGGCCGACACGTCCACGGGCGCAGTCGGATCGACCGGGACCGAGGCCCCCGTGCGCCGGAAGCGGTCGTCCCGGCAGCAGCGGCAGAAGCGTCCTCCCGGCGGCCGGTGAAGGCCCTCTATTTCGATCGCGCGACGGCTCGCGCCCTCGCCGCGCAGGCTCTCGGCAAGGTCCGTAAGGACCTCGCCTTCGGGCGGCTCTCTCCGGTGAGCTACGGCGAGGTGCCGATACCGGAGCTTCCGGGGCCCGAATGGGTCAAAGTCGCCAACCTTGAGTGCGGCCTCTGCGGCACCGATGTGCATCTCATGTTCATGGACATCGACCCGCGCTCGTTCGCCGCCGCCATCCCCACGTTGCCGCGGACCTTCCTCGGCCACGAATGCTGGGGCCGGGTCGTCGGCGCGGGCGAATCGGCGCGCACCGGTCGCGACGGACCCAGCGGTGGCTTTTGCCCGGGGGAGCGCGTGGCGCTGCGGATCTCGTGGCCTTCGTGCGTGCAGATGGGGATCGACCCGCCCTGCCGGCAGTGCCGGGCCGGCGCCTACATGCTGTGTGAGAACACCGGCCGGCTGGCGTCTCAGGCCACGGCAGCGGCGTCCGCCCCCGACTCACCCGAGCCGCGGCGACAGGGCAAGGGCCGCCGGTCCCGGAACGGCGGCCGCCGGCGGCGAGCCGAAGCCGCTCCCGAGCCTGCGGTCGCCGATACCTCGACGATGGGCGCGGTGGCCGCGGTGTCCGGTGACGGATCGTGGCTGTCGGGAGACCTCGGCGGCGGCTTCTCACCGATCATGGTCGCCCACGCCGAGCAGCTCTTCCGCATCCCCGACGCCGTCCCCAACGAGCGAGCCGTGCTCCTGGAGCCGACCGCGGTGGCCGTCCACGCGGCGCTGAGACGGCTGCCGCAACCCGGTGATCACGTGCTCGTGATCGGCGGCGGCTCCATCGGTCTGCTGCTCATGGCCGTCCTGCGCCACTATGCACCGGACATCGAGCTGCACTGCGTGGTGCGCCACGAGATGCAGGCTGCACTGGCCGAGTGGCTGGGGGCGATCGTCCATCGTCCCGGTGCCGGCCTGGCACGCGACCTGGCTCGCGCCAGCGGCGCCTGCTACGTCCACGCACCCTTCAGTAACGAGGCGCTACTCGGCGGCTTCGACGTGGTCTTCGACGCGGTCGGCAGCGGCGAGACCCTGCGCGATGCGCTGCGCTGGGTGCGGGCCCGCGGCGCCGTGGTGCTGCTCGGCGCCGAGCTGCGTTCCGGCCGTTTCGACTATACGCCGCTCTGGCACCAGGAGATCGACCTGCTCGGCGTCGACGGCCATGCCACCGAGGCCGACGGGCGCAGCTCCTTCGATCACGCAGCGCAGCTCCTGGCCGATCCCGGCTTCCCGGTCGAGGGCCTGGTGACCCACCGCTTCCCTATGGATGCGTGGCAGGATGCTGTGCGTGCCTTCCTGGACAAAGAGAAGTCGGGGGCGGTCAAGATCGTCCTCGAGCATCTGGAAGCTCGCGGGACGAAGCGGCGGACCTGACCGGCCAGAAGCCGACGCGAGACGCGGGACGACGAGCCGGGAATGCCGGCACGTCGCAGCGTCACGGTCAGGGCACCACGAAGCGGGCGCTGCTGGTGCCGCGCTCGGCGCTGATCTCCAGCCGGGCGTCGATCCTGTCGCGCAGCTCACCGACGTGCGAGATGATGCCCACCAGACGGTCGCCCTCCTGCAGGTCCATGAGCGTCGCGACGGCAAGATCCAGGGCTTCGTCGTCCAGCGTCCCGAAGCCCTCATCGATGAACACCGTGTCGAGGTAGATGCCGCCCGAGTAGGCCTGGACCGTCTCGGCGAGTCCCAACGCCAGGCAGAGGGCGGCCATGAACGACTCGCCGCCGGACAGTGTGGAGACCGGCCGCCCCATTCCCGTCCAGGCGTCGTAGACATCGAGGTCGAGGCCGGCGGTACGTCTGCCGCCGCGGCGCTCGTCGGTGCGCAGGAGGCTGTAGCGGCCCTTGCTGAGAAGCTGCAGTCGGGCGCTGGCGGCTACCAGGACGGCATCGAGGAAGGCGCCGAGCACGAAGCGCTGCAGCGTCAGGTGAGCGGGATTGTCGCCGTTGGTGAGCTGTGCCAGCCGTCCGATGACGGTGAAGCGGCGATCGCCGTCCTCGACGGCCGCCCGAAGCTCGGCGAGCCTCGTGGCTGCGGCCTCGAGCGCGTCGACGCGCGCCTGCAGCGCTGCGGCTGCGGAAGCGGCATCCTCAGCGGCCGAGCGGGCCTCAGCTGACGCCGCCTCGAGGGCCGCAAGGTCGGGCGTCGTGAGGCCGGCCGCGGCGGCTGCGGCCTGCTCGGCGCGTCCGGTCGCTTCAGCCAGCCGGCGCTCCCACGCCGTGATGTCTGCTTCGAGAGCCGTGAGTCGCGCCGCCTGGCGCCGTGCGGCGTGCCAGGCGGCGGCATCGGGAGCGCCATCCGCGCCGCAGAAGCCGCCCGCGACGAGGCTCTCGTCGAGCTCGATCCGGGCGGCAGCGAAGGCCCGGTCGGCCTCGTCCTGTTCGCAGTGCGCGGCCGCGTCCGCGGCGCGCGCGTCGGCGAGGGTCGTCTCTGCCCGGCGCGCCGCGGACTCCGCATCGGCAAGAGCGCGCTGCAGCTCGGCCTGATGCGCCGTGGCGGTCTCGATCGCCGTCTGGAGCGCCGGGGGGTCGCGCAGCGCCTCCGGCACGCCGGCGCAGCGCGCGTCGTACGCAGCCCGCGCCCGCGCCACCTCCGAGGAGGCGGTCGTGGCCTGCTCCTGCGCCGACTGGACCGCCGCCTCCGCCGCCTGCACGGCCACGTCTGCCTGCTCTGCACGCGCGTGCACCTCAGGAAGCAGTGCTCCGGCGGCGCATGCCTCCGAGACGGCCTGCTCGGCGACCCGCACGGCGTCCCGGCAGGCGGCGATCGGCAGGCCGGCCGCGTCTCCCAGAGTCGCCGTCAGGGCGTCGAGAGAGGCGCCGACCTCACGCTCGGTGGCGGCGGCCTCCGACTCCTTGCGGTGCATCTCATCGCGTTCGCGCAGGGCGGCGTCGCGAGCGTCGCGGGCGGCGGCGACCAGCTCCGCACTCGGGACGTCGACCGCCGAGCGTGCCGGAGAGGGATGGTCGGTGGCCCCGCACACCGGACAGGGGACGCCCGGCTGCAGGCCCTGCGCCAGCAGAGTCGCCTGACCGGCGAGCCAGTCGGCTTCGAGAGCGGCGGCTCGGGCGCCGGCGGTCTCCCAGCGCTCATGGGCGGCGTTCGCGTCTTCGGCCGCCGTCCGTGCCTCACGGCGGGCGGTCGCGAGCCTGTCCCTCAGTTCCTCGAGGCCTGTCCGCCGGTCGGCGGCGATCCGCGCGCTCTCGGCGGCGGTGGCGCAGGAGGCCTCGGTGGCGGCGAGGGCGCGAACACGCTCCAGCTCTCCGCGCGCCTCCTCCCGCACCGCCACGGCGGCGGCGAGCGCCGTCCGCGAGCGCTCCAGCTCAGCCGCGGCACGGCTCTCAGCGGCCACGGCGGCATCGAGCTGGGCGCGGGCGGTGGCCAGCGGTCCCACCCTGTCACGCAGCTCGTTGAGCTCGGCGAGATGTCTCTCCGCGTCGCGACGAGCGCCGGCGCGCTCGGCCTGATCCTCGAGGGCGGCCGCCGCCGTAGCGTGTGAGGCCTCCGCCGCCGCCATGACTCCCCGTGCCGCCGCCCGTTGCTGCGCCCGGCGCTCGGCAGCTTCAGCACAGCGTTCGGCGTGGCGGGCCGCCGGATCGACCAGCGCCGCGGCGCGGGCCAGCTGCAGCTCGGCCCGGACCGTCTCGATCTCCGCGGTGCGTCCACGGAGTCCGGAGACGGCATCCTGCGCGTCGGCGGCGGCGTCGAGCGTCGCCTGCACGTCGCGCGCGCGCGCATGAGCCGTCTCGGCCTCGGAGCGCGCGTCGTCGAGGCGCGCTCGCCGCTCGCAGGCCTCGGTGAGCTGTTCTGCTGCCGAGACGCGTTCGGTCTGGAGCGTCTCCTCGTCGGCCACGGAGACCGAGTCGAGGACCCAGCGACGCTCGTGTGAGAGTTCCTCCAGGCGCTTCCTCTGGCCGGCGGCCGCCTCCTTGAGGGCGCGTTCGAGGCGGGCGAAGCGCTGCGTACCGAAGAGCGTGGCGAGGATGTCGGCACGACCGGCGGAGTCGGCACGCAAGAGCTCCTGGAACCTGCCCTGCGGCAGCATCACCACCTGGCGGAACTGCTCGGCGCGGAAGCCCAGGATCTCCCGACACGCTTCGGTCACCTTGCTCCAGCCGGTGGCCAGCGGCTTGCCGTCGACGTTCGCCGGCGCCTCGTGCCGATCGCCGTCCGGCCGGGCGCCCAGGCGCCACAGGGTCGCGTCCTGCTGCTCGAGAGTGACGCCGTCCCCGCGCAGCTTGGGGCGCTCCTGGGCCGGCCGGCGCCAGACCCTGTAGTGATCGGCTCCCAGGGCGAAGTCGAACGTCACTTCGGTCGGCCGATGGGAGTCGGCGTGGTCGCTGCGCAAGTCGGTCACCTGGCGCTCGGAACCGCTGGTGTCTCCATAGAGAGCGAAGACCATGGCATCGAGGATGGTGGTCTTGCCGGACCCGGTCGGCCCATGGATGAGGAAGAAGCGGCGGCCCTTGAGATCGTCGAAGTCGAGCGACTGCTCGCCGGCGTAGGGCCCAAAGGCCTGCATGCGCAGGGCCAGCGGCCTCACGACCGGCGCTCCTGCCGGTCCAGACCGTCGGCGACCTCGGTGAAGGCGGCCATCTCCTGTGCGGTGGGGCCTTCTCCGCAGACATGCTCGAAGAACGCTGTGAGAAGCTCGAGGTCGCCGGCCCGCTTCGGGTCGGGTCGTGTGCGTCGCTCGTGGGCGGCGGCGATCTGCGGCAGGACGACCGACAGCGCGTTGGGGTATGCCTCGCGCAGTCGGCCCATGGCATCGAAGACCGGCCCCTGGTCCTGCAGTTCCGCCTCGACGTAGTCGTCGCGAGCCGGACCGTCGGCGGACATCGCCAGCAGCTCGGCGAGCGTCCCCGCGAGACGGCGGACCTTGCGTCGTGGCCGCAGCGGCACGGTCTCCACGACCAGCTGCGCCAGTCCGTCTCCGGCTGCTGCGGGTGGCCCCAGCTCGACGACCGACAACGACTTCTCCCGGCCGGCCTCATCGAAGGAATACGCGAGCGGTGAGCCCGAGTAGCGCACGCGCGGCGCCGTGTCCTGCGGGTCGTCGCCGCGGACCCATTGCGGCCGGTGCAGGTGGCCTAGGGCGACGTAGTCGAAGCCACTGAAGAGCGGCACCGGGACGGCTCCGGTACCGCCGACGGTGAGCGGCCGTTCCGACTCGCTGGTGACCCCGCCGGCGGCAAAGGCATGCGTCACCAGGACGCTGCGGACGTCCGAGGAGCCGGCCGCCGGTGCCGTTGAAGCGCCGGCGCGTCCCGGAGCAGCCTCGGCCGCCGGTGCCCCCGGGATGTCGGCGCGGCCGCAGTCAAGCTCGCCGACCGGCCGCGCGCCCGGCGGCTCAGTGGCCGACGAGCGCGCTCGCTCGATCCCCGCGCCGACGGTCGCCGCCTGATCGTGCAGGCCTTCGTCGGCGTAGACGGCGCGGGCCACGGCCGGTTCGGCATACGGCAGCAGGTGGATGACGACGGGGCCGTGCTCGTCGCGCAGCACCAGGTGGTGTGGTGTGGCGGTGAGCGGCCCGGCGACGTGCAGACCGCGCTCGGCGAGCAGTGCGGCGCCGAAACCGAGACGGGTCGGGCTGTCGTGGTTGCCGGCGACCAGCAGGACCGGCACTCCGAGGCCGGACACGATGCGGTCGAGGACGTCGTCGAGGAGGGCGACGGCGTCGGGCGGCGGCACCGCCCGGTCGTAGACGTCGCCGGCTACCAGCACCGCCTGCGGGCGCGCCTCGGCGACCAGATCGACGAGCTGGTCGAGCACGAAGGCCTGATCGGCGGTGAGGTGGACGCCGTGGAAGAGACGTCCCAGGTGCAGGTCTGCCGTGTGGATGAATCGCATGCCGACACCATCATAGCCGGGCTCCTGGACGGAGCGACAGGCGGGGGAGACGGCGGCGGCGGACGCGGACATGGCCGCCGGCTGAAAGACCGCCGGCATCGTGCCTTTCGCTCCGGTGCACCGGAGCGATGGGGCGTCGACAGCTGCGCCGTACGACAGCGGCCGGACCTCGATCCAAGCCCCGTACCACCGTTTGCCCGCACGGGAGCGCGGGTAGCCGGACCGCGATAGTCCAGATAATGTCGTGGCCGAGGCCACGTGATCGACGGGGTGGAGCATGGGCTTCCTGAAGGATATGAAGGACCTCTCCAAGTCAGGCAAGGAGATGCAGAAGGAGCGGTTCGGCACCAACAACCCGCTCAAGATCATGAAACAGGGCGTCGCCGAGGCCAACGAGACGGTCCAGCAGGTGCAGGCCGACCAGACGAAGGCGCAGCATCTGACTGCCGAGGGTCTGGCCGGAGAAGCGACGGTCAAGGGGCTGCGCGATACCGGCAAGATCGTGAACTACCAGCCGGAGATCGAGTTCGACCTCGAGGTCGAACTCGACGGCCGCGAACCCTACGCCGTGACCCATCGACAGATCGTGGCTGCCGCGGCTCTTGGCGGGTTGCAGCCCGGGGCGCGTGTCCCGGTACGCGTGGACGCAGAGGATCGGTCGCAGCTGATCATCGCCTGATGCGTTGTGGAGACGCGGCGGTGGAGAGGCCGCCATGTCGTCACGGTGGCGATGACGCCACGTCGGCGTCCGAGCGGAGCGATCACCCGCGGCGCCGGCCGTGAGCGAAGCGAGCGGTGATGGAGGCGGCGGGGCGGGATGGTGCCCGCCCCGCCGCTCACGTCAGACCGGCACCGCGACCACGACCACCCGCCGGTCTCCTTCGACCCGCGCCACGCAGGTGTAGAGGGTCAGGCGCTTGCGCGTGCCGCAGCGCGTGACGCGCTTGTCCCGAGGCCCGGTCTCGTAGACGCGCACCACGCGATAGGCGTACTGGCGCTTGCCCCAGTAGACGACGACGCGATCGCCGCGCTGCAGCTTGTCCAGGAGTACGAACGCCCGCGTCACGCGATGGCCGGAGATCACGGTGTTGCCGCGGGTCCGCGGCGAGGCGCCGTTGGGTTGATGCCAGACGCCGAGGCGCAAAGCCCTCGCGCGGCCGCCGTTGCGTATCTTGACGTTGATGCCGAGGCGCGGGATGACCAGACGGTAGAGCGACTTCTTCGCCGTGCCACGGGCGGTCGTCGAGCGCTCAGTCACGTAGGGATCACCACGGTCGCTGAGGCCGAGCGCGTAGGCGATGTGGTCCCACTGGCTGGTGACGGCGATGCCGGCGGCCGCCAGCAGCAGGCCGCAGCCCGCGACCAGGAGGAGGGTCTGGCGCAGGGAACGGCGTCCGCCGGCGTGTCGGTCAGATGAGTGTCGGGCCGTCATGACGCACCTCCTTCAGGTCGCAAGGCTCGGCGCCTGCCGTGCCGCCAGGCGCCGATCATGATCGAGCCCAGGAGGGCCAGTCCGCCGGCGAGCCAGAGGCTCCCATAGCCGCCGCCACTGGTGCGCGCCAGGGCGGTGCCGGCTCCCGAGACTCCATCGCCGGTGGTCTGGGAGGTGTAGGGATCGACCTCGAGTCCGTCGACGGTCGCCGTGTTGCGGATCCGGGTCCCCGGCCGCAGATCGGGCTTCACCCGGGACCGGAAGGTCACGGTCACGCTCTTCCCGGTCCGTACGGTGCCGACTGCCCAGCGCAGCCTCGGCGCCCGGCGGTCGTCGGCGCCGCGGCCGGTGATACTTCCCCTGACGTACGTCGTCTGGGCGGGTACCGTATCCTTTATCACCAGCTCGGTCACGTCGACCGCGCCGACGTTCTTGACGGTGATGGTCCACAGGAGCACGTCGCCGGGTAGCACGGCGCCGCCGTTGACGTCGCGGACCGTCTTCTTCAGCGTCAGCCTGCCCTTCGGGATGATCGAGACGGAGGCCTGGGCGCTCTGTGCGGGCAGTGTGCGACCGTCGTCGGTGACGGCGCCGCTGACGCTGGCCGTGTCGCCGGCCGCGGCGCTCCGGGCCTTGCCGCGGAAGGTGACGGTCACCGACACCGACTCACCCGGCGCCAGATCGCCGCTGCCGGTGATGTCGGTCCAGTCGAGTCGCCCGTCGGCGCTCTGGTCAGGGGCCGGGTCGGCCGAGACGAAGGTCAGCAGCGATGCGTCGAAGACGTCGGTGAGTGGGACTCTCGCCAGCGTCGCGCGGCCGGTGTTGGTGACCACGATCCGGAAAGAGGCCTGCTCCCCGATGAGGATGGGGTCCTTCTGCCCGGCGACCTTGGACTTGCTGATCGAGAAGGAGGCCGGCAGCGGGTCGATGGCCACCTGTGCGTCGTCGTCGACGGTCGGGGCCACGATCTGCTCTTCGTCGACGGCCCCGGCGACGGTCGCCGTGTTGACGGCGGCGGCCGTCACGGCAGTGCTCACGAAGGTGAGCCGGATCGTGATCGACTCGCCGACGGGCAGGTCGCCGCTGCCGGTGAGGTCGTGCCACGTCAGGCTGCCGGCGCCCTGTGCGTCCGGGGCCGGCGTGGCCGAGACAAAGCGCAGACAGGTCGAGTCATAGGTGTCGCTCAGCGGCAGTGTGACCAGGGGGTTGTCGCCGGCGTTGGCGACCACGATGTCGAAGGTCACCTGGTCGCCGATGACGACCGTGTCCGCCTGTCCGGGGGCCAGCGACTTGGTGATCGTGACATGCGCCTCCGGATCGCGGATGCCGACGTCGGCGTCGTCATCGGCGTCGGGCGCCGGCTGCAGCCATGGATCGGTGGCGCCGCTGACCAGCGCCGTGTCGGTGGTCGCCGCGGTCGCGACGAGTGCCGTGAAGCGCACCGTGATCGTGATCGAGTCACCGACGGCCAGCTGTCCGGCGCCGGTGAGGTCGGTCCACTCGAGGGTGCCGGCGGCCGAGGAGTCGGGGTCTGGACTGGCCGAGTCGAACTGCAGGTAGGTCTGATCGTAGGTGTCGGTCAGGGGGATCGTCTCCAGCGGCACGTCGCCGGTGTTGGTGACCACGATGCGGAAGTCGACGGTGCGGCCGACGATGGCCGGATCCGCCTGGCCGGACGCGAGGTCCTTCGCGACGCTCACGGACGGATCGGTCACCGGCGGGATGATGCCGATGTCGCGCTCGCCGTCCGACGGCGGCACGACCTCCTCGTATTCATCGACTGCCCCGCTCACGAGAGCGGTGTTCGTCGTGGTGGCGCCGGTCTCGCCCTCGGGCAGCACCGCGGTGAACGTCACCTCTACCGTGATGCTCTCGGTGGGTGCCAGCGGGGCCTCGCCGGCCAGCAGATCGGTCCACTCGAGCGTCCCGCTGCCGACGCTGTCCGGCGCCGGCAGTGCCGAGTCGTAGGTGAGGTAGGTCGGGTCGAAGGTGTCCTGCAGGGGCAGGGAGACGATGCTTGCCGCGCCGCTGTTGGTGATCACGATGTCGAAGACGACGGGGTCGCCGTGACGCACCGGGTCCGCCTGGCCGGTGTGCAGGCTCTTGGCCACGGTGATCTGCGAATCACCGGGACGCACCACGTTGAAGTCGGCGTCGTCCTCGTTGCCGGTGACCTCGCCGCCACCGCCATCCTGCCCGGCGGCGGTGGCGGTGTTCGTGTGCGTGCCGAGTGCGGCGTCGATGCCCACGAGCATGTCGAAAGCAAGGGTGATGCTCTGGCCGGGGTCGAGCGTGGCGTCGAGTGCCCAGCTCAGGTCCGGGCCCGGTGCGCCGCTCGGGTCGGCCGTCGAGGAGCCGCCGGGCCACGACGCAGCCGTCGTGCCGTTCACGTAGGTGAACGCCGCGCCGGGAAGCGTGTCGGCGACGTCGACCTGGTAGGCGGTGGCATCGCCGGTGTTGGTCACCGTCACTTCGAAGCTCACGGTCCCGCCGTGGCTCACGTTCTGGCCGGCGGTGACGCGCTTGGCCACCGTGAGCTCCGGCGCCAGGGTCGTGACCGTGGCCGAGTCCTCTGTCGGCCCGTAGTGGCGGGCGTTGTCGGAGCCGGCCAGCGAGTCGTACTCGATGGCGGCCGTGTTGGTGAGCGAGAGGCCGGCGGCGATACCGCCGGGGACCGTGGCGTCGTAGACGATGGTCAGCGTCTGGGTCGGCGTCAGGCTCACCGGCAGCGGGTGATCCGCCTCGATCAGGCTGATCACGGTGGGGTCCATCGAGAAGTCGGCCGTGTAGCTGGCAGGAGTGCCCAGCGGCCCCATCGCGGAGTGCGTGACCGACACGAGGGTCGGGCTGCCCGGCGGGTCGAAGAGCTGTGCGGGCACGGCGTCCGCCCACACGATGTCGTGGGCGGCAGACGTGCCGGTGTTGTCCAGCGTGACCGTGTAGCGCACGGTGTCGCCGGCGGCGGCCGAGGTCGGTGAGACCTGCTTGTCGATGGTCAGGCGCGGCTCCACGGCGGTGACGGCATCGTCATCGTCGGCCGTCAAGGGGTCGCCGCCGGCCGGCTCGCCGTACCAGGTGAGCTCGGCCGTGTTCGTGAAGGTACTCTGGGGCGGCAGGCCGCTGACGGGGCTGCCACCGGTGAACGTGTCGTCGACACGCACCTGGATGGTCAGCCGCGGCACGATGAGCGGCGGCGTGCTCGCCTGCACGAACGGATCGGGCAGCGTCCAGTCGACATCGGTCGTGCCGTCGGGCTGCTCGGCGTAGACCACGCTGCCGTGCGTCGTCGTGGCGCCGAGCACGGTCAGGCCGTCGGGCACCACGTCGGCCACCGTCCCACGGTACACACGCGTGCCCTGCGGGATGGTCAGGTCGACGAGGAAGTTGAACGTCTCGCCGATGGTAGCCGTGCCGCCGGTGGTGTCGTCAGTCTTGACCACCGCCGCGCTCACGATGGTCACCGTGTCGCTGTCCTGCGCGCGGTCGTCGGTGAACGGATCGGGGTCCTGCCCGTAGACGCGCAGGTCGCCACCGCTCGGCAGGCTGGCGTAGATCGACACGGCGTCGTTGGTGAACGAACGGCCCGGAGTGGCCACCGCCGGATCGAGATCGTTGGTATACCTGATCGTGAGTGTGTCGGCGGGGTCCAGCCACGTCTTGGCGGAGAGGTAGCGCAGGCGCAGGTCGTTGCCACTGATGTCGGTCGAGTAGTCGGTCCCCGAGACCAGCGTGTCCTCATCGGGCTCACCTTCGTTGAAGACCACGGAGATGCCGGTCGGCGACAGGAAGCCGTTGGGGGCGGTGTCGACGAAGTCGAAGCCGGCCGCCACGGGGACCGGGTAGGAGGTCGACTCACCCTTGTTGCGGATCACGACTGTGGAGCTCACCGGCTGGGCCTGCGTGAGCGTCTCGGCGTCGAACTCCTTGTCGAGCTCAAGCCACGGCTGCACGATGTCGAGCTCGGCGTCGTCGGATGCCGTCCGGTCGCTGCTGCCGTCGTTCCAATCCAGGGTCGCGACGTCGGAGCTGTCGTGCGGCGGGCTGGTGGGATCCCAGAGCCATGTGTCCGACGGATCCGTGCCGGTCACGAGGACGTCGTAGGTGAGGTCGAAGACGTAGTCTGTGTCGCCCTGGCCGCCGGTCCCGGCGTTGTCGATCGGCGAGACGAACGTGAACACGATCGTCGAGCTGCCGGGCAGCCGCGTCTCGACCGGGTTGGGGGGCGGCGTCGGGGAGAGCGTCGCCGCCTGGACCGGGTCTCCGGAGACGTCGGCGACGGCAGCCGAGCCGGGCACGTAGACCAGGCCGGAGGTCGCGATGGCGTCGGTGATGGTCGGCGTGAGCAGCTCGGTCTGACTCGGCACCGTGACCCGCACGGTGTACGTCACCGTCTGACCGATCGTGGCGGTGACCGGGCTGACGCTCTTCTGGATGGCGGCGGAGCGGACGTAGACGGTCTCGCTGGCCGTGTCTTCGGTCCAGCTCGAGGCCGGTCCGCTGTCGTCGTAGACGCGCGAACCGGCCGGCGAGCCGTCCTTGCTGGCCCAGTCGACGTCCGCCGTGTCGGTGATCGCGGCGGAGGCCCCCGGACTGGGGACGACCTGGGCGGTGTACGTGATCGTGATGGTGTCGCCGACGGGGAGCGAGGTGTGGCTCGAGCCGCCGTTGAAGTCGATCTCGACCGGGTCACCCGAGAAGTCCTTAGAGAAGTCCGTCCCCTCGACCAGGGTGCGCTCGTCGGGCTGGCCCTTGTTGAAGACCACCGACACCAGTGCCGGGGATTCCTCCAGGGCCGAGAGCTGGTCCTTCCAGAACACGTCGTAGGCGGTCGAACGGCTCCTGGTGGCATCGTGGGAGATCACCGACTCATAGGTGATGGTGCTGCCGCCGACGTACGGGCCGCTGCTCACCGCATCCTTGCTCAGCCGCAGCAACGGCTGGACGATCGGGGTGTCGATGTTGTTCGAGGCCACGTTCTGGCCGGGAGTGACGGGTCGCGTCGCGGGGTCGGTCGTGTTCCAGTAGATACGGGCGTTGTCCCGGGCGGAGTCGGTGGCGGTCGGCAGCCAGAACTCCCAACCGCCGTCGTCCTCCAGTCCGTCGACCAGTACCTGGAAGCTCAGCTCGAACACGTAGTCGGTGGCCTGTGCGCCGTTGTCGATGGGGTCGTTGAAGTACCAGGTGAACGTGCTGTTGCTGGCCGTGCCGCCGACGACCGGGTCGGAACCATACGCCGGATCGAAGCTGGCGCCACTGCTCGGGGTACCGCTGATGTCGCTGAGGGCAGTGCTGGCGGCCACGTAGCTGAAGCCGTCACGGTTGATCGTATCGCGCAGCATCGGCCAGTAGGCGATCATCCCGGCAGGCACGGTGACGCGCAGGGTGTACGTGAGTGTGTCACCGATCGTGACAGCCCCGGTGGGGCTGACCGACTTGCTGATCGCGAGCGGCGCCAGCTGCACCGCGGCGTCGTCGGTGTTGTCGTCGGCCGGATCGGTGGTGGGCGGCGTCTCGCGCCCGCTGCCGTCGGCCTGGGTGTTGTAGCCCACGCTCGCCACGTTGGTGAGCGTGGCGCGGGCGACGGCGGTGTCGTCGATGGTCCCGCCGTACGTGATGGTGAGACGGCTGCCGGCCGGGATCGGAGTGTCGACCGCCGGTGCGGCCGTGTCGTGGAAGTCGATGCCCCAGGCACCCGTGCCCGGGTCGTAAGACGGCGAGAGCTTGTAGTCGGTGCCCTCGGCGAGCGGGGAGCCGTCGAGGCTCACCGAGATCACGGTCGGTGTCGTGTCGCGCATACCGTCGGCGACCGTGTCGACCCAGCGGACGTCGTGGGCGGCGCCGCCGCCGCTGTTGTCGATGGTGACCGTATAGGTGACCGTGTCGCCGGGCTCCAGGTTCGTCGTCGGGGAGGCCGTCTTGTCGAGCACCAGATGTGGCTCGACGTAGCTGATAGCAGTGGCATCGCGATCCGAGTACTGCTGGCCGAACGTGTTGACGCCGGTGAGCTTCCAGAGGTTGTTGACCTGCACTCCGTCGGCTACTGCCGAGGCGTCGGTGACGGTCATGGTGAACTCGGCCTCCCACCAGCCGCCCTTGGCGACGTCGCCAAGGTACCACTCGACGCCTTGGAGGCTGCCGATCGTGGCCGTGACCGGCGGGCCGGCGGGGTTGATGGTGGGGAACGAGGGATCGGCCGGCTGCGTGAAGTCGCCGACCCCGGAGTGCACCTCGACCGCGTCGCCGTTGTAGGAGCAGCCGGGCGGCAGCCAGTCGGTGACCGCGATGCGACCGAAGCGGATGTCGCTGCGGATCGGTGTTGCACCGTCGTTTGTGTTGAAGCGCACGCGCACGCGGATCACATCACCGACGGTCGCCGCACCCTGGGAGACCCAGGAGCTGGAATCCGGCAGCTGGATCTCCTTCTCTATGCCGGGCGTGCCGGTGCTGAAGCCGGCGCCGGAAGCGGACCCGGCCTGTCCGTCTGGTCGGGTCGGGTCGGGGAGGTCGTCCCAGATGCCGGTGATCGTGCAGGTATTGCTCATGAAGTCGCCGCCGACGATCCACTGTCCGGTGTAGGGGTCGCCCTCCCAGGTGTCGTCGACGGTGGCGCTGAAAGTGATGGCGGCGGACGTGCCGTGGGACAGGGCGGCGAGGACGTCGGGCCCCCAGGTGATGGTCGTGGTGCCGCTGAGCGGATCGTGGGCCCACGACGACGGGGCCGGCGAAGCATCATCGTTGTAGGTCATGCCGTCGGGGAGCGTGTCGACGACGGTGATGGACGGCGGCGAAGCGCCGGCGTCCTGAAGAATGTCGTAGTACTCAGAGGCGTAGTACCTCAGGGTGTACGCGACGACGGTGCCGTTGCCGCCGCTCGAGGGCGTGCCGCTCTTGCTGATGGTGAGGTAGGAGCCGGTGACCGAGGCAACATCGTGGTCGGTGACCGGCTCGCCCTGGAACACCGCCGTCAGATCGGCGGTGTTCTCGAACGCGGTGTCGTCGGGGATCGGGGTGCCGAGCGGCGGCGTGCCGGAGAAGTCGTCGTGGGGACGGTTGGTGCCGCCGTTGCCGGTGCCGTAGTAGTCGTAGCGGATACCGGCGCTGTAGGTGATGCTGGTCGCCTCTGTGGGGGTCATGGTGCCGAGCGTCCACTGGAGGATCGTCTCGCCGGTTGCGGCGTCGCGCTGCGGGTAGCCGGTGTCGAGCGCCGGTCCGCCGGTGACGCCCAGGAACTCGACGCCGTCCGGGAGGGTGTCGACGACGACGACCTCATCGGTGTCGGCGACGTAGTTGTTCTGCACGTCGAGGGTGTACGAGTACGGCCAGGCGAGCGTGCCGGTGGCCTGTTCGCCGGCGGTCGACTGGGCGACGCTCTTCGTGACCAGCTTGATGGGGACGACTTCGCCGCTCGCGGACGCACTGCCTTGGTACCAGGTACCGGAGGCGTCGGGCATGTCGTTGACGGCGGCGGTGCTGGCGCCGGTGAGCTGGTCGCCGACCGCCCAGGATGGGTCGCCGCCCAGATCCAGGACGATGGTGAGGATGTAGCTCTCGGTGGGCGCCAGATCACGGATGTTGAGGACGGTCACGGTGGTGTCCCCGGTCGCCGGATCGGTGCTCACCGACGTGGGATAGACCGCGCCGTCGGCATCGCGGGCGGAGACGACGGTCACGGTGCTGGCGGTCGGCGAACCTTCGCGCGAGCTCGAGAAGACGGTCGTGACGTCGAGGTCGTAGCCTTTGACGTCGCCGCTGTTCGTGACTGTGACGGTGTACGTGGCCTCGCCGCCCAGCAGCGGCGTGCCGGTCATCGAGGCGCCGACGTCGGTCTGAGGCGCCGCGAGAGCGGCCGGTGCCCAGACAAGAAGAGCGCCGAGAGCCACCGTCAGGAACAGGCTCCCAACGCCTCGGAGCGGTCGTTTCGCCGACCGGTCGACCGGCGTCGAGCACGGCGCGGGACCCGGCGCTTGTCGACGGCGTCTCCATGGTCCGGACATCGCGCTACCCCCTCCACCGTTGTTCGGGGTGAATACTACCGCCGTGAGACCGCCCGCGGCTACTCCCGTGACGCGTCCACAGTCTCGGCAACATGCAGGCAGAGGTTGAGTCATTGTCTACCCGTGGGGGTATTGCACCGCGTCCAGCACGCGATGAGAATGCCCTCAGCACGCTCGAGTACGCACTCGACGCGCGAGGCCGCCCATCAGGCGGCCTTCGCACTTAACGGACTCGTGACGGCGGGCTCCCGGTCGCTGCCGTGCGATCGCTCGAGTCGGCTGCGGCCGGGGGTCGCGGGCCGCCCTCATGCTCGGAGACTCACAGAGCGGCCCGACAAGGTTCCGGGTGCGCTGTCTCGTACACTCAGGGGGCGCTCCGGCAGCGCGGTACGCAGCCGGAGCGGTCGGTCGCAGACCGGTGTGGGCCGACCTGCCTGAAGCGCACAGAGAGAGGCATGATGGCCATGCAGTTGCCGGGATCGATGATGGGGGTCGGCGAGCGGGCCGACGAAGTCCGGCGTGCCGAGATCGAGCGACGCGTCGAGAAGGACATCGACCGGGTGGCCTTCTTCAGCGACGCCATCTTCGCCATCGCCATCACGCTCCTCGTGCTGCGCATCAGTGTGCCGCCGCTCAGCGAGGGCCTCAGCGAGGGCCTGATCCGCAGACTGCCGTCGTTCCTCATGTACGTGGTGAGCTTCTACGTGATCGGGGTCTTCTGGCTCAAGCACCACAAGACGTTCCGCTACATCCGCGCCTACGACCATCGGCTCATCACACTCGATCTGTTCCTGATGATGTGCATCGCCTTCCTGCCATACCCGACGGAGCTGCTCGGGCGCCACTCGACGCAGGTCGTGGCGGTCGTCCTGTATGCGGCCACGGTGGTCGTGACCGGGGTGGCGAGCACGGGGATCTGGTGGTATGCGGCTCGCAAGGGGTTCCTGGACGACGAGCTGAGCCGGGAAGAGATCCGCGCCTTCACCCGGTCCGGGCTGCTGCAGCACGGCGTCTTCCTGATCTCGATCCCGTTGGCCTTCATCGACCCCACCGTCGCGATGGTGTTCTGGGCGAGCGGCGTCGCGATACGTCCCATCGACAGGTACGTCGCACGACGACGGCGGGCGAGAGCGAAGCCAGACGAGGGAGCGCGCCCGACTGCAGGCGGAAACCCGTAAAGACGCGGAGGGCCCGCCTGACGGCGGGCCCTCCGTTCGCTCTCCCTGGGTGGCGGGTCCGGGTCGATCCGGCTGCCGCCGGTCGCCCCGTGCCGTGGTCGGTCAGTCCCTGACCAGCACCCGCCTGGCGATGAACTCCTTGTCGGTCGGCTGCGTGTTGTCGACCAGTCCGTTGACGGTCACCTTGTCGTCGATCGCGATGTCGGCAAGGGTGATCGGGCTGGTGACGCCGTCGACACGCTTGAGCAGTCGTGTCGCGTCACCGATCTGGAGGACGATCTCCTCGCCGAGCCAGGCGCGCATGGCCACCATCGAGCGGGTGACCTCGACCGTGATCGTCGCGTCTCCCACGTCGGTCACGACGCCCTTGGCCATGAACGGCCAGGTGCCCTTGAGCTTGACGCGCTTGGCCGTGTACACGCGGCCATCGTCGGTCTTGACGAACGTGCCCTGGACCCAGACCCGCTCACCGGCTTTCATGTCCGCAAGCGTGACGTCGCTGCGCTCGCCGGCCACGACACGGAAGATCTTCGTCGAATCGGCGACCACCTTGATGGTCACGAGCTTGCCGCGCTCGCTACGCATCTTGCCGCCGCTCCACACCTTCATGGTGAAGGTGCCGTCTTCCGCGGCGACGGAACGCACGACGCCGTTGGCGGTGAACCTCTTGCTGGCACGCTGCTTCAAGCCGACCTTGTCGCCCTGACCCTGACCGGGCTTGGCTTTGCCCGGCCCGGCGAGCGCCACCGGGGTGACGGCCACGACGAGCGCCAGGACCGCCGCCACCATGATGACCAGCTTCTTCACGCGCACCTCCCTCAGTCTTGGGACAGATGGTACCCGGGCGGGTTGCTGTCTGCGGACCCGGGTCGCCGTCCACTGTAACGTCACTTCACCTGGGAACCTTAGCAAAGTTCGTCTTCTCTGTGGACGACGAATCAGGCTCCGGCGTTGGGGAGTCCGTTTGCGGCGGTGCCAGGTGCGGCCGCGTGAGGCGCGGGTGCATACTTGCATGACTCCGACACGGTACCGTAGCATGCTGCATACGGAATATGCACGGAGCGGAGGTCCAGGCCAGTGGTGAAGGGTGATGCAGGCTCGTCATTGGCGGCGGCGACCATCGTCCTCGACCTCGACACGATCGAGGGCAACACGCGCCGGCTCGCGAAGCATCTGCCCGGCCTCGACCTGGTAGGGGTGACCAAGGTCACCTGTGGCGAGCCCGCCGTGGGTCGCGCGATGCTGCGCGGTGGGGCGACGGCGCTCGCCGACTCGCGTCCGGCCAATCTCGCCCGGCTGCGCGCCGCCGGCATCACCGCGCCGCTGTGGCTGCTGCGGGCACCGGCTCCGGCGCAGGCCGACGAGGTGGTGCAGCTCGCCGACATCTCGCTGGAGAGCGAGCTGGTCACGGTGCGGGCGCTGGACGCGGCGGCCGGCGCCCGCAGCCTCGTGCACAGCGTCGTGTGCATGGTCGATCTCGGCGACCTGCGGGAGGGCGTGCTGCCGGGAGACCTGCTGCCGTTCGTAGAGCAGGTCGCGGCACTGCGGCACGTCCGCGTGGCCGGCATCGGCGTCAACCTGACGTGCTACGGCGCCATCGTGCCGAGCGAGGAGAACCTCGGCGAGCTGGTGCGGCTGGCGGCCGACGTCGAGGACCTGCTGGGCCGGCCGATCGTGGTATCGGGCGGCAACTCGGGCAGCCTCGATCTGGCGCTGTCCGGGCGGCTGCCCGGCGGCGTCACCAGCCTGCGGGTCGGCGAGACGATCCTGCTCGGTCTCGATACCCTGACGCGCGAGCCGCTGGCGAGGCTCCGTCAGGACGCGTTCGTGCTCAAGGCGCCCATCATCGAGTGTCTGGTCAAGCCCAGCCTGCCACGCGGGGAGAGCGCCCAGGACGCGTTCGGCAACCGGCCCGTGTACCAGGATCGCGGCGATCGCCGCCGCGCGATCCTCGCCCTGGGCCGTCAGGATGCCTACCCGGACCTGCTCACGCCGGTCGACCGGCGGGTGGAGGTCCTGGGCGCCAGCAGCGACCACCTCATCGTCGACGTCGAGGCGGTCGCGCCGCCGCCGCAGGTCGGCGACGTCGTGGAGCTCATCCCCGGCTACGGTTCGGTCCTGCAGGCGTTCACGTCACCGTACGTCGAGAAGGAGATCAGGGGCGGCCCGGACGCCTCGACTGGTACCGGCGGCCGCTGAGCCGCCGGTCACCGGCGTCGGCGGCCGCCGCCCGCTGAAGGCTGAGGTGAGGCGCGGGGAATGACGGCGGCCGAGCCGCCGGAAGTGACAGAGGGTACGATCGCGGGCCCGCAGGCCTGGTCTGCCGTGGCGCGGGCCCCGCGAAGAACAGAGGAGAAAGGGACATGCCGGAGCGAATCAAGGTGCTCATCATGGGAGCCGCGGGGCGCGACTTCCACAACTTCAACAC
>DIWP01000004.1 GCA_002423545.1 Thermoleophilia bacterium UBA6103
TCGGCGTCGACAAGTGCAAGGAGCTGGTCGGCGGACAGGTCGGCTGACCAGTCGGGCGGGACGGTCGCACGACGGTGGACGTGATGATGGCTGCGGACCGTGGATGTGTCGCCGTCCCGCCTTCGTCCCACGCCCCCGAAACCCCCTTCCGGGGGACTCAGCCGGCTCTGCGCGGACGGCCTCCTGACTCCCTCAGCGGCCGTCCGCGCCACCGGCATTCGAGCGGTCCAGCCGTGGTCGTCCGCACACCGCGACGGGAGCGCGACGGAGGCATCCCTGTGTCCGCCGGCTCGTAATCCGCCAGAGAGGAGACACTTGATGTCCGAGACGAAGATCCCGACGATCTGTCCGCTCTGCGGTCCGGCCGCCGGCTGCGGCATCGACTGCTATGTGGAAGACGGCCGTCTGCTCCGCGTGGAGGGCATGAAGGAGGCGCCGCTCAACAAGGGCACCCTCTGCGCCAAGGCGTACGGGTCGGCCCAGTGGCTCTACTCCCCGCAGCGCCTCACCCACCCGCTGCGCCGCGTCGGCAAGAAGGGTGAGGGCAAGTTCGAGCGCATCTCGTGGGATGAGGCGCTCGACACCGTCGCCGAGAAGCTGACGGAACAGAAGGAGAAGCACGGCGCGCGGTCGCTGGCCATGCTCTCCCCGCAGGCGCGCAGCTACAAGGAGTACATGCAGCGCTTCCTGTACTACCACGGTAGCCCCAACTACGGCCACAGCGGCATCTGCTTCATCCAGCGCGCCTTCGGCATGGCCTACACGCTGGGCCGCTTCGACTTCCACGTCACCCCGGACTTCGAGCATGCCGACGTGATCGTGGTGTGGGGCGCCAACCCGGTCAATGCGTTCACCGCCATGGGTCTTCTGCGGCGCCTGGTCGCCGCTCGCGAACGCGGCGCCAAGCTCATAGTGATCAAGCCCGAGATGCAGGCCGACGCGGCCAAGGCCGATGTCTGGCTGCCGGTCCGCCCCGGCACCGACGGCGCACTCGCCCTGGCCATGCTGCACGTCATCGTGACCGAGGAGCTCTACGACAAGGAGTTCGTCGCCGAGTGGACCTACGGCTTCAACGAGCTCGTCAAGCACGTCCAGGGCCACACGCCGGAGTGGGCGGAGCCGATCACCGGACTGCCCGCCGACCAGATCCGCGACGTCGCCCGTCTCTACGCCCGGGCCGACGCCGCCTGCATGCTCCCCGGCAACGGTTTCGACCAGGTGGTCGCCTCCAACCATGCCGTGCGCGCCGTCGCCATCCTCATGGCGATCACCGGCAACATCGACCGGCCCGGCGGCAACCTCGCCGGCGGCCCCCCGCCGCCGATCAAGCCGGTGCTTCCCAGAGAGATCCTCACACAGCAGATGATCGACGACCTGGTCGGGCCCGAACTGCCGAGGCCGATGCAGCCCTTCCTCGAAGGCGTCTCCTCGGCCTACTACAAGGTCCTCGACGCCGTCCTCACCGAGGACCCCTACCCCATCAAGACCGTCATGGCGCCGGGCACCCAGCCGACGGTGATCACCAGGGGTCCGCGGCGGGTCATCGAGGCCCTCGAGAAGCTGGAGTTCTTCGTCGTCATAGACGTGATGGAGACGGCGGCCATGCCGTGGGCCGACATCGTGATCCCGGTGGCGACCATGTACGAGTCCGACGTGCCGTTCGAGGCACGCCCCACCGGCGAGGGCCTGTGGCTGATGGCTCGCAACAAGGTGATCGAGCCACTCGGCGACTACAAGTCCGACCACGAGCTGTGGCTGGATCTGGCCTGCCGCATGGGCTACGGCGAGCACTTCTGGAACGGCGACATCGAGGCCTGCATGGACTGGCAGCTCGAGAACCTCGGCGTCACCATGCAGGAACTGCGGAGGCATCCGGCGGGCATCGTCCTCAAGCCCAAGCCGCCGCAGTTCGAGAAGTACGAGCAGACGTTCTCCACGCCCAGCTTCCGGATCTCCAAGAAGCCGAACCTGCCCCAAGGCAAGGTGGCCATCTACAACACCACCTATGAGGAGAACGGCGGCACACCGCTGCCCGAGTGGGTGGAGCCTCCCGAGAGCCCCACGGCCACACCGGAGCTGCTCGAGCGCTACCCGCTGACGCTGTTCGACACCCACACCACCGCCGTCTACAACCACGGCTGGCTGCACAACGTGCCCTGCCTGCGGGAGGTGCAGCCGGACCCGTGGATCCACATCCATCCCGACACGGCGCGGGAGCGCGGGGTCGAGGACGGCGACTGGGTCGTCGTCGAGTCACCGCACGGCTTCATCAAGGTGAAGGCCCTGTACTTCCCCGGCATCCGGCCCGACACGATCATGGGCGTCCACGGTTGTTGGCAGAGCTGCGAGGAGCTCGGCCTGCCCGGCCAGGAACTGCTCGACGGCGGCGCCAACATCAACCTGATGTACAGCACCGACCGCGAGAAGGCCATCGACCCTGTGGTCAGCGCGATGCCCAAGCAGACGCTGGTCGAGGTGCGCAGAGTCGATGGGGGGGCGGACGACGCGCGCGACGCCGGGACGAGCCTGCCGCGCCCCTCGTTCGCCATCCCCGCCGCCGCATCGCCAGCGGACACCGTGGCGGCGCCCGCGGAGGTCGCCGTCGCCGGTCCGGGACAGGTCGGCTTCCTCATCGACGAGGGACGCTGCGTGCAGTGCCGCACCTGCGAGGTGGCCTGCAAGGCCATCCGCGACGTTGAGCCGGGCCTGCACTGGCGGCACGTCAAGGAAGAGTGGCGCGGCGCCTACCCGGACGTCGCGTGCAGCTTCTTCACGCTCTCCTGCATGCACTGCGCCGCCCCGGAGTGCCTGGCGGCGTGTCCCACCGGCGCGATCATGAAGCGCGACGGCGACGGCGTCGTGCTCGTCGATCGCGAGAAGTGCGACGGACCGAACGGCTGCCGCGAGTGTCTCACGGCATGTCCCTACGACGTGCCGCAGTTCGGCAGCGACGGTGTCATGCAGAAGTGCGACTACTGCGTCGGCACCGGCCGCGCGCCGGCCTGCGCTCAATCGTGCCCGGCCGGCGCGATCGCCGCCGGGCCGCTCGACGAGTTGCGCAAGCGGGTGGCCGGCAGGCCCACCCGGGAGCTGCACAGTGCCGGCGGACCATCGGTCATCGTCGTGCGCTGATGGCCCGCTCACAGGCACCCGATGGATCCAGGCACGACAGACCCACGAACGATCAGGAGGTAATCAAGTGGTCGATCAGATGACATCCGAGGAGCGGTTCAAGGCGCTGCTGAAGGGAGAGGACCTCGACCGTGTGCCGGTCATTCCCTTCCACTTCGGTCACGTCGGCGTGGTGAACGGTCTCTCGATCGCGGACATCTACGAGAATGCCGAGCTGAGCTTCCACGCCCAGAGCCGGGCGGCGGAGATGTACGGCTACGAGCGTCTCAACGCGTACGGCTATGCGGCCTTCGGCGCCTGGGAGTTCGGTGGCGAGGTCAAGCTGCCTCGAGGTGAGGGCGAGGCGCCGACAGTCCTCAAGCATGCGGTGACGACGGCCGAGGAGGCCCTCGCGCTCACGCTGCCGGACGACATCATGGCGGTCGGGTCCATGCCCATCGCCTGGGAGTTCTCGAAGCTGCAGGCGGAGCACGGGTATCCCGTCACGCTCCAGGCGGTCGGCCCGCTCGACATGGCGGCCGGCGTCATGGGCGTCGAGAACGTGATGGTCTTCATGGCAGAGTGCCCGGAAGCGCTGCATCACGTGTGCAGGGTCGTCACCGACTTCGTCCTGCAGTCGTGCGATATCTGGGCCAAGGAGTTCGGCGGAGAGAACCTGATGCCGTTCTGCGGCTACGCCGTCGAGAGCAACATGCTGATCTCGCCGAACCACTTCGAGGCGTTCGCGCTTCCGTACATCAAGGAGGTCGTCGAGAAGATCAACGAGGTCGGGGCGCCGAACACCTATCTGCACATCTGCGCCGACCAGATCAAGAACCTGCCGCTCTACGCCCAGGCGCCGTGGCCGAAGAAGAGCATCTTCACGTTCGGCATCGAGATGTCCGCGACGACCGTGGCGGAGCATTTCCCGGACCACGTCATCTGCGCTCCCATCGACCCGCTGCTGATGTACCAGGGCACCCCGGACGAGGTGCTCGCCCAGGGCAAGGAGAGGATCGAGGAGGGCAAGGGCGTCATCCCCGGGTTCGCCCTCGCTCCGGGCTGCGACATCCCCGCGTATTCGGCACCGGTCAATGTCTATCAGATGGTCAAGGCGGCGAAGCTGTACGGCGCCTACTGAGGCACGTCCGGCCCCGCCGGGTCCGGCGCCGATGCTTCGGGATCAGAGGGCGCTGGGATGAGCCTACCGAGCCGCGCAGGCCGGCCTGTCGAATCGACAGGCCGGCCTGCGCGGCCTTCTTGTTCGGAGCAGCCGGCAGACAAGGCGGGACCCCGCCGTCGGGTGTCGCTCGCAGGGCAGGACCTCGCCGTCGGGTGTCGACCGCGTCCGGCCGCTCTGGGATGTGTGGACACCTCCGCACTCCCGGGATGTCCACACATCCCGGAGTGTCTCGAGAGCATAGGCATAGAGGAACCGGCCTGCGGGGTGTCCTGCGTCCGGACGCCGGAGTTCGGGCAGGAGCCGGCGGGGCGTCCCGCCGTGGCGCCGAGTCGCGAGCCGGCGGCCCGAGCGCGGGGACGGTGGCTGCGGGCCGGTTTCTCCCATTGGCGTGCTAGAAAACCGGGAGTGCCGGGTACTGTAGCGGCGAACCCACGCGGCAGATGTCGGCGGCCGGCAGGCGCGTCCCCGACCTCGTCGCATGTTCCGGTGATACACGAGAAGGAGCGGACGGATGTTGGACACGCGCGTCGAGGACGCCATCAACGACCAGATCAACTTCGAGCTCTACAGCGCGTACATCTACTACTCGATGCAGTCATGGTTTGAGAACCAGGGCATGGCCGGCTTCGCCAACTGGATGGCGGTGCAGGTGAAAGAGGAGATGAGCCACGCGCAGATCATGTTCAACTACGTGAACGAGCGCGGCGGCCGGGTGCTGCTCAAGGGCATCGACGGCCCGAGCAACGAGTGGGAGTCGCCGCTGCACATCTTCCAGACGGCGCTGGAGCACGAGCAGATCGTGACCGGCCGCATCAACAGGATCATGGACCTGGCGATCGAGATCAAGGACCACGCCACGGTGCAGTGGATCCAGTGGTTCGTGGCCGAGCAGGTCGAGGAAGAGGCGTCGGCCGGCGACATCGTCGGCAAGCTCGAGTGGGCCAAGGACGCCCCGGGGGCGCTCTTCCAGATCGACAAGGACCTCGGGGCGCGCGTGTTCAACGTGCCGTCGCCGCTGGCCGCCGGCGGCTGAGAAGGCGTTCTCGCCGCTGCGGCCGGATCGCGGATCTGGATCCGCCGCTCACCACCGGCAGCGATCCAGTGCGTGCTATCTGAAAGGAGAGATCCCAGATAGCACAGACGACATCATGTTCGGCGGGTTCAGTCCGGCTCTCCGGGGGCCCTGTCGGGCTCTCTATGACCGGGGGGGATACCGCCACGTGAGTGGCTGCGCAACTACTTGACGCAGAAGGTGTGTGGACGACGTCCGCGCGAAGGGGGCGGCTCCTCATCGTCGAGGGGCCGCCCCCCTTCGCCTTGTCGCGACGCCTTCTTGTGGGGCGGGCCGGAAGGCCCGCCCTGGGCGGGGCTTCGGGCCCCGCCCAGGGCGTTGCCGCCGGACCGGTGCAGGTCAGAGACGGATCAGGCGCGGTGGCCTGGTCGCTCCGTCGCAGCGGTCATGACCGGCGTCGTCCCAGGCTCTTGTCAGTCGAAGGTGTACGCCGCCTCACCGTGCAGCTCGGCGTCGAGGCCGTTCTGCTCGACCTGGTCGGGCACCCGGACCGGTGAGAAGGCATTGAGGGCCTTGAGGATGATCCAGGTGGCCAGGAAGGCGTAGCCGGCGATCAGGAAGGTGGCCGCCGTCTGCTTGCCGAGCAGGATGCCGCTGCCGGTGATGAGGCCGTCGGCGCCGGCCGGGTTGATGGCCGTGGTGGCGAACACCCCGACCAGGATGCTGCCGAGGATGCCGCCGACGCCGTGGCACGCCCACACGTCGAGGGCGTCGTCCCAGTCCATCTTCTCCTTGAACCAGACGGCGCCGTAGCCGGCGGCGCCAGCGAGGACGCCGATGATGAAGGCCGACCAGGTGGGCACGTAGCCGGCGCACGGGGTCACGCAGGCCAGGCCCGCGACGGCGCCGGTGAGTGCTCCGACAAGGCTCGGCTTGCCGTGTCGCCACCACGTGAGCGCCAGCCAGGTGACCATGGCGATCGAGCCGGCGATGTCGGTGTTGACGAAGGCCTGGGCGGCCAGTCCGTTGGCGGCCAGGGCGCTGCCGCCGTTGAAGCCGAACCAGCCGAACCAGAGCAGACCGGTGCCCAGCGCCACGAAGGCGACGTTGTGCGGCAGCCGGCGCTCTCCGGGCAGAAAGCGGCGCTTGCCGACGACGAACACCGAGGCCAGAGCGGCCATGCCGGCGCTGGTGTGCACCGTCAGCCCGCCGGCGAAGTCGAGCACGCCCCACTGCTGCAGAAAGCCGCCGCCCCAGATCCAGTGGGTGAACGGGACGTAGACCACGACGCTCCAGAGCACCAGGAACTTGAGGTAGCTCTTGAAGTTGACGCGGTCGGCGAAGGCGCCGGTGATGAGCGCCGGGGTGAGGATGGCGAACATCTCCTGGAAGATGAAGTGGGCGCCGCTGGGTATGTTGGGCGCCCACGGGCTCGGTCCCTCGCCGACGTCGTTGAGACCGGCCCAGTCGAAGTTGCCGATTACACCCCAGATGTCACCGGAGAAGGACAGCGAGTAGCCGAAGGCCACCCAGATCGCCGTCACCACGCCCATCGAGATGAAGCTCTGCATCATGATGGACAAGAAGTTCTTGCGCCGGACCAGGCCTCCGTAGAAGAAGGCCAGTCCCGGCGTCATCAGCGCCACCAGAGCCGCGCTGATGAGGACGAACGCAGTGTCGCCCGGTACTATCGCCGCGATCGGCATGACACTCTCCCCCTTGAGAGCTCGCCCTCACGTCGGCGCCCTCCCCCGCTTAGGAGATGTCACTATGGCCTGGCTCGGGTGCGTCGGTGCGGGCTGGTTTGTGCGCCGGGGATCTGACCTCGACCCGGCGCCGGCCACGTGCCCGCATAGAGCCACGCCGGACGGTGGTCGGTCAAACGAAAAGTGCTGGAAATAGCGAAATCGGCACAGGAGTGACACGGCTTTGCCGGGGGCGACGGAAGAAGATCGGCGCCCGGGTGCCGCAGCCGGCACGTGCCGGGATGGCGGCGCGGGGATCGCCCAGGTGGCCGGCCGCGGCTACTCCAGCAGCTGTCCCGGCCCGGACTCGTCGGCCGTCAGGCCGGCGGCCGCGACGGCGGTCCAGAAGTCGGCGCCGGTGTCGTGGGCGGCGTACCGCTTCAGCAGGGCGTCCTCCTGCGGCGACAGGCTGTGGCCGAGAAGCTCCACCAGGGCCCGCGCCGGTCCCGTGCGGCGCGCCTCGTCCAGCGCCTGCGGCTCCCCCGAGAGGAAGGCCGTCAGGCGGTCGCGGTCGACATCCGGCGGCTGCGCGATCCAGACCGTGTAGACGGTGCCGCCCTCACCGGAGAAGCGCACGAAGGGAGGTCCCTGCCGGTCCGACAGACCCACCGTATGCGCTGGCCCGGCCGGGATGCCGCCGGCGACCCGTCGCTGCGTCCTCTGGAGGAAGCCCAGGCGCCGCGCGCGGGCGACCCACTTGGCCGCCGTTGAGCGCGAGACGTGGAACTCCCGGCTGACGGTGAGCGTCGGGTTGCGCGACTGGTTCCTGTAGGCGCCGGCATAGACGCGCGCCACCTCGGCGAAATGGTCCGGAGCGTAGAGGGGCGGCCGGCCCGGGCGCCCGGGTTCGGGATGGGCGGCATACGCCGCACGCGAGCCGGCCGAGCCGGCCGCCTCGACCATCAGCCGCTCCCAGCGCAGGCTCTCCTGCTGGACAAGATCACCGAGGCGGAGCGAGCGCAGCTCGCGCGCCGTAAGCTCGCGCGGCCGGCCCGGCGGCTCGACATCGGCCGGCGCCTCCGACCGGTATCTGTCGTGAGCCTCGGCGAGGGCGTCGCGCCGCCCGTCGGTGCGGAATCGGGAGCGCATGCTGAAGCCGGCCAGGATCCAGCGGTCGTCGTGCAGCTCCCAGGACAGATCGAGGCACCACGGACCCCACGTGGTGTCGGGCCAGAGGACCTGCGATTCGTAGGCGATCGGTGTCTCCGCGTTCGTCACCGCACGATGGTACCACCGGCTCGTCGGCGTCCCGGCCCGGTCGCGGTCGCTCGAGTCCGTCGGCGGCGTCCCTCCGGTCGCGGTCGCCCGGACTCGTCCGCGTCGTGTCGGCCGATTGGAATCGTCCGGGACGGTTATAGTGAGAGACCGTTCGCGAGCGCCACGGAAGCAGGGTCCATGCGACCACTCGAGGGATCGACTGCCGAGGACGCACAGGGCGTCAGCCCGGGTCGGCGCCTGGGCATGCTCTGGCGGCTCATGCCGCTGCTCCTGCTGCTCGTCCTGATCCCCTTCGGCTGGGTCATCTACGCCACCGCCGAGCGGGGGCTCAGAGGCCAGGTCGAGAGCCAGCTGGAGACCGTGCTGCAGGCCGATGTGGCGGCCTTGCGTCTCTGGATGAGCGACAAGGAGACGGCCGCGCAACTGATCGCGGCGCAGGAGGCGGTCCGCGAGCCGGCGGCCGAGTTGGTGGAGGCCTCCGCGCAGTCCGAGGCTGCCGCGCAGTCCCAGGCTGCGCCTGAGTCGCCGGCCGCGGCCGCTGCCGGGCGGCGGCTGGCCGCCGCCATGGATCCGCTCATCCGCGGCACGTCGGCGGTCGGCTGGGCGGTGCTCGACGGCGAAGGGGTCGTCGTTGCGTCCGACGACCCCGCGCTGCTGGGGACGCGCCGGCCGGACGAGCAGGCCGGCTTCGTCGACGGCGTACTGAGCGGAGCGACGCTGATCAGCCATCCGTTCTTCCCTGCGGCTTCGGGTGTCGAAGACGGCGGCGAGTCGCCGGCGCAGGAGCCGGTCATGTATGTCGGCAGTCCCCTGAAGACCGACGGGGACCGCGTCTTCGGCGTCCTCGCTCTGCGGCTTCTGCCACAGGAATTCACGCAGGTGCTGACGGTCGCTCGCTGGGGTGAAAGCGGGGAGACGTATGCCTTCGACGGCGAGGGCCGGCTGCTCTCGCGCAGCCGCTTCGAGGGCCAGCTCAGGGAGTACGGCCTCATCCCCGACCTGCCGGGCGTCACCTCCATCCTCACCATGCGGGTGGTCGACCCCGGCTACAACGTGCTGCGGGAGTCGCCGCCGGCCGATCTCTCGCCGGAACGACCGCTCACCAGGATGGCGGCGTCTGCCGTGACCGGCTCCGCCGGCGTCGACGCCGAGGGCTACCGGGACTACCGCGGCGTCCCGGTCGTCGGCGCCTGGACGTGGCTGCCCGACTCCGGCTTCGGCGTCGCGACCGAGGTCGACGTCGACGAAGCGTACGGCTCGCTCGCCGTCGTACGCTTCATCGTCATCGTGCTGCTGGCGCTGGTGGCGGTGGCGGCGCTCGCGGTCCTGCTGGCCTCCCGCTCGCTCTACTTCCTGCGCGTGCGACATGCGCGCGGCGAGAAGCAGTCGGACCGGCTCGGCAGGTATCAGCTGGAAGAGAAGATCGGCGCCGGCGGTCTCGGTGAGGTCTACAAGGCCAGTCACGTCCTGCTGCGGCGGCCGACCGCCGTGAAGATCCTGAGTCAGGAACGGCTCGATGACGAGGAGCTGCGACGCTTCCAACGTGAGGTGCAGCTCGCGAGCCGGCTCACAAGTCCGCACACCATCCGCATCTACGACTACGGCATCGGTGGCGACGGGACTTTCTACTTCGCGATGGAGTATCTGCCGGGCGTCGACCTCGAGCGCCTGGTGGAGGCGACCGGACCGATGCCCGAGGGGCGCGTCATCTGCCTGCTGCTGCAGGTCTGTGAGTCGCTCCAGGAAGCGCACGGGCAAGGCGTGGTGCACCGGGACATCAAGCCCGGCAACCTCATCGTGAGCCCGCACGGCGGCGAACTCGATTTCGTGGTCGTCACCGACTTCGGCCTGGCGAGGGACTTCTCGGACGGCGAGCCGGCCGCAGCCCGCGGGGCAGGCGTGGCGGCCGGCACGCCGCGCTTCCTGGCCCCGGAGGCGCTGCGGCACGGCGGGGTGATCGACGAGTCGGGCGACATCTACGCGCTCGGGGCGACGGCCTACTACCTGCTCACCGGCAGCGAGCCGTTCGATGCCGACACGCTCGCGGCTGCCGTCCGCAGCGCTCTGTCGGAGGATGCGCAACGGCCGTCGGAGAGGCTGGGCCGGCCGCTCTCGGCGGACCTGGAGGCGATCGTGATGCAGTGCCTTGAGAAGGATCCGCGCGCACGTCCGCACAGCATCGCGGCTCTGGCCGCGGCGCTGCGGTCGTGCGGCAGCAGCGGGGCCTGGTCCGCCGCCGACGCGAGGATCTGGTGGACGGAGCGTGGCCGCGACGTCGAGGCGGGCCGGGCTGAGGGCCGCGCCGCCCAGAGCGGCGGTCGCGCCGACCGAGGCTGAGCTCCCTGCGGGCCGCGCCGACCGAGGCTGAGGCCCCCGCGGGCCGCGCCGCCCGCCGCCGCCTGTGCTCAGCCCAGGATCAGCCGCTGGGGGTCGACGTCGTGGCGGATGATCCGCAGCTCGTGCTCTGTCGGTGGGGCGGCCTCGGTGGCTCGTGAGATGTCGAGCTCGAAGCCGGTGTTCTCGGCGATCTGCTCGGGGCCGACGCCGGCGTAGTGCTGGTGCAGGTACATCTCGTGCGTATCGGGGGCGAACTCGAGCACGCCGAGATCGGTGACCACGGCCAGTGGGCCGCCGCGCGCGTACCCGGCCCGGCGCCGTGAGTCGCCGCCCGCGAGCCAGCCGGGCGTGGTGAGGTAGTCGAGCGTCTCCACGAACTTGCGCCTGCCGTGCTGCATGAACACGATGAAGGCGCTGGCCAGCGAGCCGGCGTCGCAGGCGCCGCCCGAGCCGCTGAAGCGCACCTTCGGCGCCCGGTAGTCGCCGATGCAGGTGGAGTTGAGGTTGCCGTAGCGGTCGATCTGGGCGGCGCCGAGGAAGGCGATGGTGTGCAGCTTGCGGTGGGCGACGATCGAGAAGCTCTCGATCAGGCCGGAGTTCATGGCGGTGCCGTCCATGACGCGCGGGTCGGCGACCGCCAGCGGCAACTCCGTCAGGGTGGGGTCTATGCCGCCGGTCTCGAAGAAGACGATGGCGCGCGGCGCGTGGACCCGCTTGGCGACCGCCGCCGCCAGCATGGCGACGCCGGTACCGGCGAACAGCACGTCGCCGTCCTTGATCAGGCGGCCGGCGGCCACGGCCATCATCTCGCGCGCCGAGTAGGTGCCGGGGGCGGCCGGCTGTGGCGCGTCGGGCGCCGGCGGTCCGGCCGGGCGGGCGGCGGAGTCGCTGTGATCGCTCATGCTGCTCCTCCCTTCAGCGCCGGTCGAGGCCGGGCGTGTAGCCGAGCACGCTGTCGGCGCGGATGCGTGCCAGCGTGTCGCCGCCGACCCTGGCGAGGTACGCGTCGTGGTCGGGCGGGCCGTACACCCACTCGTCGAGGTAGGCGGCCCAGGCGTCATCGTCCTTGGCTGCGGCCCTATACAGGTTCAGGTGGCCGGGGTCGTAGTCGTAGAAGTAGTGACAGGCGGTGGGGTGGGCGCCCCAGGGCACCGGCACGATGGCGTCGACCAGGAAGCCCGGCAGGCAGTTCTGGTCGGAGTCGGTGCGGATCCAGTCGCGCGGCACGATCTCCTCACAGCTCACGATGACCGTCTCGGCAGCCTTGGCCTGCTCGAGGTCGGCGAAGGTGAGGCCCTTGATGCGCACCGTGCCGTCGTCGCCGACGTGCTGGGCGTGGATGATGGTGACGTCGGGCGTGAGCGCCGGCAACAGGATGACCTCCGAGCTCTCGCCGTCGAAGGGATCGGAGGTGACGACGAGCTTCTTGCGGGGAGTGCGCGGCCGCCGTCCGGCGGCTTCGTCGGCGGTCGCCAGCTCCTCCCGCAGCTCGGCTGAGAAGCCGGACCTGTGGACCAGGTCGGTGCTGAGCCCGGACCTGGTGGGCACGAACGGCACGCTCAGGGCGCCGGCCAGGAAGCGCAGCGTCATCTGGTAGTTGGAGTAGTCCTCGACGAGCACCTCACCGCGCTCCACAGCCTTGCGGAAGCGGAAGCAGGTGGGGGCGAAGCGGCCGTTGCCGCCGTAGGCCACTTCGATGAGGCGCACGCAGCCGGCGCCGACCAGGACGTCGAGGCCCTGCCCGTTGGAGTGCGCCACCAGGTGCAGGTCGCCGATCCTCTGGCGCACGATCTCGTAGATGAGCGCCATCGGGTTGCGGTTGATGGTGAAGCCGCCGATCGAGATCTGGGCGCCGCTGCGCACGTAGCGGCGGATCGCCTCGGCCGGCGTCAAGAGCTTGTCGCGGATCTCCGGGTAGAGATCCGCGGCGTCGTCGGCGGATACGTTCTGGCTCGTCATCGACGCGTCCCCTCCGTCGTGTCCGGCTGCCGCGCGCCGACGAAGGGGGGTCGCACCCTCTGGCTGGGGGTGCCGACCGGCGTCTTCGCCGTCGCCGTGTCGCCGCTGCGATCGACGCCTGCCTGCGCGAGCGAAGCGAGGCGATGATCGCCGCGATGCCGCCGGCCCCGGGAACGCGAAAGCCCCCAGGGCGTCTCGATCGGCCGCTGGGGGCGCACGACCGGTCGCGGTGCCAGTGGAGTGGCCGCCGCGGGTCGCGTGTGCAGCGCGCCCATGATACCGGTCGTGAACGGTGGCGCAAGAGGTGGCCGTGAGCCGGGCGGCGCACTCCTGCCCGTCCGGTTGTCCAAACTGGAGCCTCGAGTGGGGTCGCGGCTCTCTGGGCGGCGTCAGAAGAAGCGCGCCACGTTGATCGCGGCCTTGATGGTCAGGTAGACGGCAAAGCCGGTCGAGGTGGCGCCCATGATCGTGTGGCCGTGCTTGACAAGACCGGCGCTGACCGGCGCGAGGAGCTTGTCGGCGGTGCTCGGGAACGAGTAGGCGAGCACCACCGGGGCCAGCATCGGGGCCATCAGGATGACCAGGAACACCACGTCGCCGAGGATCACGCCGAGTGGACCGACGTCCCTGACGCTCAGGTCCTTGAGGGCGGAGGTGTAGGGGATCAGAGACGACGGGTTCGTGATCCCCAGTCCCAGACCGAGCGCGAAGCTGCTGCGCAGGCTGATGCCGGTGCGCTGCTTCGTGAGGGCGTCCATCGCGCGGCGCGGGCGGTTGAGCAGCGCCAGGATGCCGACGATGTACAACAGGGCGGCGAGACCGAAGTCGATGTAGCCGGACACAGGGCTCGTGCCCTCGTCGGGGATCCTGAGGCCCACGCCCAGCACCAGCAGTCCGAAGACGACGAAGACGATGAAGAAGCCGGCGACGAGAGCGGTGCCGGCCCGCTTGGACCAGGACAGGACGGCGATCAGCACCAGGAGCGCCGTCACGTTGACGGCGGCGACGAGGGCGGCGGGCAGGATGCGGAGGATCTCGACGCCCATCAGGCTCGCCCTCTCGATCGGGAACGAGTGCCGGCGGCCGGCGCCCCGGGGCCGTCGCCCGGCGCCGCGACAATCACGTCCCTGCCGGCCGGCAGGGACGCCTGCACGCACCCACGGCCGGGCGCTGCGGCCCTCGCGCGCCGGGCGGCAGGCGCTCCTGCTCTCACGCGGCCGGTCCCTTGATGGTGCCGGAGTAGCGCTCGAAGGCGGCCGCGGCGAGGCGGCCTCTGAGCGTCGCCCGGCCGCCGCGCTGCTGTGCCAGCTCGCTCGTCTCGATGGTCGATGCCAGGAGCTTCACCAGCGGCCAGCGCAGCGGCTCCGGAGGCACGGCCGACAGCGGCGGGCCGACGACCGGCAGGCTCGACCATTCGTCGTCGGCCCGCAGCACCAGCGACGCCAGCGTCTTGCCGCCGACCTTGGTGGCCGTGAGGCCGTGGCCGGAGAAGCCGAGGCCGGCGTGCACCGTCTGATCGGGCGCAGACATGAAGAACGGCACCATCGCGGGAGTCATGTCCATGGGGCCGGTCCAGGCATGGGTGAAGCGCACGCCGCGGAGCTGCGGGAACAGCCAGAGCAGCCCCTCCGAGGCGACCGCGGCGCCGGCCGACGACGTGATCGCGCGGCTGGTCGCCTCGCCGGCGCGGCCGTCGATACGGCCACCGTAGGCGATGCCCAGACTGCCGCCGCCGATGGCGACGCGGCCGTCGTGGGTGCGGCGCAGGTAGTAGAAGGCCTCGCGGTCGTCGCCGAAGCCGATACTGCTCACCCAGCCGATCTCTGCGAGGATCTCCGGCACCGGCTCGGTGATGACCACCGAGTCGACGGCGACGGCGAACGCCCGGCGGAACGGCGGCGCGGAGGCCGCCCAGGCCCCCGTGGCCACCACCGCCTGGTCGCACTCGATCCGTCCCGATGGTGTGTGCACGTGCACGGGTATGCCGGTGCACAGGCCGGTCAGCGGCGTGCCTTCGTAGATGCGCACGCCGCGCTCCAGCAGCACGCGCCGCAGCTCGCGCGCCAGCTTGGCCGGCTGCACCGTGGCCACGTCTTCGATGAAGGTGCCGCCGCGGAACTGCGGCGAATCGGCGAAGGCGCGGACCTCCGCGGCCGTCAGCACGCGCAGCCGATCGCCGAGCCCGTGGCGCGCCAGCAGCTCGATCGGCTCGCGGTCCGGCTCCGGCTCCCAGTCGCCGGCTCGCGCGAAAGCCGCGCCCTCGGCGTGCAGCTCGATGTCGGCGTCGTGCCGGGCACACCAGCGACCGACCTCGTCGATCTGCGCCGCCAGCGCCCTGGCGTACCGGACGCCCTCGTCCTCGCCGAACAGGCGGCAGAGCGAGACGATGCTGTGCCAGGAGGACGAGAGGAAGCCGCCGTTGGCGCCGCTGCCGCCGGCGCCGCACACGTCGGCCTCGATGAGGGCGATGTCCAGGGACGGTTCGCGCTCACCGAGCTCGTAGGCCGTCCAGAGACCGGCGAAGCCGCCGCCGATGATGCACACATCGGCCCTCGCCTTGCCCTGCAGCGGCGGGCAGGGGGCGCCGGGATCGGCGGCCAGCGCCTGCTCGAGCCAGTAGCTCCGCGGATCTAGCCGCAGGTCGGTACCGGGTTCGATCCGAGTGCTCACGACCGTCTCCTCAGCTGTGGGATCCGTTGATCACAAGCCTATCGCACTGCCGGTCCGTGACTGGTGCGTTGGTCTCGCCGGCGCCTCGCGCGACCTCTCGCCTTCAGCGTGTCCGGCAGCCGCGCGGGCCACTCGCCGGTGCTAGACTGCCGGTTGAACCGCAACGCCACGGCAGGAGGGCGCATGGATACCTACATCTTCACCGGCTACGCGGGGCTGCCCGGCAACGTTGCGCAGCAGACCCTCTACAACCGGCTGGGCGTCATCGTGGAGGTCGACGGCCAGGGCAGGATCGTGGCCGCCGGCTCTACGCTCGTGATGGAGGTCGGCCGCGACTTCTTCGCTCGTCTGGTGGCCGGGAAGTCGGTGCTCAGCGAGCGCGACGAGATCATCGGCCTCATCCACGAGCGCTACCTGGGGAACTCGCAGGGTGCGCTGTCGTCGGCCATGCAGAAGGTCTTTGAAGCAGTCGACCGCTCGCCGCTCGGTGGCGTCGCGGCGCCGCAGGGAGCGGGCGTCGGAGATGGCGGGCACGGCGTCTGAGCCACAAGTGGGGAGCTCGGGCGAGGGCGCGTCGGTGACGGGTCCCGGCGGGGACACGTTCCTGTTCTCAGGCTATGCGCGACTGCCGCAGGACGTCTCGCACCAGGCTGTCTACAAGCGGGTCGGGATCGTGGTCGAGGCAGATCGCTCGGGCAGCATCGTCAGCGCCAGCACCACCCTGATCATGCCGACGGCCAACGAGTTCCTCTCGCGGTTGCTGCTGGGGCACAACGTCGTCACCGGGCGTGATGAGATCGAGCGCGCCCTGCGCTACCGCTACCGCGGCCACTCCCAGGGCGCGCTCATCTCGGCGCTGCGCAAGATCTACGAGGCCGTCGATCAGTCGCCGCTCGTCGAAGTCTGAGCCGCCGGCCTGAGCGCCGAAGTGGCCGGCGCCAGACCGGCGCCTCCGCCATCCACCGACGCTACGCAGCGACCTGGGATCACCGCTCAAGCATGCTCACTGTGGGCTGGGATACATGCCCTCTGCGGCGATGGCCCACACGTAGCCGTCCGGCGCCGTCACGGTGGGCATGAGGAACGTCCATTCGCTCATGGGCCCGCCCTGGTGGCCACCCCACCTCCAGCCGATGACGGAGAAGAACGCCAGATTCTCGTCGACACTCAGAACACGACCATCGGCCGGGACGAAGTTGGCCGGCAGCTCCGCGGTCTCCCCGAACAGACGCAGCTCGCCGATGAGTGCCAGTTCGGTCGGCTCGTCGCTCGGTCGGTAGTCGTGCGGCACGTCGTAGGCGGCGCAGCCCCGGAAGACGTCGCCGCCGACAGGGTCCTCGACGGCTCCCTGCTCGGCGAGCTCCTGACGCAGTGACGCCCTCTGCGGAACCCCCGCGCAGGCGCTGAACATCACCTGTCCTGGGAGCGCATCGTAGTGGATGCCCGTCGGCCACCATCCGCTCATGGCGATGAGCCAGCGACCGTTCGTTCCGTAGTCGGGACGCGCCCCGGCAGGCCAAGTCTGGGCGGACGGGAGGTCGAAGCTGCTGTTGCCATAGCCACCGTAGGTGGTGCCCATCAGGGAGTACAGGATGATGTGGTCCATGATCCCCAGACGGCTGCCGTCGGCCACTGCGAATCCGGTGGGGATGTAGTTGCCGGCGAACAGGACGAGCTCGGTGCAGGTGGTCGGGATGTTGGCGTACCCGGGATCGTCGGGAGGCCAGTCGATGCCGATCGGCTCCTGCAACTGGAAGCTCGCGCTGCGGCTCCACGGCCCCACTCGTCCGGCTCGCTCGGCGCGCACCTTCCACGTCACGGTTGCTCCATAGGGCAGCCGCTCCGGTGGCCGCCAGGAGCGCCTCTTCAGGCGGCTGCGCGAGGAGACAGTGACGCCGTCGATCGAGACGCGCAGCTCGTAGCTGGTCGCCCGCTTGGCGGCGCTCCAGCGCAACAGCGGCCGAGCGCTCTCGATGGTTCCTCTGGGAGTACGAGCCGTGGGTCTGCCCAACGGACATGCGGCGCGGATGCGCAGTCGTTTCGCGTTGCTCAAGCCGAGGTCGGTCAGCACCCGTACCCGCACCTTGCCGAGGGTGGCCTTGGTCGGCGCCCGGCAGACGATGCGCTCGTCGCTCCAGCTCAGGTAGGCGGTCGCCCGCCGGCCGCCGAAGGTGACCGCCGAGCTGCCGCGTGCCTCGCCGAAGCCGCTGCCGATGACGGTGATCGCCTGGGTGCGGGTGACGCGGGGGGTGGTGGTCTGCAGACGGGAGATGCGGGGGGCCTCGTCGGCACCGAGAGGGCCGACGGTGACCCGCGTCCGTTTCCAGGTGGCGCCGCCGTCGACTGTCCGCAGCAACGTGAGGTCGTCGCCGACGGCGATGCCCGTCAGGTCGTCCCAGAAGTCGACGCCGTGCAGGTCGACAGACCCCGGCGCGCCGCTGTTCTGGGCCGCGGCCCAGTTCTTCCCACCGTCGGTGCTGAAGCGGATCGTGGCGCCGTCTCCGACCGCCCAGACGTGCCGGGCATCGGTGCAGGTCACGTCGTTGAGCGGTGCCCTGCTCTGCGTCCAGGCGCGCGTGGACCACGTCTCGCCGCCGGTGGCGGTGGCGAGGATGAAGGGCGCGTAGACGCTCGCCAGCCGGTGCGTTCCGCCGGCGGCGTAGAGGTGGTCGGCGTCCGCACACGTGACGCCGGCGAAGGCGATCCGTTGATCGTCGTACTCCTCCACCCACGTCCGGCCGGCGTCGGAGCTGGAGAGGACCGTGCCGGGGCCGACGGCCCAGATCTGCGACCGGTCGACGGCCGCCACATCCGCGCAGAACGCGTACGTCTCTCCTTCAGGGTAGGGACTGGCGTTGCGCCAGTGGCGGCCGCCGTCCGTGGTAGCCCACACCCCCGCCTGCCCGCCGCGGTCGGCCAGCCAGCCGGTCTGCTCATCGACGAAGACGACCGCCTGCGGCTGGCAGATGCCGCTCTCGTCGGACAGCCGCACCTTCTGCCAGGTCGCGCCGCCGTCACTCGTGCGCAGGATCGCGACGTCATCTCTGTTCTGGAAGCTGCCACCGACCGCCCAGCCGTGCTGTGCGTCGAGGAAGAGGACGTCGGTGAGGTCGGCGAGCGTCCCCGAGTCCTGGCTGGTCCAGCTGAGGCCGCCGTCGGCCGAGAAGAGGATGCAGCCGTTCTGGCCGACCACCCAGGCATGGGTGGCATCGGGAGCGGACACGGCGCGCAGGTCGCTGGCATCGCCTGCGGCGGCCGCGGCGGCCGGCAGCGCAGCGATGGCTGCAAGTGCGGCGATGAGCATCAGCAGAACGAGCCGCAGCCACGCAGGTGCGCCGCCCCGGTCACGGTGGACCCCGTGCGTCATAGCCCACATGGTCGTCTCCTTGCATCCTTCGTCTTCGGACACCGTCCGGCGATAGTCGCACCACCCCCATAGGTCATCGACCGTGTGATCCGGCGTCTTGAATCCGTGTCCCTTATCCGGGGGTGTCGCGCGGCGACCGCGATCACCGCTCAAGCATGCTCACGGCCGCCAGGGATACTCGCCATTCACAGCGATCGCCCAGACGTAGCCCTCGGGCGCCGTCACGGTGGGAATGCGGAACTGGTAGCTCGTCGAGCCCCACCCATACGCATAGCCGATGATCGAGAAGAGGGACGGCTGCTCCATTTGCCGGAAGAGGCGGCCGTCTGCCGGAACGAGACCGTCCGGCAGGGTGGCCGTCTCTTTGAAGAGGCGCAGCTCGCCGATGAGGTACTCACGGCCTTCCGGGGGCTGACGGTCCTCGGGCACATCGTAGGCCGCGCAGTCCGCGAAGACCTCGGCGCCGACGGGGTTCGCGACGGCACCCTGGGCGGCCAGTTCCCGGCGGAAGGATCCGCTCCACGGCAGACCGGCCGAGGCGCTGAACATGACCTGTCCGGGGTAGGCGTCGGGATGGATGCCGGCCGGCCACCAGCCGTCCGTGGCAACGAGCCAGCGACCCTGTCCACTGAGGTGTTCGGGCCTGGCGCCGGACGGCCAGTCCAGTGCCGGCGGCAGACCGATGGTCTGGTCCCCATCTCCGCCGTAGGCGTCTCTCAGCAGGGTCCCGAGAGGCCGCAGGAACAGGTTGTCGTGCAACTGCCATACTCTGCCGTCGGCGGGCACGAAACCGCTGGGCACGTACCACCCGGCGAAGAGGACGAGCTCGGCATAGGTGGGCGAGATCTCGTCGTACCCCACGGCGTCGGGAGGCCGTTGAATGCCGATCGGCCCCTGCACGCGGAAGCTCACGCTGCGGCTCCACGGCCCCACCCGTCCGGCCCGCCGCGCGCGTACCTTCCAGGTCAGTGTGGGCCCGCAAAGCAGCCGCACGGGCGGCCGCCAGGAGCGCTTACGCAGACGGCTGCGCGAGTAGATCACGACACCGTCGATGGAGACGCGCACCTCGTAGCTGGTCGCCCGCTCGTCCCCACTCCAGCGGAACAGCGGCCAGTTCTTCTCGATCGTGCTCCTGGGCGCGAGGGCGGTGGGTCTGCCCAGGGGGCGGGCGGTGCGGATGCGCAGTCGCTTCGCGTTGCTCAGGCCGAGGTCGGTCAGCACGCGGACCCGCACCTTGCCCAGTGTGGCGCTGGTCGGCACCCGACAGACGATGCGGTCATCGCTCCAGCGTATGTAGGCGGTCGCCCGCCGGCCGCCGAAGGTGACCGCTGAGTTGCCGCGGCCCTCGCCGAAGCCGCTGCCGATCACGGTGACCGCCTGGGTGCGGGCGACGCGCGGGGTAGTCGTCTGCAGGCGGCTGATACGGGGAGCCGCGCCCGACGCGGTGGTGCGGGCAGCCTCGCCCGAACGGGCGAGTGCCTCATCCTGGCCGGTGGCTGCCGCCGGCCCGGCGAGTGCACTGCCGAGCAGGAGCAAGGCGGCGCCGAGGGTGAGGAGGAGCAGGAAGAACGCCGTGGGCAGCGGGAGAGCGGCACCAGAGGCGGAGGATCGCGGGATCGCGGCAGAGCATGGGCGCATGGTCGGTCCTCCCGTTCTCAGTCCGGCTCTGTGGCGGGACTGCCGTCGGCGCTCGGGAAGCGCGCCGCGTCCGGCCTTGGCCATACCACTCCTTACGTCATCGACCGCGGGACCGGGCATCTTGAATGGTGCGTCCTTCCGAGGCGTGAGGCAGATCGCGGACCGCGCCGGCTCGGGTTCCCGCGAGACCCCGCGAGGGCGTGTCATCGCCGCCGTCCCTGGTCCGCAGGATCGTCTGCTCTTCGCCGACCAGCCAGCCCCGCTGGTTATCGATGAAGTCGGCGCCTTTTCAGTAGACGCCATAGCGGGGCGTGATCTTCGTACAGACCCCGGCGGCGTCCAGGCCCGACGGTCGATCTCTCGCCGCGCCGACGATGTGTCAGCGCTGTCGTGAGATCGGGCTGGTGGCGAGCCCACCGACGACCGGCGGCAGCTCGCTCGAACGGCCTCTCAGCGCCGGGCCGCCGGCACGGCGATGCCGAGCCTGTCCGCCTGGGCGAAGACAGCCTGCTGCCACTCGCTGAGGGCGGCGCCGGCTTCAACGGTGGCCAGTCCGCCTTCGGGCGCGCTCGGCTGCAGGGCTGCCAGCCTCCGTTCACGTACGGCTGCGCGGGCCTGGTCTTGGTTGACGGCAACGATCTCCTCGCTGCCGTCGAAGATCTGAACACCCGGGATCCAGGTCGCCATGGCCGCGAGCCTGCGCTCCCTGACGGCGGGGATGGTCTGCCACGGCGCGCGTGCCACTATGGCTGCTGCCGGGGCAGGCTGACGGGCGATGGCCGGCATCCCGCACTGGAGGCGGCGGATGTCCAGTGCCGCGCCCTCGTGCAGTGCGACCACGGCCCGGACGGCGTCGGAGTGCGTCGCCTCGAGAGCAGCCGGGACGTCTGCGGCGAGCAACGCACGGCCCGTTGCGTCGATGCGTGACAGCAGTCGTTCCAGTCGTGCGGCACAAGTGGATCCCGGCTGCGGTCCGGCTTCTCCCGCGAACGTCGCGGCGAGCCTGTCGTAGCATGTACACGCGCAGCTGAGGTCGGCACAGATGGGGCCGACCTCTTTCACGTATGAGACCAGTCCGGCCTTCGTGACCGCGCTGGAGGCCTTCGTCGTCCCCGGGCCGGCCAGGCATGTGCAGCCTGCGATCTGCCGGCCCAGAGCGCTGCCGGCGCCGGCGCTCGCTATGAAGAGCGCGACGGCCAGCACCGCCAGCGTCCGTGTGAATCTTGCGGTGGAGCCCATGACCCCTCCTCTCCCCGTATCGATCGACCATCAGTGAGGGTAGGATGCCGGGGCAGGCGTTTCCTCATCCGAATCGGCTGATGTTCGGCGAAGAACCGAGACGAGCGGCAAGGACTCACAGGACTCACGGCGTGCGGAGCTGTCCGTCCGGGGGGAACAGACGGCAATGCGACGGTCGAGGTCGTAGGACCTATCGCGGCGGCAGAAGGCCGAGGCGGCGAGCGCGCTCAACGGCCTCAGCGCGCGAGCGCGCCTCGAGCTTGCGGTAGAGCGCTCGCAGGTGGGTCTTCACGGTGTTCGTCGAGACGACGAGTCGTCGGGCGATGAGCTCGTCGGTGAGGTGGGTGGGGAGCAGTTCGAGCACGCGGCGCTCGGCCGGAGTGAGCGGTTCGGCGTGAAGTGCGGCCTCCAGTGCCTGTCGAAGCCGTTCAGCCCGCCGACCGAAGATGCCGGCATCGGGACAGTGCCGCAGAGCCTCGGTCGCCCGGCATGACCATGCGGCAGCCGCCGGCACGTCGCCGGACTCGATGAGCGCCTCACCGAGGAGCACCGACGCCATGACACCCATCCAGCGGTGTGGAACCATGCGCTCCAGCACCCGCTCGGCGCGCTCAACGGAATCGCGGACGTCATCGCACTTCCTGTGAGCGCCGACACGCGCCCGGGCGAGCAGGAGTGGCAGGCTCCGGCGCGAGCTTCCGTAGCCGAGCCGGGCAAGCCGGTCGGCCGCCCGATCTGCAAGTCGCTGCGCCTCGTCCCACTCGTCCAGATCGGCATGGACGAGCGCGAGGGTGCCCAGCGCGGCCAGTTCCGCGGACGGATTGAATGCCTCACCCTCGCGAGCGGCGATGCGCAGCGGTCGGATCGACTGGCGTGCAGAGCCGCTGAGCCAGCGCGCCGTGCCGAGCACCTCCATCGCGTCGGCGTACCAACTGCTCCCGGGAGTCGACTCGAGCTGCGCGGCGAGCTGGGCGTCTTCCCGCATTCGAGCCACGCCGTCGGGCGCCAGCGTAGCTCGCAACAGCGCCTGCGACGCGCGCAGCGAAGCCGCGCCATCGGGCGATGGGGTGTCGTCGGCGCGGGCGCTGCAGGCGGCGCGGCTCCAGCGTCTGCCCAGCTCCACGTCGTCGAGCCCGGAGTACACCCAGCCGGCGGTGAGTGTCAGCGGCAGGCGGTCGAGGATCTCGCCGTCGGTGAACAGACCCAGCCATCGACGCACGGTCTCTCGCCGGCCGGCCGCCCACAAGCGCGGCCACGAACGCGCGACCAGCAGAGCGGCCGCATCGACCTCGCCGGCGGCCAATCTGTGACGCACGGCGCCGTCCAGATCGCCCGCGGACTCGTACCAGGCCGCCGCTGCGGTATGCGCGTGCGAGCACTCCTCCGGCTTTCGCTGCGCCAGTTCCTCCCGCAGGAATTCAGCGAACAGGCGATGGTAGCGGTAGTGCTCGCCATGCTCGTCGAGCGGCAGCACGAAGAGGTTCTCGCGCGCCAGCCGGCCGAGCAGGTCGCGGGCGTCGCGCCTGCCGGTGATGACCCGACAAGCGGCGGGGTCCAGGCCGTCGAGGATCGACGTGCGGAGGAGGAAGGACTGCACGTCATCCGGCTGACGATCGAGGACCTCGGCCGCGAAGTAAGCGGCGACGTCGCGCCGGTCGCCGCGCATGGCTTCCCCGAGAGGCAGAGGCGTTGACGGGCAGGCCAGCGACGTGAGATAGAGACCGGCCGCCCATCCCTCGGTCCTGCTCAGCGCGGCCGCAAGGATGTCGCCATCGATGGGGCACCCGGCGGCCGCGAACATCTCACGCGCTTCCTCGCTGGTGAAGGCCAGCTCCTGGGTGCGGAACTCCGCCAGCGCTCCCGCGGCGCGAAGGCGGGCGAGAGGCAGGGGAGGATCGTCGCGTGTGCCCAGAGCGATCTGCCCGCCTTCCGGCGACTCCTCGAGCAACGCCTCGATCACCGCCCAGCACGCCCGTTCCACCATCTCCTGAGCGTCGTCGAAGATCAGCAGGAAGGGGTCGGCCACGGCAACGGCAGTCATCAACGCCGGCAGGATCCGTTCCTCAAGCGGCGGGACCGGCAGATCGAGAAGGGGTGCGACGCCGGGATCGATCTCCGCGACTTCTGCGAGAGCCGCGCAGAGATAGGAGAGGAACACGACGGGATCGTTGTGAGTGCGATCGAGATGCAGCCAGGCACCCGGCCGGGGATCGCGCCGTGACCACTGTGCAAGGACTGTGCTCTTGCCCCAACCCGCGGGGGTCGAGAGCAGGACAAGGGGCGTGGCGGTCACGGACAGGCGCTCGACGAGTTCCCTGCGCTCGACGAGGTCGGTGCGACTGCGCGGCGGGCGCAACCACGACAAGCGCAGGCGTGACGAGGGTCCGGTCGCGTCCTGCTCTCTGGCCGGCCCTTCGCCCATCTCTCCGTCCCGCCACCGGTCGTGCGCGTCGGGCGCACGAGGGTCTATGGGATGCAGTATACGGCGGGTCGGCCGGTCGCGCGGCGGTGACACGAGGCAGAGATCGGTGGCGAGGTCCGCGTTGGGCGACTACTCACTGCCGGAAAGGCCCGTGGCGATCGGAGCCGATCCGCGAGGGACTCAGCCCCGATCGCCATTCCGGCCACACGGTCCTCTCAGTGGATGTGCAGCGAGAGGTCGGGTCCCGTGCGCGCGGCGAAGTGCTCGCAGGAAGGCTGGGAGGCTGCCAGCGGACTCCCGCGCAACGGAGCGTCCGGCTTGCGGCAGAACGCGCGCGGCTGGATGGCGAACCGGTCCGCGTAGCGGCAGTCCGAGCAGACGCAGAGCGGGACGCGGAAGCTGCCGAACCGCTCGTCCTCGAGCGGACCGGTGGTCCGCAGGGGGCTCCTGGTGAACGTTGGGTAGATCATGGGATCCTCCTTCTGGCGCGTGGTCCAATCGTCGTGGGCTGGCTGACGATGAGGGTAGGCCCCCCGCCCTCTCGTGGCGTCATCCGGTTCGGATGATGTGGGCCTGCGCGGGGACGCACGCGGCCCGCTGCCCCTGACGACGTTCTACGTGGTAACGCGTTCCGACGGTCGTATACTGGGTACAGACGGGTCGCACTCCCCGGGGGTCGCGATGCGGACGTGTCCTTTCTGTGGGGTCCAGAGTCCGGACGACTTCAGGTTCTGTCCTGAGTGCGGAGCGCGTCTCGAGGCGCCGTCGACCGTGGCCGATGAGCGCAAGGTGGTGACCACCCTCTTCTGCGATCTGGTCGGTTTCGCTGCCTTGTGCGAGAGGGCCGACCCGGAGGATGTCGATGCCGGGTTGCGGCGCTATTGGGATCTCGCGCGGCGCGTCATCGAATCGTACGGCGGCACCGTCGAGAAGTTCATCGGCGACGCCGTGGTGGGCGTCTTCGGCGCACCGCTGACTCACGAGGACGACGCCGAACGGGCGGTCCTGTCCGGGCTGCGGCTCGTCGACGAGGCGGGGAAGCTGGCCGATGTAGGCGGCGAGCCGCTGCGCGTCCGCGTGGGGATCGAGACGGGGGAGGCGGTCGTCCGTCTCGACGTCTCACCCGGTTCGGGGGACAGCTTCCTGATCGGTGACGCGGTGAACACGGCCGCGCGTCTGCAGGCGGCTGCTTCAGCGATGGACGTGGTCGTCGGAGCTCGCACGTATGCCTATACCCTGCGGCTGTTCGACTATGAGGCCCTGCCGTCACTGCGGTTGAAGGGCAAGCGTGCGTCTGTCAGTGCGTGGCGCGCTGTGCGCGCTTGCGCGCGTTCGGGCATCGACACCACGCGCGAGTTCGCGGCGCCGCTGATCGGCCGCGACGCTGAACTGCGGGAGTTGACGGCGTTGTTCGAAGCCGCACTCTCCACCGGCACGCCGCGATCCGTCCTGCTCGTCGGCGAGCCCGGCATCGGCAAGACCCGGCTTCTGGCGGAGTTCGCCGGCCGCCTCGAGGCCGGGCCGCATCTCATCACGTGGCGCCAGGGACGCTGCCCGCCGTACGGAGAGGACGTCGCCTTCTGGGCCCTCGCCGAGGTGGTGAAGGAGCACGCGGGCATCATGGACACGGACGACGTGCGGCAGACCGAGGGGAAGCTCGAGGCGGCTGTCGGTGACGTCGCTGATCGCGACTGCCTTCTGCAACGCCTGCGGCCGCTGCTTGGTCTCGATGCGAGCAGGGTGACACTCGACGAGAGCTTCACCGTGTGGAGGCGGTTCCTTGAGCATCTGGCAGCGCGAGGGCCGGCCGTCGTGGCGTTCGAGGACCTGCACTGGGCCGACGACGCGCTGTTGGGATTCGTCGAGGAGATGGCTCGCCGCGCCGAAGGCGTGCCACTGCTGCTGGTGGCCACCGCACGTCCGGAGCTCTTTCAGCGCGCGGCCAGGTTTGCCGATCCCTCGTCACCGTTCCGCCGCATCGAACTCAGAGATCTTTCGACGGCCGACACTCGCCGCCTGGCGCGGGAGTTGCTGGAGGTGGCCGCGGCCGGATCGCCCCCCGGCGATATCGCCCGGATCGTGCACGGATCGGGCGGTAACCCGTTCTACGTCGAGGAGTCGGTACGGCTGATCACCGATCATTCCGGTGCACTGGCCATCATCGCGGGCCGGGCGATCGTACCGCCTGGAGAAGACGGCGACGCAGTCGTTCCGGGCTCGGTGCAGGCGGTCATCGGGGCGCGCCTCGACGCGTTGCCGGCGCCGCACAAGGCAGTCCTCTCGGACGCTGCCGTCGTCGGAGAGGTGTTCTGGGACGGTGCCGTCGCGGCCCTCGGTGCTCGAGAGCGTGGCGCTGTGAGTGCAGTGCTCAACGAGCTGGTGAGCAGGCATCTCGTGCGTCGAGAGCCACAGTCATCCATGGACGGAGAACAGCAGCTGATCTTCGAGCATGTTCTGGCACGCGATGTGGCGTACGGCAGACTGCCGCGCCGCGCGCGCGCCGCCAAACACGCCGCCGCCGCCGCCTGGTTGGAGACGGCGGCAGCCGGCAGGCTCAACGATGTCGCCGACATTGTCGCCTACCACTACGCCATGGCCCTCGATCTGGCGCGCTCGGCCGGTGAGACCGATCTGACCGCACGCCTGGTCGATCCGGTGGTCCAGAGTCTCCAGCGCGCCGGGCAGCGCGCCCTGCTGCTCGACCCTCGGACCGCCGAGCGCCACCTGTCGGCTGCTCTCGCTCTCGTGGCGGACGAGGACCGGCGGCGGCCGGAGTTGCTGGCCGATCGTTCGCGGGCGCTCTTCCATCTCGGCCGGCTGCGGGAAGCGCAGGCCAGTCTTGAGCCTGCGGTCGAAGGTCTGCTCGGCGTGGGTGAGACGCGCGCGGCAGCCGTCCAGATGGCCTGGCTCGCCGGTCTGCTGCTCAATCGCAATGATCCGTCGTGCTGGGATGCGTGCGACCGGGCCTGGGCGCTCGTGAAGGATGATGGACCGTGCGTCGAACAGCATGACGTCATGCTGCACTGGGCCGAGCGGTGGCTGTTTGTCGGCGAACTGGAGCGGGCACTGGGCATCGTCGAAGAAGCCCTGGCGCTTGGCTGTCAGCTGGGGATCGACGAGATCGATGGAGTCGGCGTCCGCGGCGACTGCCGGCTTCAGCTCGGCGATCGCAGGGGGTTCGACGATCTGCGGCGTGTGCTCGCGTCCGACAGCGAGGGCGCGACCGATGCGCTCATCGGCCTGACGATCAGCCGGCTGTGGTTCGACGGACCCCGGGCGGCTCTGGAGGCGGCCGAGGAGGCTGAGCAGGCAACGCGGGAGGCGGGCTTCCGGTTCGGCGCCGACGGGTACCGGGCGTGGGCCCTGCAGTACCGGGGATGGTTGGGACACTGGACTGAGGCCCTGGCCGACGCTGACGAGGTGGCCGCAAGCCTCTTGCGCAGTGGCGGCGATGCCGATGCCGCCGAACTCCGCCTCGAGCAGGCGCTGCTGCTGGCGCGTTCCGGACTCGTCCGGCAAGCTCAGGACCCGGCGCTCTGGGCGGCGTCACGCACACGTGAACTCCAACTGCCGGAACTCCTCGTCCGGGCCTTGCTGGCCGTGGCAGAGGTCGCGGCGGCGAGCGGTGACCGGGCGACTGCCGTGGAGGCGCTCGACGAGTGCTGTGGAGTCGCGCCTCGAGCTGTCCTGCAGATATGCGTGGCGCGGTTCCCGGACGGCGTGCGGGTGGCGCTGGCCACCGGTGGACTCGACTTGGCTGAGCGGCTCGTGGCCGGTGCCGTGGCGCGCACCTCCATCGCGGAGCACGCGCTGTGGAGTGTGTCGGCTCTCATGAAGGAGGCGCGGGAAGAGTGGGCGGCGGCAGCCGACGACTTCGCCGCCGCCGCCGATGGCTGGGCCGGCTTCGAGGTGCCGTACGAGGAGGCTCGGGCTCTTCTTGGACGAGGCCGCTGTCTGCTGGCTCTCGGCCGCACGAACGAGGCCGCGGCCTCCCTCGGCATGGCCGAGGCGATCTTCGGCCGTCTGGGCGCCGCTACGGCGCTCGCCGAGACGAGGTCTGTCCGGGGACAGACGTCGCCTGCGGTCTCTGCGAACGGGCGGTGACACGATGAACGGGCATCCGATGAGCAGGCTTGCGAGGTACCGGCACCCGACGAACCGGCTTCTGACGATCGGAGTGCGGACCGCCACCGCGACGGTTCTCGCGGTCATCCTCGCTCTCGCCGCCGTCTGTGCCGGATCCTCGTGCGGCTGCGGCGGAGCGGAAACAGACGGGAGCACCGCCGACGGATCGCCCGGCGCCGGCGGCGCACCCAGACCGGGCGGCGTCTACCGGTTTCCCCTGGCTGCCGATCCGGTCTGCATCTGGCCGGCGAACGCGCGCGAGTCCGAAGGCTGCCAGGTGGCGCACCAGGTCTTCCAGGGTCTGGTCAAGTATGAGGTACAGGCCGACGGTTCCTTGAAGACCGTGCCGGACATCGCCGAAAGCTGGACGGCCAACGACGAGGCGACCGTGTTCACCTTCAAGCTCAAACGCGGCGTGCGCTTCCAGCCGCCGGTGAGCCGCGAGGTGAGGGCGCAGGACTTCGTCGCCTGCTTCGACTACGTGACCGACCCGGCGAACAAGTCGTACGTCTCCTACATCCTCGCGCCGCTCACGGGGGTCGACGACGGGGGCTACCAGACAGACCCGCAGCGAGGCCTCAGCGGCGTCGAGGCCCTCGACGACTACACACTCAGGTTCACGCTCCGCTACCCGTTCGCCGAGTTCCCCGTCACGCTGGGTCACACGGTGGCGGCGGTCTGGCCGGTCGACTACCTGCGGAAGGTGGGCCGGAAGGCGTTTGCCGAGAAGCCCGTCGGCAGCGGACCGTACATGGTCGAGGAGTGGGTCCACCACGAACATCTGGACGTGGTGAGGAACCCGGACTGGTGGGACGAGGCTTCGGGTGGCCCGTACGTGGACCGCATCCACTTCGCCGTGATGCGGAACATCTACACGCAGTGGTTGTCGTTCGAGGACGGCGATCTCGACTTCAGCGGCGTGCCCCCCGGGGAGATGAGTGCCGTCGCGGAGATGAAACAGGTACGTGGCGGCCTCTGGACGGCGAAGAAGTACCCCGTGCTCGCCATCGGATTCGTCGGCATCGACCTCACCCGGCCGGGTCTGGGTGGAGATGAGAACCTCCCGCTGCGCCGGGCGCTGAGCCAGGCGGTCGATCGCGCGGCGGCCGTGCGCGTGGTCGGCCAGGGTCTTCCGCAGACCGCCACCGGGCTGGTACCGCCCGGCGTGCCGGGCGGCGGTGGAGACGAGCTTCCCTACCCGTACGACCCGGCGGAGGCTCGCGAGATCCTGACGGACCTCGCCTCCGTTCCCGAGTTCGAGTACTGGTATCCCACCGATCTGCAGAACCAGCAGACCGCGGAAGCCCTGCAGGCCGGCTGGCAGAGCGTGGGGCTGACGGTCGACCTGCACAACATCGAGTGGGGGACCTTCCTCGACATGCTCGCGCAGCACGGCATCGACCTCTTCTCCGCCGGATGGATCGCCGATTACCCATCGATCGACGCGTTCCTGTTTCCGCTCTATCACAGTGACCTCTCGCCGCTGGGCAGCGGGACCAGCTACAGTGATCCCGAAGTCGACCGGCTGCTGGTGGAGGCGCGCGGCACCACGGACGAGTCCGCGCGCGTGAGCCTCTACCGGCGCGCCGAGGAGATCATCCTCAGGGACGCACCGGTCATCCCCGTCTACTTCATGCGCGATTTCCGCGTGACTGATAACCGGATCGGCGGCTTCCGCTACAGGCCGGACGGCTACATCGACATGTGGAGGCTCTGGGTGCGGTGACGCGCGCCAGTCCCCGGCGGCGCCATCGCCGCTCCGCACCGTCCTGCCCGGCGGGGCCGGTTTCGCCATCGCGTCCAGCCGCCCGCCTTGCACCGTCGCAGGAGCGGTGTATGCTGTCCGGGCTGCACTCACGGCTCGAGGATGGCGCCGTCTCCGCCCTTCTCGGTCGGCTGTGACCCCCAGCGAGCGCGTGGGCGCGTCCCGTGGGGGTCTTTGCCTTCTCTGGACTCCTTCCCGACACACCCACCCGCTGCGTACCGTTCAACGACGGGATCGTCGAGGTGCGGCCGCGTTCTTTTCGGCCCGCAGACCGCAGGTCCCTCGGCAGATGTCACGGGCGCTCGTCGCCGGCCGCTCCATCACCGGCCGGCACGTCGGGAGTCCGGAAGCGGGCGCACGACGGCCGTCGGCGCCACGGAAGGAGGAGCAGGATGGACTTCCGCTACACCACCGAGCAGGATCTCTTCCGGCAGGCGATCCGCGAGTGGCTGGTCAAGAACCTCGAGCCGCGCGCCCGCGGCATCGACGAGGCCGAGGACGGCATCCCCGACGACATCACCGCCGGCATGGCCGAGCTCGGTATCTTCGGCGTCACCATCCCCGAAGAGTACGGCGGCATGCCGATCCCCGACGACGAGCGGCTCGTCTACGCCATGATCGCCGTCCACGAGATCGCCCGCGCCGACCTCTCGATGAGCACCCCCGTGTACACCCTGCTCACCATCGGCTGGTCGTACATCGTCAACCGGTACGGCAGCGAAGAGCTCAAGCAGGAGTTGCTGCCGGCCGTGGCCGCCGGCAAGGCGTTCGCCGGCATCAACACCACCGAGCCCGGCGGCGGCTCCGACCTGGGCGCCATCAAGACCATCGCCCCCTGGGACAACGAGAAGCAGGCCTACGTCATGAACGGCGAGAAGGCCTATGTGAGCGGTCCCAGGGAGTGCGCCAAGTGGGGCGCGCCGAGCGGCCACTGCACCCTCGTGAAGACCGACCCCGCGCAGGGTCACAAGGGCATGACGTTCATCTGGGTGCCGGCGCACCTCGACGGCATCAGCTACACCGTCTACAAGGACATGGGCCGCATGGGCCTGTCCACCGGCGGCTGGATCTACAAGGACGTGGAGCTGCCCAAGAAGTACGTGCTCGGCGAAGAAGGCAAGGGCTTCTACGTCAACATGGACGGTTTCAACGCCGCCCGCGTGCTGGTGGCGGCGGCCTGCCTGGGCGGCGCCGAGAAGGCGCTCGAGATCAGCGGCGAGTACACGGCCCAGCGCACCACCTTCGGCAAGCCGCTCGGCAAGTGGGAGGGCATCTCGTTCGAGATGGCCGGCGACTGGATGCAGCTCGACATGCTCAAGCTCAACCTGTTGCGCGGCGCCTGGATGATCGGCCAGGAGCACACGAGTCCAGGCCAGTTCAGCCGCAAGGAGATCAACAAGGTCATCAGCACCTGCAAGTGCCTCAGCCCGGCGCTCTGCCACGACATCGCCCGGCACGGGATGATGTACCACGGCGCCTTCGGCTACACGAAGGAGACCCCGCTCGAGATGCTGCTGCGCGGCGTCATGAGCTACGAGGTCGGGGCCGAGGGCGGCCTGATGATCATGCGCGGCATCATCGCCCGCGACGAGTGGGGCGAGACGCACAACCCGTTCAAGGACTGACCCCGGCGGCCCGGACCCGCTCGGGCCGGGATCGCGAGGAGGTGGATCACTGACATGGAGAAGGTCGACGTCATCGTCGTCGGTGGCGGCCTGGCCGGCCTCTCGGCCGCCTACGGACTGGCACAGGCCGGCCTCGAGGTCATGGTCCTGGAGCGCGGCGACTACCCGGGCGCCAAGAATGTCACCGGCGGCCGCCTCTACACGAGCGTGGTGCGCGACCTCTACCCGGAGCTCTGGGAGGGGGCGCCGTTCGAGCGCGCCGTGACGCGCGAGGCGATCAGCATGCTCGCCGACGGCCGCATGGCGACCTTCGAGATCGCCGCCGAGGAGTTCGGCGGGCGGCGGCCGCAGAGCTTCACCGTGGTGCGGGCCAAGCTCGACCAGTACCTGGCCGAGAGAACCGGCGAGGCCGGCGGCATGGTGATCCCGAAGATGAAGGTCGACGCGCTGCTCACCGAGGGCGGCTCGGAAGCCTCGGGTGCCGGCGGCGGGCCGGGAGCGTCGGGTGCCGACGGCGGCCCGGGCGCATCTGGCCGCGTCATCGGCATCCGCGCCGGCGAGGATGAGATAGGCGCCGACGTGGTCGTGGTCGCCGAGGGCGTCCTGGGGCTGCTCTCCTCGGAGGCCGGCCTGCGCGAGCGGCCGGCCGCCGCCGACACCGCCCTCGGCTACAAGGAGGTCATCGAGCTGCCGGCGAGCGTCATCGAGGATCGCTGGCATCTGAATCCCGGCGAGGGCGCCGCGCAGCTCTTCATGGGCAGCGTCACCAAAGGCATGATGGGCGGCGCCTTCCTCTATACGAACCGCGAGAGCATCTCCCTGGGCATCGTCGTCGGCATGGAGCAGCTGCGCTCGCGGCCCGACGAGCTGGAGAGCTGGCAGCTGCTCGACGAGCTCAAGACGAGCCCGGCGGTGGCGCCGCTCATCAAGGGTGGCGAGGTGATCGAGTACTCGGCCCACGCCGTCGCCGAGGGCGGCATCGCCAAGGTGCCGCGGCTGCTCGGCGACGGCTACGTGATGGTCGGCGACGCGGCCGGCCTGTCGCTCAACGCGCTGATCACGGTGCGCGGCATGGACTTCGCCATCGCCTCCGGCTACCACGCCGCCCAGGCGATCGCCGCCGCCAAGGCGGCCGGCGATACCTCGGCCGCCGGCCTGGCCGGCTACGAGCGCGCCCTGCGCGAGAGCTTCGTGCTCAAGGACCTGCAGACGGCTGCCAAGGTGCCGGCCCTGCTCGAGAACCAACGCCTGTTCACGCACTACCCCGAGGCCGTCACCAAGCTCATGGCCGACATCTTCACTATCGGCCCCGGCCCCACCGAGAAGCTCTCCAAGACCGGCTTCGGTGGCGTGCGTCGCAGCTTCCTGAACCTGGCGACCGCGAAGGACGCGCTGTCCTTTCGCAAGATCTGAAACGGGGAGGTGACGAGATGAGCGAGACACCCGACGAGACGGCGACCGCAGGGGCCGCGGCTGAGGCCGGCGCCGCCCCGACGATCGGAACTGCTCCGGCGAGCGGCGCTGCCGCGACGACCCCGGCGCCGATGAAGATCGACGCCAAGCTGGGGCTCGACGTCTTCAAGCTCGACAAGGAGCCGCACATCGTCATCGACCACGAGATCTGTCGCACGGTGTGTGCGAAGAAGGTCTGCCTGACGGTCTGTCCTGCCGATCTCTACGAGCTCGACGACAGCGGTGATGTGATCGTCAACTGGGAGGGCTGCCTGGAGTGCGGCACCTGCCTGATCTGCTGCGAGCCGCAGGCGCTGAGCTGGAAGTACCCGCGTGGCGAGTACGGCGTGCAGTATCGGACGAGCTGAGGCGGGCCAGGCCGGGGGGGCGTCTGCCTGCCCCGGGCGCCCGGGCCGCCACGAAGACGTGACGAGGAGGAGGTGACGGCGGTGCGGATCGTCGTCTGTGTCAAGACCAACTACGACCTGCAGATGGTGCGCGTCAAGGGCCGCGAGCCGGTCCTCGAGGCGCTGCCCTACAAGGTCGGCGACCTGGAGAAGAACGCGCTCGAGGCCGCCCTGCAGCTGCGTGAGGGCGGGCTGGAGTGCACCATCGTCGCCCTCACCGTGGCCGAGGCCAACGCCAAGGTCAAGGAGACGATGAAGGAGGCGCTGGCGCTGGCGGCCGACGAGGCCGTGGTGGTCAACGATCCGGCCCTGGCGGCGACCGACCAGGCGGCCCTGGCGGCGGCCATCGCCAAGGCCATCGAGCACACCGGCGGCGCCGACCTGGTGCTGTTCGGCGAGGGCTCCACCGACAACTACAGCGGTCTGGTGGGCTCGCGGGTCGCCGAGCTGCTCGGCCTGCCGCAGATCGGGTACGCGCGGTCCATCGCGGTCGCCGACGGCGCGGTGACCGTCGAGCGCAGCATGGACGACATGATCGAGACGCTGCAGGCGCCGCTGCCGGCCGCCGTCACCGTCGTCAGCGAGATCAACGAGCCGCGCGTCGCGACTCTCATGAACATCATGAAGGCCGGCAAGAAGCCGCTCACCGAGCTGTCGCTGGCCGACCTGGGTCTCGACGCCGGCGCCGCGGCGCCGCAAAAGGCGGTCCTGAGCAACCTGGCCGAGGAGCAGGACCGCAAGCACATCATCATCGAGGGCGACGCGGCCACGGCGGCCGCCGGTCTCGTCGACGCTCTCGTCAAAGAGGGCGTCCTGGGGAGGTAAACGATGGCCGATATCCTCGTCTACAGCGACAAGCCCCAGGTCGCCCGCGAGCTGGCTTTCAAGGGTCGTGAGTTCGCCGCCGAGCTGGGTCTGGGCCTCAGTGCCGCGGCACTCGGGCCGGAGTCGGCCGCCGCGGCGGCCGACCTGGGCGGGCACGGCGCCGACCGCGTCTTCGTGAGCGACGACGCGGCGCTCGAGGGCCTGCCGACCGACGTGGTCGCCGAGGCTCTGGCGCAGATCGCGCAGGAGGCCGGCGCCGAGTACGTGCTGCTGGGCTCCACCCGGCGCGGCAAAGAGCTGGCCGGGCGGCTGGCGCAGAAGCTGGGCGCCGGCGCGGTCACCGATGTGAACGCCATGGCCGTCAAAGACGGCGCCCTGGTCGGCTGGCGCTACGCGCTCGGCGGTGCGACGGTCGCCGAGGAGCGCATCGACACGCCGGTCAAGCTCTTCGCGGTGATGCCCAAGACCTTCGAGGTCGGCGCGCCGCAGGCCGGCGCCGGCGAGGTCGTGACTCCGGCGCTCTCCTTGTCGCCTTCCAGGGTGACGGTCGGCGGCCGCACGCCGCGGGAGGGCGAGTCGGTCGACCTGGCGGCTGCGCCGCTGATCCTCGGTGTCGGTCGCGGGTTCGCCAAACGAGAAGACCTCGATCTCGGCCGCGAACTGGCGGCGGCGCTCGGTGCAGAGCTCGCCTGCACCAAGAGCCTGGCCGACTTCGAGTGGCTGCCCGAGGACCGCATCGTCGGCCTCAGCGGCGCCAAGACGAAGCCGGACCTGTACCTGAGCGTGGGCGTCAGCGGCCAGGTGCAGCACACCGTGGGCATCAGCCAGGCGAAGATCATCGCCGCCGTGAACACCGACAAGGAGGCGCCGATCTTCCAGCTCGCCGACTACGGCATCGTCGGCGATCTCTACCAGGTCGTGCCGGCGCTGATGGAGAAGCTGAAGAGCCTCTGAGCGCTCGCCGCCGACCCGGCCGGTCGCGTCGAGCGAGCGGGTGTCGGTCGGGGCCGGCACGAGACCGGCCCCCAGCCCGTCTCGCCAGACCTGCGGCCGCCCGGTCTGCGGCCGTGCGATCGCCTGCACGAGCACGCCGCCGCTCGGCTCACCGTCATCTCCGCGCGGAGCACAGCCGCTATGATGGGACCGTGACCGGTCGATCGACAGCAGCCGGTGAGGCGCTGCAGCCGCGCAGGCAACGATTGCGGCGGCGGCATCACCGGCTGCGGCCATGGCGCCTGCGACGACGATTCATCCTTGCCGTCTCGTCTTGCTCGACCGTGGGCATGGTGGCGGTCGGCGCCCTGGCCTTCGGTGCATGGGCACCCGCGGCGTACGCTGCGGAGCCCACGTCTGCCGCTGCCGCCGTCGGGGCTCCGGCCGCGGCACAGGAGCGGGCCGACGTGGTGGGCGTGCCCTTCCGGTTCGTCGCCTTCCCCTACGAGGTCCGCGATCTGCCCCCACAGCGACGTCCGTTCGCGCTGCCGTGGGGCGTGCCCCGCGTCGACGTGAGGCTGCACGACGCCGCCGGCGTGCGCATGCGCAAGGTGAATGGGCGCGTCGTCAACGCGCCGGGGACGCAGGCGCAGTACGGGGTCCAGAACCTCAACAGCTACCGGCTCACCGGCGACCGGCTGTTCCTGGAGCGCGCGATGGCCCAGGCCGAGCGCCTGATCGAGCGCCGTGTGCAGGTCGGCGCCGCCTGGTTCTTCCCGAGCCGCTACACGTATCGCCGTCACGGCAAGAGCGGCGACCTGATGCGGCCTCCCTGGTACTCGGCGATGGCGCAGGGGCACGCGCTGGCGCTCTTCGTGCAGCTGGGTGAGATCACCGGCGAAGCTCGGTACGTGAGAGCAGCCGAGGCGACGTTCGCCGGTTTCCTGCGCCGCGGTCCGCGGCGCGGTCCCTGGGTCGTGTGCGTCGATGCCTCCGGTTATCTGTGGCTTGAGGAGTGGCCCAAGCGTCCGACCGACCACACCCTCAACGGCCACATCCTGGCGGCGTGGGGCGTCTACGAGTACTACCGCACCAGCGGCGATCCGAGAGCGCTGCAGATCTTCCGCGGCGCGGCGACCACCGTCCAACGCTACGCCCGGCGCTTCCGCCGGCCGGGCTGGATCAGCCGCTACTGCCTGCGCCACGGCGGGGCCCTGGCCCGGTATCACGACGTCCACATCTGGCAGCTCCAGCGTCTCCACACCATCACCGGTGACGTGCGCTTCGCGCGGCTGGCCGAGGCTTTCTACCACGACTATCCGCCGCCGCAGCTGGCGGCCGAGATGGTGCTCACGGCCGGTCGCCACAGGGTGTACCGGTTCGACCGCCGCGGGCGCATCAGCGGCCGGCGCACGCTGCGCCTCGGCGCCGACAGACGGGTGAAGATCACGCGGCGGGCCCGCATCCGCACGCGGGCCGGTGTCTGGCTGCGTATGACGAGCGGACCGGGCAGGGGCTTCTGGGTCCGCGAAGCCGCCGGCCGTGCCTACGTACCCGGGCTTGTCGCACCGCTTGGGGCGTCACCAGACCGCCACGGCACGTGGATCGCCGATGAGGTCACCGGTCGAGCCTTCACCGGTGATGGGTCGGTGCGGGCGGAGAAGACCCTTCCCGGTATGGTCGATGGGGCGGTGGAGCTGGACTGCGAGGCGGTCATCAACGGGGCTGTCATGCTGCGTGTCTGCGGCGGTCCCTTTAGCGGCTACTGGGTGTCCCGCGACGACGTGCGGCTGGAGTAGGATCCCGGGCGCACGGTCGTCGGCGGCAGGGGCGACCCTCCGGCCGGCCCTCAGCCCGGCCCTCGAGCCGACCGCTCTCCGCTTGTCGCCGGGCACGGCGGCCAGTACCATCGGACGAAAGGTCGCCGGACCGCCCCGACGCAGCGGCGGTCGGTCCTTCCACATCGGCAGAAAGCAGACGTGCAGCTACCCACAGAACCGGTCCAGAACGTCAGCGGCACCGATCACTATCTTGTGCCCCAGTCGGTCGGCGTGCGCGCCGTGGCGTACATCATCGACTCGCTCATCTTCGCGCTCATCGTGCTGGTCGTCCTCTACGCTCTCGGCGCCGCCGACGCGCTGCTGGACTCAACCGCGCTGTCGTGGCCGCAGCTCGCCGTCATCGGGGGCCAGTGCGGCTACTTCTTCGTCTTCGAGGCGCTCTTCGGCCGCACGCCCGGCAAGATGATCCTGCAGTTGCGCGTGGTGCGCGCCGACGGACGGCGGGTCGGGGTCGGCGGGGCCTTCATCAGGAACCTCATCCGCCCGCTCGACCTGTTCTTCTTCGGTCTCATCGGTGCGGCGTCTATCCTGGCCGGCTTCAAGCGGCAGCGCATCGGCGACCGGCTCGGGCACACGCAGGTGGTGCGCGAGCTGCCGCTGGCACTCGTGCCGCCGCCGTACGTGCCGGCCGACAAGTCGTCGCGCCGCTGCCCGCGTTGCGGTGCCCTCGCCGAGGGCGACCAGTCGACCTGTGCCGTATGCGGCCTCGACCTGGACTCGGCGCCGCCGTGGCCGTTCGGCGGGATCGTGCGGCCGCCGGGAGCGCCCGGCCGCCGACCGCGCCCGACGAGCGACGGCACCGGCGCCGTCCCTGCGGCCGACCGACCGAAGCGTCCGGCAGCGCCGTCCGGCGCCCGCCCGGGGACGGCGACCGGCCGCCGTCCGGCTGCCTCGCGGCCGCGGCCGGCGGCGCATGCCGAGCGGCCCAGCCGGGCGGCGTCCGAACGCCCCGACCGGCCGCCGCCCTACGAGTCGCTGCGCTCGCCGCATGCCATCGACCTCTACGCCGACGACGACGACGAGCGGCTGTACGCCGCGCGCGAGATCCTGATGGAGGGCGACAAGGACGAGGCCCGCGAGCTGGCCAAGGTGGTGCGCGACTGGGAGCTCGACGACCGCCAGTTCGTCGTCGACGTGGCACGTACTCTGGACGGCTGGCAGCCGATCATCGTGCTCGAGGCGCTGCGCTCCGACCCCGACGAGGATCTGGCCGACGGCGCCAGGCATGCCTTGGCGATCGTCAAGGAGCGGACGCGGCGCGAGGAGGAGGAGCAACGCGCCTGGGAGGCCGCTCGCGCGGTCCACGAAGACGATGACGAGGACGACGAGGACGCCTTGAGAGAGGTGCTGGACGAGGGCCCGGACGAGGGTCTGGACGAGGCCGGGGACGGGGAAGCGGAAGGGGATCTGGACCAGGAGTCGGCGACGACTGCGGAGGCCGAGTCGGATGAGCCTATGGGTCCCGGGGCGTGGCCGGACGAGTCCGCGGATGTCGAGACGGGACCGGACGAGCTTGAGGAGGCCGAGACCGATCTGAGCGAAGGCGTGGAGCTCGACGAGATGCCGGATGACCGGGTCGAGCCGGACCTGGATGAGGTGCCGGAGGGGCCGGACGAGGTATCTGACCAGCCGGACTCGGATGAGGTGCCCGAGACGCCGGACGAGGTCGAGCCCGTCGCTCCCGGCGATGCTCCGCAGGAGACCTGGGGGTCGGATCAGCCGGACGCGGGGTTCAAGGAAGCCGACGAAGAAGAGTGGGCGCCCGAGGAAGAAGACTGGGACCCGGACTTGGAGGATTGGGATCCGGAAGACGAGGATCCGGACTCCGATACTGAGGAAGAGGACCCGGACCCCGATCCCAAGGTGTCACCGGAAGAGGATCCTCGTTCCCGCTGACCGCCGGTGCGACGCCCGATCGTGCCACCACTGCACTGTCTCCGCCTCGCCGTCGGGGAGGTGCCCCGTTGCGCGCCGCAGCGCTCTGCCGTCACCACCGGTCTCGCGTATCATTGGGGGGCTTCTCGTCCGGCTGCCTTGCAGATGCGCTGGGATGCCTGCCTGGGAAGTCGCGGGAAGGCGTTCCCGCGCGACGACCGTCATGGGCGTATAGCTCAGTTGGTTAGAGCAGCCGACTCATAATCGGCCGGTCGCAGGTTCGAGTCCTGCTGCGCCCACCACGTCGTCATTTCGACAGCGTTTCTCCCTGCAAACAGCCAATCTCTGCCTGCTAGATCATGCACCCGGGCGCTGACCCTCCACAGCAGCGGTCCGCCTGTACGAACGCACCTCGCGGGGCGGGGCGATCAGGGCAGTCCAGGCCAAGGGTCGCGGTGCCGCTGTAGGCTGTGGAACCCGTCTGCGGTGCGCGGAAAGCGTGAGATCGCCAGTCGGACGACGTCGTGAGTGAGCCCCGTGGGCCTGGTCTACGGGCACACCTTGACGCAGCGGCCGCCAGCGGCTCTTTGGTATGCGAGCTCTCGATCTTGCGCTGGGCGACGAGGCCCCACGCGCCGGCGCGCGCCAGGGCGTAGCCGGTCTGGCGCGCGTCCATGCGCGCGATCGGCCACGTGACCGCAGCGGTCAGGGGGCCTGAGGTCGCACGGGTCGCCGTCCGGCGCAGGGTGGCGGCGAGCGCCGGCCGGGGGAGCGCACGGATGTCGAAGCGGGCGGCGCTCACACCAGATCAGCGCCTCCTCGTGAGTCGCCGGCCCGCGGCCTCAAGTCCGTCGAGAGCGGCGGCCGCGGCGTCCGGGAGTGCGTAGGCCCGACCAATGGCACGCAGTTCGCGAGATCTCTCAGCGACACGGTCGAGCAGGCTGGACTCACCCGCGCTTTGCCACACACCGTGGGGCTGCTGCATGAGGAGCTCGGGCAACACGAAGTCCCGGCGGTGCTCCCTTGTGTGGCGCCGCGCGAGGAAGTTGCCGCCCGGCCCGACCTCCATGATCTCGTCCAGTGCCAGAGACTCGGCGTCGAGCGACGGCCCGCGCAGCGTCTCGCGGACGTAGCCGATGAGCTCATCCATGAACACGCACGCCTCGTAGGAGCTGCCCATGCCGGAGGCCAGGTAGCCGACGTCGTGCACGAGGGTGATGCGCGACATGGCGGCAACCCAGAGGCTGACTGCCGCCTCCGCCGCCCACTGCCCGTCGAGCATCTGCGAGTCGGACACGCCGCCGTTGCCGAACGACGGCAGGCCGAAGAACCGCGCCATGTCGGCCGAAGAGAAATGGTTGGCCAGGCCCTCGGGCGAGAAGTAGCGGACGGCCCCCGTGCGCAGGTCCATCGACCCCTGGGTGACGCCGTAGACGAACGGTGCGCCCGGGTTCGCGAGCTGGTGGATGACCAGGCCGCTGAGGCTCTCGGCGTTGGCGACGATCATCATGCCCGCGCGCGACGCCGGAGCGGTGGCGCCGGGCAGTACGGTCGTCGGGTAGACGAGCGGCACACGGAGGCGGGCGCAGCCGACGAGCCGCTCGACCGAGTCCTTGCCGTGCACGAGCGGCGAGGTGGGCTGCGCGTAGAGGCACCAGCTGCGCTGGTCGCCGGCCGCCGCCGCCATCTCGTGGAAGACCGGCAGCAGGTGTCCCTGCGCGGTCACCATGACGATAGGCTTGGAGGTGCCGCGCAGCATGGCTGCGAACTGCGCGGCGCCGATCTCCCTCTCGTCGAGCCCGTCGGGCAGTGCCATGGACATCACGAAATCGTAGCCGGGGAGCTTCTCCTGTAGTGCTGCCATCTCTTCTACGTCGGCGAGGGTGGCGAGGCGCCTGCTCCTTGCACCCGGTCCGTGGATGTACGGAGTGTCGGAGCCGGAGCCGAAGTATGTCGGCCCGTCTCTGAGGCTGAGCGCTTCGCGCGGAGCGCGCGACGGGAGGTCCGCCTGCCCGGGCGCCGACGCGAGGGCGTCCTCGACGAGCGCCCGCGGGATGCGCGCGCGCGTCGCATCGACCGCGGCTCCCGCCCGCGCGAGCGCGGCGAGGGCGTCCTCGTCGCGGACCTCGACGCCGGTCTTCTCGAGGACCGTCAGAGTCGCGGAGAAGATGGAGTCACACGCCTCCTCGTCGAACACGGTGGTGGTCAGCCGCGAAGGGTTCATGGTCGGGTCTCCACAGTCGAAGGATTCGCGCGGACTTTGTAGAACATCACTATAGTTCAGATTGATATATTTACAACTCAGAGATGTATCAGAGATCATAGGAACGCTCCTTGCGCCGATCCGGGGCACGATGACCGATCTCGATCAACTCCGCGCGACCCTGTCACACCGGGACGACCCCGCGCTGCCCCTGGCAGAAGCGGCGTATCGCTACCTCCTGCGCGAGATCATCGACATGTCCCTCAGGCCTGGCGAGGTGCTCAACGAGGCGGACCTTCAACAGAGGTTGGGGGCGGGCCGAACGCCCATCCGCGAGGCGCTTCTTCGCCTGGCCGAAGACAGGCTCGTCACCATTCACGCGCGCCGCGGCACGTTCGTCAGCGACCTCAACGTCACCGACCTCGGCGCGGTGTACGAGGTGAGGACGGAACTGGAGCGCCTCGCCGCCAGGCTGGCGGCGGAGCGCCGCAACGACGCCGAGGCAGTCGAGCTCGCGAGCATCCGCGGTCAGCTTCCTGCTTTCGTGCGGGGCAGCGACGCCGACGGGCTGATGACGATCGACCTGTACCTGCACCGGCTGGTCTTCCGGCTGGCGAGGAACGAGTTCCTCGCCGAAACACTTGAGCACTACCTCAACCTCTCGACGCGACTGGCGCGCGCGGCAGTGGAGCGAACGGGGGCCTCCTCGTCCGTCTGGCTGGCTGACGCACTTCTCGGCTTCACCCCGCTGTTTGAAGCTATCGAGGAGCGCCGGCCGGAGGCGGCGGCGGCCGCCGCGGTGGAACATGCGGCTGCCGTCGAGGCGCACGTACGACGGAGCGTGTAGGCACCGGAGCTGCCGCTCCGGGAATGCTCAAGGACTACGTCGCGCCGCTCTTGGCATCGACCAGACGCTGGGGTTCCTCGCGTAGGTTCGAGAGCTGTCTAGTTAGGTCCACCACCGTTGTCATAATGACAACGTTTGCACCTGCAAATGGACCTCTTCCGCGTACCCGATCGCTCGCTCATGTGCCGCTCGCTTCCCGACCCCTGAAGGGGACATATGTCCACCCAAGAAGACACTTGTACACTCCAGGGGACAGCCGCGGCCAGGATCACCATGATGCCGAAGAGCTTCTCGAGCAGATCGAGCCTCATGGCCGACGAGCGGCGACGGGTATGCGAAGACTCATCAGTCTGAAGGACGAAGCGTAGGTGGAAACCTTCGCGAATCGACGGGAGAGCGCCGCTGGCGTACCGTTCTCTCACGAAGGCTAGCGAGGAGCCAGGCATGTCAGACGATGACGCGACGCAGGATGTCACTTCAGAGACCAGCGGGGTCTGGACCGGTCTGGTGCCCGCTCCGGGGACGCCGGAGGGGTTCACGGTCCGCAGGAGCTATCCGAGGAACCCCAACGGCGCTGAGATGATGCTCGAGCGCTGGGAGCCGGGCAGCGAGGAGCCGCCGCATTGGCATCCGGGTGACGACATGACGCTCGTGGTGGAAGGGAGGATGGCCGTCCAGTACTACCGCCGGGAGAGGCAGATGCTGATCCCTGACGGAGATCCCGTGGTGCTTGGCAGGGGCGATGTGGGCTACGTCCGTGCGGGACGCATCCACGATGCCAGGTATGTCGATGCCTGCCGGCTCGTGTACGTCCACGATGGGGCGTTCGCGTTCAATCTCGCCGACACGGAGACCACCGCCACCGACGCCGAGGTCGGCTGAGCGGTCTGCTGCGGATCGGCGCCGCCGACGGTCCCCGAGTCGCGTCGGCAGCCGCCGCCTGCCGTCCCGCGGGCCGCGTCGGCAGCCGCCGCCGGCCGGTAGGATAGGCGGCGTGACGATGCACACCCCCACGCCCCAGGACGCCGCCGCCGCCGGGCGGGTGGCCGACTGGTCGCTGGCACGGCTCGCCGACCGGCGTGCCGTGCTGCCGCCGGTGGAGCCGGCGGCGCCGCTGCCGCAGATCGGCGACGACGGCATCGGAGTGCAGGCTGCCGTCGATCTGCTCCTGGACGCCGTGCTGCCGTCGGCCAGCCCGCCCGATCATCCGCGCTACCTTGCCTTTGTCCCCGGCACGCCCACGGTGGCGGCGGCGATCGCCGACATGGCCCTCTCGGCGGCGATGGTGTACGGGGGCAGCCGCATGGAGGCCGGCGTCGCCGTCGAGGCCGAGGACGCGGTCATCCGCTGGCTCGCCGACGTGGTGGGCTTTCCGCCCGGCGCCGGCGGCACGTTCGTGAGTGGCGGCTCGATCGGCACGCTGAGCGCCCTGGTGGTCGCCCGCGGCGACCCGGACGCCGTGCCCGGGCGGCCGGTCATCGTCAGCGGCGTGTCGGCGCACTCGTCGGTGGCGGCCGCCGCGCGGGTCATGGGCTGCCGGCTGGTGACGGCGCCGGCCGCCGACGACTACGGCCGTCTCACCGGCGCTACGCTGCGCGCCGCCCTCGACGGGCTCGGCGACCGCGACGGCGGCGACGCTGTGGTCGCGGTCGCGGCCAGCGGTGGGGCCACCAACAACGGCGCCGTCGACGACCTGGCCGGCGTCGCCGAGGTCTGCCGCGAGCGCCGTCTGTGGCTGCACGTCGACGGCGCCTACGGCGGTGGCGCTCTGCTCTCCACCGGCGCCCGCCACCTGTTCGCCGGCATCGAGCACGCCGACTCGTTCATCGTCAATCCCCACAAGTGGCTGTACGCGCCCTTCGACTGCGCGGCGGTGCTGTACCGCGACGCCGCCACGGCACGCCGGGCGCTCACGCAGCAGGCCGATTATCTCGACTGGCTGCACGACGAGGAGAGCGACCCCGCCGACCTGGCACTGCACCTCACGCGGCGGGTGCGTGGCGTGCCCCTCTGGGTCTCCCTGCTCGCCAACGGGACTCGCGCATACACCGAGGCGGTCGATCACTGCTTCGATGTCGCCGGGCATGCCGCCCGCGAGATCGAGAGGCATCCGACGCTGGAGCTGGTGCTCGAACCAGCGCTCACCGTGCTGCTCGTCCGTCGCCGGGGCTGGGGCGAGGCGGAGTACGGCGCCTGGTCGGAACAGGCGCTGCGGCGGGGCCTGGCCTTCGTCGTCCCGACGAAGCACCGGGGCGAGACCGTGCTGCGGTTCTGCTTCATCAATCCGCTGACCACGCAGGCCGACGTCGACCTCATCCTGGATGACCTGCGCGCGCAAGACCTTGCAATCTTGTCTTCTTAAGGCAGAATAGCAAGGTGGCAACGATGATCACCAGGTACATCCAGCGCACGCTGGAGCCGACGCTTCGCAGCGCCGTCGAGCAGTTCCCGGCCGTCCTTCTCACCGGTCCGCGTCAGTCGGGCAAGACGACGTTGCTCAGGCACGTTCTGGCCGCGACGCACGGGTACGCCTCACTGGAGGCCCCCGATGTTCGCGCTGCCGCAACGAGCGATCCTCGCGGTTTCCTCGACCTTCACCCATCGCCGGTGATACTCGATGAGATCCAGAACGTCCCCTCGCTGCTCCCCTACATCCAGGAACGGATCGACCAGCACCGTGATCGACGCGGTCAGTACATCCTGACCGGTTCGCAGAACGTCCTGCTGGCCTCGGGCGTCACCGAGTCGCTGGCCGGCCGTGTGGCGCTGCTGCGCCTACTCCCGCTGTCACTGAGGGAGCTTGCCGGAACGCCGGACAGGCGCGGGCCCTGGGAGGTGGCCGCGGGCGACAGCCTCGGCGGGCTTCTGCCGGAGGGTCGGCGAGACCCGGCCACAGTGAGTCCGGGTATCTGGACCACCATGGTCCGCGGACTGTATCCGCAGCTCGTGGCAGAGCCAGGCCTTGACGCCGACCTGTGGCATGAGAGCTACGTGGGGACCTACCTGGAGCGAGACGTGCGGGCCGTCATGGCGCTCGGCGATCTCGTCGAGTTCCAGCTCTTCCTCCAGGCACTGGCCGGGCGTTCGGGGCAACTGCTGAACCTCAGTGCCCTCTCGCGCGATCTCGGCATCTCGCTCAGCACGGTCAAGCGCTGGCTGTCCGTGCTCGAGGCGACGTTCCAGGTGATCGTCGTCCGGCCCTACCATGCCAACATCGGCAAACGCCTGGTCAAGACACCGAAGGTCTACTTCGCCGACACCGGTACGTTGTGTCATCTCGTGGCACTGCGCGACCCTCTTCAAGCGGCGCGCGGACCGCTGGCCGGCGCACTGGCGGAGACGCTCGTGGTCGCTGAGCTTGCCAAAGACGCCTGGCATCGCGGGCAGCGGCCGAGGTTGTACTTCTGGCGCACGTCGACCGGGGTGGAGGTCGATGTGCTCCTTGAGACCGGTGGCTTGCTGGTCCCGATCGAGACGAAGGCGCGGGGAACGGCGGTCGCCGCGATGGCCGGCGGCATCCGGAGACTGCGTGCCGATCTGGGCGACGCCGTGGCGCCGGGCTACGTGGCGTACACGGGGGACCGCAGCCTGCCTCTTGGCGACGGCACGCTGGCCCTGCCCATAGCCGACCTCTGAGGCGCGACGGCCTTCGGCTGCTGCTTCGCGCACGTCGGCGGCAGCGCAGCGACCGCCGCAGGCGCCGCGGCGGCGGCCCCGCGTGGCGGTCGCTGCCGTCTGATGCCCTGCCGCGACGACCCGCGGTGCGGGTGGCCCGCGACGCGGTGCCGGGCTTCAGTCGGCGCCGCCTCCCCCACCTCCGCCGCCGCCACCCCCGCCGCCGGAGAAGCCGCCGCCGCCACCGGAGAAGCCGCCCCCGCCGCCGCCGCTTCCCGTGGACTGCGGCGTGGCTGCGAGCACGGCGGCGCTGATGCCGCCGGTGAACGATGAGACGGCGCCGGAGATGCCGCCGAAGTCGGCCGCGTGGCCGGGCGTGGCGAACCAGTAGACGCTGCTGAAGTCGCTGCTCTCGACTATCTGCGGGACGTGGACCTGCATCTGCTCGATCACCTTGTCGGCGATGCCGAACACCACGGCCATCACGAGGTACTGCTCCCAGAGCACCACGGCGGTCGGCGGCTTCTCGTCGAGGCGGCCGAAGTCGAGCAGGTAGTCGCGCAGCGCCTTGTATTGCGCGTAGAGCTCGGCCGCCTCCCGCGACCGCCGTCGCATCACCGGCGACGCGATGGTGAAGCCCGCCAGCACGCCGGACAGCAGGAGCATCCACGGCTGGGTGGCCCACAGGCTGATGATGAGGACGAGCCCGGCGGCGGAGGCGGTCGCCATGCCGGCGCCCGCGGCACGGCCGCCGCCGCCCTTCTCCATGAAGCCGCGCCTCCGAGCCTCCTCCTTCACGCCGCTGCGCCAGCGCTCCACGGCGGCGTGGAACCGGTTCGGGCTCACGGCGGCCCACGACTTCATGTCTTCCATCCTCAGCACATCACCGGCAGCGACCTCGTCGAACAGGAACGTGACCAGCGGGAGCGTCAGCTCGTCGACCCGTGCCAGCCTGCCGCGATCCAGGGTCAGCACGAACGAGGTCCTGCCGCCGATCCCGTCCGGATCGATGCGCAGCACGCCGTCGACCGCCAGGTCCAGCAGCGTGGCGGCGATGTCGTCGTCGGTGACCTTGCCCATGCGCCACAGCGCGCCGACGAGCGCCGGCGGCATGTCGCCGGGCAACTCGCGCAAGTACTTGGCGCGGAACTGAGGCCGGTACTCGCGGCCGCCGCGGAAGAACAGCGTGAGCCACATCGTCAGAGCAAGGGCCGTGACGCCGCCGGCGATGCCCCAGCCGATGCGTTCGTTGCGTCGCTCGCGCGCTACCTGGGCCCGCGCGCGGGCCCGTTCAGCGTCGGCCTCCCGGGCCCATTCGGTCTCCTGTTCCACGACCGTGTCGACCATGTCGACCGGGACCTCCTCGACGTCCGGGAGCAGACCCGGCGGGAACAACTCGTGGATCTCCACATAGGTGCGCGGCTGCAGGTCGTCGACGCGCAGCACCACGGACCCGTCATCGCGGATGCGCAGCACGCCGGTGAGCGGGCCGTGCCCCCATGCCCGCACGCGGTCGCGGGCGACCGGGCGCGGCAGGGCGACCTCGGCCCGCACCCGGGCCATCGGTACGTCCCAGCCGGTCCCGATGAGCTGCCAGTCGAGCTCGCCGGCGTCGGCCCAGCGCCGGGCGGCATCGTCGGCACGCCAGCGGAAGGTGAAGTCCGCGGGACGATCGTCGAGGTCGGCGAACGCCTCGATGCGGATCACCGGGCGGTAGTCCGCGCTCACGCCGCTGGTCACCCGGTAGTAGCCGAAGGGGCGCTGTTCCGGAGCCAGAGACATCCATGGTGACGGCGTCGCGTCGTCGGCCGGCGAGACGGGGCTCGGCGCCCCCATCTGCGGCAGCCAGCCGGACGGCAGGCGCTGCAGAGGGCCGTCCGGTCCGTCCACGCCGAGCACGGTGATCGGCGTCTGCGGGTCGATCGGGATGTCGCGGTAGACGCGCGTGAAGCTGCCCTGGAACGTGTACGAGAAGCGCTCTTCCACGGAGAGCGCCCCGTCGGATCCGATGGCAGCCTCGATGCGGACGTCGTCGATGCTGTAGGTCTTGCTCAGCGACGGCACGATCCACACGAGCACGACCACGATCAGGGCGATGACCCCGACGATGACCGCCAGGATGAACGCCGAGCATCCGATGCAGCCCTTCCGCGTGGCCATTCCACTCCCCCGTACGGTCCTGCGTATGCTACCGCACCGCCGCCGGATCGGCGTCGACAGGAGCGACAACGGCTCCTCTTTGCGCAGGTTCAAGTCCCGTATCGCGAGACCCGAGAAGACGTGAAGGCGATACGATCGGATCACCGTGCATCAGGACCGCGTCTTCACCGTCGGGCGGATCAGCCTGGCCGACACACCTGTGGACTGCCGTCGCGGCGTCGTGCTCCTCGACGAGGGCGAGGAGCCGCGCCGCTGGCAGGTGGTCGTCTACGATCCGCGTCCCGAAGCATTCGCTGAGATCCTCGGCCTCGAGCTGCCGCTGAGTTGTCACACCGCCGACGGGACGCTGCTGACGGGATGGGTGCAGGTCGGTCGCAGCGATCCGGAGGTCGGCGTGCAGTTCCTGCAGGGCATGGGCCGGCTGCGGGCGCGCACGCCGTGGCATGTGCTGGCCGGTCGCGCGCGCAGCCGGCACCCGTTCGGGCATCGCGGACCTGAGCCCGCCTGGGCGCCGGACGCCGAGCGGTCAGGACGACACGGTGACGAGAGCCTCCTGCCGGAGCCCTCCCCGGCCTCCGGTCTCCTGGGCCGGCTCTCGATGCGACAGCGACTCATCGGCCTGGTCGTCGTCACGCTCTCGGGATGGGGTCTGCTGCACCTGGTCATGGACATCGGCCGCGCCGTCGAGGAGCCGCCGGCGCAGGCGGTCGCATCGCAGACGGTCGCGGGCGCGGCGGCCGCAGCGCCCGCCGGCCTCACGCCGGTCCTGAGCGGCCGCGTGGCGATCGTCGAGCGGTTGAAGTCCGGGACGCGCTGGATCGATCTCGATGACGCGATGTCGTGGCGCGTGCCGCGATTCGACGGGCTCACCGAGCTGCACGCCCTCCTGCCCGATGCGCGGCGCCTGCCGCCGGGCACACGGCACACGCTGCGGACGGCACGGAGCGGCGGCCTCTGCGACGTGGTCCTGCGTGAGCTCGACGGTGAACGCACGCATTGCCGTGCGCTGCTGCGCTCGACGCCTGCCGGCGACGGCCGCCTCTACGTCAGCGGCGTCATCGTCTCGTCGCCGTGATCCGGCTGGATGTCTGACGCGGCGGGGCCTCGCCCGTGGCCGCCGGCACTGCGTGCTTCTCACGACGCAGACTGCCCGGCGCCGAGATGTGCCGCCGGCTACGAGAGGCCGGTGGCGAGCGGACCGTCGTGCAGGCGCCGCTGCAGCAGCACGCACGGCAGCGCCGAGAGCAGCGCTGCGATGGCGGCCGTCATGAACGGCCACCAGAAGGCCTCGGCGACCTCCTTGAGGAACACGTCCTCGAGCTGGGTGGCCAGCGACGCGAGGGCGAGGGCGTCCTGACTGCCCACCGGCGGGACAGGGACGCCCTCGACCGGGTGCACCAGCCGCCGGATCTCGCCGATGCCCGCCGTGGCGTCGATGCCGCGTGCCTCCTCCATCGCCAGGTCCAGGTAGGAGCGCCACTCGTCGCTGAGCCCGGTCTGGCCGTCGATGAGTACCTTGGCGCGGGCGATCGAGTGGAGGACGGCGGTGTGGACGGTGGCCGAGAAGACGGCCACCAGGATGGCTACGCCGAGCAGGAAGCCGAGCTGGCGGGCGGTGTTGAGCAGACCGCTGCCGACGCCCTTGTCGCCGACCGGCAGGGCGGTCATGCCGGCGGCGGTGAGGGCCGGGATGGTGATGCCGAGCCCGGCCCCCACCAGCAGCGTCCGCCACATGACGTCGGTGAAGGCGGGGTCGCGCTCCATGTACGCCAGCGCGACCAGCCCGCCGAACGTGATCAGCGACCCGAGCACGCCGAGCCAGCGCGGCCCGAAGCGGTCGATGAGGCGGCCGGCGAACGGGGCGATCACCAGGCCGGCCGCCGGCACGAAGGTGATCGCCAGCGCCGCCCGCAGCTCGGTGTAGTCGCCGAGCGCCACCAGGAAGATCACCAGCATGAACGCGGTGCCCATCATGGCGATGTCCACGGTGGTCATGGCGATGGCGGCGCCGGCGAACGGCCGCCGCCGGAACAGCCGCAGGTCGAAGAGCGGCAGGCGGGCGCGGAGTTCCCACCAGACGAACAGCCCGATGCCGAGGGCGGCGCCGGCGAAGAGCGCCAGGACCGGCGCCGTGAGCCAGCCCCAGTTGTTGCCTTCCATGAGTCCGTAGGTGAGGCAGAAGAGGCCGCCGCTGAGGAGCGCCACACCGGGCCAGTCCATGCGTACCGGACCCTCATGGACGCGGCGCGGCACCACGACGGCCGCAAAGACCAGTGCCAGGACGCCCACCGGCAGGTTGAAGTAGAAGATCAGCCGCCAGCCGTCCACGCTCGCATCCTGGCCGGCGCGGATCAGCAGGCCGCCGAGCGTGGGCCCCAGCGAGGCCGAGAGCGAGCTGATGGCGCCGAACAGACCGGCCGCCAGCCCCTGCTGGCGGGCAGGGAATGCGTGCAGGAGCAGGGTCAGCGAGGTCGGGATGACGGCCGCTGCCCCCACCGCCTGGAAGGTCCGGAAGACGATGATCCAGGCCACCGACGGAGACATCGCGCAGCCCAGAGAAGCCAGCGTGAAGACCGCGATCCCGATGAGGAACAGCCCCTTGTGGCCGAAGCGGTCGGCCAGCCGACCCATGGTCATGAACAGGACGGTCAGGACGAGGTTGTAGCCGTTCAGGATCCACGAGACGGCGGTGACGGAGGAGTCCAGCCTCTGGATGATCTCGGGGATGGCGATGGTCATGATGGTGGCGTCGGCCAGGGACAGGAACATCCCCGGCACCAGTGCCGCCAGGATCAGCCACTTGCGACGGTCGCTCACGCTCTCATCCAGGTTCTCGTCCGCTCACACGTCCACCGCCGCTCGTCGTCATCCTCACACTCGTCGCCAGTGGCCCCATTGTATGGGTTCGCCCCGGGGGCGCGGTCGCCTCGGAGTACGGAAGGATGACGGCGCACGCGCCCCGCCGACTCGGCGGGTGGAGACCTTTGTCGCCGCCGGTGTGTCGTCCAGAGACTCTGGGATCTGTGGACATCTGCGCCCCCTCAGGATGTACACGATCGCCGGAGTCTCCGTGACACACACCGGACGGTGCGGACTGGTGCCGCAGGGTCGAATCACGGGCGAGCGGGAGGTGCGTCCGCGGCCGGCGGTGCGGACCGTTCCCGGCGGTGCGCGGGCGGGGCGGCCGCTGCGGCCTCGAGGTCGGCGGGCACGACGGCGGGCGGGTAGAAGTCGCGGATGCGGTGGTACACTCGACCCATGAAGGTCAGCGCACTGCTCACCGAGATCGATCGGCTGGCGCCGTTCCTGCTCACCGAGCCCTGGGACCGCGTCGGCCTGCAGGTCGGCCGCCGGGAACGGCAGGTCGGGGCACTGCTCGTGGGGCTCGATCTCAACGACGAACTGCTCGACGAGGCGGCGCGTACCGGTGCCGACGTCCTGCTCGTCCATCACCCGCCGCTTCACGTACCTCTGGAGGCGCTCACCGACGAGACGCCGATGGGCAGCGCGCTGTTGCGCGCCGTACACGAGGACCGCGTAGTCGTCGCCTGTCACACCAATCTCGACAAGGCGCGCGGCGGCCTCGCCGACATCGCCTGCACCATCCTCGGGCTGGAGGGCGTCGCGCCGCTGGCACCGTCGCCGGTCGACTGGCTCAAGCTGGTCGGCTTCGTGCCGCCGGACGACCTCGACGCGGTGCGCACGGCGGTCTTCGCCGTCGGCGGCGGCGTCATCGGCGACTACGAGCACTGCTCGTTCCACCAGCCGGGTACCGGCACGTTCCTTCCGCGCCAGGGTGCCGCGCCCACCATCGGCAGCGTCGGTCAGGACAACGCCACCGGCGAGCTGCGCCTGGAGGTCGTGTTCCCGCGCTCGCGGCGCCGCGCGGTGCTCGATGCCTACGTGGCGTCGCACTCCTACGAGGAGCCTGCCTACGACGTCTACCCGGTCGAGAACGAGGTCGGCAGCGTCGGCCTCGGCCGCCTCGGCTTTCTGCCGCGGCCCATGGACCTCGGCGATCTGGCGGCTACCGCCGCGCGCCACTTCGAGCAGTCGACGGTGCGTCACACCGGCGACCCCACGCATCGCGTGCAGTCGGTCGCCGTGCTGCCGGGCTCGGGCGCGGCGCTGATCGATGCCGTGGCCGGTCGCGCCGACGTGCTGCTCACCGGCGACGTGAAGTACCACGAGGCGGAGCGCGCCCTGAGACTCGGCCTGCCGATCATCGACGTGCCGCACGAGGTCGTCGAGGCGGCGACCCTGGAGCGCTGGACCGACGTCCTGGCCGATCATCTGGCCGGCGCCGGCGTCTCGGTGAGCTGGTGCACCGGTCACGGCGGCATCTGGCACTACTCGGAAGACGAGTACTGCCCGCCGCGTCCCCGCGATGACTTCGGCCCGGTCCAGGTGAGCCTCGACGAGGCCGCCGGCGAGCCCTCGCGCTTCCGGCTGTCGGTGGACGGCGGCGCGCGCGGCAACCCCGGTCCCGCCGGTATCGGCGTGCGTCTGGAGTCGCCGGACGGCGAGCTGGTCGAAGAGCTCTCGGCGGCCATCGGCACGGCGACCAACAATCAGGCCGAATACGAGGCGCTCATCGCCGGCCTGGAGCTGGCCATCGACCGCGGCGCCACCGAGCTGCTGGTGTTCGCCGACAGCGAGCTCATCGTGCGGCAGGTGAACGGTCAGTACCGCGTCAAAGACGCCAAGCTCAAGCCGTTGCACGAACGCGCCACGCGTCTCATCCGCGACCTGCCGTATGTGGAGCTGCGGCACGTGCCGCGCGAGCAGAACGCCGAGGCCGACCGCCTGGTGAACGAGGCGATCGACGAGGCGCTCAAGCGGTGAGCCGGCGCCGCCCGACGACGCCTCCGCAGCCCGGATTGCGGCCCGCCGACCGCCCGATGTATACTGCCGGTCTGCTGCGGGTGTAGCTCAGTCGGCTAGAGCGTCTGCTTGCCATGCAGAAGGTCGAGGGTTCGAGTCCCTTCACCCGCTCCAGACGCCCTCCTCGCCCGCGCCCCCTCGCCCGCGCCCTCCTCGCTCCGGCCCCCGGCTCGTCACCGAGGCTCGTGACGGGCCACCTCAGGGTGCGGGAACGGTCGTCCGACTGACGCAAGTCAAGCTGGCCGCAGTGCACCTTTTCGGCTATCCTAACGATGGGTTTTCGGGGTGCCTCCACGGGCGCCGTCGGGACGGCAAGGAGCGGTGGAGTGATGCGCAAGCGCAGCGAGAGCGTCGAGGAGTACCTCGAGGCCATCTACAAGCTCTCCCGCGACGACGGCGAAGGCGATGGCGGCGCGACGGTCTCGCAGCTCGCCGCCGCGCTTCAGGTGTCGCCGCCCTCGGTCTCGGAGATGCTCGGCCGTCTGCGCGCCGCCGGCCTCGTCGAGGAGGGCGGCGGGCGCGGCATCGCGCTGACGCCCCAGGGAGAGCGCGAGGGCGCCAGCCTCGTGCGCCGGCACCGGCTCAGCGAGCGCTTCCTCACCGAGATCCTCGACGTGCCGTGGGACGAGGTCCACGCCGAGGCCTGTCGCTTCGAGCACGCCATCAGCCCCGAGGTCGAGGCGCGGCTCGCGGCGCAGCTCGGCTACCCGCGCACCTGCCCGCACGGCCACGCGATCCCCGAAGAGGACGGTTCCTGCGTCGAGGAGCCGCTGCGCCCGCTCGTCGAGCTGGGTCCGGGCGAGCACGCCACCATCGGTCGCATCAGCGACGAGCAGCCTGAGCTCCTGCGCTACCTGGCGTCGCTCGGCCTG
>DIWP01000033.1 GCA_002423545.1 Thermoleophilia bacterium UBA6103
CCTCCTCGCCGGGGATCTCTTCCAGACGGCCCGACGTCTCGCGCAGCGCCTGCGCCCAGCGTGACGTGGAGTCGGCCAGGAGCAGGACATTGAGGCCCATCTGCCGATAGTACTCGGCGATGGTGACGGCCGTGTAGACGGACGCCTCGCGGGCCGCCACCGGCATCGAGCTCGTGTTGCAGATGATGACCGTGCGCTCCATCAGGCTGCGGCCGGTACGCGGGTCGGTGAGCTCGGGGAACTCGCGCAGCGTCTCGACGACCTCGCCGGCGCGCTCGCCACAGGCGGCGATCACCACCACATCGGCGTCGGCGTGGCGACTGGTGAGCTGCTGCAGAACGGTCTTGCCGGCGCCGAACGGCCCCGGGATGCAATACGTGCCGCCCTTGGCGACCGGGAAGAACGTGTCGAGGATGCGCTGCTTGGTGACGAGCTGATCGGCCGGACGGAGGCGCTCGTCGTAGGCGCTGATGGGCCGCTTGACCGGCCAGGTCTGCATCATGTGGACCGGCCGCGTGCGACCGTCGGCCCCTTTCAGCACGGCGATCTGGTCGGTCACCGTGTACTCGCCGGCCGGCGCCAACTCGACGATCTCCTGACGGCCCTCGAGGTCGAACGGCGTCATGATCCAGTGCTGGAAGATCCCCTCCGGCACGGTCCCAAGGCGAGCGCCGGCCGGAACCCGGTCGCCGACGGCGGCGGTGGGTGTGAACTCCCACTTGACGTCGCGCGGCAACGCTTCGATGAGCAGCCCACGCGGCAGGAAGAACCCGTGCTGCGCGGCGATCTCGAACAGCGGGTTCTGCAGGCCGTCGTAGACCATGGCGAGCAGGCCCGGACCCAACTCCACCGAGAGCAGCCGGTCCTCGAACTCGACCCGGTCGCCGACCCGGATACCCGAGGTGTCCTCGAAGACCTGCGCGTCGGCGTAACGTCCCCGCACCCTGATCACCTCGGCGATCAGGCGCACGTCTCCGGTGGCCACGTAGGCCACCTCGTTCTGGCGCACCGACTCATCGAACCCGATGGTCACCAGGTTGCCGTTGATACCTACGACTCTTCCGCTGCGTCCGCTCATACGCTGATCTCCGCGATGTTGCTGTCGATGATCTGTTCCGCCACGGCCGTGCCGCGTTCGTCGGTGAGACGCTGCCACTTCTCGAGCAGGCGCAGGCGCAGGGCATACGAGTAGAGAGCCTGGACCCCGAAGGCCGGGTCGGCCGCCATCTCTTCAAGGAGGCGCCAGCGCAGGCGGTCCAGCAGCAGCTCCCGCTCGAGAGGGTCGATGATCGACATGGCCTGGGTGGCGGTGTCCTCGATCTCGACGTCCCAACCGTCGTGGCGCCGCAGGAACCGCGCCGAATCGACGCCCACGCGGCCCGCCCGCTGACGGGCCACTGCGTTGCGAAGCTGGATATCACGCTGTGCGAAGCCGTGGACCGCGGGCTCCCGGAGCTCGTCGAGACGCCCCTCGATGACGAGTCGCACCCTGGCAAGATCGTCGGTCTGCACGAGCTCGGCGCAGTACTCGAGCAGCTCGCCGGCGGTCATCGGCGGCTCCTCGCCGAACTGGAGCGCCGGCAGGCTCGCGACAACGTAGGGGTATTGCCTGGGCACCGCCGGCGCCTCTCAGGACCCGTCGCCGGAGCCGGCGCCGGAGCCGCCATCGACGGCGGCATCATCCTCGGCCGCCCGTGCCACGATGCTGTCGAGCGGCGGCTTGAGGAGTCCGGAGAGCGCCTCGGCGATCGCCTCGAGCGTGAAGTCGTGGTAGAGCCGATAGTCGAGGAAGCGCACCTTGAAACCCTTCTGGAGCCGCTCGTCGACGCGGACGTCCAGTCCCTCGCCGAGCAGGTCCCGGTAGCGGTCGAAGACCGTCTCGACGAAGGCCTCGCGGTCCTCCTCGCTGAGGAGGACCTCGACGCGCGATTCGTTGAAGTCTTTCTTGGCGTAGGCCGCGGCCATGCGCTCGAGCATGCCGCCCATGGTGTCGGGGGTGAGCGCCTCTCCTATCGACTCCCGGGCGCTCTCGCGCAGGACGTCCTCGATGGCCGAGCGCAGCTGGAGGAGGAAGTCGCGGCCGCTCTGCTCGAGGGTCGTGGTCGCCCGCTCCATGAAGACCTCGGCGTCACGTTCGGCCCTGGCGACGAGCTCGGCCGCCTCGCGGCGTGCCTCTTCGACGATGCGTGCCGCCTCGGCGCGGGCGTCGGTCAGGATCTGCTCCGCGTCGGCCTCGGCTTTCTCGACGCCATCCCTGCGGATGCGGTCGAGCAGGCCCTGCAGCTGCTCCTCCATGATCTCCCTCTTCTCCGCCTGCCACGGTGGCGCGCTGCCGCAACGCAAGAAGCCGTGTGGGCGCCCTGAAGCACCCGCGCGACCGTGCATACAACACGTGGCCGGACCCGAGGGAGAGAGCCGAGCGAGCGCCGGCGGGAGCGTGGGCCGCAGCGCACGGCGGTGCGGCGGCGCACAGGCCCCCTGAGCGACCGATCAGCCGCCTCCCCCCGGACGCGGCCGACCGGACAGTACCCTATCCAAGGGGGCACGCCCCTTCAAGTCACGGCCGTGGACGCCGACGTGGAGACGCAGCTGCGAAGGACGGCGCCGGCCTCGATCGGACCCCGTACGATCCTGTCGACGGGCACGGCCCCCGCTTCGGCCCGCACGATGGCGGCGCGGACGACGCCGGCATCGCCGACGTCGCCGACCAGGATCGCGCCCACCGGCACACCGCGCTTCAGGAAGAGCCTGCGATACGTCGTCCGCTCCGGGCACGACCCGGTGACGGAGGTGAGGCCGGCGCCGGCGTCGCCTGCACCGACCGACCCGATCGAGGCCACCGGCAAGCCGAAGAGAGTCGTGACGTTCTCGGGGACCGAGCCGGGAAAGGTGACGTCGGCGCCGGCCATGTTCAGGCCGGCGACGCGGCCCTGCTCACAGGCGTCGATCCAGTTGGCCACCACCTCGACGGCGCCGCTGATGCGGTTGCGGCCCTGTGCGACATCGCCGGCCGCGTAGACGTCCGGCACGGCGGTGCGCAGACGATCGTCGACCAGCACGCCGCGCTCGACGGCGATCTGGCCGGGGTCGACGAACGCCATGTTCGGCGTGACGCCCTTGCCGACCACCACCATGTCCGCGCTCAGCTCCTCGCCGCCGGCGAGCTCGACCCGGTATCCCTCGGCCTCGTGGTCGATCATCGCCACGCTGCGGCCGAACAGGAACTCGATGCCGCCCTCGCGGACGACGTGGTCCCGCACGATCGCCGCGCACTCGGCATCGAGGTTCTGCGAGAGAACCTGCCGCGACCCGACGACGCAGGTCACGTGCACGCCAGGGCGCGCGATGGCGGCGGCGGTCTGCAGGCTCACCAGGCCGGCTCCCAGCACCGCGACATGACGCGCCCGCTGGGCCAGCCGCCGGATGCGGCGCGCATCTTCGATGGTACGCAGGTAGCAGAGCCCGCCGGCGACCTCGTCGTCGAGCCCGCCGAGCCGCGTGGGAGCGGCGCCGGTGGCGATGAGCAGCGCGTCGTAGTCGAGCCGGGTGCCGTCGTCGAGCAGCAGGCGTTGCCGGGCGGCGTCAAGCTCGACCGCCGTGCGGCCGAAGCGACATTCGACGGCCAAGTCGCGGTAGGAGCCGGCGTCGCAGAGGAAGAGGCGCCGCTCCGGCACCACGCCGCGCAGGTAGTAGGTCGTCAACACGGGAGAGTACGCGTGACACTCCTCCCGCGACACGACCGTCACCTGCTCGTCGCCGCCGCGCGAGCGGATCGCCCGGATCGCGCTCAGCGCGGCAGCGCTGTTGCCGAGGATCACGAGCCGTCTGCGCCGACCGGTCATCGGCTCAGTCCTGCGCTCGATCTGATGTCACCTTCATGGTGTTCGTCGCTCAGGTCCCCGCCGCGAGCTGCAGCCCCAGCTCGGCGGCCTTCTGCGGCGTCAGGTCGCCGTGCTCGTCCCAGCCCCGTGCCGTGTAGTAGGGCGGCAGCATGCGACCGAGCTCGGCCACGTACCCCTTGGCCGGCCCGTCGGGCAGCGGCTCCTGGAGCATGCGCGGCGGCAGCGTGTCGGCGGCAGCGGTGATGCCGGCGCGCCGGTTGAACAGCACCTCGAGGTTGAAGATGCGTGCCCCGGTGCGCATGAGGCCCGGGTAGCCGCCCATGTCGATGCCGGTGGCCGACTCGATGAGGTCGCGCAGCTGGTCCTCGTCCATGCCCAGGTAGAACATGAAGTTGCACAGGCCGCCGGAGTCGATGATGCGGAACCAGTCCTGCAGCTCCATGACCATCTCGGGCTGCTCGTCGAGGGTCAGGGGGTCGAGCGGCTCCTCGATGCCGCGGTCTTTGGTGATGTGCCAGTGCAGCACGGAGTAGATGGCGTAGTCCTGTGCCTCGCCGCGGATGTGGCAGGCGCCACGCGGCTCGGTCGCATAGGCCAGGGCCATGCTCTGGATGGCGCGGCATTCGTAGCTCGCGAACTCCTGCTTCTTGACGCCCATGGAGTACTCGGGGTGGCCGTAGTGCTCGGCCATGCGGTAGCCGCCCTCGGCCAGCAGGTCGCCGAAGCCCTCGCGGCGGGCGATCATGTCCGTGAGCCTCACCAGCGCCTCGCCGTCACCGAACGGCAACGGGAAGCCGATGTCGGCCTCGGGGATCAGGCCGCGTTCGTACATCTCCATGGCGCAGGCGATCGACCCGCCGGTGGTGATGGTGTCCATGCCGGCCTGGTTGCAGATGAAGTTGGCCCTGGTGACGGCCTCCAGATCGTTGGTGTAGCAGCTGGAGCCGAACATGCCGATGGTCTCGTATTCGGGGCCGACGCCATAGGTGGCGGTCTCTCCCGCCCCCACTCGCGAGACCCGCCCGCAGGCTACCGGGCAAGCCGGGCAGGCCATCCCCATGCGGGTGCGCACCGAGAGCGTCTCGGCCAGGCGCTCGCCGGAGATATCCTCGTGCTGCGGGTTGGTGCCGTACTGGAAGTTCTTGGTCGGCAGCGCCCCGTAGGTGTTGACCAGCTCCAGGACGCCCGGCGTGCCGTGCTTGTGGAAGTGCTCTACGTACGGGTCGGTGAGCGCCTCGTAACAGCGCCGCACGGCGTCCATGAAGCGCTCGCCGTCGGCGATCGTGACCCCGCCGGTCCCACGCACGGCGATCGCCTTGAGGCGCTTGGAGCCCATCACCGCGCCGACCCCGGAGCGGCCGGCGGCGCGCCCCATGTCGTTCATCACGCAGGCATAGCGCACGAGCTTCTCGCCGGCGGGACCGATGCAGTTCACCTTGGCGTCGGGCGCCGTCGCCGCGATGACCGCCTGTTCCGTCTGCTCGGTGTCCAGGCCCCAGAGCTCGCTCGCGTCGTGGAAGCTGACACGCCCGTCGTCAATGAAGACGAACACCGGCCGCTCGGCGGCGCCCTCGACGATGATGACGTCGAAGCCGGCGTACTTGATCGCGCAGGCGAAGTCGCCGGCGGCGCTGGAGTTGGCGATGCCGCCGGTGAGCGGCGACTTCGTCAGCAACATGTAGCGGTTGGCGCCCGGCGCCCCGGTGCCGGTCAGCGGTCCGGTCGCCAGCACCAGCTTGTTGGCGGCGTCGAGCGCGTCGACGGCAGGGTCGACCTCATCGTAGAGATACCTGGTGCCGAGCCCGATGCCGCCGATGTACTGTTCCGCGATCTCACGGTCGAGGTCCTCGACAGACGCCGCCGACGCGGTCAGGTCGAGACGCAGTACCTTGCCCATCCAGCCGTCCATGGTCACTCACTCTCCCGATACGACCCGGCCAGCGCCTGGGCCAGCTTCTGCCGCTTCTCGACCTCTCTGTCCTCCGCCTCGACGAAGCGCAGCGCCCCACGGGGGCAGAACTGCACGCACACCGGGTCGCCGCCACAGAGGTCGCACTTCTCGGCGCAGCCCGCGGCGCCGACCTGGATGTTGCCGAACGGGCAGGCCAGCACGCACATCTTGCAGCCGACGCACAGGTCCTCGTCGACCTGCACCACGCGGGCGCCGGTCTCCGGCATCACGACGGTGCTGATGGCGCCGGACGGGCAGATCCGCTCGCACCACGCGTCCTCGCACTGGGAGCAGACGACCGGGACGGCGATCTCGTCATGCAGGAACACCGTCGTGTGGATCCGCGCCCGGCGCGGGTTGAACTCACCGTGATGCCGGAACGAGCACATGAGCTCGCAGACGTGGCATCCGGTGCACTTGCCGATGTCGATGGCGAGCACCTTGTTCACAGGGCGTCCTCCTCGCTCGCTGCCTTACTCGCTCCAGATGACTTCCCGGCCCGTGGTACGGCGATCAGCCGCCGTAGACGGGCGGGAAGATGGCGACCTCGTCTCCCTCGCACAGCTTCGTCTCCAGGCGATCCAGGAACCTGATGTTGCGGCCGTTGACCAGGACGGCGATCTCCCGACGCGGGACTCCGGGCTCGGCGAACACGGCCTGCCACCGCCGGGGGGTATCACAGACCAGACCGAGAAGGCATGCGATGTCCGGAGCCCGCTCCAGCGGCACGTCGACCATACGCACACCGAAGACGGTCCGCAGATCGGCGAAGAGACGGACCGTCACGCCCGGCATCTCGCCTCCTGTGCCCGTATGCGCTCCGCCCGGGTGCGCGCAGCAGGCTGCAGACGCCGCAGCGCCACGTCCCGACGCTTGCGCAGGCTGCTCTCGTCCACCGCCACGAAGCTGATGGCACCGGGCTCGCAGAGCTTGACGCACTGGGGGTCGCCGTCGCAGCAGTCGCACTTGACGGTGACCCCCGCCACCTCATCGAACGACGGTGCCCCGAACGGGCACGCGACGATGCACGTCCGGCAGCCTATGCAACGCTCCTCGTCGATGACCACGATGCCCGTCTCGTCCTCACGGTGGCACGCCTTCGTCGGGCACGCCTCCGCGCAGAATGCTTCCTCACACTGCTGACACGTCAGGGGCACGAACCGACCCTCCTCGCCGCCGGCGTACACCCTGATCCGTGAGCGCCCCGCGTCGGCCTCCCCCGTCCGGGCGATCGCGCAGCCGAGCACGCACAGCATGCAGCCGGTGCACGCCTCCTCGTCGAGCAGCAGGACCATCCGGCCACCCGGGGCGAGAGCGGGACCACCGCAGCGATCAGTGGACACGGTCACGGAGCGCCCCCGGCGAGCGCCGCCCCGCCGCGCCAGGCGCTCACCCTGAGCAGCGGCGCCTGCTCCTTGACGCCGACCGCCAGGACGAGCTGGCGCAGGGCGAATCCGCCCAGCAGCACACCCACGGCGGCGGCTGCCGGGATCCACCAGCGACCGGAAGCGAAGACGGCGACGATCTCGAGGATCAGAGGAAGGACGAGGCCCAGTCCCACTACGACGCTCCAGAACGGCAGGCGGCGCTCGCCGCGCAGGAGAAGCTCCCGCGCGCGTGCCGCCTCCGGCCTGCCCCGTCCAAGGCTCCACAGATAGGCGGCCAGGACGAGGATCTCAAGGACGAGCAGCACACGTTCGGCGCCGCTCAACGCCTGCGCGATGTCCGCGTTGAGATCGGCGACGCCGGCCGCGTACCCGTGTACCAGGAGGCCGAGGGCCAGCGCCATGGCGCCGCACGACAGCGCCGAGACGACGAAGAGCAGCGGCAGCACCAGCGTGCGCCAGGCCGGGATGTACTTCATCGAGCGCAGGAGAAGGCCGGTGTAGGCGGCCGTGGCAAACGCCAATACCGCAGCGAGCGCCTGCAGAACGCGCCACGTGACCGGACCGCCGGCGACCCAGCGAGGCGCGAAGACGGCCAGCGCCAGACAGGCGCTGCCGACGACGATGAAGGCGGCCAGGATCAGGAACCCGCGCGCCAGCCACGACGTCCGCGGGTTCAGACAGGCCGTGAAGAACAGCAGCCAGTTGCGGCCGAGGTGGAGGACCAGCAGCGCGGCGCCCGCGGCGACGACGAGCGGGCCCCACAGCATCCAGAGGGCGGCCCAGTCGACGGCCGGCCCTGCGCCGCCGGCCGGCGATACTCCGAGGCCGAGACCGGACCAGTCGAGGGCGACCGCGAAGAGGAACGCGCCGGCGCCCAGGCCGCCGAGGTACAGGTAGGCGGCGATGATCGGGCCCCACTCGCGCTGCGGAGTCGGCTCCTTGCGCTCCGCGCGGACACCCGCGACAAGCTCGGGCGGGATCACCAGGCAACCGGCGAGAGCCGGCGCGCAGGTCCCCGACCCCGGCCCTTCGCCGGCGCCGGTCGGCGCCGGGCCGCTCACGACCCCGGCCTGCATCGACCGCTCACGCTCGACCACGCTCGCGGCACAGACGTTCATGCCGGGCCACGCTCGCGGCATCGATCACGCCCGTTCATGTGCCCGGCCGCCGCCCCTGCCGAGCAGATGGCGCCGTCTCCTTCTCCCCGGCGCCGAGGTCGGCACCACCAGCGTCCAGCTCGAACGGCTCCAGCCCCAGTCCCAGCTCGGCCAGGTCGTCGGCGATGTCCTTGAGGCCGCAGTCGACGAGCGTCTGATGCCGCGGCACGCCGGTCCGCAGGTCCCAGCCGCGCAGCGTGTAGTACTCGTCTTTCATGCGCTCGAGGTCTTCGCGTGAGACGCCGTGCTTGCCCTTCATGTGACCACGCGACACCGGCTTGGAGAACTCCTTCTCGGGGATCGTGTCGTTCTCCCGACGGCGCCCCATCTTCACCTCGATGGCACGCTCGACGTTGCGCACCCGCAGCGACGCCCGCTCGACGTCTTCCGGCGTCACCGTACGCCCCAGTCCGGCGCTCAGGGCAGCGGCGTAGTGCTCGGGCATCAGATAGAGGAACAGCCACTTGGTGTGCCACTTGCACGACCCGGCCATGTCGGCGATGCCGGTCTGGATGCCCATGTCGTGCACGATGTCGGCCTTGCCCTCGGTGGTGTCGGGATCGCCGGCCCGTTCCTTGCCGGTGAGCTCGTAGGCCAGCTCGCGCTCGTGCTCCACGGCATGGGCGCGGTCCTCCTCCGACCAGCCGGGGTAGACCGGCGCCGTGACCGAGTCGAACTGGTGCATGTCGAGGTCCTGGATGCAGTCGGAGCGACGGCCGATCGCGTACGACAGCGACATCGATGTGAGGCGCGGGTTGATGCCGTACATGGGGTTGTTGTTCACCTGCATCGCGTACCAGTAGGTGCTTCTGCCGCCGCGCCGCTCCTCGGGGACGTGGGCGTCGAAGTACTCGGCGGTGGCTTTCATGCCGCCGGCCAGCACGGCGCCGAACCCCTCGTTGGCGATCGTGCGGTCCATGATCGCCGTGATCGCCTCCTTGCTGCCCCACTCCATCGCGATGCCGTCGGTGAGGCTCGCGTCGATGATCCCCAGCGCATGCAGCTCCATGAGCCACTGGATGGTGAGCGCCATCGACGTGTTGTCGATACCCATCTCCTGACACTGGCGGATGAGCGCGTACCAGAGCAGCATGTCGGCGTTCTGGACCTCCCAGGTCAGCTGCGTGTAGAGCTCGCATGAGATGACGGTGGCCCCGACGCCGGGGACGGAGTAGTTCTCCATGCAGTGGACCGGACAGCCCATGCAGCCGGTGCGCTTGTAGCCGTGCTTGTTCCAGAAGGCGTTGTAGTCGGTCCTGCCCTCGGGATCGAAGTCGAGGCCTTCGTGACCGTCGCCGCCGGCCTCGATGCCCGAGAGGACGTATGCGTACTCGGCGTTGGTCACGCCGATAGTGTGCACCTCTTCGTAGTAGTCGGCGCCTTTGACCTGGTCGTGCGCCGCCTTGCAGGCCTCCAGAAACGCCTCCGGGTCGGCGACCGGGATGCCCTTCGTGCCGCGTACCACCAGCGCCTTGACGTTCTTGGATCCCAGCACGGCGCCCATGCCGGTGCGCGCGGCGGCGTTGCCGACGCTCCCGTGGATGGTGGCGAACGAGACCAGGTTCTCCCCGGCGGGGCCGATGGAGAGGACCTTGGCCTCGGGGTCGTCGAGCTCATCCTGGATGAGGCGCCTGGTCTCGTAGGTGGTCTGCCCCCAGAGCTCGCCGGCGTCGCGCAGCTCGACGAGGTCGTTACGGATGCGCAGATAGACCGGATGTTCGGCCCTTCCGGTGAGCACCACGTGGTCATAGCCCGCGTATTTCAGCTCGGCGGCCCAGTCGCCGCCGATGTTGGCGTCGCCGAGCAGGCCGGTGACCGGGCTCTTGCTCATGACGTCGGCGCGGCTGCAGCCCGGAAAGGCGGTGCCGGAGAGCGGACCGGTGCCGAAGACGATGACGTTGTCGGGACCCAGCGGATCGGTGTCGGGCCCGATGGCGTCGTACATTAGGCGCGCGTTGATGCCGCGGCCGCCGATGTACTTCTCTGCATAGTCGAGGGTCGACCGGATACTCGTGGTGCCGGTGGTGAGGTCGACCCAGAGGATCGTGCCGCCATACAGGTACGTCATGTGAGGCTCCCCATCACCCGCGGTCAGCGCTGCTCGCCCTGCGTCTGCAGCAGCTCCAGATACTTCGTCGCCCCGGTACGCCGCCGCCGCAGCCCTTCTTCATCGGCCGGCACGAAGTGCAGGGCGTCGTTGGGGCACCACTTGACGCACGTGGGGTCGCCACCGCAGAGGTCGCACTTCTGGCTCGTCCCGGTCTGCGGATCGACGAACGGCGCCCCGTATGGGCACACCTGGACGCAGGTGCGACAGCCGATGCACTTCTCCTCGTCGACCACGACGGCATTCGTCTGCGGATCGCGCGAGATCGCCTGCGCCGGACAGAGCTCCAGGCACAACGGCTCGGCGCACTGCTGGCAGACGACAGGGATGGTGGAGATGAGGCCGTCGCGCTCGTCTCTGACGATGCTGATCCGGGCCCGGGATGGGTTGCACTCGCCGTAGTTCTTCAGCGAGCAGACGATCTCGCAGGTCCGGCAACCGGTGCACTTCTCCACATCGACGGTGATCACAGAGTACACGTGCATCCCCCCTCCCGCAACGGCGTCGGCCCAGAGCCGCGCCACTTCACCAACCGGTTGGATGAGTGGTATTCTACAACACGTGCGGAGATTTGGGAAGGCCGCTTACTCGCAGGCCGTGCGGAGGGACGACGGCCGCGCGAAGGGACGACGGACCGTCGCCGGCGACGGTCCGCGCCGCCGGCGACGGTCCGTGAGCGGGTATCATCACGCCCATGGCGAACGGGAGAGCGACACGGCGATGACACGCGAAGCTCTGGAGGACGCCGGTACGGTGACCGGAAGCTCCGGCGAGGTCGTCAACGAACGGCTGGCTTCAGATCTCGCCGAGCACCCGACCGCACGGCGCATGGTCGCGGCGGCCAAGACGATCCTGGTACGCGACGGGTTCCCGGGACTCACGCTGGAAGCCGTCTCTGCGGAGGCGGGGGTCAACAAGTCCTCGACCCGGTACTACTTTGGCGGCAAGCGCGGCCTCATCGAGGCGGTCATCAAGGAGATCGTGCTCGACGAGTGCGCCGACTCGGCCGCACAGGTCACACCCGACGCCACGCTCGAAGAACGCGTCGACGCGTTCATCCGCAACGCGCGGCATGTGGCCGGTCACACCGAGACGTTCGGCGGGTTCTTCGAGATCCTGCCACACGCGTGCAAAGACGACGAGTTCCGGCAGCGCTTCGTCGACTACTACCGGCGGTGGTTCGAGTGGAACCTCGAATGGCTTGGCCTCCACGTGCGCGACGACATCCCCGAGGCCAAGCGGCGTGGTCTTGGCGTGCTCATGGCGGCGGTCGTCGACGGCCTGGCGGTGCAGGCGACCATCTTCGAGCCGGGATACGACGCCACTGACTGCCTGGAGTTGTTCCGCAGCATCTTGCTGGACGTCGCCCGTACGAACGGTGCGAGCTGACGGAGCCTGCCGGGGATGCGTGGCTGGGGAGAGGGTATGCGCTACCACGGAGCGGTGATCAGACCGCCCAGCGAGGCCTCGAGCCTGATCCTGCAGGTCACGTACGGCTGCTCCAACAACACGTGCGACTTCTGTGGCACGTACCTCGATAAGCCGTTCGCCGTACGCCCGTCGCAGGAGGTCGAGGAGGATATCGTCGGGCTGCCGGCGGCCGTCAGGCGGCGCACCCGGCGCGTGTTCCTCGCCGACGGCGATGCCATGGCTCTTTCGACGCGCCGGCTTCTGGACATCCTCGCTCTGCTCCGCCGCGAGCTACCGCACCTGGAGCGCGTGAGCTCCTACGCGAACGCAAAGAACCTGCTCGCCAAGAGCGTCGACGAGCTGCGCCGGATCCGCGATGCCGGACTCGAGCTCATCTACCTGGGCCTCGAGTCCGGCGACGACCAGACACTGGCGGACATCCACAAAGGGATGACCGTCGCCGAGCAGATCGAGGGCTGTCGGCGCGCCTCCGAGGCCGGCATCAGGCTGTCCGTGACGGCCATCCTGGGACTGGCCGGCGTCGAGCGATCGCTCATCCACGCCGAGGCCACCGGACGGGCGCTGAGCGCCATCGACCCACAGTACATCGGCGTGCTCAGCCTCATGATCGAGCCGGGGACGGCCATGGAGGGCCGCGTCCGCTCCGGCGAGTTCCGCAGCCCCGACGCCATCGGCATGCTGTACGAGTTGCGGGAGATCATCGCCGCCACCGATGTGAGCGACTGCCTCTTCCGCTCCAACCACGCCTCCAACTACCTGCCGGTCGGCGGGCACCTGCCGGAGGACAAGGGGAGGATGCTGGCGACGCTCGACCGGGCGCTCGACGCGCCCGAGCAGGCGCGACTCAAGCCGGAGGCCTGGCGGCTGCTCTAGACACCGGCTACTGGCGCAAGTGCGAGCCGTACTTGCGCTTGAAGTGGGTCGCGCTGTACTTCTCGAGCTTCCAGTCGGGAATGCGGCAGGCCGGGCAGGCCGAGATGAACCACTTGTTGCGCAGCCAGCGGGCGGCGCGGCTGTGCTTGGAGTCGTGCACGACCATGTGCATGTTGCAGTGCGTGGTGATGTGCGCGTACGACCCGCGGACCTCCAGCTCCTTGATGCCGTGCAGCACGCCGCGACGCGACGGCCACAGCTTCATCTTCTCCAGCAATCTGAAGAGCGGGATCTGCTTGCGATAGTAGCGGGTCTTCGATGGGTCGGTCGGCACCGGGCGCTCCTGACGTTCACGGAGGTCCGAGTCTAGCACGGCCGGTGGAACGCCCCGGCGGCTCATGCGGGAGGACTACCGTGGAAGGCGGCGAAATCACGCCTTGGGAGTCCATCCGTACGACAAGGGGCATCATGACCCGGACATCCCTGGCGAGCGGCCTGCGGAGCGGAGCGCCGCTCGCCTTCGGCGCCCTGCTGTTCCTGGCCGGGGTCGCCATGGCAGCCGTCGCGGCCGCCGCCTTCATCCTCACCCTGGTGCTCGTCGCCTGACGCTCGCCCCGGTGACGGCGCGCCGCCCGCCGGCGGCCGCCGGCGCAGCTCTGCGACTGCATCGATCCGTCGGCGACCATCCGCAGTGGCCACTCGTCGGCCCGCCGATCGTCGGCCATCGCCCACGCAGGACACGGTCGTGCTAGCCGCCGGCCGCATCCTTCGAGGGCGCCGCCGGCGCATCCCAAGCCCCCGCACACGGTGCACGGACGATCCCGTACAGCAGTCAAGACGGGCATGCGGGAGAGAAGAATGGCGGGGAGTACGGGAGTTACACCCGTCTACGTGGATTTAGAGTCCGCGTTGATCCTTCCGATCGACCCCCCGCGCAGGGTCCATGATACCGCGTGGCAGCCCCCGGCGCCGACCGGGCGCCGCGGACTGCCGGCAGCGACGTCAAGCGTGGAACCGTCGCGCATGCGTCCCGACATGGGACGGGTCAGCGTCGCAGCGCGTCGACCGCCATCGCCGCCACGCCCAGGGCGAGCGGCTCGTGGATGTGGCGCCCTCCCAGCGCCTGCTGAGCCGCTGCCGTGAACGCCGACGGCATGCCGGGGACGGCGGCGACGCTGCCCGGCCGCACCCAGTCGACGCCGACCACGTCGGCCGCCGGCGTGGCGTCGAACAGCAGGTCAGCGGCCGCCAGAGCCTCGGCGAGGGGCAGCACGCGCGCTCCTTGCGCGACAGCTTGCGCGGCGCGCGCCTCATCGGGCTCGACGACGCTCACGTCCGCGCGACGCTCCAGCAGGCGCGCCGTCGCGTGCCGGCCGACCGGCCCGTGGCCGAGGACGGCCACGGCGCGCCCGGCCAGCCCGCCGGCAGCCGACTCGAGCGCCGCCACGTACGCGCGCGCCGTGCACGGATCGTCGTCGGCGCAGGCGCCGGACCGCAGGTTGAGGGCGATGAAGCGGGAGTCGTCGGCAACGAACACGAGCTCGGCGGCGGACTCGGCCGCCTCCTGGAGTCCGCGGACATCGGGCAGCCCGGTGACGAACGCATCGGCACCGAGGAATCCGAGGATGGCCGCCACGCACTCGCAGAAGCCGGGGATGAAACCCTCGCCCTGCGAGACCGGCACGGCCGCCATGCGGACACCGTGCAGACGGGGCCGGTCGCCGGCCTCGCCCCAGGCGCGTCGGCCGGCGTCGGCCAGCCCGATACCGGCGACCTCACGCAGACGGGCCTCGAAATCGGCGAGCTGCGCCGTCAGATCGCGGACGTCGTTCTCGATCAGCCTGGTCATCGGCACTCGTCTCCCGGCATGGCGCTGCTCTCCGGACGCACCGTGAGCTTGTCGGCGGCGGCGATACCCATGACCGCCTCCACCGCCCGCAGGCGAGCGGCCTCGGGCGTCGACCCGCTCGTGATGAGCGTGGCGACCCATTCGTCGGCGGGCCCGGCGGCGCCGCGCCCGCGGTCCTGCGGCCGGTCGACGATCGCTTCGTCGGCACCGTGAAGGCCCTCGACGAGTCGCAGCGGACGGGCACCGCCCATCATGTGCTCACCGAGCACCTCGGCGACCCCTTCGGCGACCCGCACGTGCTGGTAGCAGCAGGCCTTCTGCGGCGTCCGGTCAAAGGCCGGCAGCCGGCCGTCCAGGGCCGTCACCACCAGGACCTCGAGAAGGTTGACGCCACACGAGTGCAGCACCGCCGTCGGCGTCTGGCTCGGCAGCCGGGCGTCGATCTCCAGGACCTTGAGATCGCCGCCGTGCAGCATCACCTCGATGTCCATGATGCCGCGCAGGTCGAGGCCGGCGGCCAGCGTGCGTCCGATCTCATCGAATGCCGCGATGATGCCCGGCAGGGCGCCCCGATCGTCGCGACACACCTCGTCGATCGGCGCCACCACCCGCTTGCAGTCGTAGTAGCGGTCGAACTCCAGCAGCGTCGGCTGGAAGACGGCCACCTCGCCGTCCCAGCCGATCACCTCCAGCGACAGCGACGGCCCCGGCGCGTACTCCTCGACCACCACCTCGTGCCCGTCGGTCTCGAGCGCCGCCCGCGCGGCTTCCAGCTCCGCCTCGTCGTCGACCAGACGCACGCCCTCGCTGCCGCTCGAGCTGCTGGGCTTGACGATGAGCGGGAACCCGCAGGCCGGCCAGGGGCTGGGACGGGGCACGCCGAGCCGGTCGAAGAGCTCGTTGGAGCGCAGCTTCGAGGACGTGACGGCGTAGGAATCGAGGTCGAACAGGAGCGGGACGTCGAGGGCCGGTACGTGCTCGTCCAGCCACTCGAGGGTCTCGTCGTCCTCGCAGGTCGGCAGCACGGCGTCGCAGGAGATGAAGACGTGCCGGGCGCGCGCCTCGTCGACCGTGACGTCGAGCTCGTGGACTTCGTCCGCCAGCCCCGCCGCCGGAACGTCCGGGCAGCGGTCGACGAGGACGACCTCGTAGCCGGCCTTGCGGGCCAGGTAGGCGGCCTCGGTGCCCTGCAACTTGCCGCCGACGATGCCGAGCCTCATGCGACCCGCCCCGTGCGGCGCTCGCGCGCCGCCGTCATCCATGAACGGAGCTCCCCGTCGCTCGCCTGACGCAGGCCGAGCGGTCCGAGCGCCTCCCGCACAGCGGTCGCGGTGCGCAGGCCCTCGTCCACATCGAGCTCAGAGTTGGAGACGCCGCACAGCCCGGTCTGCGGCGGCACGATCGAAGTGACCACGTTCGCGCCGGCGTCGAGGCGCGGCCGCAGGCCGGCGAACCCTTCCACGTCGAGCGACGCCGGCGAGAGCCGGTCGGGCATCGCCAGCCGCATGGCGGCGATCGCCAGCAGCTCGTCGAAGCAGCTCGGCATGCCACGGGAGGCCAGCGGCGTGCCCTCCTGCGGCACGAACGTCATGATGCGGACCTGATCGTTGCCGTCGGTCCGCATCTCGTCGATGGCCCGAGCCCTGTCGGCGACGGTGTCGCCGATGCCGGTGAGCATGCCGTCTTCCACCAGCATGCCGGCACGTCGCGCGTCGCTGCGCGCCGCAGCGCGCTCGCCGTAGTCCTGGCCGACGCGCAGCTTCTCATACAGCTCGCGGGTGTGTGTCTCCTGATAGCAGGCGTAGAAGTCGGCCCCGGCGGCGCACATGGCGCTCAGCGTCGCGGCCGGTACCACGCCGGGCGAGATCATGATCGGCAGACCGGTCTCCTGCCGCACGGCGGCGATCATCTCGTAGAGCGGCGTGTAGTCGCCGGAATCATGCGTCAGCGGGTCCTCGCCCATCGTCAGGTCGAGGAGGTTCACGCCAGACTCGGCGAGATCACGACAGATCGCCACCACCTCGGGGAGCGACTTGCGGTAGCGGGGACTTGCGTCGTTGCCCTTTCGATACAGGCAGAAGGTGCAGCGGTTGCGGCAGTACGTCGAGAAGTAGACGAAGCCGTAGAGGAAGACGATGTCGCCGAAGTGCCGGCGACGCAGCTCGCGGGCGGCCGCGAACAGCGGCTCCGCCGCGGCCGCCGAGTCGATGCTCAGAAGGTCTTCGAGCTCCGGGACGGTCGGGGTGCGGCCCTCCAGGGCCGCGTGACAGATGTCCGCGATCCGCGCCGGAGGCGGGCTCGAGGTCGCCCCTCGTGAGGGCGTACGGGATGGATCGATCGACGGATGTCCGCTCTGCGCCGGCATGGCACCTCCACCTGCTCAACAGCTGGCCATGATCTGTGGGACGGACGGCGAGCGCGACGCCGGACGAACGCTGGTGGGATGGCGCAGGACCCTGCCTGGAACGCCGATGGTGCGCCATGAAAGAGACGCACCATCCCCATCATCGTGTCCCCCCGCGCGCACTGTAGCGCACCCCGCCACTCAGGTCGAGCACGGGCGTTGCACCGACGCGCCGGACGCAGCCGAGCGCACTCTGGGTTGATAATCAATATCATCCAGTCGACTCTCGGCACACTCGCGGCATCCGGCAGGCAGAGTCGAGTGCCTGCAGATCAGCGGAAGCGCAGCACCTCGGCGAGCGACAGGCGGCGGCGCGGCGGCGGCGACTGCGCGGGACGACCGATCGGCACCAGCGCGACCAGCCTCGCCGGCGGCTCCACGCCGAGGATGCACTCGATCGCCTCGCAGGCGATGACGGGAGCACTCATCCAGCAGCCGCCGTAGCCGAGAGCATGGGCGGCCGTGATCAGCAGCTGTACGGCCGCCCCCACGCTCTGGATCTCCGGACGCTGACGAAGCCTGTCACGTTCATCCGGCGGTACCCCGCGCGCCGTCAGCAGGCGATCGATGCGCGACTCGTACGGCAACGCACAGACGGCGATCACCAGCGGGGCCTCGGCGAAGAAGGTGGCGTATCCGCGGACGGCACGCACCTCAGCCTGCAGGTCGGCGGCCTCCGGCCAGGCGCCGATCTCGTCGAGCTTCTCCTCCACAGCGGCCTTCATCCGCCGTCGCGTCGCACCGTCCTCGACCGCCACGAAGCGCCAGCTCTGAGCATTCCCGGCGCTGGCGGCCCGCGTCGCCAGCGCCACCATGCGCTGAACGTCAGCCCGCGGCACGGCGTCCGGCAGGTAGCGCCGCACGCTGGCCCGCCCCTCGACGGCGGCGGCAAAGCTCACGTCTGCGGCCGCCCCCGCAGACTCGATCCGGTCACCGCGGGCGCGCCGCCGGCGCCGGTCCGTCAGCGGCCCACGACGCACGATGGTGCCTGCGAGATGCCTGAGGCGGGTGACGGCGCTCACCGGCGCCACCGGTCCACAGGAGCATCACGGCGCGCGGACCACCCACGGTCGGCGCCGGCGGCGGGGTGCCCGATGACGGCGGGGCCGGCATCCACACGGACACCGGCCCCGCCGCCCCCACTCACCTCGACGGCCGCCGCCGCCATCACCTCAGCCGCCGGAGATCGGCGGCACAAGCTTGATGACGTCGCCGTCGGCCAGCGGCGTGTCCATCCCCTCGAGCTGACGCATGTTGCGGCCGTTGATGAAGATGCCGACCCAGACGCCGCCGTCGTCGCGGAAGATGCGTGGCTTAAGACGCGGCTCCCTGGCGACACAGTCGTCCAGCGCCTCGCGCAGCGTCGTACCCTCGCAGTCGAGCTCGGGTGGACCTTCGGTACCCACCAGGCCTATCGGCAGCTTGATGGCGGCCTTCGACATGTGCCCGCTCCTCTCCGGCCGGCAGACGGATGGGCTCGTCACGCCTGCGCCAGCTCCTTGTCCTTCTTGTCGACCTTGAGGTCCACGGCCAGCACGTGCGGGTTCTGGCAGAAGGCGATGCACTGCGGCTCGCCGCCGCAGAGATCGCACTTGAAGGCCACCTCCCGATCGGGATGCTCGTGGATGACGCCGGTGGGACAGACGTCGTAGCACTCGCCGCAGTTGGTGCACTTCTCTTCATCGACGACCAGCACGTAGCCGGTGACCGTCTCGCCGACCTTCTCCTTGCTCGCGAAGTCGCCCTTGACGGTGACCGTGATCTCCCTGGTCACGATGGCGTCGTTGGGACAGGCCTCCTGGCACTTGGCACAGGCGGTCTGCAGGCAGGTATGTCCCTTGATGGCGGCGGTGGTGGGGTTGACCTCGGCGAACAGGCGCGCCACCGAGGGCCGGTAGGCGCCTTCGTGGAGCGCCGAGCAGGCCAGCTCGCACATGTGGCAGCCGGTGCACTTCCTGGAGTCGATCATCACATGAGGCATGCGCTTCTCTCCTTTCTGAAAGTCGCCACGCCTCAGAGGCGCACGTCGACGCCGAGCTCGGCGAGCTTCTCTTCGCCGGGTACGCCGTTCTCGTCCCAGCCGCGGAGCGTGTAGTACTCCAGCGACGCCTTCCTGAACGCCTCCACGCCGATCGCCCGGCCGGCCGAGGCGCCCTCGGTGTGCGCGTGTTCTGCGGCGTAGAGCTTGATCGGCAGATCGTCGGGCTCGACGCCCTCGCGCAGATTGAACAGACGGCCGAGGTTCCAGACGCGCTCGCCGACGGCGGTCAACTCCTCCTCGGTGACATCCCGCTGCCAGACGTGCTTCATCAGCTGGCTCATCTGATCGAGGTCGATGGCCCAGAAGTCGCACCAGATGCCGGTGTACTTCATCGAAGAGTAGTGCTGGCCATCGATGTTGTACTTTGCCTTGCCCTCCATGGTGTCGGGCGGCAGAGTGCCGGACATGACCTCGTCGGCGATCGGATACGAACGCATATGGCAACCGCCGCGGTCTGAGGTCGAGTACGAGAGGCTCATGCCGAAGGAACCGCGCGGGTCGTAGCCCGGCAGCTCCAGGTTCTTGACCTCGAAGCTCAGCTCAGGGTGGCCGTACTTGGTCGCCAGCGCGCGCGTGCCGAGAGCCAGCTCGGCGCCGATGCCCTCACGTCTGGCGATCAGCTGCGGCGCCTTGAGATAGCCCTCCGCCTCGCCGAAGCGCAGGCCGAAGTCCTTGACGCCCTGTTCGGTGAGGTCCATCGCCAGGGCGACGACGGCGCCGCAGGAGATGGTGTCCATGCCCAGCTCGTCGCACTCCTGGTTGAACTTCATCAGCGCCTCGATGTCCGAGACGCCGCAGTTGGAGCCGCAGAGGGCGATGGTCTCGTATTCGGGGCCCTCGCCGACGACGCCGCCGGCCTCGTGCCACTGCCGGCAGGCGATGGCACACTGATAACAGGCTCGGTTCTTGGTCTTGATCTTCTGGAAGGCATCCGAGTTGATCTTCTCGGTGTCCTCGAAGGTCCCGGTGGACCAGTTACGCGTCGGCAGGACGCCGGCGTCGCTCATGATCTGGGTCAGGACCGGCGTGCCCTCCTCGTTGGCCCACAGGTTGTCCTCGGTGAGGATGTAGTCCTTGTGGATGCGGTAGAGGTCGGCGAGGAACTCCCTGGCATCGCCGACCTTGACGCTGCCGGTGCCACGGACGGCGATGGCCTTGAGACCCTTGCGGCCCATGAGGGCGCCGTGCCCGCCACGGCCGGCCTTGTGGTATTGATCGGTGGAGATGCAGGCCCAGGGGATCTCGGCCTCGCCGGCCGGTCCGATGGAGAGGACCTTGGCGTTCTTGTCGAAGTCGGCCCGCAGGGCGGCCTCGACCTTGCTGGTCGCCATGCCCTTGTAGGGGCCGACCGGCAGGAAGCTGACGAGATCGTCCTTGATGGTGACCACGACCGGCTCGGGGGCCTGGCCGGTGATGATGACGGCGTCGTAGCCGGCGAACTTGATCTCCGGGGCGAAGCTGCCGCCGACATAGCTGTCTGTGTAGATGCCGGTGATCGGGCTCTTGCAGCCGACTACCAGGCGCGACGACGTGGTGACGTTGGTCCCGGCGAACGGCCCCGTCATGAGGATGATGGGATTCTCGGGAGCCCAGGGATCGACCTGTGGCGGCACCTCTTCCCAGAGGTACCGCAGCAGCAGTCCCTTGCCGCCGATGTACTTCTGTGCCCACTCCATGTTGAGCGGCTCGACGGCGCTGGTGCCGCTCGTGAGGTCGAGCCGCAGCACCTTGCCTTGGTAGAAGTCCAACGTTACCCCCTTGGTCGGCAGAGGTCGGCCCCGCAGCGGACGCTGCCCGGATGCACCGGGGGGTGTGCGAGACCCTGTGGCAGGCCTTGCCATTCTAGTGAGCGGCGTTGGACTCGGCAACAGAGCGGCCGTCTGCGTGCCGAAAACGACAGGATCGGCGCCGCATCAGACCGCTTTCGTCATCGCGCAGCACCTCGTCAGGCGACTCCACCGAAGGTATCGTCGACTTGGGGCGGGTGGCGCTCGGTGGTCTCGGGCAGGTTCTTGATGTTCTCGGCCGCCTGCCACTTGCTCAGGTTGTCCTGCATCGCCTCGAGCAGCTCTTTCATGAACTTCGGCGCCATGTTGACCCGGGCGACGACCACGCCGTTCATCTCGCCGCTCTCGGCCTCTTCGTGTTCCAGACGCACGAAGGTGATGGCGAACTCGTAGTCGGAGTGGCTGACGTTGGCGAAGTTGGCATAGACGCCGGCCATCATCTCCGGCGTGGCGTGGATGTTGATCTGCTTGTCGTCGGTGTCCATGGCCGTCCTTCCTCGCCGTGCTCTCGAAGGCGCCGCCGCTACGCCCGCAGGCGCGTCGCGATCGCCTCCGCCATGTCGCTGGTGCCGGCGCTGCCGCCGAGGTCGTACGTGACGTTCTTCCCTTCGCCGATCACCGCCGCGACGGCATCGTACATGCGCCGCGCCGCCTCGGCCTCGCCGAGATGGTCGAGCATGAGCACACCGCTCAACAGCAGGGCCGTGGGGTTCACTTTGTTCATGCCGGTGTACTTGGGAGCGCTGCCGTGCACCGGCTCGAAGACGGCCACCTCGGCGCCGATATTGGCGCCCGGCGCCACGCCGAGACCGCCGACCAGGCCGGCACAGAGGTCGCTGACGATGTCGCCGTAGAGATTCGGCAGCACGAGCACGTCGTAGAGCTCCGGCTTCTGGACCAGCTGCATGCACATGTTGTCGACGATGCGGTCTTCGAACTCGATGTCGGGGTAGCCGGCGGCGACTTCGCGGGCGACGCGCAGGAAGAGGCCGTCGGTACACTTCATGATGTTGGCCTTGTGGACCGCCGTGACCTTGCGGCGAGCATGGGCCCGGGCGTACTCGAAGGCGAAGCGCACGATCCGCTCGCTGCCCCGGCGCGTGATGATCTTGATGCTCTCGGCGGCGTCGTCGCCGACCATGTGCTCGATGCCGGCGTAGAGGTCCTCGGTGTTCTCGCGCACGACCACCAGGTCGATGTCATCGAAGCGGCTGCGCACGCCGGCGATGGAGCGTGCCGGCCGCAGACAGGCATACAGGTCAAGGGCCTTGCGCAAAGCGACGTTGACGCTGCGGAACCCCGAGCCCACCGGCGTCGTGATCGGTCCCTTGATCGCCACCTTGTTGCGACGGACCGACTCCACCACGCCGTCGGGCAGCGGCGTGCCGTGCTCTTCCATCACGTCGAGGCCGGCATCCTGCCGCTCCCACTCGATGTCGACCCCGGTGGCGGCGATCACGGTCTCGAGGGCGGCGGCCAGCTCAGGACCGGTGCCGTCGCCGGGGATCAGCGTCACTCTGTGGCTCATGCTCCTCCTTGCCCGGCGCCGGGCGACGTCCGCGAGACGTCCCGGCTACCGGCTCTGCGGCAGCGCGAAGCCGCCGTGCTTCCTGACGTGCTCCACGAGACCGCCGTCGTCGAGTATGGTGACCATCACCTCCGGCAGCGGCGTGAACGGGACGACGAGCCCCCTGGTGAGATCCCGCACCTCGCCGGCCAGGAGGTCGACCTCCAGCTCGTCGCCGGCCGCGACCTGCGACGTGTCGCACTGCAGCGCCGGCAGGCCCACGTTGATGGCGTTGCGGAAGAAGATGCGGGCGAAGCTCTGGGCCAGCACGGCGCCGACGCCGGCCAGCTTGATGATGCGTGGCGCGTGCTCGCGGCTTGAACCGAGGCCGAAGTTGCGGCCGCCGACCACGAAGTCCCCCGGCTGCACGGCGGCCGCGAAGCCCGGATCGGCGTCCTCGAGCACATGCTTGGCAAGCTCGGGCAGGTCGGTCCGCAGATGGAAGAGGCGGCCGGGAGCTATGTGATCGGTGCTGATGTCGTCGCCGAACACCCAGGCCCGGCCGTGCAGCACGGCCTCGCTCACGCGTCCTCCTCGACGATCACCACGCTCTTGAGCTCCAGCCCCGGTTCGCGGGCCCGCATCGGATCGCGCTCGGGGATCGCCAGCACCGTGTCCAGGCCCTCCACCACGCGACCGAACACCGCGTGGCGGTCGTCGAGGTGCGGCGTGGCCGCGTGCGTGATGAAGAACTGTGAACCGTTCGTGTCGGGGCCGGCGTTCGCCATGGACAGCACGCCGGGTCCGTCGTGGCGCAGCTCGGGGTCGAACTCGTCGGCGAACCGGTAGCCGGGGCCGCCGCGGCCGCTGCCGGTGGGATCCCCGCCCTGCGCCATGAAGCCCTTGATGACGCGGTGGAAGGTGGTGCCGTCGTAGAAGCCCTCGCGGGCCAGGAAGACGAAGTTGTTGACGGTCGCCGGCGCCTTCTCGGCGAACAGCTCGATGACGATGTCGCCGGCATCGGTGCTGATGGTCGCCGTGTACCGCTTCGAGGGGTCGATGGTCATCTCAGGCGGGCTGCTGTACTGCTTCGTCATGATCGGGTGCTCCTCTCTCTGTGGGACGGGGCCCGCCGCGCCGCGAGCAGGGCCCGGGAACGCGCGGCACGCGACGCCGGCCGCGCGAGTGCGCCGGCCGTGCCGGCGCCGACGGTGCCGACGACGACGGTGCTGTGGCCGATCTCCGTCACAGGGTCCGCGGATCGACGATCTCGCCGGCTATCGCCGCGGCGGCGGCCGTGTACGGCGACGCGAGGTAGATGTGGCCGTCGGGGTTCCCCATGCGCCCCTTGAAGTTGCGGTTGGCGGTGCTCACGCAGACTTCACCGGCGGCCAGGATGCCTTCGTGCACCCCGACGCAGGCGCCGCAGCCCGGGTTGGTGACCAGACCGCCGGCGTCCAGGAACACGTCGATGAGACCGTCGGCGACGGCGGCCCGATAGACGTCGCGGGACGCCGGTGTGACGATCAGGCGCGTGTGTGCGGCGCGGCGCCGGCCGCGCAGCACCTCGGCCGCCGCGCGCAGATCGTCGTGCCTGCCGTTGGTGCAGGTGCCGATGAGCACCTGATCGACGCGCGTGCCGGCCAGCTCGGCCGCCGGGTGGACGTTGTCGACGGTGTGCGGGGCGGCGACCACCGGCACCAGGCCGAGCGCCGCGAAGCGATGGGTCGCTTCATAGGCCGCGCCGGGATCGGCGGCCAGCGGCCGCCAGTCGGCGGCGCGGCCGCGTTCCTCCAGATAGCTGCGGGTCACCTCGTCGGCGCCGATCAGCCCGGCCTTGGCGCCGGCCTCGACGGCCATGTTGGCCAGCGTCAGCCGAGCGGCCATGGGCAGCGACTCGACGCCGGCCCCGCCGAACTCCAGCGCCTTGTAGGTGGCGCCGTCGGCGCCCAGCGTGCCGATGACGGTGAGCATCAGATCCTTGGCGCCCACCAGCGGCGGCAGCTCGCCGTCGACCTCGATGCGCAGCGTCTCGGGCACCCGCAGCCACGTCTTGCCGGTGGCCATGCCGACGGCCACATCGGTGGACCCCATGCCGGTGCCGAAAGCGCCCAGACCGCCGGCGGTGCAGGTGTGCGAATCGGCGCCTATCACCAGGTCGCCGGGCCGGGCGTGGTCCTCGGCGACACGCTGGTGACACACGCCCATCTCCACGTCGCTGAGCTCGGCCCCGGACTCGCGGCAGAACTCGCGGATGGTCGCCTGCGCATCGCTCAGCTCGGCCCGCGGGCTGGGAGCTGCGTGGTCGATGAAGAAGATCGCCCGCGGCACGCGCAGCCGGTCGCCGCCGAGAGCACGGATTTGTTCTATCGCCAGCGGGCCGGTGCCATCCTGGGCGATCGCCAGATCGACGTCGGCGACCACGATCTGCCCGGGCTCCACGGCATCGAGCCCGGCCTTGGCCGCCAGGATCTTCTCGGCCAGCGTGAGGGCGGTCAAGCCGTGCCCTCGGCCGTGGAGGGACTGCGGCCCGCCGGCCCGCCGCCGACCGATCCGCCCGCCCGCCGGCCGCCCTGCGCGCCCTGGGGCTTGTCCGCCGGGCTCAGGCAGCCGTC
>DIWP01000027.1 GCA_002423545.1 Thermoleophilia bacterium UBA6103
CGGGTCCGGTGCCTGATTCTCGACGTGAAAGAGACCGCCAGCCAGGTCAAGATCATCCTCTCGCGAACGCATCCGGACTTCATCCGGCGTCTGTTCGAGTCCGAGGTGCCCGAGATCGCCGAGGGGATCATTGAAATTCGTGCTTTGGCCCGCGAGGCGGGGTACCGAAGCAAGGTCGCCGTAACGTCGTTCGACGACAAGGTGGACCCCGTCGGGGCCTGCGTCGGCGTGCGGGGCAGCCGGATCAAGAACATCGTCGACGAGCTTGGCGGCGAGAAGATCGACATCGTTCGTTGGAATGAATCCTCGCAGACCCTGGTGGCCAACGCCCTGATGCCGGCGAAAGTCAGCGAGATCGCCTTGTGTTTCGAGCTGGGGCGGGCCACGGTCGTCGTGGAAGAGGATCAACTGAGCTTAGCGATCGGCAAGCACGGCCAGAATGTCCGGCTGGCCGCCCGGCTGACCGGCTGGGATATCGACATCCTGACCCCGGACGAGTACAACCAGGGGATCGAGCGGCTCGCCGGCACCGTCAAGGGGGTCGAAGGGGCCGACGACGTGATTGTAGACAAGCTCATCGCACTGGGAATCATCTCGGTGCTCGATCTCGATGATGTGGGAGCCGACCCGCTGGTGGCGGAACTGAAGCTGGACCGCCAGCTCGCCGCGAAACTGGTCGAGGCGGCGGACCGCGAGGCCAAGGCGTTGACCGCGGAAGCGGACAACAAGCAGGCGCAGAAACAAATGGCTCAACAGGCGAAGGCGTTAGAGACGACGCCTCTCGATGATCTTGAGTAAGACGTGGAGGCTTTTTGGCTACTACAAGAGTGTATATTTTGGCTCGCGAGCTCGGTGTCAAGAGTTCGGCGATCGTGAAGAAGTGCCAGGATGAAGGCCTGGACGTCAGGAACCACATGGCCACGATCTCCGCCGGTCTGGCGGCGACGATCCGAGAGTGGTTCAGTGAGGGAGAGAACGTCACCACCGTGGAGACGGCCGATAAGGTGGACCTGGAAGAGGTCCGTGTCAAGAGAAAGCCTGCGCACATGGAAGGTGCGCTGGGAACGCTCGAATCGGACGGTGAGGAGGCCGAGACAGCAGTCCTCGAGCCGCAGGAGTTTCCCACTGAGTCGATAGTCGAGCAGGAGCCCGAGCCTGTTATCGCGGAGGAGCCGCCGGTCGTCGCGCCGCAGCCCGTCGAAGCGGCGGAGGTTGAGCCCGAGCCGGTTGCCCCGGCGGCCCCGGAGATTTCTCCGGTCCCGGCCGTCGCGGCCGAGGCGCCGCGAGAAGCGCCCCCGATGGTGGAAGTAAAGGCCCCGGAGCCGCCCAAGCCCGTGGAAAAGCCCAAGCCCCCGATTGAGGTCCTGCCGGCCGGGCCGATGCTGCACAAGCCCAAGCCCGCCAAGCTCAGCGGACCCCAGGTCGTTCGCGTCGAGGCGCCGGAGCCCATGGACCGTCCGCGGTCCAGGTTCAAGCCTCGCTACGACGCCCCGGTGACCCAGCCCCTGATGTACAAGGGCAAGGACGCCGCTGCCGCCGGGAGGCCGGCGAAACCGGCGGTCGGATCCGAGGTCGCCGACAAGAAGGGCGTCAAATCCCGGAGCACCAAGGACCGCACGCACGGCCGCCGCAAGGAAGAGGTGGAAGAAGAGGCCAAGAAGGCCAAGCTGCACAAGAACTGGCGGCAGCGGGACATCGAGGAGCGGCAGGCGCGTCTGACTGCTGCCGGCGGGGAGGGTCTGCGCCTCCGGCCGACCCGGCGAATCGCCTCCAAGAGCTCCCGCGAGAGCGCCGTCTCGGTCCGACCCAAATCAGTCGTCATGGGCGAACCGATCCTGGTGAAGGATCTGTCGGCCGCCCTGGCGGTCAAGGCCACCGACATCATCGCCAAGTTGATGAAGCAGGGCGTCATGGCCACGGCCAACCAGTCCATCCGCAGCGACGTGGCCGAGCTGGTGGCCCTGGAGTTCGATACGGAGCTGATCGTCGAGCGAAAGGCGACCCTGGAAGAAGAAATCCAGAAGGAGTTCGACCAGCGGGAGCGAGCGAACCTCAAGAGGCGGCCGATCGTCGCGGCCATGCTGGGCCACGTCGACCACGGCAAGACGAGCCTGCTGGACCGAATCCGCAAGACTCACGTGGCGGCCGGCGAGGCCGGCGGCATCACGCAGCACATCGGCGCCTATCAGGTCGTGCACGACGGCAAGCAGATCACGTTCGTCGACACCCCCGGCCACGAGGCGTTCACCGCCATGCGGGCGCGCGGCGCCAAGATCACCGACATCGCGACCATCGTGGTCGCCGCCGACGACGGCGTCATGCCGCAGACCATCGAGGCCATCGATCACGCCAAGGCCGCCGAGGTACCGATCGTCATCGCGGTCAACAAGATCGACAAGCCCGATGCCAACCCCGACAAGGTCAAGCAGCAGCTCACCGAGTTCGAGATCGTGCCTGAGGAGTGGGGCGGCGAGAACGTCTTCGTCGAAGTGAGCGCCAAGAAGCGTCAGGGGCTCGACAACTTCCTCGAGATGCTGCTGCTCGTGGCCGAGGTCGCCGACCTTAAGGCCAATCCCGAGGCGCCGGCCAGCGGCTTCATCATCGAGTCGCGTGTGGACGCCGGGCGCGGCGTGGTGGTCTCCATGCTGGTGTCTCGCGGTACGCTGCACGTGGGCGACGGCATCGTCGCCGGCATGGCGGCCGGCCGCGTGCGCGCCATGCGCGACTTCCGCGGCGAGCCGCTCGAGGCGGCCGGCCCGTCGACACCGGTGGAGATCATCGGCTTCGACCAGCTGCCGGACGCCGGCGAGCTCTGCCGCGTCGTCGAAGACGAGAAGACGGCGCGAGCCCTGGCCCAGAAGCGGGCCAACCGCGTCAAGGCCGAGCAGCTCGCCCAGCAACGGGCGGTGACGCTCGACGACCTGTATGCCCGCATCGCCGCCGGTCGAGTCGAGGAGCTCAGCCTCATCGTCAAGGCAGACGTCCAGGGGAGCCTCGAAGCCCTCCAGGATGCGCTCACGCAGATCCAGCACGAAGAGGTGAAGATCCGCATCATCCGCTCCGGCGTCGGCGCGGTCACGGAGTCGGACGTCATGCTGGCGGCAGCTTCACAGGCCATCATCATCGGCTTCAACGTGCGTCCCAACGTCTCGGCCGCGGCGCTGGCCGAACAGGAGGGCGTGGACATCCGGACCTACCGCGTCATCTATAAGGCGACGGAAGAGGTCCGGGCGGCGCTCATGGGCATGCTCAAGCCGCAGTACGCCGAACAGGTCGTCGGCAGCGCCGAGGTACGCCAGACGTTCCGCGCCTCGCGCGTCGGCACCATCGCCGGCTCCTTCGTCACCGACGGGGTCATCCCGCGCAACGCCGGCGTACGCCTCGTCCGCGACGGTACGGTGGTGTTCGAGGGGCGCATCGGCTCGCTCAAGCGCTTCCAGGAAGACGTCCGCGAGGTCCAGTCGGGCTTCGAGTGCGGCATCCTTCTCGACGGCTTCAACGACATCAAGGAGGGCGATGTGATCGAAGCCTACGAGAGCCGAGAAGTGGCGCGTGAAGCGTGAGCCGACGCTCGGCGTCCTGCTTCTCGAGCTGCGCTTCCCGACCAGCCGGTCGCTGAAGGAGAAGCGGGGACCGCTCGCCTCGCTGCGCGACACCGTGCAGCAGCGCTTCCATGCCGCCTTCAGCGAAGTCGGACACCACGAGACCTGGCAGCGGGCGATGGTCCTCATCGTGGTGGCGTCCTCGTCGATCTCCCAGGCCGAGCGCCAGGTCGCCGAGATCGAGCGCTACGTGCACAGCCGGCACGACTACGAGGTCGGCCGCACGCTCGTCAGGTCGATCGACGACGTCGCGTCGATCTGGGACACAGAGTGAGAGGAGGTGGCTGTGAACCGCCGTCTCTACAAGGTGAACGAATCGCTTCGTGAGGTCGTCTCCGAGGCCATCGACCGCGAGGTCAAGGACCCGAGGCTCGGATTCGTCACGGTGACCGGCGTCGAGACCTCGCCGGACCTGCGCGAGGCCCGCGTGTACGTCAGCGTGCTCGGCGACCAGGCGCAGCGTGACGAGACGCTCGCGGCGCTGCAGTCGGCGCACGGCCTTCTGCAGGCGCGCGTGGCGGCACGCATCCGGCTCAAGCGTACGCCACGTCTCACGTTCCTCTACGACGATACGATCGATCGCGCCATGCACATCGACGATCTGCTCCGGCGTCAGGCCGAGGAGCTGGCCGCCGTCCGGGGTGATCAGGACGCCGACTCCGGCTCCGACATGGTGGGTGGGAACGACCCCGGCTCCGACGAGGAGGCGGCGCGCGACGACGACCTGCGCCGGGACGATGCCTGACGACGGAGACATCCAGGCTGCGGCGACGCTGGTGCGGACCACGGCTCGGGCCGCGGTCGCGGTGCACGAGGACCCCGACCTCGACGCGCTCGGCGCCGCCGTCGGTCTCATCGACCTGCTCGACCTCTGCGGAGAACACGGTGTTCTGCGCGTGCGTCCGGGCACTGAGTTGCCGCGCTGTGACTGGTTCCTGGACGTCGCCACGGTGCAGCACGGCCCCCCGGCAAGCGGCGAGACGCTTTTCGTCGTGGACTCCGGCAGCCTCGAGCGCACCGCTCTCGACCTCCAGGGCTGGGTCGGCACGGTGGTCAACATCGACCACCACCCCGACAACGAACGCTTCGGCGACGTCGCTCTCGTGCGACCGGCGGCGAGCAGCGCGGCAGAGATCGTCTGCCAGATCGCCGAGGCTCTCGGTCGCGTGCCGACGCCGCGCGGGGCGACCGCCCTCTATACGGGTATCCTGTTCGACACCGGCCACTTCCGGCATGCGTCCACCGGCGCCGGCGCCCTGCGCGCCGCCGCCGCCATGGTGGAGGCCGGCGCCAGGCCCGACGCGGTCTATCGAGAGGTCTACGAGGACCGTACACTCGCCGATCTTCGCCTCTGGGCCCGCGCCGTCGCCAATGCCATGCCGCTGGCCGGCGGGCGCGCCGTGGTCAGCGTGCTGACCGAGAGGGACATCGCCGCGTGCGGCGGGTCCGACCGTGCCACCGGGGTCGTGGAGACGCTGCGCAGCGCCCGCGGTGTCGAGGTCGCGGCGCTCGTCCGCGCCGAGCCACGCCGATCGCTCACCAAGGTCAGCCTGCGCTCTGTCGGCTTCGACGTCGGCGCCTTGGCGCGCTCCCGGGGCGGCGGCGGTCATCGCATGGCCGCCGGCTTCACCACAGATGAGAGTCCCGAGGAGGTGGCGGCATGGCTCAGTACCGAACTCGACGCGTGCCTGTCGACGGCGTCCTGCTGATCGACAAGCCCCCCGACGTCACGTCCCACGACGTCGTCGCCCGTGTGCGCCGTCAGGTTCGGCCGCTGGTGAAGAAGGTCGGTCACGCCGGCACGCTCGACCCCTTCGCCACAGGACTGCTGGTGGTCGTAGTCGGCAAGGCGACCAAGATCGCGCGCTTCTTTGTCGATCTGCCCAAGGAGTACGTGTGCACCGTCCGCTTCGGGATCGCTTCTGACACCGGCGACCTCACCGGACGGCTCACCGAGACCGGCCGCTCGGCCACTCTCGCCGAGGTCGAGGCGGTGCTGGGGCGCTTTCTCGGCCGCATCGAACAGCGCGTCCCCATGACCTCGGCCGTCAAGATCGACGGGGAGCGCCTGTACCGCAAGGCACACCGCGGCGAAGTCGTCGAGACCCCCATCAAGGAGATCGAGATCACGGCCATCGAGATCCTGTCCTTCGACGAGCCGGAGCAGGCGATGCGCTGCCGGATCGCCTGCTCCAAGGGCACGTATGTCCGCCAGCTTGCCATCGACATCGGCGAGGCCGTCGGCGCCGGCGCGCATCTGCACTCGCTGTCGCGCACGGCGGTCGGTGAGTTGCGCCTCGAGGACGCGCAGCCGCTGGACGTCTTCGAATCGACCATCGCCGATCAGGGGGGGCCGGAGGGCGGTATCGCCGGCCTGCTGGCGCCCGGCCGCGCGCTCGATTTCCTGCCGACGCTGGACATCAGCGCCGCCCAGGTGGCGGCGATCCGTAACGGGGCGCGCGTGCCGGGAGCGGCGCCGGGTCCGGTCTGCCTGTCCCATCGCGGCGAGCTGGTGGCCGTCTACGAGCCGGTCGACGACGGGCGCAGCCTCAAGCCGGTGGTCGTCTTCTGAGCTCGTCCGCCACATCTGCCCGCTGCCGACCGGAGGGGACCCGATGACCCGGGTCTACCGCTCTCTGGAAGCCGTTCCGGACGCACGGCGCGCGGTCGCGGTCGGCACCTTCGACGGGGTACACGTGGGCCATCGCGCCGTGATCGCGGCAGCCTGCGACGCGGCCCGCCGCGAAGGCTGGCGGAGCTCCGTCCTCACCTTCGACCGCCACCCGCTCGCCCAGATCGCGCCGCAGCGCCAGCCGCGCCTGCTCACGCCGCTCGACGAGAAGATCGCGTTGCTCACCGACATCGGGCCCGACGAGATCGTGCTGCTTCCGTTCACCGCCGAGCTCGCCGAGATGCTGGCGGACGATTTCTGCCGCGACATCCTGGCCGCCGCGCTCGGCGCCGGGGCCGTCGTCGTGGGCCAGAACTTCACCTTCGGGGCCGCCGCCGCGGCGGGACCGGTGGAGCTGGCGGCCGCCGGCCGGGAGCTGGGGTTCCGTGCGGTCGTCGTGCCGCTTGCCGTCGCCGACGCCGAGCCGATCAGCTCCACGCGCATCCGCCGGCTCCTCGCCGGTGGCCGGCTCGAGGAGGTCCGTATCATCCTCGGACGGCCTCCCGGCACGCACGGCAAGGTCGTCGGCGGCTGGCAGCGCGGGCGCACCCTGGGTGTGCCGACGGCCAACCTCGACGTGGAGGTGGGCACCATCTTCCCGGGTCGCGGCGTGTACGCCGGTCGCGCTCTGGTCGACGGCACCTGGTACCGGACGGCCGTGAACGTCGGCCACAATCCCACCTTCCACAGCGCCGACGAAGAGACGACCACCGTCCGCATCGAGGCCCACCTGCTCGGTTTCAGCGGCGACCTCTACGGCAAGCGCATCCGCGTCGACTTCCTGCACAAGATCCGCGACGAGGAGCGCTTCGAGCGCGTCGACGAGCTGGTGGACCGCATGCGGCGCGACATCGAGGTGACGCGGCACCTCGACGACGAGGCGCTGGCGCAGGTCGGCCTGGCCTGAACCGGAGACGGCGGCGTGTCACGCCGCCACCGCCGCCACGACGCCGCCCGGTTTGCCCCCTCCGGGTCCTGTGGTACTGTTCGGCGCACCCGACCGGTCCCTCGGTTCCAGGTCGCCGCCCTGGTACTGGGCTTCCGGAGACTCCTACGGAGGTGATTCCACTGGCACTCGCATCGGAACAGAAGCAAGAGATCATCGCCAAGTACGCCAAGCACGACGGCGACACCGGTTCACCCGAGGTCCAGATCGCGCTGCTCACCCGGCGCATCGACGACCTCACCGAGCATCTCAAGACACACAAGAAGGACCATCATTCCCGGCGTGGCCTTCTGAAGATGGTCGGCCAGCGGCGCCGCCTGCTCAACTACCTGCAGGCCAGCGACGTCGAGCGGTACCGGGCCATCGTCAAGCAGCTCAAGCTGCGCAAGTAGAGCGGCGAGGCTTGTCCTCGGGAGCTCGCGGCTTCCACCCGCCCCCATTCACGAGCGCCGGCGCATCGCGGACGACCGGCCGAAGGGATCCGAAGCTCATGGAGAGAACGTTCGTAGAGACCGACATCGGCGGACAGCCGATCTCGCTGGAGACCGGCCGCATCGCCAAGCAGGCCAACGGCGCCGTCGTCGTACGCAGCGCCGACAGCATGGTGCTCGTCACGGCCACGGCACGCCGGGAGGCGCGCGAGCATCAGGACTTCTTCCCGCTCACCGTCGACGTCGAAGAACGCATGTACGCCGCCGGCAAGATCCCCGGCGGNNCACTACGCCGCCGGCAAGATCCCCGGCGGTTTCATCAAGCGCGAGTCGCGTCCGAGCGAGAAGGCCATCCTGGCCGCGCGCCAGATCGACCGGCCCATCCGGCCGCTGTTCCCCAAGGGCTTCATGAACGAGGTCCACGTCGTGGCCACCGTGCTGTCGGTCGATCACGAGCATGCTCACGACGTGCTGGCCATGATCGGCGCCTCGGCGGCGCTGACCATCAGCGACATCCCCTTCAACGGCCCGCTCGGCGCCGTCCGTGTGGCGCTGGTCGACGGGCAGCTGGTGGTCAACCCGGCCATGGAAGACGCCGATGCCAGCCCGCTCGACCTCGTGGTCAGCGGCTCGGCCGAGGCCATCGTCATGGTCGAGGCCGGGGCTCAGGAGGTCTCCGAGGAGATCATCCTCAAGGGCCTCGAGCTGGCTCACACAGAGATCAAGAAGCTCGTCGACCTCCAGCTCGAGCTGCAGAAGATGCTGGGCAAGGAGAAGTGGGTCGTGGAGCCGGTCGCGGTCGACGAGGGCGTCCTGGCCGAGGTCACGTCGCGCTACGCCGGCGAGCTGGACCGTGTCACGAGCATCGAGGCCAAGCTCGAGCGGCAGGAGGCCACGCTGGCCCTGCGCACCGCGATGCTCGAGGAGCTCGGTGGGGAAGAGGCCGACGCCGAACGGCTGGCAGAGCTGCGACGCGCCTTCGCGAAGCTCGAGAAGGACACGATCAGGCGCCGCATCGCCGTCGAGAAGCGTCGGCCGGACGGCCGCTCCACCGACGAGATCCGCCGCATCACCTGCGAGGTCGGCGTCATCCCGCGCACCCACGGCAGCGCTCTCTTCACACGCGGCGAGACGCAGGCGCTCACGCTGACGACCCTTGGAGCCTCCGGCGAGCAGCAGCGCATCGACGACATCAGCAGCGAAGATTCCAAGCGCTACATGCATCACTACAACTTCCCGCCGTTCTCGGTCGGCGAGACCGGCTTCATGCGCGGCCCGAAGCGCCGCGACATCGGTCACGGCGCCCTTGCCGAGCGCGCCCTGCGCCCGATGATCCCGGCCGAGGAGGAGTTCCCCTACACGCTCCGGCTGGTCTCGGAGATCCTCGAGAGCAACGGATCCTCGTCGATGGCCAGCGTCTGCGGCTCCACGCTGAGCCTCATGGACGCCGGCGTGCCGATCAAGGCGCCGGTCGCCGGCATCGCCATGGGCCTCATCAAGGAAGGCGACGACTACGTCGTGCTCACCGACATCGCCGGCGTCGAGGACCATCTCGGAGACATGGACTTCAAGGTCGCCGGCACCGCTACCGGCATCACGGCGTTGCAGATGGACATCAAGATCGGCGGCGTGACGTTCGAGATCCTCCGCGAGGCGCTCGAGCAGGCCAGGCGCGGCCGGCTCTTCATCCTCGACAAGATGCTCGAGACGCTGCCGGAGCCGCGTCCGGAGCTCTCGCAGTATGCCCCGCGCATCTTCGCGATCCAGATCAACCCCGATCAGATCGGCCTCATCATCGGCAAGGGCGGCGAGACCATCCGCGGCATGACCGAGGAGTTCGACGTCAGCATCGACATCGAGGACGACGGCACGGTCTTCATCTGCGCTCCGGACAACACTGCCGCGCAGGCCGTCATCGACCGCATCACCTCGATGACCAAGGACATCGAAGTCGGCGACATCTACACCGGACGCGTGGTGAAGACCACCACCTTCGGTGCGTTCGTGGAGCTCAAGAAGGGCACCGACGGTCTCATCCACATCTCGCAGCTGGGCAAGAAGGGACGCGTCGAGAAGGTCGAGGACGTCCTCAACCGCGGCGACACGGTCACGGTGGAAGTCGTCGAGGTCGACAAGGCCCGCGGCCGCATCGGCCTCAAGCCGCTCAAGCTGCCCGACAGCAGCGGGTGATCCGCAGAACGGGGTGACCGGCGCCTTCCACGTCTCCGACCTCTCGCGCGGCCTGCGGGTCGCCAGCGAGCGCATGGACGGTGTCCGGTCGGTCGCGCTCGGGATCTGGATACGCTCTGGAGCGCGCTCCGAGCCCGACGAGAAGGCCGGTATCTCGCACTTCATCGAGCACCTGCTGTTCAAGGGCTCGCAGAGCTACACGGCCTGGGACATCGCCCGCATCTTCGACGAGATGGGCGGTGAGCCGAACGCCGCCACGTCCAAGGAGCACACCGTCGTCTATGCACGATTCCTCGACGAGGACCTCGAGGAGGCGTGCCGGGTCATGGCCGAGATGGTCGTGCGACCCTCGTTCGCCAACATCGACGCCGAGCGCGAGGTGGTGCTCGAAGAAGTGGCGATGTACGAGGACTCGCCGCCCGAGCTGATCCACGACCTGCTGACGGCGACCGTGTTCGGCGACCACCCGCTGGGGCGGCCGGTGATCGGTCGCTGCGACACGCTCAAGACACAGGATGCCGCTGCCGTGCGCGACTATCACAGCCGGCATTACGTGGCCCCGGCGGTGGTGATCGCGGGTGCCGGCAACGTCGAACACGATCATCTCTGCACCCTTGCCGGCGAGCTCTTCGGCGCCCTGCCGCCGGAGCTGCCGCACGATGTGCCGCCGAGCGAGCCGCCCGATCGTCATGTCGCCGAGTTCACCCAGAAGGACACCGAGCAGTTCCACGTCTGCCTCGGCGGCCGCTCGCTGCGCCGCGACGACCCGCGGCGTCACGCGCTCTTCGTAGTCGACACGCTGCTGGGCGGCTCCTGGAGCTCGCGCCTCTTCCAGGAGGTGCGCGACGAACGCGGTCTGGCCTACTCCGTGTACTCGTACACGTCGCTCTACTCCGACACCGGGCTCACCGGCGTTTACTTCGGATCGCGGGAAGAGGCCGTCGGCGAGGCGATGTCGGTGATCCTCGACGAACTGCGCGACATCTGCGCCGACGTCCCCGACGACGAAGTGCTGCGCGCCAAGAAGCATCTGAAGGGTCAGCTCGTCCTGAGCATGGAGAGCCCGCACAGCCGCATGCAGGCACTGGGGCGCGCGGTGCTCTTCGATCTCCCGGTGCTGACCCTCGACGAGATGCTGACCCGCATCGACAACGTCACGCGCGACGACGTGCACGAGGTCGCGCGCAGCTTCTACGACCCCGACCAGTGGTCGGTCGCCTGCATCGGCCCCCGGGTCGATCCGTTCCGCCGGATCGTCGGCGGATTCGACTGGCGGGAGGCGCCGTGAGCACCTCGGCGCTGCGCGTCACGGTGGTCGGAGCTGCCGGTCGCATGGGCGCTCTCACCGCCGCCACGGTCGCGGCCCAGGACGACATGCGGCTGGCGGCGCTCGTCGACGCTCGCTGGACGGTCGGCGCCGGCGGCGGACCGACTGCCGAGCCGGACCTCGATCCGACGGCGCCGCCGTGCTTCACCACGGTCGCCGCGGCACTGACAGCCGTCCAGACGGATGTGGTCGTCGACTTCACCGTGCCCGACTCGGTCTACGAGAACGTGCGGGCCGTCCTGGAAGCCGGGCTGGCGGCTGTCGTCGGCACCACCGGCCTCTCGCAGGAGCGTGTCGCGGCGCTCGAGAGGGTGCGCAGCGAGCACGACGCCCACCTCTTCATCGCTCCCAACTTCGCCCTCGGCGCCGTCCTGCTGATGCGTTTCGCGGCCGACGCCTCCAGGTACTTCAGCGCCGCCGAGATCGTCGAGCTCCATCACCCGGCCAAGCTCGACGCGCCGTCGGGTACCGCACTCCGGACGGCACGACTCATGCGCGAAGCCCCCGGCTCGCTGCTGGCCGCGCCCAGCCGCGCGGGTGACGTCGCCGCGGCCGTGGGTCCTCCCTCGCGGGGCCTCGATGCCGACGGCATAGCGATCCACAGTGTCCGCCTGCCGGGGCTGGTGGCCCATCAGGAGGTCCTGTTCGGCGGCACCGGCGAGACGCTGAGCGTCCGCCACGACTCGGTCTCACGGGAGTCGTTCATGGCCGGTGTCATGCTGGCGGTCCGGCGCGTACGGGAGCTGCCGGAGACCGTGGTAGGGTTGGAACACCTCATGGCGTGACCCGCTCGTCCCGGGTCAGGCTGTGCTTGTCAAGAAGTCCGTCCGGGAGAGATCGCGATGAGACAGTCCCTCGGCACCATCCTCACAGCGATGGTCACCCCGTTCGACGCCGACCTGTCTCTCGACGAAGCCGCCTTGGCGGCGCTGGCCGACCAGCTGCTCGATCACGGCTCTGACGGCCTTGTCGTCGCCGGCACTACCGGCGAGTCGCCGACGCTCACCGACGACGAAAAGGAGCGCATGTTCCGCTGCGTCGTCGAGGTGGCGCGGGGGAGAGGGTCGGTGATCGCCGGTACCGGGTCCAACGACACCGCCCACAGCGTGCACCTCACCAGGCGCGCCGAGGCCGCCGGCGTCGACGCCGTCCTGGTCGTGACGCCGTACTACAACAAGCCGCCCCGCGCCGGCCTGCTCGAGCATTTCCGGACCGTGGCAGCTGCGACCTCTCTGCCGCTCATCATCTACAACATCCCGTCGCGCTGTGTGACCAACCTGCCACCGGAGTTGCTGGCCGAGCTGGCCGGCGTCGAGAACATCGTCGCCGTCAAGCAGGCCAACTGCGACCTCGACGAGTCGCGGCGGCTGCGGGAACTCTGCGACCTCGGGCTCTACGCGGGCAACGACGACATGCTGTTCGACATCGTCGCCATGGGCGGCTGGGGCGGCATCTGCGTGTCCAGCCATCTTGTCGGCGAGCGCATGCACCAGGTGGCCGACATGGCGGCCGCGGGACGCCTGGAGGAGGCGCGGACGCTCGACGACGCCCTCATGCCGCTGTACAGGGCGCTCTTCGCCACCACCAACCCTATCCTCGTCAAGGCGGCCCTCGGCATGTCCGGCTGTCCGGTCGGTGGCCTGCGTCTGCCGCTCGTGGAGGCCTCGGACGAGGAAGGAGCCGCGCTGCGCCTGGTTCTGGCGCAGCATCACCTCGTATGACGTCGGTAGGGGCGCGCGGAGCCGCGACATGCCGGACAGCTTCCGGATCGTTCACGCCTGCGCCGACGGCTCAGCCGTACGCCGGGACGCACCGGGGCGGCGTGTGGCGACGGTACTGAAGGGCCGTCGACCGCGAGACCATTCAGGAGGTCGTCCACACGTGACAGAGCACACGGTGCGCATCATCCCGCTCGGCGGGATGGGAGAGATCGGCAAGAACATGACGCTCCTGGAGAGCGACGGCAAGGTCCTGGTCATCGACTGTGGCCTCGCCTTTCCGCGCGACGAGATGCCGGGCATCGATCTGGTACTGCCCGACTTCAGCTACCTGCTGAGCCGCGCCGACGATGTGCTCGGCATCGTCATCACCCACGGGCACGAAGACCACTTCGGGGCCGTGCCGTTCGTCCTGCGCAAGCTCTCGGTACCCGTCTACGCCACACGGCTGACCCTGGGGCTTGCCAAATCCAAGCTCGACGAGCACGGCCTGCTACGCGTCGCCGACCTGCGCGAGATAGACGCCGACTCCGTGCTCGACCTGGGGCCGTTCCGGGTGCGCTTCGCGGCCGTCACCCACAGCGTCCCCGACGCTCTCGCGATCCTGGTCGAGACGCCTCTGGGAACGATCGTGCACTCCGGCGACTACAAGTTCGACCACACGCCGATCGACGGGCGCATCACGCAGATCGACCGCCTGGCGGCCCTCGGCGAGCGCGGCACTCTGGCGCTGCTGGCCGACTCGACGAACGTCGAGGTAGAGGGCTCGACCGCGTCCGAGAGTCAGGTGGGTCACGCGTTCCACCAGATCTTCGCGGAGGCCGAGGGCCGGGTGATCATGGCGAGTTTCGCGAGCCACATCCATCGCATCCAACAGGCGGTCCGCATCGCGCACCTGCACGGCCGCAAGTTTGCCGTCGCCGGCCGCTCGATGGTCAAGAACGTGAACATCGCCCGCAACCTCGGCTACCTGACGGTGCCCGAGGGAGCCATGATCCGCCTCGCGGACATCGACGACTACGAGCCCTGGGAGCTGCTGATCCTGACCACCGGCAGCCAGGGCGAGCCGCTTTCGGCACTGACCCGCATGGCCTACGATGATCATCCTCAGGTGGCGCTGCGACCCGGGGACACCGTCGTGATGTCGGCCAAGCCGGTCCCCGGCAACGAGGTCAGCGTGATGAACACCATCAACCGCCTGCTCAAGAGCGGTGCCAAGGTCATCTACGGCGCCTCGACCGGTGTCCACGTGTCCGGCCATGCCGCCCGCGAGGACGCGCGGATGCTGATCAACCTCGTGAAACCGCGCGTGTTCGTGCCGGTCCATGGGGAGTATCGTCACCAGCACCTGCACGCCGAGCTGGCGCGGCAGGTCGGGATCCCCGACGAGCGCATCTTCATCCTCGACAACGGCGACGTGCTGGAGATCACCGCGTCGACCGCGGCCGTCGTCGACGCTGTACGGGCCGGGATGATGTTCGTCGACGGGCTCGAGGTCGGCGACGCCGATCACGTCGTGATGAGAGACCGCCAGCGCCTCTCCGAGGACGGCCTCATCATCGCTGTGGTGACGGTCAGCGTGCAGACCGGCGAGATCGTCGGCCAGCCGGAGCTGATCGCCCGCGGCATGCTCTACGACGAGGAGCGACAGGCCGAGCTGCTCGACGAAGCCCGCGACGTCCTCATGGAGCGCCTGCAGGAGGCCGCCGACGAGCACGTCACCGGTCAGCGGCTGCTGCAGGAAGACATCGGTGAGGTGCTGTCACGCTTCATCCGCAAGAGAGTGCGCCGGTCGCCGCTGATCCTGCCGGTGGTGGTCGAGGTCTGAGGGGAGCGGTGCGGCCGCCCACAGCGGTCGTCGCTCGGCGCCTCGGCAAGGTTTCGCGCTCAGGCGTCGAACCTGAGAGACGACATGTCTTCCACGCGCGCGAGCACTCGCGGCCGTCGCTCCGGCGGCCGCCCATCAACGCGGCCGGCGACCCGGCCACGGGCCGCTTCCGGCGGCTCCGGCGGCGCCGAGCGGCCGTCGCTGCAGCGCGACGTGGGCGCCATCGTCTGTGTCGCCTTGGCCGTCTTTCTCGCCTGCGTCCTCTACTTCGGCTGGAGCGGCGGTGTGGTGGGTCGGGGTCTCGACACCTTCCTGCGCACGCTCGTGGGACTGCTGACCTATGCCGTACCGCTGCTCCTGGTGTACGGCGCCGTCCTGATCGTCACCGGAGCACGCCGGCGGCCGCTGCCGGCGGCCACCATCGGCCTCGTCATCCTCTGCCTGGCGTTTCTGCTGGCGGCGGCCGCCGACAGCTTCGGCCTCTTCGCCGACCGTCCGGCCAAGCTCTGGCAGGTCGACGTGATGCGCAGCCACGGCGGGGCCGTGGGAGAGACGCTCTGGGCCGGGAGCGGCTTTCTTCTGGGACGCATCGGGACGAACATCCTCGTGTGCGCGGCGCTGGCGGCCGGCCTGCTGCTCGTGTCCGGGTCGTCGCTCGGCCTCTGGGCGCGACGCTCGCGACACGGCGTGGCCGCTGCCGGTCGTGCGGCACGACGGTCGGCCGAGACGCTGGGAGCACGCGGCAGCGCCCTCGGGAGAAGAGGTGACGCTGAAGGCCGGCCGGCCGCGGACGAGCTGGTGACCGACGTCCTGTCTCGGCGCGGTGGGCTCGGCGGTGATACCGAGGCGGCCACGATCGTCGACGCTACCGAGGCGACGACCATGCCCGGGTCATTCGGACCGGCGGTGTCGACCCATGCACCACGCCTTGTCGACGCCGCCCGCGACGTCCCGGAGCTGTATCCGGACGGCGGCACGTCTTCGCCCCACAGGTCCGTGGACGGCGGCGAGACGACGACGGCGGCCGACCCTCCGGTGGACCCGGCAGACGCCGCCGGGACGCAGCTCTCGCTCGCCGACGCCGCCGGCGGCGAGACACCGGCGGGCGCCTTCGGGGACTCCGCCGAACGCAGCTGGAGCGTTCCCGACCCGACCGTGCTGCGCGTCCTGGGCGTCGGTCACGGCGAGACGCCGCACACCATCGAAGAGGTGTCGGCACGGCTGGTGGAGACGCTCGCCAGCTTCGGCGTCCAGGCTCAGGTGATCGATCACGTGTCGGGCCCGCGAGTGACGCGCTACGAGCTGCAGCTGGCACCCGGCACCAAGGTGAGCCGCGTCTCGTCGCTCAAGGCAGACCTGGCCTACGCCCTGGCCGCCACCGAGATCCGCGTGCAGGCGCCGATCCCAGGCAAGTCGGCGGTCGGTGTGGAGGTGCCCAACATGCGACCGAACTTCGTCGGTCTCGGCGACATCTACGGCGCGTTCCCCTCCAGCGCTTCTCCTCTGGCCTTCTGGCTCGGCAAGGATATCGCCGGCAAGGACGTGCTGGCCGACCTCACCAAGCTGATCCACCTCCTCGTGGCCGGCACTACCGGCTCCGGCAAGAGCGCCTGCATCAACTGCTTTCTCAGCGGCGTCCTGCTGCGGGCCACGCCGGATCAGGTGCGTCTGATACTGATCGACCCCAAGAAGGTCGAACTCTCGCACTTCGACGGCGTGCCGCATCTGCTCACGCCGGTGGTCACAGACATGCGCAAGGCCGGCTACGTGCTCGCCAACGTGGTCCACGAGATGGAGCGCCGCTACGAGCTCATGGCTGCCACCGGCAACTCGCAGAACCTGCGCGACCTCAACAAGAAGCGCGTCAAGGCCGGCGAGCAGCCGCTGCCGTACATCGTGCTCGTCATCGACGAGCTCGCCGACCTCATGATGGTGGCGCCCAACGACGTGGAGAGCGCCATCACCCGTCTGGGGCAGCTTGGGCGGGGGGCCGGCGTCCACATGGTCGTCGCGACACAGCGCCCGAGCGTGGACGTGATCACCGGCCTCATCAAGAGCAACATCCCTTCGCGCATCGCGTTCGCGGTCTCCTCACAGACCGACTCCCGGGTGATCCTCGACACCGGCGGCGCCGAGAGCCTGCTCGGCGAGGGAGACATGCTGTTCAGCCCGCACGGCAGCCTCCGCATGCTCCGCGTGCAGGGTGCGTTCACCTCGTCCGATGAGATGAAGCTGATCACCACCCACTGGCGGCAGCAGGCCGACCCGGAGTTCCGCCAGGACCTGCTGGAGACGCCGGCCGAGGCTGCTCAGGAGGGCCCCGCGGGGGCGGCGGAGGACGAGTTGCTGGCCGACGCCATCACGACCGTGGTGACCACCGGAGCGGCGTCGGTCGCCCTGCTGCAACGCCGCCTGCGCGTCGGCTATGCTCGTGCCGGACGGCTCGTCGACATCATGGAGCAGCGCGGCATCATCTCCGGCTACGACGGCAGCAAGGCGCGCGGCGTGCTCATCACCGAGGACGACCTGCCGCGCATCATCGCCGAGCTGAACGGGCCACCCGACGAGGCTGCGGAGCACGATGACGGCGCGGCCGACCCGCCGACCGCGCCCGCCGAGGCAGACGCCGCCCCCGACACCGTGGAGAACGACGCCTGAGGTAGCCCGGAATCCCTCTGTGCAGGGATTTCTCCTCTGCTGCCGGACGCGATTGCCCCAGCCGCGGTCAGAACGTAGACTAGCAGGGGCAGTGCGCCCAGACCGCTGCTTCTCCGGTGCAATCACAAGGTGCGCCCCGGCGGCGTGCCCAGCAGGACGGCCCAGTGTTCGAGATCGGTGCCACGCTCCGCGAGGCGCGCGTCCGTAAGCGCCTCACGCTCCAGCAGGTCGAAGAGGACACCAAGATCCGGACCAAGTACCTCCAGGCGATGGAGGACGAGGACTTCGGCCAGCTGCCGGGCAGCGCGTACGCCAAAGGCTTCCTGCACAGCTACGCCGCCTATCTGGGACTCGACACCCAGATCGTCCTCGACGAGTTCAACTCGCGTCACGGCGAACAGGCTCCGGATCCGCTGGCCGGACCTTCGGCCCTCCGCCGCCCGCCGCACTCGCGCCGGCGCTCCGGCCTCGTCTTCTTCGCCGTGGTCGCCGTGCTCGTCCTGGCCTCGATCTACCTTCTGGGGCTGCGCGGCAACGGGGCAGACGAGGCGCCACCCAAGGTGGTCCCCAGCGTCCTGTCGCCGAGCGCCTCGCCGAGCGTCGCCGTCGCGTCACCCTCACCGTCTCCGTCACCGACGCCGACGGTCAGCAAGGTCGCTATCGAGGTGACGGGAGCGTCGTGCTATTTCGAGGTCTTTGAAGGCAGCCTTGACGGCCAGGCGCAGTTTGCCGACACGCTCGTCCAGGGCCAGACAGAGTCCTTCCAGACGAAGAAGAAGCTCTTCATCCGTATCGGCGGCGATCCGGCCGCCCTGGCGCTGCGCGTCAACGGCAAGGACATCCGCACGAGCGGCGATGTCTCGGGCGTCGTGTATGTCATCAACAAGGGGCGCCTCACCAGGCAGTGACGCCACACCGGTCCCCATCTGCCGCCGATCGCCGGCCCGGTGCCGGGTTCGCCGTGATCACCGTCGGCTGTCCCAAGAACGAGGCCGACTCCGACTCCCTGTCGGCGGCGCTGGCGGCCGCCGGACATCGGCCGGTCGCCGCCGAGGCCGCCGCGGTGATCGTCGTCAACACCTGCGGCTTCATCGACGCCGCCAAGGAGGAGTCGATCGACGTCATCCTGGCGGCCGCCGGGCTTGCTCGCCGCACCGGCGCCCGCCTGGCCGTCATCGGCTGTCTGGTCTCCCTCTACGGCGCTCAGCTGCGGGAAGAGCTTCCCGAGGTCGACCTGTTCACGGCGTTCGAGCAGGCTCCCCTGTTCGCCTTGCTCGACGCGGCCGCCGAGTCTGCCGCCAGGAACCGCACCGGCGGCGCCGCCGAAGCGCCCGCCGGCCCGGTCGTCTCTCGCACCACTCGGATCACGCGACCACGGCGCCCCGTCCACTCGTTCGTGAAGATCTCGGACGGCTGCGACCACTGGTGCGCCTTCTGCACGATCCCGCTCATCAAGGGTCGCTACGAGGTGGTGCCGCCATCCACCATCCTCGAGAACGCCGACCGTGCCTTGACGGCCGGCGCCCGCGAGCTGGTCCTGGTCGGCCAGGACACCTCCCGCTGGACATGGCCGGGCTACGGGGGGCCGGCGCGCCTGCTCGCCGACCTGAAGTCGCTGGGAGCGCACTGGTTGCGACTGCTGTACCTGCAGCCCGACGGCGTCGACGACGCGCTGCTCGACGCCGTCGCCGAGCATGCGGTGCCGTACCTGGACCTGCCGCTGCAGCATGCCGACGGCGCCGTCCTGAGGCTGATGGGGAGGGGGGGCGACGCACGTGCCTACCTGACTCTTCTGGAACACATCCGCGCCCGCATCCCGAACGTCGCCGTGCGCTCCACGTTCCTGGTGGGACACCCCGGTGAGAGCGAGGCGGCCTTTGCGGCGCTCGTGAGCTTCGTCCGCGCTGCCGGCCTGGCTCTGGCTGGGGTGTTCGTCTTCGACCCGCAGGACGGCACGCGGGCGGCGACCATGCCGGGTCGCGTGCCGGCCGCCGTCGCCGAGCGCCGCGCGGCGCGCCTGTCGGAAGAGATCGAGCGCGCCGCGGAGCCCTTCTGGAAGCAACTCATCGGCCGGTCTTTCGAGGTGCTCGTGGAGCGGGGCGTCGGCGACCCGCGGCGAGAAGCGGTAGGCCGGATCTGCTACCAGGCGCCCGACGTCGACGGGGTCACCTACGTCACCGGCCGCTCGACACGGCGCGGCGCCGTGCTGCGCGCGCTTCCTGCCGATATCATCGGGTACGACGTCCACGCGGTCGCGGAACAGCCGCCGGCGGACGTCCGGCACCGAAGGGGCACACCATGAACGCCGCCAACGCCATCACCGTGACGCGCATCCTCCTCATCCCGGTGTTCCTGGTGCTGCTGTTCGTGGAGGTGCCTTACGGCGAGTACCTCGCCGTCGCCGTCTTCGCTCTCGCGGCAGGCACCGACAAGCTCGACGGATACGTCGCGCGGCGCAGCAAGACCGTGACCGCCGCCGGGATGTTCCTCGATCCGCTGGCCGACAAGCTGCTGGTCTCGGCGGCGCTCATCGCCCTGGTCAGCCTCGAACAGCTGCCGGCCTGGGTGGCGATGGTCATCATCGGCCGCGAGTTCGCGGTGACCGGCCTGCGTGTGTTCGCCTCCGCCCAGGGGGTGTCCATCCCCGCCGACAGGCTCGGCAAGCTCAAGACCATCAGTCAGATCGCCGCCATCATCTTCCTGCTGGTACCGCGGGCTGCGTTCCCCGGCGACACCATCGTGGCCGACGTCCTGATCTATACGGCCGTGGCCCTCACCCTCATCTCCGGGATCGAATACTTCTGGAATGCACGTGACCTCCTGACCAAGGCAGACCGCAGGGTCGCGCCCGACGGATCGCCCGAGTGTCCGCCGTGTCCTGCCCACGAGCGGACCGAGCGACGAGAGGACGACCACGACGATCAGGCGCCCGGCCCCAAGCCGGACACGCCGCCCACAGGCCGCACCAGGGCCGGTCCGGCTCCGGAGCGGCGCGCATGACGGCGACCGCGCCTCCCGTCGCCGCGGTCCTGCTCACCGGAGACGAGTTGCTGCAGGGACGTGTCCGCGACACCAACGGGCCGTTTCTGGGCGCCTCGCTCATCGAGGCCGGGTTCTCCGTCCGGCGCTCGCTCGTGGTCGCCGACGAACCGGCCGAGATCGCCGCCGCGCTGCGCTGGCTTCTCGCCGGCGAGCCCCGCCTGATCGTGATCAGCGGTGGCCTCGGCACCACCCACGACGACGTCACGATGGCCACCGTCGCCGAGGTCCTGGAGCGCCCTCTCATCCGCCATGAAGACGCCTGGCGACACGTCCGGGACCGCGTGCGCGAGGTAGCCGCGCGGCGTCACCTCGACGCCGCCGAGCTCGAGTCGCAGGCTGCCCGGCAGGCGCTCCTCCCGCGCGGCGCCCGCTGCGTGGCGCCGGCGGGCCTGGCGCCGGGCGCCATCGTCGACGCCGGCGTCACTGCAGTGGTGGTCCTGCCGGGCGTGCCGCGCGAGCTGGAGACGATGTGGCCGCCGCTCCTGGCGGAGCTGGCCGCGGGGCTGCCGCGGCCCCGGGTACGACTCCTGCGTGTCCACGGCGTCGGTGAGATGCAGGTGGTCCCCATCGTCGAGGCCGTGCCGCGCGACGGGCTCGAGGTCGGGATCACCGCCGGGGACGGTGAGATCGTGATCCGCATCGCGGCGTACGACGACCGCGCGGAGGAACGCGCCGCTGTGCTGGCCGAGCGCCTCAGCGACGAGCTGCCGGTGTTCTCCAGCGACGGCCGTACTCTCGACGAGCTCGTCGCCGAGTCGCTCCGCCGTCGTCATGCCACCGTGGCGGTCGCCGAGTCCTGCACCGGCGGACTCCTCGGCGCTCGCCTCACGGCGCTGCCCGGCAGCTCCGACTACTTCGTCGGCGGCGTCCTCTCGTACTCCGACCGGCTGAAAGAGCGACTGCTCGACGTACCGGTCGCCCTGTTGCGCCGGCACGGCGCCGTCTCGGCGCCGGTCGCCGAGGCCATGGCCTGCGGCGTCCGGGCGCGGACCGGGGCCGAGTACGCACTCGCCGTGACCGGCATTGCCGGACCGGCGGGCGGCAGCGCCGAGAAGCCGGTGGGACTCGTCTACGTCGCCTGTACGACGCCGCAGGCGTCCACGGTCACCGAGCACCGCCTTCCAGGCGACCGAGCGACCGTGCGCGATGCGACGGTGACCGCAGCCCTGCACGCGTTGCGCCGGTCGCTCGACGAGCGGCCGTGACGCCGGTGGATGACGGGAGCCGGCAGCGCCCGCTGCGCCTTTTCGTGGCATCCGAGCTGCCGGCGGACGCACTGGCCCGCATCGCGGCGTGGCAGGAGCGAGAGCTGGCGCCACGCGGCGCGCTGCGCGTCAATCGCAGCCTGCACCTGACCCTGTGCTTTCTCGGGTCGGTACCCGCCGAGCGCCGCGCGGAGGTGGAGAACGTGCTCGCCGGCGTGCCGGTTGAGCCGGCGACGGTGGCGGTCGGCGACGCGATCTTCCTGCCGGAGCACGGACGCAAGCGGATCGTCGCCCTGCCGTTGACGGCCGCCGCCGGGGCGCCCGGCGGACTGCAGCGTCTGCACGACCTACAGGCACGGATCGCCGCGGCGCTGATCGGGAGCGACCTCTGCGAAGCGGAATCCCGGCCCTGGCTGCCACATCTCACAGTCGCCAGATTCCGCCGTCCCGGTCACCCTTTTGACCTGCAAAACGTCAACTTCGGCGAGCTTCTTCTGTCCCGCGTGGTCCTCTATACTAGTGTCCTCGACAGGAGTGGCGCCATCCATACCCCCCTGAGAACATACACCGCACGGTAGGAGAGGAGCCCGACACCGTGGAGAAGGACAACAAAGAGAGATCGCTGGAAGCCGCCCTGTCTCAGATAGAGCGCAACTACGGCAAGGGCAGCGTCATGCGTATGGGCGACCATGCCGTGAGTGGGGACATCAGGGTCGTTCCCACCGGTTCGCTGGCCCTCGACATCGCCCTCGGAGTCGGTGGCATCCCGCGCGGGCGCATCGTGGAGATCTACGGACCGGAATCGTCCGGCAAGACGACGCTGGTCTATCACCTCATCGCTCAGGCTCAGAGGCTCGGTGGCCGGGCGGCGTTCATCGATGCCGAGCATGCCATGGATCCCACCTACGCGAGGGCCATCGGCGTCAATGTCGACGAGCTCCTCGTCTCGCAGCCCGACTACGGCGAGCAGGCCCTCGAGATCGCCGAGATGCTCATCCGCAGCGGCGCCCTCGATGTGGTCGCCATCGACTCTGTCGCGGCACTCACGCCGAAGGCCGAGATCGAGGGTGAGATGGGCGACAGCTTCGTCGGCCTCCAGGCGCGCCTTATGAGCCAGGCGCTGCGCAAGCTCGCCGGCACGCTCAGCAAGTCCGGGACCATAGCCTGCTTCACCAACCAGCTCCGAGAGAAGATCGGCGTCATGTTCGGCAACCCCGAGACCACCACCGGCGGCAAGGCGCTCAAGTTCTACGCCACCATCCGCCTGGACATCCGCCGCATCGAGACGCTCAAAGACGGCACCGATGCGGTCGGCAACCGTGTCCGCGTCAAGGTGGCCAAGAACAAGGTGGCGCCGCCGTTCAAGCAGGCTGAGTTCGACATCATGTACGGCACCGGCATCTCGCGTGAAGGGACGCTCCTCGATCTCGGCGTCGCCTGCGACGTGGTCGCCAAGAGCGGCGCCTTCTACAGCTACCGCGACGACCGCATCGGGCAGGGCCGCGCCAACTCGCGGGTCTTTCTGTCCGAGAACCCGGACATCGCCGACGCCATCGAGTCGGAGATCCGCGAGAGGGCGGGCCTGCCGCCGCTGGACGGCCTCCAGCCGACCCGCGGCGCCGCAGACGACGCGAAGGCCGCCGCGGACCGCCCTGCCTCGGCTGTCACGTCTTCCTCGGCCGGCAAGGCGGCCGACAAGGCCTGACGTTGGCGATCCCGTTCGCTCGGACCTGAGCAGGAGCGCCTCCGGGTGCCGGTCGTCACCTCCGTCGAGAGTCTGCGTGGTGGGCGTATCGCCGTCGACGTCGACGGCGAGCGTCTTCTGATCGCCAGTCAAGCCCTCGTGGCGCGCTGGCGGCTGTTCGTCGACCGCGAGTTGAGCGAGCAGGAACTCGTGGACCTGCGCGCCGAGGGCGCGCGGGAAGTCGCCCTGGCAGACGCGCACCGGCTGCTGGCCCATCGCAGCCGATCGCGACGCGAGCTTACGGGTCGTCTGCTCACGAAGGGGCATCCCGAAGACGTCGTCGCGGTCGTGACCGCGCGCCTTGCGGACGACGGGCTGCTCGACGATCGCGCCTTCGCCGCGGCCTTCGTCACCGACAAGCGGGGACTCGCCGGCTGGGGGCGGCAGCGCATCGCCGCCGGGCTCGCATCCGCCGGGGTGCCTCGAGACGTCGCCGAAGAGGCTCTCGGCGACGACGACGTCGACGCCGAGCTGTGTCGGGCGCTGACTCTGCTGCGTCGTGGACCGGCGGCAGCGCCGCCCCTCGAGGCCGCTCGGCGACGGGCTTTCGACAGGCTGCGACGACGCGGCTTCGCCCCGGCGGTCGCCTACGCGGCTCTCGATCGCTGGCTGGCCGAGGCCCACGATGGGGGAGGGGAGGCCGGGCGAGCGGTCGTCGGCGACACCGACGGACTCTGACTCGCGCTCGTCCGGCCGGCGCGCCGCCGGCGGAGGACCGCCGGACCATCAACGGTTCGTTGACACTTTGCTGCATATCCCCGTAGAATCGAGACGAGACTTGCACTTGGACGATCGTCCAAGTACCGGAGTACCGCATGGTCCGTTACGGCACGAGTGGCCGAGCTCACTGACAGTCGATCGATGAGGAGCAGCAGCCGGTGAAGACAGGAGGTCTGTCCCTAGACGGTTGACCCACGCGCTCCTCGACCGACGCCATCCGTGCTTGTTCCAGACCCCATGCGGGCCAGAGTCGGCGTGCTTGAGCCGGGCGAGTCGCCCGGCTCTTCTCGTCGCTGGAGCTGTAAGGGGAACTGATGGTCGTCCTCTATGTCGTCGTGGCTCTGCTTGCAGGGCTCATCATCGGATACGCCGTCCGCCATTTCCTGGCCCGCGGGCGGGTCGCCGGCGCCGAACGGGATGCCGAGCGCATCGTCCGCGACGCGCAGCGCGAGGGTGAAGCGCTGCTCAAGGAAGCCAGGCTGGAGGCCAAGGAAGAGCTGCATCGCGTCCGCAGCGAGGTCGAGAGCGAGTTGCGGGACCGCCGCGCCGAGCTCACGAAGACCGAGCAGCGGGTGCTGCAGCGTGAAGAGCAGGCGGACGCGCGCGCGCTCGAGCTCGACCGCAGAGAGCAGTCGGTCCGCGACCGCGAAGCGCACGCGGACACCCTTGAACAGCAGCTCAGCGAGTTGCACAAGGAGCAGCTCGCGACGCTGGAGCGAGTCTCCGGCCTCTCGATGGGGCAGGCCCGGGAGATGCTCCTCAAGCAGACCGAGGACGAAGTGCGGCACGAGATGGCCAAGATGGTGCGCGCCGTCGAAGAAGACGCGCGCCGGGAGGCCGATCGCCGCTCGCGCAACATCCTCGCCCTCACGATCCAGCGGACGGCGGCCAACCACGTCGCCGAGACCACGGTCTCGGTGGTGGCGTTGCCGTCCGACGACATGAAGGGCCGCATCATCG
>DIWP01000010.1 GCA_002423545.1 Thermoleophilia bacterium UBA6103
CATCGAGATCCTGTAGGCGTCGGCAGCAAGCACATGGCCTGCAGGGCGTGCAACTGTAGCCGGCCGTGCTGGTACACGCAAAGTGGGGTGAACCATGATCGACGTGACCACACTGCAAACCATTCTCACAACGGCACGAGACTATGCGCTGATCGTGCTCGCGGTTGCCGGGCTGTTTATCGGCATCGGGATGATCGCGTTGCTGGCGCCTTTGCTGCGCGGTCTACGCCAGCTTCGACGTCAGCTGCCGTGGGTCATGCACCGCGCCCAGACGGCCACGGCCACTGCCCGCCGCGGCGTTGAGCAGGCGTCGCAAGTCATCGCCACGCCGTTCCTGTGGCTGCGAAGAGTATCGGCCCAGACTCGGTCTTTGGGCCAGCGCCTGCGCACCAGGCTCGACAGCGTCACCGCCCGAGGGAGGTAGCCCATGAAGAACGACAGCCGTTACATCATCAAGGGTGCCGCTGCAGGCGCCGTTCTGGGGGCGCTGGTGGGTTGGGCCGCCGGTCGCTTCGGCGGCAAGCGGGCTGACGGCACCGTAGCAACGCGCAGTGATTTCCATCTTGAGAGTGGCCAACTCATGCGCCTGGGCGGGGCGATCGTCGCCCTGGTCCGTCAGATCATCGATCTGGGCTGACGTCTGTAACTCACCACAGCGACCTGCAACGACACAGTGCCAGGACACTGTCGGGCCTGTGTCGGGCGTCTCTGTGGTGAATTTGCGTAGATCAACTGTTTGAGGAGGTCGAGCAGTGTATCCGATTCTGAAAAAGCAGGTGCTGACGCCGGTGACCAAGCTGTACGTCATCGAGGCGCCTGAGATCGCCCGCAAGGCACAGGCCGGGCAGTTTGTCATCCTGCGCATTACCGAAGAGGGCGAGCGCATCCCGCTCACCATCGCAGACTATGACGCGCGCGCCGGGACGATCACCATCGTGGTGCAAGAGTTGGGCAAAACCACACGCCAGTTGGGAACCTTTGAGGAGGGCGACAGCTTGGCGAGCTTCACGGGCCCCCTGGGCCGCCCCACCGAGATCGAGAACTATGGCACCACACTGGTCGTCGGCGGCGGGCTCGGCATCGCCCCCATCTATCCGATTGCGCGCTCGCTGCGCGAGGCCGGCAACCATGTCATCGGCATCATCGGCGCGCGTAACAAGGAGCTGCTCTTCTGGGAAGAAGAGCTGCGCAGCGTCACCGACGAGCTGATCGTCGTCACCGATGACGGCAGTTACATGCGCAAGGCGCTCGTCACCGTGCCGCTCAAAGAGCTGCTGGAATCGGGGCGCAAGATCGACCGCATCTGGGGCATCGGCCCGGCCATCATGATGAAGTTTATCGCCGCTACCAGCGAGCCCTTTGGCGTCCCCACCATCGTCAGCCTGAACTCGATCATGGTGGACGGCACCGGCATGTGCGGCGCCTGCCGCGTCTCTGTGGGCGGACGCACACGCTTTGCCTGCGTGGACGGCCCCGAGTTCGACGGACACCAGGTCGACTGGAACCTGCTGCTGAGCCGTCAGCGCGGCTATCTGGACAAAGAAAAAGAGGCGCTGCAGGCCTACGAAGCCCAGCTCGCCGAGAACAAGAGGTAGAGAATCCCATGGCCAACGAATCGACCAAGGCGGCGCGTCCCGAGCGCCAGGAAATGCCTGCGCAGGATCCGCAGGAGCGCGCCCACAACTTTTACGAAGTCGCGCTGGGCTACACCCCCGAAATGGCACAACTGGAGGCCAGCCGCTGCCTGCAGTGCAAAAAGCCGCTCTGTGTGACCGGATGCCCGGTGAACGTGCGCATTCCCGAATTCATCAAGGCGCTCAGCGAGGGCAACATGTGGGGCGCCGTCGAGGCCCTCAAGGACAAGAACAGTCTGCCGGCTATCTGCGGACGCGTTTGCCCGCAGGAGACGCAGTGTGAGATCAAGTGCGTCCTGAGCAAAAAGGACAAGCCCGTAGCCATCGGCCGGCTCGAGCGCTACGTGGCCGACTGGGAGCGCACTCAGGGCATGCGTGCGCCCACACTGCCGTCCAAGAACGGCAAGCGTGTGGTCATCATCGGCTCCGGCCCCGCGGGCCTTACGGCCGCCGGCGACCTGGCCAAGATGGGCTACACCGTCGAGATCCTGGAAGCCCTGCACACCCCGGGCGGCGTGCTGATGTACGGCATTCCCGAGTTCCGTCTGCCCAAGGCCATCGTGCAGTCTGAGATCGACTATCTCAAGGCGCTGGGCGTCACCATCCGCACGGATGTGGTGGTGGGCAAGCTCTATACGCTGGATGAGCTGCTCAGTGAATACGACGCCGTCTTTTTGGGCACCGGCGCGGGCCTGCCGATGTTCATGAGCATCCCGGGCGAGAACCTGATGGGCGTCTACTCCGCCAACGAGCTGCTGACCCGCACCAATCTGATGAAGGCCTACCTGTTCCCCAAGTGGGACACGCCCGTCAAGGTCGGCAAGCGTGTCGCGGTGGTGGGCGCCGGTAACGTCGCCATGGACTCGGCGCGCTGCTCGCTGCGCCTGGGCGCCGAAGAAGTGCACATCGTCTATCGGCGTTCAGCCGCCGAGGTGCCCGCGCGCGCAGAAGAAGTGCACCACGCGCAGGAAGAGGGCATCATCTTTGACTTTTTGACCAACCCGGTCGAGATCCTGGGCAACCAGGAGGGCTGGGTCACCGGTCTGCGTTGCATCCGCATGGAGCTGGGCGAGCCCGATGCCAGCGGCCGCCGCCGCCCCATCCCGATTGCCCGCTCCGAGTTCGAGATGCCGATGGACACGGTCGTCATGGCGCTGGGCACGCAGCCCAACCCGCTGGTCTTTACCGACGCCGCACAGCTCGAGCGCAGCCGTCACGGCACGGCAGTGTGCGATGAGGCCACGGGTCGCACCCGCATGCCGCGCGTGTGGGCCGGGGGCGACATCGTCACTGGCGCCGCCACGGTCATCAGCGCCATGGGCGCCGGACGGGCGGCGGCACAGTCCATCCACCAGACACTGACCGGAGAGCCACCACATGAGCCGGACTGACCATACCGATCCGCAGATGACGCCGACCGGCGCCGCCCGCCCGGCGGCGACGCTCGCCGAGATCGCCGAGCTGCTGTCCTGCGAAGGACCAGACCCCGACGCCCGCGACGTCGAGGTCGACGCCATCGTGGCCTCGGACGCCATGAGCGAGATCCTCGCCAGCAGCCACCACGGCGCCCTGATGATCACCGGGCTCACCAATGTCCAGTCGGTACGCACGGCGGTGGTCGCCGACGCCAAGGCGATCGTCTACATACGCGGCAAGCGGCCGGTCGAGGCGACCCTGGACCTGGCCCGGGAGAAGGGCATCCCGGTCCTGTTCACGACGCTGGGCATGTTCGAGTGCTGCGGCATCCTGCACCGCGCCGGCATGCGCGGAGAGATCTGACGATGGAGCCGGGCTGATGGCCGAGCTGCTCCTCACATCCTCTTACCAGATCGCCGGCCGCGACTTCGACAAGGGCGGTGAGATCTCCACCGAGGTCAAGGTGTTGCTGCAGAAGCTGGAGATCGACCCCAGGCTGATCCGCCGCGCCGTGGTGGTCATCTTCGAGGCCGAGATGAACATCGTCATGTACGCCGACGAGGCCACCATCACCTTCGAGCTCACCGATGAGGACATCGGCATCGTGATCGACGACCGCGGCCCCGGCATCCCCGACCTGGAGCTGGCGATGCAGGAGGGCTGGTCCACGGCCACCGACGAGATGCGTGAGATGGGCTTTGGCCTCGGCATGGGGCTGCCCAACATCAAGCGCAACTCGGACGTGTTCGACATCCGCTCCACGGTCGGCGAGGGGACCGTGGTCACATCGCGCATCTTCCTCGACGATCATGGCTGAGTACGAGCACGGCTTCGCCATCGATGCCGACGTCTGCGACGGCTGTCTGGCCTGCATGCGCGCCTGCCCGACGAACGCCATCCGCGTCAAGTACGGCACCGCCAGCGTGCTCGCCGAGCTGTGCATCGATTGCGGCTCCTGCCTCACGGCCTGCCCCCATGGGGCCATCACGGCGCAGACCGTCCGCCTCGACGACTTCCGCGACTTCTCGTTCCGTGTGGCCATCCCCTCGCCGGTCCTCTTCGGGCAGTTCCCGCCCGACGTGCGACCCGACCAGGTGGTGCACGGGCTGCTGGCGGCAGGGTTCGACGCCGTCTGGGACTACAGCATCGAGCTCGGTCTGATCAGCCGCGCGACCGTGGACTGCATCCGTCACTGGCACGGGCAGAAGCCGCTCATCTCCAACATGTGCCCGGTGATCGTGGAGCTGCTGCAGGTCTCGTATCCGCGCATGCTCGACCAGCTCCTGCCGATCGTGCTCCCTCGACAGATCGCCGCCCGGCAGATCAAGCAGAGCTTCTCTCGCGAGCTGGGCCTGCCGCCGGAGGAGATCGCCGCCATCTACGTGACTCCCTGCCAGGCCAAGACGATCTCGATCCTGCGGCCGGCCGGCGGCGGCCGCGGCTTCGTCGACGGCGCCGTGGGCATCGCCCAGATGTACAACACGGTGCTGGCCGAGGCCCAGGAGGCGGCCAAGTCCGGGCGCCAGACCTACGGCTGGAGTCCCGTGCGCTCGGCCGGCATCCTGCGCTGGGCGACGCCACGCCCGCTGGCCGGCCGCATCGGTCGCGACCGCTACCTCTCCGTCACCGGTCTGCCCGACGTCATCAAGGTCTTCGACGACATCGAGAAGGGTCGGCTGCGCGGCATCGACTACCTGGAATGCCGCGCCTGCTGGGGTGGCTGTACCCACGGCAACCTCACCGTGGACAACGTGTACGTGGCCGCCGCCAAGCTCGAGAACCTGATCAGCGACCTGCCCGAGTTCGACGACGGCGGACAGGCCGAGGTCGAGCGCCGCTATCGCCGCGAAGACCTCACGCCCGCCCAGAAGCCGGAGCCGCGCCCGGCCGTGCACGGCGGCGACCTGCGCGAGCGCGTCCGCCGCGTCAAGGATGCGGCGCGCATCCGGGAACGGCTCCCCGGGCTCGACTGCGGCCTCTGCGGCGCGCCGAGCTGCGACGTGCTGGCCGAGGATATCGCCGGCGAGCGCGGCGCCCTGACCGACTGCGTGTTCATCTCACCGCAGCGCATCGAGGAGTTGCGCCACCTGCATCACCGCGAGGACTGACGGCGGCGCCACGAGACCGCCGCATGCGACTGCTCGGCCTGCACCGTCGGCAGCCGTTCGGCGAGCACCGTCGGCAGCCGTTCGGCGAGCACCGTCGGCAGGGTCCGACACGCCCGGCAGACTTCACATGGAGACCGGTATCTCTCGCGTCGCGACTGGGGATGTCTGTACATACTCCCGGTAGCCCGGTGTACACGATCTCCTGAGCGACCGCGAAAGGGTCCCCGCGAAAGAGTCCGCGCGAAAGAGTCCCTCCTCCCCGCTACGCTCGATCTGCATGGAGTGAAGAAACCCGCCGGCGTCGCGGTCTATCAGGTACGAACGGCCACAGCCGCACGGGTCTTCGTATGACGGGTGTAGCATCCAGATGTCTGCCGGACGCAGTGCGTCCATCCCTGGTCGAGGCGCGTCACGCCCCGCAGACGACGGGGCCCGTGACTCAGCGGGCGACACGGCGCAGGGGAGCGCCGAGGTTGTCTCCTGCGGCGCACACCAGGACCGAGGAGATCGATCACGCCTTCCTGGCGGCGGCGCAGCGCGGCGATGACGCCGCCTTTCTGGCCATCATGCGCCACTACGATCGGCTCCTGCGGATCGTGGCCTTCCACGTCCTGCGCGATCGCCAACTCATGGACGACGTGCTGCAGGACGTCACGCTGCGCGCCTACCGGTCGCTGCGCGGCTTCCGCGGCGACGCCGCGCTCGGCACCTGGCTGAGCCGGATCACATACAGAGCTGCCTGCGATGCCGTCAGGCGCAACGACCGCTGCTGGCCGGTGGACCCGGAGGACCTGGAGCGAGCCGCCGCACCAGAGGGCGACCCAGCCGATGTCCTGGCCGTCCGTTCGACGCTGGAGGAGGCGTTCGCCGCCCTGTCCGCGGAGCAACGTGTGGCGGTCCTCCTGGTGGACCGCGAGGGCTACGACTACGCCACGACCGCACGGATCCTCGATATCCCGGCCGGCACGCTCGCCTCACGCCTGTCGGCGGCGAGGAGCAAGCTCCGCCGACGTCTCGCCGATCACCCGGACGACGAGGTGCCTGCATGATACCGTCCCGGCGTCATACCCCGAGCGATGACCGGCACCGTGACGAAGTCCTGGGCCGGCGCCTCGAGGAGCTCGACGATCCACAGCACGGTCCCGGCTACTGGGCCGCGCTCGGCCGGCGCCTGGAGGCCGCGCGCGCCGCGGAGGCGAGCGCCGAGACGCCGGAGCACGTCTCCGCGTCCCGGAAGACGCTGCGGCTCGACCGCCGGCGCGCCTGGCGTCTGGTCGCGGCGGGCGCGGCCATGGCCGCGGCGGTGGCCGTCGTCGCGCTGTTCGGGCTGCCGGGAGTCGTCGAGAAGACGGGCCCGCCGGCCGTGGAAGCCGAGCCGGTGGTCGCCAGAGCCCTGCGTGCTCTGGCCTCCACAAGGACGCTGACGGCCGACTACGTGAGTCGCGAGTTCGACCGCACCGGCAGCACGGCCGTCTCGGTGGAGCGCTTCCACATCGTGATGCGCGCCGACGGCAGCAGCCGCGCCACGACGATCCTGCCGCCGGACAACGGCGACGCCGGCGAGACGGCCTACCACTTCATCGACACGGCCTATGACGCCGGCACCGGCATCCATCGCATCTACCAGGAGACCCGTTCGTCGGAGGCGGGAGGCCAGTCGGGCATGGCGGTCTCCTCGGCCTCCAAGACCGTCGGCTGCGCCATCGGCGAGCCCGACCGCGAACAGGGCACCACGCTCAAGTTCGCCGCCTTCGCGGCGGCGTTACGGACGGCGCGGGACGGCCGGGCGCGGGCGCAGACCTTCGAGGGCCGCCCGGCCTGGATCGTGTCCTGCCGTCTCACGGCGACTTCCGCCTCCCCCCTGGCGAGTGACACGCAGCCGGCGCCACCCTACGACCGCCTGTCCGTGACCATCGACAAGGCGACCGGCATGCCGGTGCGGGTGCGCCTGTGGAGCGACGACATCCTGCGTGTCGAGAGACGGCTCGAGAACGTCGTCGTCAACGGGGCTTTGCCGGCGCATGCCTTCAGCTTCTCTCCTCCTCTCGGCGTGTCGTTCGACCGCCGCGACGACGGCTTCCGCCTGACGACGCTCGACAAGCTGCGGGCGCGATCCGGCGGGGCGCTCCTCCCGGGAGCGCTCCCCGCCGGGTACCGGCTCGCCGTGGCGGCGACCGCCGCACGCTCGCCGTCGCTGGACCGCCGCCTGCAGGGCTCCTCGATCACAGCGCTGCGGTACGCGCGCGGCTTCGACGCGCTGACCATCACCACGAGAGACGTGCGCGGCCTGCGGCGCCCTCCGGAGCTGGACCCGTTCCTCTACGAGTGGGTCGGCGCCCCCAGCCGGCCGGACGAGGTCCTCCTCACCTCGGGGGCGTTCGCGGGAGCCACCGCCCGGGTGCTGGTCGCCCCGCTCACCGTCCCCCACCTCTGGGTGACCAGGGACGGCACGCTGCTCACGGTCGGCGGCGCCGCCGGCGTCAACGAACTGGTCGCCATCGCCGAGTCGATGGAGGTGGAGCGGTGACGACCGGAAGCGACTGAGCGACACGGCCGTCCGAAGAAGACGGCCGATCGGACGGTCTATCAGAGTGTCCATCCACGACCTCGGGAGGGGGCGGCCATGTCGACCGGGAGCAGACCCGGCTCAGGGCGGAGCGTCGTCAGGATGCTTGCGCGAGGGGTGTGGTTGTTCCTGACATGCGCGCTGGTCGCCCTGCCGGCCGGCTGCGGCGGCGGCGAGGTCCACGATGCCGGCACGACGCCCTCCGCAAGCTCTCCGCCCGCCACACCCGGCGCACAGGCCATCGCGTCGCCGTGGCAGCGCGGAACCGCCGACGCGGCCCAGACGGCGGAGGTAGCCGAGCTGTACGCGGTGGCGATGCACGATGAGAACGTGCAGGACGTCGTCCCGTACGCCGCCCAGGCCACGCTGGACAACTGGGTGACCGGGACGCACGTCTCCGGCGTCGACATGATCAGAGCGACGTGGGTCGACTGGGAGTCCGGGGTCGACTGGTCGTTACCGCCCTTCTACGTGGCCGCCGAGGATGAAGAGGGCAGGAGCGGCGCCGCCGTACTGGAGACGGTGGCCGTCGATCACCGGCGCAGTCCGGAGGTCCAGGTCCCCTGTCTGGTCCTGCTCGCCGTCAGCGACGGCAGAGTGATCCACGAGGAGACCTTCGCCGACCCGCACCTGGACGTGGCACGCACCGCCGGTCCCACGCCGTGTCCCGAGCCGGAGGCACGGGGATCGGACTCCGCGGCCTGGTCGGGGAAGGTCGCCGGCTGGCTGGCGACCGCGGAGGAGAAAGGCGACTGGGCGACGCTGAGGACGCTCTACTCGGCAGACGTCGTCTTCCTCGACACCTCTCGGAAGGAACCCCTCCGCGGCATCACGGCGACCGTCGACTGGCACCGGGCGGCGGGATTCGGCAGCTCGGTGCAGCTGGACGCCGAGGCGCCCCTGAGCGGTGAGGGCTGGGCCCTGCTGCGGTGGACGGCGAGGGCTGCCGACAGCGAGGGCGACCGTATCTCCGTCCCCGGCGTCACCATGCTGGAGATCCGCGACGGCAGGATCGCCCGGGAGACCATCTACTACGACTCGAGCATCGTTCCGCTGAGCCGGTGAACCGGCCTCGATGGCGAGCGACCGCACCGGCCCGCCTCGACAAGGGAGGGGTCATGAAACGTTCGACTCACAGATCCGGAGTAGGCAGGCGGACGCGCCGCGGCGCACTGTGTGCGTGCCTGGGTGTGGCGTTGCTGTGCGCGGCGTTGCTGTCCACGTGGCTGGTCGCCTGCGGCGGCGAGGTAGACGAGAGCGCGACGTCTCCGACGGCGCTCACACCGTCGCCTACAGAGGTCGCCACCGTGGCGGCGCCGGTAGCGCTCGATGCGACCGCCACGGTCGACGTCACGCGCGAGGCCGCCGAAGGGGTCATGGATTCCTACGCGAGCGGCGGCGCAGACACGGCCGTGCCGTGGTACGCGGACGACGCCGTGATCACCGACCACAGCAACGACGAGGTCTACGACAAGGCGACGTGGACGGCGTTCATGACGCAGACGTACCAGGGCATGGAGACGGGACTCGTGGCCACGTACGCGGGGGAAGGCTGGGCCACCGGAGAGGGGTGCAACGAGATCCCGGAAGCCGTGGTGCCGCACGTCTCCGTCTTCCAGGTAGAAGATGGCCAGGTGATCGCGCAGGATCTCTACTACTCGGGAGTCGCGAGCGAGGGCACCGCGCCCATGACGCTCGCCGAGCCGCCCACCGCGGCCGACACGGCGACCGCCTGCGCTGAGGTCACTCGCGCCTATGCGACCGCCCTCGGGACCGCAGCGATGGACGCAGCGGCCGAGCTCTACAGCGACGACGTGTCGTTCCTCGAAACGACCAGCGACACCGCGCTCAGTGGCCCCGCGGCGGTCGGGATGTACTACGAGGGCCTGTTCGCGCGCTCGGATTCGTTCGGCTTCTCCGACCTGCGCTACTTCGCGGGAGAGGGTTTCGGCGCCGTGCTCTGGCAGGCGGGGACCGGGGCGGCTCCGGGAGCGGGGGTCACCGTGCTCGAGATCCGCGACGGGAAGATCGCCCGCGAGACGCTCTACTGCGCAAGCGGCGTCCTTCCGGCGGACTGACAGCGGACCGACGGCGGCAGGCCGTTCAGGGCTCGACGATGCGTGTCCCGCAACGGGGACAGAACACCATGTCTCCGCCCATGGGGGACCCACAGGCCGCACAGGCGGATCGCGCCGACTGCCTCGGAACGTCCGTCGACGCCCCGCGGCTGGACGTCGACGAGCCGGGGGGTGGCGCGGCGCTCGCGCCGCCCTCACCCGGCCCGGTCGCGGCGACAGACACACTCTCTGCCGCCACGTGACTCCGGAGGCGTTCCAGCAGATGGTAGCGCCGCAGCAGCAGCGTCGTGTTGGCGGCCAGCGTCAAGCCGGTGGAGAAGTACACGGTCGCCACTCCCCAGGCAGCCGTACCGGGACCCGCCGTCACGGCCAGCAGTTGCGTGAACGCCAACGTGCCGCCCCACACGGCGACGTACCACAGGGAACGCCGGAGCAGCACCCGATCGCCGGCAAGTTCCATGCGGGTCGCCCAGCTCGACCAGACGCCAAGACCCAGACCGAGGAAGAAGAGCGGCCACGAGAGGGCTCCGTGTGGGGCCATGCGAAGCACGGCCACGTAGACGATGAGGACGAGCACCCCGGCGGCCATCGATGCGATCAGCGACACCGGCCGCAGCGGACCCGCCCGGCGCAGGCTGCGGAGCATGAACCAGGTGCTCACGGCGATCAGAGGGATGGACAGGTAGCCGATGACGATCGAGAGGACGCTCATCTGGACGTGCTCCCGTGCAGAGGTGCGCCACAGCCTGCGCAGTAGCGCGCGCCGTCCATGGTCGGCGCGCCGCAGCGGACGCAGAAGCGAGCCGCGGGAGGCTCCACGTCGCGCGCGACCTCCACAGCCGGGCGCCACCGGACGTCGGTCGTCCGCCACACCAACGCGTCGGGGCCGATGTCGCCGCTCCCCAGCACCCCGCGAGCCTCCAGCGACGGCAGTGGACCGATGATGGTGAGGCCCCGTCGCATCACCCACCACTCCTCGATGACGGTCGCCTGGGATGACCCTGACGGCAGCCGCCTGGCCCCGAGCAGGCCCCCCAGCGGCAGCAGCACCGCCTCGCCGGGGCCCACGCCGCTGTCGTCCCACCAGCGGTCGGCGCCGTTGAGCCACAGCCAGCGGCGCAGGAGCGGGTCGAGCCGCACACGATGCCCCTCCAGTTCGGTCTCCCAGCTCTCATGCTCCCCGAACGCCTCGCCGACGGTCGCCTCGCCGCCGCGGAAAGCCTGCCAGCCACGCTCCAGCCGCGCCTCGATCTCAACCTGACTGCGCACGCTCGTCATTCCACGTTCTCCGACCACGGATCGCAGTACTCGGAGCCGAACCACTTCTTCCAGTGCCGCTCGGCGTCGGACCAGTCGACCACCGCGTTCTTCTGATCGCCGCGGGTGTAGGCCCAGAAATCGACCGCCTTCTGCTTACCGTCCGGCGTGGTGACGCGGAAGAGGACGTGGTTCTCGTCGTTGAAGCTGTCGAACCAGTCACCCCAGGAGCTGTCGGCGGCGCGCGTGGAAGCCTCCTCGAAGTAGACCCGTTCCAGCTTCGCGTCCTTGCCGTACACCTGCTCCACCAGTGCCTTGACATCCTTCTGCGAGGCGTCGCAGAAGCCCTCGCAGGTGAGACCTCGTTCGGCGGTGCCCTCGGTGACACCGGCCCACCGCAGACCATCGCGCACGTTGCCGTAGGTGGCATCCTTGAGGATGCCGCCCAGCTTGAAGATCCCGTCGCCGACCAGCGTCGGGTCGCCCATCAGGCGGTTGCGCACGTAATGGCTCTGATCGAGCCGGCTCGCCAGCTCGTCGATCCCCTTCTGGAAGTCGGCGTCCGACGCCGGCTCCGGCGGCTGCTGCGCGGCGCCCTCCTCCGACGATGGCGGCTCCGGCGGCTGCTGCGCGGCGCCCTCTTCCGACGATGGCGGCTGCGGCGGCTGTGTCGTGCCATCCTCCGACGCCGGCGGCTCCGGCGGCTGCCGCGCTGCGTCCTGTGGCGCCGGCTCGGGAGGCGGCTCGGCGTCGGCGGACGGCGTCTCAGACGATGGTCCGACATCGCCGGTCTCGGGTGTCGATCCGGGACCGTCCTGCGGCGGCGCGGCGGCATCGGCGACGGGTGCATCTCCAGCGGCCGGACCGGCGTCGGCTGCGTCGGTGCCCAGGGCGGTGTCGGCCGGGGCGTCGGTGCCCGGCATGCCCTGCAGCACCACACCAGACGCGGTGGCCGCGGCACCGCCACCCGCCCCGGCGGCGGTGCCGCCGAGGACGCCGGCGACCGTGTCGAGCAGCGTCGGCCCCAGGCTCACCAGAAGCCCGGTCACGGCCACCAGTCCGGCCGCCAGCAGACCGCCGGCGGCCGCCCGGCCGGCGAAGCCGGAGCTTCCCACAAGCTCCTCGGCGACGTGATTGCCCTCGACCGGGGTGCCGTCCGTCTGATGCCAGACGGCCGCCTGCCCGTCGGCGTCGAACGCTTCCTCGTCGTTGATGGCCTGCAGCGTGTCGAGCAGCGCACCACCGGCCACGCCATCGGCCGTGAAGGTGTCGCCGGATCCGGGCGCGCCGTCGTCGTGCTCGCCGCAGAAGCCCTTGATGACCTGCGAGCTCTCGCCCGGCGGCACGCTCAGCCGCTCGCCGCCGGCCGCGTACATGGTCTGCACCGCTGCATCGTCCGGGACCAGTCGCAATCCGACCGGCACCTCGACGACGAACGAGCCCGAGGTGGCGTTCTCGAAGAAGACCCGCAGCGCATCGCCGTAGTAGCCCTGGCCCGACCCGGTGACACCGGCGGCCAGCCCGGACACGTCGCCGTCCATGACGGCGGGCAGCGACACCATCCGGTCGTCGGCGAGCGCTGCCGGCGCGAGACAGAAGAAGGCCACGGACACAACCGCGAGCGACCAGGCGACCACGACGGCCGCCGCGCGAAGTCCGCGCCATATGACACTTCTACCCGGACTACGCCTCACGTCCGCCGCGCCACCCTCCACGGTCCCCGAACCCCCGCCCTGTCTGCGGCCGCGGCTATCCTACACGGCCGTGCAAGGTCGGCACGGTCGGCGCCGACCGGCGAGATGCCATCACAGGACGCCGGACAGTCGTTCGGCGTGCAGCGCCCCACGCGGGTCGTCCTCGTGCTTGAGCATGATGAACGCGTCACGCCCGGCGGCCAGATGAAGCCGCGCCTTCTCCGCCCAGTGCAGGATGTCGACGTCGGAGTAGTCGGCACGGCGAAGACGGTAGTAGACGAAGTCGGCGGTCACTTCGTCGGGCACGGCCAGCGTCTCCGAATCGGTGATGCAGAGAGCCGCCCCGTGTTCGCGCAGCAATCCGAAGACATCATCGTGAAACCATGACACGTCGCGGAGCTCGAAGACCCAGCGCCCGGCGCGGCTGTCGGGCCGGGTCGATCCGTAGACAAGGTCCAGGAACTCGGCCAGCCGACCGGTGTCACGCTTGAACGTCGGAGGAAGTTGGAACAGCACCGGGCCCAGCCTGCCGGCCGCGCGCAGGGGCTCGAGAGCTGCAAGGAACGTGGCCGTGAAGCCCTCCACATCCCTGAGGCGCTGGAAGTGCGTGATGCGCCGGTGTGCCTTGACTGCAAAGAGGAAGCCGGCCGGCGTCGCCCGCACCCACTTCTCGAGGGTCGTCGACGACGGCAGGCGACGGAAGGTGTAGTTGATCTCGACGGTCGTGAGGCGGCCGGCGTAGTACTCGAGGAACCGGCTCTGCGGCAGCCCCTCGGGATAGAAGCCCGGCTTCCAGGAGGGATACGCGAACCCCGAAGTGCCTGAGTACAGCGTCGCCATGGCACGAGTATGGCCGTTCCGGGCCAAAGTCACGCCGCATGTTCATGATCCGCGGAGTCGCCACTCGGGAGCCCTGCGGGTCCATCGCGGCGAGGCTTACCGGGATCCGCGCGGCGCGCGTGGGGTCATCGTGCCGTGGCTGCGGGATGTGTGTACACGTCCCCGGTAGCCGGGTGTACACGATTCCCAGAGCCGCGATCACATGGTCCTGCTCCGGGCTCACGGACGGGCGCGCACGAAGAAGCGGCCCGGGGCTCGGCTCCAAGAGCCGGCCCCGGGCCGCTTACATTCACGTGGTCTGTCGAGCGATGCCTGTCAGACGCGTGTGCGTCCGGTAGCGTCCGTCAGACGACGATCAGTCGCGCTGTTCCCGTCAGACGGGCCGCACGTTGACGGCCTGGGGGCCCTTCTGGCCCTCCTGGACGTCGAACTCGACGGCCTGGTTCTCATTGAGAGTACCGACGCCGGCGCCGAGATCGTTGATGTGGACGAAGACGTCCTTCTCACCCTCGCGGGCGATGAAGCCGTAGCCCTTCTGACCGTTGAACCACTTGACTGTACCTTGAGCCATCTCTACTCCTTGTGCTGAGAACGCACCGTCGGCGACATCCGGTCGCCGGGTCGCGCCCCCATACCCTACAGTGCTCCGCCGGCCTGTGCCGAGCGGACCACCCTTGTGGACTGTGTTCGTGTGCCGGACGGTGTCCCTGTGACGTCCCCCCTTGTCGACCGCCGCCCGCGACCGTACCGTGGCCGGACGTGCGGGTGTACCCGATGTGGATGATGTGGATGATATCGCGTTCGCGGTGGTCGGCGCTGCGATCGGTGGCGTGTCGTAGAGACCGCCGCGATGCAGGCGCGCCCCGATGAGACGCTCGATGGCCTTGAGCTCCGCGGCCTCGTCCTCGGTGAACAGCGTGACCGCCTGCCCGCTGCAGCCGGCGCGGGCGGTGCGCCCGATGCGGTGCACGTAGTCCTCCGGCTGGTTAGGCACGTCGTAATTGACGACGTGCGTAATCCCCTCGACGTCGATGCCCCGTGCGGCGATATCCGTTGCGACGAGCACCCGCGTTCGGCCGCGCCGGAACGACTCCAATGCCGCGACACGCTGACTCTGCGAACGGTTGCCGTGNNCGGTCGCCGTGGATGGCGGCGCAGGCGACACCTTCGCGGTTCAGCGTCCGTGCCAGCCGGTCGGCCCGGCGGCGCGTACGCGTGAACACGAGCGTGCAGTCGGGCTCGTGATGCTGCAGGTAGTCGACCAGGAGCCGAAGCTTGTCGTCGCGGGCCACCGGCAGCACGCTCTGCGAGACATTGTCGACCGGCATGGCGCTGCCGCCGACCTCGAGGAACACCGGCTCGTTGAGGGTGTCTTCGATGACCGCCAGGACCTCACGGGTCATGGTGGCCGAGAAGAACAGGCTCTGGCGGTCGGCCGGCACGGCCTGGCTGATGCGCTTGATGTCCGGCCAGAAGCCCATGTCGAGCNNGCATGCGGTCGGCCTCATCGAGCACGAGCGTGCTTACCTCGTCGAGGCTGAGGTCGCCCTGCCGCATCATGTCGAGCAGGCGACCGGGCGTGGCGATCAGCAGGTCGACGCCGGCCCGTGCGGAGCGCGCCTGCGGCCCGTACGTGACGCCGCCGTAGACGGCCAGCAGTCGCACGCCGGTCTTGGCAGCCAGCGTGCGGCCCACAGTCTCGATCTGCGCCGCCAGCTCGCGCGTCGGCGTGACCACGAGGGCGCGCGGTGTACCGGGAGCGGCGCCGCGGCCACGCGGACGCGCCGCCCGCCGTACCGACTCGCCGCCGCCGGACGCCAGATCCTGCAGGATCGGCAGCAGGAAGGCAGCCGTCTTGCCGGTGCCGGTCTGGGCACAGCCGACCACGTCGCGGCCCTCGAGCACGTACGGCACCGCCTGCTCCTGGATCGGAGTCGGGATCCGGTAGCCGGCCGCGTCGACGCCGTGCAGCACCGGGCCGCGCAGGCCCAGATCGGCGAACGCGTCGGCGCGCGCCGTTCGATGATAGGTGGTGTCGGCCGTCTCGGGGACGGCCTGGATCGTGGGGATGGTCTGATTCAAAGGTTCTCTCTCTCGTGATGAGCGCGCGCAGCGAACCGGCACGTCGCCGGCCGGCAACGCGTGAAGCTCATCGGGTCGGGTGCCCCCGGTGTGAGGGCGGATGCGATACGGACGATGTTCCTTTCGTCAGAACTCTGTCCGGTCGCGCACAGGATTCTGGAGTCTCTACTGGGGAGGATCCTCGCCGCGATGCGGCAAGGGAATGAACCGGCTCCTCAAACTACGAATGGAACAGTAACAGGTCGCGTGCTGCTTGGCAAGCCGTCGAGGGCCGGCCGGCTCAGCCCACCATGTAGCCGATGTCCGATCCGGCCGTGGGATAGGCCCAGACGGCCTCACCGACCTGCTCGGCGGTGAGTCCGTGCCGCACCGCCAGAGCGAAGACGTTGATGACCTCCTCAGCGTTGACGCCGAGGACGTGGGCGCCCAGCAGCCGGCCGCCGTCTCTCTCGCGGACGATCGTGGCGCCGGCGCGGTCGAAGCCGACTCGCCACTGCGTGAACCACGAGCTCATGTCCTTGAACACGACCTCGACGTCGTCTCTGCCCCGTGCCTCGTCGGAGGTCATTCCGACGGCCGCCAGCGGCGGGTCGCTGAAGAGGACGGAGGCGGTGGCGTGCGGATCCCAGGACGTCGGGTCGCCGAGGATCGTCTTCGCGAGGGCTCCCGCCTCGCGAGACGCCGCAGGCGTGAGCGGCAGACCGCGCGATGCCGCGTCGCCGGCCGCGAAGACGCGCGGGTTCGAGATGCTGCGCATCATCTCATCGACCAGGATGCCACGCCCGTCGGCCTCGACCCCGGCGACCGCCAGGTCGAGATCGTCCAGATCGGGCACGCGCCCGGCGCCGTGGACGACCATGTCCGTCTGGAACTCGGATCCCGCCGCGCGAGCCACGAGAGCCGGCCCGCGCCGCTCGACCGCCTCCAGCGGTGCGTCGAGCCGGACGTCGATGCCCATGTCACCGTAGCGACGGACGAGGATGTCGGTCAGCGCGGAGTCGAAGCGCTTGAGGACACGTCCCGAGCGGTGCAGGATGGCCACCTCGGCGCCGGCGCGGCGCGCCAGGGCGGCCAGCTCGAACGAGATGTAGCCGCCACCGACGAAGACGATCCGCCGTGGCAACTCGTCCAGATCCATGAAGCCGTCCGAGTGGACGAGCAGATCCTCGCCGGGAATGCCGAGCGAGCGCGGCCGGGAACCGGTCGCCACCACCACATGCCCTGCGTGCAACCGCTCGCCGCACACCTCGACCGTGTCCGCGGACACGAACCGCGCCTCGCCGTGGAAGAGCGTCACGCCGGCGTCGCGCAGACCCTGCTCGGTGCGCTCCGGCATCCCGCCGACATACTCGCGTTTGCGGCGCATGAGTTCGGACCACTCGATGTGGATGTGGCCGCCGACGCCCTCGCCGGCCAGGCTCTGCGCACGGCACACGACCTCCGAGGCGGCGACCAGGACGCGCTTCGGGTCGCAGCCGCGCTGCTTGCAGGTCCCCCCGTACGGCAGCCGGTCGGCGATCGCTACCGACAGCCCTCCCTCGGCGCACAGGGTCGCCGCCCACGCGCCCGCGGCACCCGTACCGATCACAACTACGTCGAACTCCGGCATCGCTCGCACCCCCACTGATCGGTCACGCATCCGGGCGCACGCCCGAGACTCAGTACTCCGCCGGGATCTCGAAGAAGAGCACGACCGCCTCACGCTCCTCATCCGGGTTGCGCCAGGAGTGCGGCTCGGCCGGTGAGTAGGCGATCGTGTCGCCCTCGCCGAGGGCGGCGACGCGGTCGCCGAAACGCAGCTCCAGCGCCCCGCTGCGCACGGTAGCCATCACCAACTCGCCGGGATGCGACCAGGGCTCCTGCCCCGGTGTGCCGCCCGGCTCGATCCGGGTCTCGATGATCTGCGCCCGCCGCTCCGAACGCGGCGAGAGGACATAGTTGACGACCCCCTCCCCGCCGAAGTAGACGCCCTCGACGTCGGCGCGGCGTACCACGTTGCTCTCGGCGCCGCCCATGTCCTCGAACAGCGACGACATGCCGATACCGAGCGCCTCGCAGAGGCGATACAGGGATCCGATGGACGGCGAGGTCTCGCCGCGCTCCACAGCGCTCACGAACGACCGCGTGACCCCGGCCGCCGAGGCCACATCCTCCAGCGTCAGCGAGCGGCGCTGACGGGCGTCGCGCAGCCGCTGTCCGACCAGTCGCACCGGCCAGCGGTCGTCGCGGCCGGCGACCGGCGGCGCCGCTGTGTCCGCCGCCGCGGCGTTCGGCGCCGTCGGGCGCCGCCCGCCGTCACTCGCGCGCTTGTCGTCTGGCTCACCCACGGTCCGCACTGTATCCGCACCCCCTCAGGCGGTCAAAGGCTCAGGTCGACTCCGAATGATCCCTCTTCGGTCGAATCGGATGATCCACCCTCGATCGACTCGCTGGAGCCAGCGTCAATCAATGATGGATTCGGTTCCATCATATGTTGACACCGGTACACCCGGCATTGTATGTATTCCACTAGCAGTTGACATTCGATGCCATCCGGCATCAAACGACCCAGGGGGATCGATGACCGCCGCCGAGACGAACGCCGACGAGGCCCGCGAGAACACCGGCGCCCCGGGAGCCCGCAACAGCCGTCCCGCCCGCCGCTCCTGGGCCGAGCCGTGGAAGGTCAAGATGGTGGAGCACCTGAAAATGACCACGCCGGACGAACGGCGGGCGGCCATCGAGGCGGCCGGCTACAACACGTTCCTGCTCAAGAGCGAGGACGTCTACATCGACCTGCTCACCGACTCCGGCACCTCGGCGATGAGCGACGTGCAGTGGGCCGGCATGATGATGGGCGACGAGGCCTACGCCGGCAGCCGCAGCTTCTACCACCTCGAGACGGCGGTCCGGGAGGTCTACGGCTACAAGTACGTAGTGCCGACGCACCAGGGCCGCGGCGCCGAACACATCCTCAGCCAGATCCTCATCAAGGACGGCGACGTGGTGCCCGGCAACATGTACTTCACCACCACCCGTCTGCACCAGGAGCTCGCCGGCGGCACGTTCATCGACGTCATCTGCGACGAGGCGCACCGGCCGGCCAGCGAGTATCCGTTCAAGGGCAACGTCGACCTCGACAAGCTGCAGAAGGTGATCGACGAGCACGGCGCCGAGCGCATCCCCTACGTGTGCATCGCCACGGCCGTCAACATGGCCGGCGGCCAGCCGATCAGCCTCGCGAATCTCCGTGACGTGCGAGCGCTCTGCGACAGGTACGGCATCCGCATCATCCACGACGCCACCCGGGTCGCCGAGAACGCCTGGTTCTGCAAGGTGCGCGAGGCCGAGTGCGCGGAGATGACGATCGGCGAGATCGTGCGTGCCCTCTGCGACCTCACCGACGGCGCCACGATGAGCGCCAAGAAGGACGCGCTGGTGAACATCGGCGGCTTCCTGGCCCTCAACGACGAAGACACCTTCCAGGCGGCACGCAACATGTGCGTGGTCTACGAGGGCCTGCACACCTACGGCGGCATGGCCGGCCGCGACATGGAGGCGGTCGCCATCGGCCTCTACGAGAGCGTGCAGCTCGATCACATCCGGGCCCGAGTCGGTCAGGTCGAGTACCTGGGTCAGAAGCTCATCGACTGGGGCATCCCGGTGGTACGGCCGATCGGCGGGCACGCCGTGTTCCTCGATGCCCGCGCCATCCTGGAGCACCTCGACCAGGACGAGTTCCCGGCCCAGGCGCTGGCCGCCGAGATCTACCTGGAGGCCGGCATCCGGGCCATGGAGCGCGGCAACGTGAGCTCCGGCCGCGACCCCAAGACCGGCCAGAACCGCCGGCCGAAGCTGGAGCTGGTGCGCCTGACCATCCCCCGTCGCGTGTACACCCAGGCGCACATGGACGTCACCGCCGAGGCGGTGGCCGAGGTCTACGACCGCCGGGCGCAGGTCAAGGGCCTGGAGATGCTCTTCGAGCCGCAGTACCTGCGCTTCTTCCAGGCGCGCTTCCGGCCGCTGGGCTGAGACGGCGGGCGGCAGATGCGACGTCGTCCCCGGTCGCTCTCCTCAACCGGCGGCGACAGGCCGCCGGGGGGGCGCTCTCCGCTTCCCGCCGCTGGCCTGAACAGACAGCCGACCGTGCGACCTCGGCTCGCCGCCCCGCTGATCGGAGGGCTAAAGGCGGCATCTCATCTCGCGAGTCCCTGTGGGGTAGCGACGCGCACGACCTCGGGCCCAGCTCGGCGTGGTTGCCTGCAGCGCTCGCCGGTCTGCCTGTCGGCCCCAAGCGTGCCACCGGTCAAGGTGTGCTCGCGTCTTCAGCGATGACTTGATCTTCTCGTGCTCACAACGCGCCGTCGTCCTACTACAGTTCCGCGCATGGCTCACGACGCTACTTTGACAAGGAGGGCCTCCATGAAGAAGCAATGGTCGGCACCACGTCTCCTGATCATGGTGAGAAGCAGGGTCGAGGAGTTGACTCTGACCAGCTGCAAGATCGGGCATGGGTCCATCGAACTCGGCCCCGACACCAGCGACTACTCCTGCAACTACTGGACGGGCGTCTGTTCGCCGTGTGAGGCCCTGGGCGCCAGCTGAGGTCGGCTGCACGGAGTCCCGACAGGGTGCAGCGCTGGACGCCGAAGCTCAGTGCGGCGATAGTGCTCCCGATGCCGCGTCGTCGTAGAGCTGCATGGCGACCACGAGGCCACGTTCCGCCGCGTGACATCCCCGGTGGTTCCCGGCGACGCAGCCGAGGCACTGCTCGACACCGCCCAGCGGCTGCCCGATCTCGACCATGCGCGCGAGCTCACGGCAGCGCTGCGCCCGGCGTCATGAACCCTCACGGCGCCGCTGCACACAGCGTCATGAGCCCTCATGGATATGCCGCGCGATGCCGACAGGACTATCGGACGTCCATCGACCAGGAGCGACCGGCGTTGCCCTCTGCCGTCATGCCATCCGCTGTCAGGTTCGCCGTCGACGCGCTCGGCCAGAGCCTGCTGGGCCCGGAGCGGGCCGCCTTGGCCGGCTTCATCCTCGGACTCCTGCTGACGTTCATCGGCATCCGCGTCAACACCCGTCTCATCAGGGCTAACGTCAGCTGGTGGTTCCACGACATCGAGTCCGACGACGGCGTGCACGTGCACCACATGGTGATCGGCGTGGTGCTCATGGTGATCGCCGGCCTGCTGCTCATCGCCCTGCTTCCCACCGGCCTCTGGCTGCAGCTCACCGCCATGCTCTTCGGTGCCGGCGTGGCGCTCACACTCGACGAGTTCGCCCTCATCCTGCGCCTGCAGGACGTCTACTGGACGAAGGAGGGCCGGCTGTCGGTCGACGCCGTCATCGTGGTCCTCTGTGTCGCCGTGTTCTTCTTCCTCGGCCTGCGCCCCCTGGTGGGAGAGGCGACCGACGACCCGGAGACCGGCGCCGCCGCGTACGCGTTCCTGGCCGCCGTCATCCTGAGCAACTTCGGCTTCGCCGTCCTCTGCTTCCTGAAGGGCAAGCTGTGGACCGGACTCTTCGGGATGTTCATCCCGATCGTCGCCGAGGTGGGAGCCATCCGGCTGGCCCGCCCTGGATCGCCCTGGGCGCGCTGGCGCTACACGACGCGGCCCAAGCGGCTGGCCCGCGCCCAGCGTCGCGAAGACCGGCTGGCGGCGTCGGTCCGCTCCTGGAAGTCGGCCTTCTACGATCTCATCGCCGGCAAGCCGCACCTGCCGAGCGTGGCGCTTCAGGCGCCGGGGCCGGGCTCGGACGAGGGCGGCCCTGCGGGCGGCTCGTCCGGCGGCCCCGCAGGCAGCCCCTCCGGCGACTCCTCAGGCGGCCCCGCTGACGGCTTCTCGGGCGACCTCTCAGGCGACTCCGCGGCCGCCTGCTCGGGCGACCGCTCACACGATCCCGCGGGCGGCTTCTCACACGGCCCCGCGGACGACTCCCCGATGTGAGTCACAGCCGCGGGACGGCCGCTGCGTCGTCCTGGCGTGGTCGCCGGTCGCTGTGACTGCTCGACGGGAACATCGAGTGCCTCCGCACGCTCACCGTTCCAGGCCGGCAGCTGAGGCGGAACTCTCCTCGCACGACCCTCGGCGAGACCCCAGGGGCAACAGCCGCGACGTGCCGGCCATGTACTCCGCGTAGCCCAGCCGCGTCGCCAGCGCGCGCCGCTCCATCATCGGGACGCTCACGAACACGAACAGCAGGGTGATGGCCGTGGCGCCGAGGCCGGTCCACCACCACTCCCACCCGGCGGCCAGCGCGAACAGATAGAGACCCCACCAGGTCGACACCTCACCGAGGTAGTTCGGGTGGCGGCTGCGCGACCAGAGACCATCCTCGATCGGCAGCCCGGCGTTCCGCTGATCGCGCCGGAAGCGTCGCAGCTGCTCGTCAGCGGCAAACGCCAGGAGGACGGCCCCCAGCGTCACGACGGCCGCCACCACGTCCAGCCACCCGAAGGGCGCGACGGGAGCCGCGATGGCCGCGTAGAGCGGCAGGCAGCCGAGGTAGACCATCACCGTCGGGAACAGATGGATGCCGAAGAAGCTGACAGGCCAGTAGAGGCGGCCGAAGCGCCGACGGAAGCCCACGTAACGGAAGTCCTCTTTGGTGAGGCCCGGCCAGTCCCGATAGAAGTTGCTCGTGAGGCGCACGCAGTACAGCACGACGAGGGCGGTCACGAGAGCGCCACGCAGGTCGAGGCTCGAGGCAGACGTGGCGAGCCAGATGTAGTAGCCCGCGATCGCCGCCGGCTGCAGACTCCAGTACGGGTCGTACACGCTGGAGTTGTCGGCCAGCACCGAGGCCGCGAAGACGACGGCGGTCGCCGCCAGGTCGGCGACCGCGACCACCACCAGCGCGTGGACGACCGGGCCGGCGTCGATGCCCGACGCCGCCCATCCGGCGGCGAGCGCGGCGGCGAGCGCGGCCACGTAGGTCGCCACGCTCAGCGACACGCCGACCCACTTCTGCTCGCGTCGATCACCGGTCATCCCGAGTCCCCTTCGATCTCGAACCCCCCGGCACACCACGGGCGCGCGTTCGAACAACAGCTCGACCGCACCTTGCAGGAGCACATGCGGTCAACCGGCACCCTACCAGACGACCGCCCGTACTCAGAGCAGGCCCGGCGCCGATCGGTCCGGGGCGGGGTGTAATGCCGCACCGGGAGCGTCGTTGAACGGTCGAGGACCACGTCAACGACATCAGGTAGGTGACCATGGCAAGATTCATCAAGACGGGCGTGATCGTGGCGGTCATGTTCCTCCTCGGCGCCGGCGTGGCGCTGGCCGGCACGCAGATCCAGCAGCGCGACCAGGACAGGACCTCGACGCCCGACACCGCCCGTCTCGGCGACGGTGCCGGTGAGCAGAAGCAGGTCCGCGCCTCCGCACAGGAGCCGACGTCGACCACGGTCGCCCTCGTCGAGGATGCGACCGCGACCGAGGACGACGCCGACGGCGACACCGCCGCCACTGAGGCGACCGAAGACGGCCAGCCGGACTGCGACGGCGCCAAGACGCGCGCCCGCGTCTGTGCCGAGTGCGCCGAGCGCGTCGGTGAAGAGGACTGCGATGCCGACCGCACCCGTACCCAGGCCCGTGAGCGCGATCGCGACGGCGAGTGCGACGGCGACTGCGACGAGCCGCTGCGCACGCAGACACGCACACAGACCCGGGCCCAGGACTGCGACGGCGACGGCGATGCCGTCAAGACGCAGACCCGGACGCAGACCCGGACGCAGGACCGGACCGCGACCCAGACGACCACGCAGCCGAGCGGTGACGACTCCGCCGCCTGCGACGGCAGCGGTCAGCGTCAGGGCGCCGGCAACGGCGGCCAGGGCGGCGGCAACGGCGCTCAGGGCCAGGGCGACTGCGACGGCAGCGGTCAGGGCACAGGCGTCTGACCCTTCCATGCCGAGTACACCGGTGATCTCACGGCAGCGGCGCGCGCACGAAGGCGCGCGCCGCTGCCGTGTCGGTCCTTCACCGGCCCCCCGGGCCCGCATCCGGTGTCCGGTGCTCCGCTCAACGGCCGTCCGGAGCGCCCCCGGCAAGCACGCTACACTCACATCGCACCCCATCCACGAGATGAGAGGCATGCAGTGGCACTCTCGACGCTGCCACCCGAACAGCAGGAGGCCCTGGTGGCCGCCGTCCGGCGAGGCTCGCCGGACGCCTTCACGCACATCTACGATGCGCTCCACGGGCGCATCTACAACCTCGCCGCCCGCATCGTCGGCGATCGCGAGGACGCGGCCGACATCACCCAGGAGGTCTTCCTCAGCGCGTATCGCCGCCTGCCCGCGCACCACGGCGAGATGCGGCTGGAGCCCTGGCTCTACAAGGTCACCGTGAACGCCTGCTACGACCATCTTCGCCGCCGGGCACGGCGGCCCACCGACGCGCTCCCGGACGCCGACGCGCTGCCGGCCGGCATCGACGAGGTGGAGCGTGCGCGGCTGTCCGCCGCCGTCTGCGACACTCTCGACCAGATGACTCCGCGCTACCGCATGGCACTTGTGCTCAAGGATCTGCACGGCTGCGACAACGGTGAGGTCGCGGAGATCATGGGTATCACAGCCGGCACCGCCGGCGTGCTGCTCTTCCGTGCCCGCAAGTCCTTTCAGCAGGCGTTCAGGAAGCTCGCCCACGGCAGCCCACTGAACGTCGCCGCCGTGGGCCTCGGCGCGTTCCTGCCAGAACTGCCGGTACCGGCCGCCCTCTCGACGCCGCCGGCCTTCCTTTCGGCGGCGCCGGCGACGCTCACCGATCACGCCGTGGCCGGCTTCGATGCCGGGACGCTCCCGACCGATGCCGCATCCGCGGCCGCCGGCGGCGACGCCGCGACGGTGCAGCTTCTCGGTGACACGGCGGCGCCGCTGCTGAGCGACCCCGCAGGACCGCTGGCAGCGTTGACTCCGTTCGCCGCTGCCCCGCTGACGGCCTCGGCGACCTCGGGAGTCGTGACCAAGGCCGGCTCGGCCGTGCTTGCCAAGGTCGTGCTGGCCGTCGTGGGCGTGACCGCTCTGGCCGGCGGCGGCGTCACCGTGAGCTCCCTGGGATCGTCGCCGCCGGCCGCCGACGGCCGGCAGCCGATCGCCGCCGCGTCGACAAGCGCCAACGGCGCTCCCGCGCAGGCACTCGCGACACGCCCCACGACCCGCGACGGCTTCATGCGCTCCACCGCCGGCGAGCCGTTGCTGCGGCGTGCCGGCAACGGCGGACCCGGAGACGGTGACAGTCCGGCCGTCCGCAGCCGGGACGGAGGCGGAGGCGACGGCATGGGCGGCAGCGGAGGCGGCGACGGAAGCGGCGGGCGATCGAGCGGCGACGCTCTCGCCGCCGGAGGCGGAGGTGGCCGCGCCGCCGTCAGCGGAAGCGGCGGAGGCGGCACCGGAGACGGCGGGACCCGATCGCCGGGCGACGGCAGCGGAGCTTCCGACAGCGGCGCGGCCTCCGGCTCGACCGGCGGCTCGTCAAGATCGGCAAGTGGCAGCGGCTCGAGCGGCGAGCAGACCGGCTCCGCTGACGGTACCGGCAGCGGCGCCTCGCAACGTTCAGACGGAGCCGCCGGCGACGGTCTCTGAGCCTCTCGCAGCGGGGGGCTCGACCGGCGTTCGATCGACGGCCGGAATCACCGGCGCCGCTGCGTCGTCCAGTGGACGGGCAGAAGCCGGCGCCTCCTCAGGCCGGCGGCCGCCGCGCACCAGCGAGGCGGCCGCCGCCATGACAGCCAGCCCCGCCGCGGTCGCCATCGCGAGCCGGTAGCCGGCGGCGAACCGCTCGGCGGCCACCGCGCTCAGCTCGGCGCCGTCCTCCGAGACGAAGATGAGCCTGGCGCCCAGAGCACCCAGCTGACTGGCGGCGATGGCGCCCAGCAGCGCCACGCTGAGCGCCTGGCCGGTGACCCGCATCGTCGCCAGAAAGCCGCTCGCGACACCGAGCTGGTCGCGCCGTACGCTGCCCATGATCGCCGAGCTGTTGGGGGCGCTGAACGACGCCAGGCCGATGCCCATCACCGACAGTCCCGCGACCAGTCGGGCGGTGTCCGACTGGTCACCCAGCGTCGCCAGCAGGACCAGCCCGATCGTCAGGAGCACCATCCCCCCCGTGGTCAGCACACGCGACCCGATGCGGTCGCTGAGGCGGCCGGCGAACGGGCTGAGCGCGGCCTGCAGGACGGGCTGGCTGAGCAGCAGCCAGCCCGTCACAGCCGCCGATCTCCCCTGCACCGCCTGCAGGTAGATGGCCGTCAGCACGATCGGCCCGTACAGCGCCATGTAGTTGAGCAGCGCGGCCAGGTTGGCGGCCGCGAACAGACGATTGCGGCGCAGCAGGTCGAGATCGAGGATGGGATCTCGCACACGCGACTCGACGAGCACGAAGCCGGCCAGCCCCAGCGCCGCAACGGCCAGCAGCGCGAGCGTCTCCGGCGCCGTCCATCCCCACTGCGGCGCGAACGAGACTGGCACCAGCAGGCAGACGAGGAAGACGGCCAGCAGCGCCGACCCGAGCACATCGGGCCGCAGGGCCCGCGATCCGGAGCCGTGGTCGTGGGGCAGCCGCAGACCGCCCCAGGCCAGCAGCGCCAGGCCGATGGGGATGTTGATGAGGAAGATCCAGCGCCAGCCGACGGTGTCGACGAGTATGCCGCCCAGCGGCGGCCCGACGCTGAGGCCCACGTAGACGGCCATGATGTTGATGCCGAGCGCCCGGCCGCGCTGCTGCGGCGGGAAGACGGCGGTGACGATGGCCGCCGACGTCGCCACCAGCAGCGCCGCACCGGCGCCCTGGAGCGCCCGGCTGACGATGAGCATGCTGCCGTCGACGCTCAGCCCATTGAGCGCCGACGCCAGCGTGAACAGCGCCACGCCGCCGAGGTAGAAGCGCATCCGCCCGCGCTGGTCGGCCAGCCGCCCCAGAGGGATGAGCATGATGGCCATCGCAAGCAGGTAGACCGCCTGCACCCAGATGGCTTCGCCGAACGAGAGCCGCAGGTCGGCGCTCACCGCCGGCAGGGCGACGGCCACGATGGAGCCGTCGAGCGGGCCCATGAAGGCCCCCACCGATGTGAGGGCCAGGACCTCCCAGCGGTGCTCCGGGAGCCGGTCGAGCAGGATGCGGTGCGGCGCATGCATGACGCGCAGTCTAGCCCAGCGGCGGCGCCGTCTCAGCCGCGTGGCTGCTGCTGGGTGATGCAGTGCACGCCGCCGCCGCCGAGGGCGATCTCGTGCGTGGTGCCCGCGGAGACGCCCGCCACCGTGCGGTCGGGGAAGACCCGCTCCAGCACCTCGCGCGCCACCGCGTCGCTCGCCGCGCCTGCCTCCTCGAAGACCACAGCTCGGTTGCAGGTGTAGAGGTTGGTGTACGTCGCCGGCATCGACCCCGGTTCCAGGGCGCGGCTGCCTTCGACCACATCCAGGTCGGCGATCTCGCCGGCCGCGACCTCGTCCCAAGGCGGCTCGGGGATCCGATGCACTGTGAACGCCCGTCCATGAGCGTCGGTGGCCGCCTCCAATCGAGCCAGGTTGTCGCGGCAGATCTCGTAGCGGAAGTCGTCGGGGTCGTCTATCCACCCGAGCAGTACCTCGGCCGGCCCCACGTAGTGAGCCACGCCGTCGATGTGCCCGGTCGTCTCCTCGGGGTCGATGCCGCGGCCCAGCCAGACGACCTTCTCGAGGCCGAGGTACTCGCACAGGGTCGCCTCGATCTCTTGCTTCGAAAGGTGCGGATTGCGGCCGGGCGAGAGCAGGCATTCTTCGGTGGTCAGCAGCGTGCCCTGCCCGTCGACGAGGAAGGCGCCGCCCTCAAGGACCATCGGCGCCACGTAGCGGTCCACGCCCTCGAGTTCGGCGACCTTCTGCGGCACGAGCTCGTCCTTGTCCCAGGGGAAGTACAGGCCGTCGTAGAGGCCGCCCCAGGCGTTGAACCCCCAGTCGACAAGGCGCATGTCGCCTGTGTCGTTGACGACGAAGGCCGGTCCGCAGTCGCGCATCCACGCGTCGTCGCTGGAGAGCTCGACGACGCTGACCTGCGGCGGCAGCAGGGCACGCGCGTTCCGGAACTGGTCATGGCTCACGCCCATCGTCACCGGTTCGAAGCGGCTGATGGTCGTCGCCACCTCCACGAACGCCCGCTGTGCCGGCTTGGCGCCCTGCCGCCAGACGTCCGGCCGCTGCGGCCAGAGCATCCACGTCTGCCTGTGCGGCTCCCACTCGGCCGGCATGCGGAAGCCGTCAACCTCCGGCGTGCTTGTCAGCGTCGTGCTCACTGCCCAGTCCCTTCGTTCATGCCGCCATGTCCATGCCGGCCCGCGATCCGGCCCGTCGGCCTCATCCGGCCGCTCAGCAGTCCCGGCCGCAGTCCGATGGAGGTCTGAACGTGAGCCTGTCGTAGCGCTCGAGGATCCCCGCCAGCCTGTCCCCGGCGAGCGCGCGCGCCGTCACGCCGTCACGGCCGACCATCGTCTGCGCCTGCAGCACCGCGTTGAGGATGGCCTCGGCAGTCGCCTCCACGACCGCCTGGAACAGGGGGTCGAGGTGGCTGAGCGAGAGCATCTCCACCGACAGCCGGATCGGGCTGGGGGCGCCGTAGCTCATCGCCGGCAGACCGCGGTTGGCGGTCGAGAAGGCGATGAACAGGTCGCCGCTGTAGTTTCCGGCGTAGGCGCCGAGCTGCGCCACGCCGAGGCCGGCGCGCCGGGCGAGCCGCTCGAGCTGCGGCGGCAGCAGCGGTGCGTCGGTGGCCACGATGCCGATGATGGAGCCGGCGCCGCCCGGACCGCCGCTCGCTCCGGTCCCTGCGCTCCGGCCGGGACCGGCAAGCTCCGGCAGTTCGGGCAGCGGCACGGCCGCCGCATCGAGGATCTGGCCGACGGGGACGCCGTTGACCTGGAACGTCGCCCGCTCGCCGTGGTTGGCCTGCACGAGCACGCCAACGGTGAAACGCTCGACGCCGGGCGGCTCCGATGGCAGTCGATCGGCGGCGGTCTGTGAGGAGCCGACGCCGTCCGGGCCGGCGGCCCGCGGGCCGCCGCCTGGGCCCACAGGCACGCCCTCGCCGAGGACCGCAGGAGCATCGGGACCGCAGAGCACCACGCGTGAAGCGGTCCCGATCCCGCCCTTGAAGTCATGGCAGATCATGCCGGTGCCGCCGCCGACGTTGCCTTCGGCCACCGGACCGCCGGCGGCGGCCGCCAGCGCCTCGAAGACGTGCTCATCGGTGACGTGCTGCCCGCCGATGTCGTTCAGGTAGCCGTCCCAGGTCTCGCCGACCACCGGCAGGCTCCAGAACAGCGAGCCGCAGCCGCGAGCCTGGACTTCGCGGCGGACCAGCGCGTCGCGCACCACGCCCACGGAGTGTGAGTTGGTGATCGCGATCGGTGAGCCCAGCAGGCCCGACTCGCGCACCCATTCCAGCCCGGTCAGCTCGCCGTTGCCGTTGAGCCGGCAGGCTCCCGCGAAGAGCGGCTCCTCGCTGATCTCGCCGTCGTGGGGCAGCACCACCGTGACGCCGGTACGCACCGGGCCCTCGCCCACGACCAGCGGGCCGTCGCCGCGCACGATCGTCGCCTGCCCCACACGCACGCCGCCGACGTCGGTGACGGCGTTGAGCGGACCGGGGCAGCCCAGTCCGATCTCGATGCCCAGAGCGCGCGCTCTCATGCGTGCAACCCTACGTGACCGCGCCGTCTCTGCCCACACCCCGGCTCTGGTACGCTGCGAGGCAGAAGATCGCACCCATGGATCTCAGCAGGCCATCACGCACGGGGAGGAAGGACATAGAGCTGCGACGCGTCACCGATCTGCCCACCTACGTCTTCGACGTAGTCGACCGCTGGAAGGCCGAGGCAGTGGCGGAGGACCGGGACATCATCGACTTCGGCATCGGCAGCCACGACTTGGGCACGCCGGAACCGGCGATCGAGCGACTGGTCGCCGAGGCTCGCGACCCGGCCCGTCACGGCTACCCCAGCTCGGCCGGCCTGCCGGAGCTGCGGCACGAGCTGGCCCGCTGGTACGCCGGCCGATACGCGGTCACCATCGACCCCGAGACGCAGGCACTGGTGACGTGGGGCGCCAGCGAGGCGCTCAGCCATCTGCCGTGGGTGCTGCTGGGGCCGGGCGACACGGCGCTGGTGCCCGGCCCGTGCTATCCCATCCACAGCTACGCCATCCTCTTCAGCGGCGCCCGGCCGATGCCGGTACCGATGCTCGCGCCGGCTGCGAGACCCGACGACACGGCGGGCGGCGAAGCGGGCGTCGTCGAGGAATCGGCCGGAGGCCACGCCGAGGCCGGCTCGATCGCCGCCGACGATCCCGAGGCGACCCCCGAGGACCACGACGAGGCGCTCTTCGAGCGGTTCGTCGCCGCCCACGCCGCGGCGCGTCCCCGACCACGGGTGGCCCTGCTGAGCTTTCCCCACAACCCGACCACCCGCTGCGTCGAGGTCGGCTTCTTCGAGCGCCTGGTGGACTTTGCCCGCGAGACCGACCTGGTGATCGTGCACGACTTCGCGTACGCGGACATCGCCTTCGACGGCTATCGTCCGCCGAGCATCCTGCAGGTGGCCGGCGCCGACGAGGTGGCCGTGGAGCTTGTCAGCCTGAGCAAGAGCCACAACATGGCCGGCTGGCGGCTCGGTATGGTGGCCGGCAGACAAGAGATCGTGGCGGCGCTGCGACGGCTCAAGAGCTACCTGGACTACGGCGTCACGACTCCGGTGCAGCTCATGGCGCTCACCGCGCTGAGGGAGTGCACCGATACGCCGCCACGCATGGCGGCGACCTACCAGCGGCGTCGCGACGCGCTCTGTGCCGGGCTGCGCGACATCGGCTGGCCGGTGCCGTACCCGCGCGGCACCATGTTCGTCTGGGCGCCGCTCCCGGCCGCGCAGCGGGCGATGGGCTCGCTGGCCTTCGCTCGGCATCTGTTCGACGCGGCCGGCATCGCCGTCTCGCCCGGCATCGGCTTCGGCCCGGAGGGCGAAGGCCATGTCCGCTTCGCCCTCGTGCAGCCGGAGGCACGCATCCGCGAGGCTCTGGTGCGCCTCGCTCCGGCCTTGCGCGCGGGCTGAAGGGCGCCCCGGCCGGCCCGCATTGCGGCCGGCATCGCGTCTGCTTCCGCGCGCCGGGCACGGCGCCCCCGACCGGCCGACCGACGGCGCGCGCGTCCCGCCGCCCGTGCTACCGTGGCCCGGGGTACAATCGGGGCGAGCGAGTCGACGCGAGGGGGCCGACATGCAAAGACGCACGCACCGGGCATCTGCCAGACCGGAGCGGTGTCGACCACCGCTTCTGGCACTCGCAACCACGATCGCCCTGCTCCTGAGCGCCCTTCTGCTGCTGGCGGCATGCGGGTCGTCGTCGACCACGGGCTCGACGACCCAGACCGCCACGCCGTCCGTGTCCCCGGCCGGCACAGACGACGGCAGCCCGTCGCCCGACGCTTCGCAGACCGCCGGCCCGACCGGCACGCCCTCGCCGATCGTCACGACCAGCCCCTCTCCCACCGGCGGCATGTCGTCGGACCAGCAGATCCTGAGCGACTACTTCACCGCCGTGCAGCCGGTGTACAACAAGTTCCTGAGCCAGTGGTGGCAGGCCTACCACATCGTCGACGTCCGCGCCCATGACACCATGGACCAGACGTGGCCGATCGCCGCCCGCCTGTTGCAGGCTCCGCTGGCCAAGCTGCAGGACGCCAAGGCCATGTACCGCGGCGTGGCGCCGGTGCCGGCCGACCTGATCATCGCCCACGAGAAGTTGGGCGTCTGCATCGACAGCGTCCTGGAGTACTACTCGATGGCCCGTCGCGGCTACAAGGAGGGCCGCGACATGGACGACGATACCGCCTACGGCCGCACCATGACACGCCTGAGCAAGCGCAGCGGCACCTCCTACGACAAGTGGAAGGACCCCGTGATCGAGCAGGCTCAGACCCTCGGAGTCCCGATCCCCTGGACCTGGCGCGAAGGCGAGGACGACTGAGCGCGCGGGTCACCCGCCCACGCCGAAGCGCCGTGTCGCCGAACACCGAGTCCGCCGTGGCAGCGTACCCGACTGAAGTCGACGGCGCGTCAAGCCGATGATGAGAGCGACGACGACCACGACCGAGGAGTCCCGGTGTACGACGAGCTGATCAGGGGCATCCCCAAGGCCGAGCTGCACCTGCACATCGAGGGGACCCTGGAGCCCGAGATGATGCTGGCGCTGGGGGCACGCAACGGAGTCGCCGTGCCCTTCCACGACCCGGCCGAGGCCCGAGCCGCCTACACGTTCAACGATCTGGCCCACTTCCTGGAGCTCTACTACGAGGGCGTCGCCGTCCTGTGCACCGAGCGCGACTTCCGCGAGCTGACCGCCGCCTATCTGGCGCGTGTCCACGCTGACGGGGCGCGTCACGTCGAGATCTTCTTCGACCCGCAGAGCCACCTGCCGCGCGGCGTGCCGATGGGCGACGTGGTGGGCGGCATCGGCGCCGCCCTCGCCGACGCCCACCGCGACCTCGGCCTCAGCTCGCACCTCATCCTCTGCTTCCTGCGCGACGAGAGTCCGGCGAGCGCCATGGCGACCCTCGATGAGGCGCTCCCTTACCGCGACGCCATCGTCGGCGTCGGGCTCGACTCCAACGAGGTCGGGCATCCGCCGCGCGACTTCGCCGACGTCTTTGCGCGGGCCCGCGACGCCGGCCTGATGTGCGTGGCACACGCCGGCGAGGAGGGGCCCGCCTCGTACGTCACCGAGGCCCTCGACCTCCTCCACGTACGGCGCATCGACCACGGCGTGCGCGCCATCGACGAGCCGGCGCTCGTGCAGCGGCTGGCCCGCGAGCGCATCCCGCTGACGATGTGTCCCATGAGCAATCTCGAACTGCAGGTGACGCCCGACCTCTCGCAGCATCCGCTCAAACGCTTCCTGGACGCCGGGGTCGTCGCCACCGTCAACTCCGACGACCCCGCCTACTTCGACGGCTATCTGGCCGACAACTACATCGCCATCCAGCGGGCGCTCGACCTGACGGCCGCCGACATCGTCACCCTCGCGAAGAACTCCATCGAAGCGTCGCTGCTGCCCGACGAGCAACGGCAGGAACTGTCGACCGAGATCGACGCGTTCGCCGCCGCGCACGCCTGAGGCCACAGAGCCGATGGACGAGCTCATCATCACCGTCGGCATCACCGGCTCGCGGATCACCAGGGAGCAGACAGCGGCGATCCCGATCACGCCGGCTGAGATCGCCGCCTCGGGGATCGAGGCCTGGCGCGCCGGTGCCTCCGTGCTGCACGTCCACGTCCGCGACCCGCTGACACAGCTCGGCACGCAGGATGTCGAGCTGTTCCGACAGGTCGTCGACCGCCTGCGCGCCGAGACCGACGCCATCGTCTGCCTCACCACCAGCGGCATCCCGGGCCGCAACTTCTCCACCGAGGAACGCATCGCCCCGCTGGGGTTGCGGCCGGACATGGCGTCGTTCGACGCCGGCTCCGTGAACACACCGGCCGGCGTCTTCCTCAACGAGCCCGATTTCCTGGAAGCGCTGGCCGCCGAGGCGCGCCTGCGAGGCGTCAAGCTCGAGCTGGAGTGCTTCGACACCGGCATGGTGGCCACGTGCCTGCGGTATCTGGAGCAGGGCGTGCTCGATCACCCGCCGCACTTCCAGTTCGTGCTCGGCACCGCCTACGGCATGCCGGCGACGGCGGCGGCGCTGCTGCACCTCACCGGCATGCTGCCGACCGATGCCACCTGGTCGGTGATCGGCATCGGCCGCGCGCAGCTGCCGATGACCACGCTGGCGACCATCATCGGCGGCCACGCGCGCGTCGGCCTCGAAGACAACCTCTACTACCGCAAGGGCGAGCCCGCCGAGAGCAACGCCCAGCTGGTGGAGCGCACGGTGCGCATCGCCGGCGAGCTGGGCCGGCCGGTGGCCACCCCCGCTGAGGCGCGGCGCATCCTCAGCTTGAGCTGACCCGCCACTTCAGTCGGCCCTGTCGGCCCTGTCGGCGAGGCCGAGCACCTCCTCGAGGATCTCGAGTCCACGGGCGATCTCGTCGGGGCGCACGACGAGCGGCGGCGCCACCAGCAGCAGATTATCGTGCGTCATCAGGAACAGGCCCCGTTCCATGGCGGCAGCTTTGAGGCGGATCATCGGCGCCGCCGCCTCTTCCCCGGCCGCGAACGGCACCAGGGGTTCACGCGTGCCACGGTCGCGCACCAGCTCGAGCCCCCACAACAGGCCCAGCCCGCGGACGTCGCCCACACAGGGGTGCCGCCCGGCCAGCTCGCGCAGGCCGGCTCCCAGGACCTCGCCCATGCGCGCCGCGCGCTCCACCAGCCCGTCATCCCGCAATGTCTCGATGGTCGCCACGCCGGCCGCGCAGGCCAGCGGATTGCCGGTGCTCGTCAGGCCACCGGCGAAGTAGTGGTGCCGCAGCCAGTCGCCGATCTCCCCGGAGACGGTCATGGCACCCAGCGGCACGTAGCCGGACGAGATGCCCTTGGCCATCGTCATGATGTCGGGAACCACGTCCCAGTGATCGCAGGCGAACCAGCGGCCGGTGCGGCCGAAGCCGGTCATGACCTCGTCGAGGATCAACAGGATGCCGTGCCGGTCGCAGACGTCGCGGATCGACCGCAGGTAGCCGGGCGGCGGCACGATGACGCCGTTGGCGCCGGTGACCGTCTCGATGAGCACGGCCGCCACCGACCGGGGGTTCTCGTACTGCAGGACCTCCTCCAGATGCGGCCCGCCGGCGCAGACAGGGCAGACAGCCGCGTGCGCTGCCGGAGCGGCGTCGGCGGCCGCGGGATGCCCCGCCGGACACCGGTAGACGTACGGGTCGAGCAGCCGCACGATGCCGGGGATGCCGGGCTCGGCCGCCCAGCGGCGCGGATCGCCGGTGACGCTCACCGCGCCGGCGGTGGCGCCGTGATAGGAGCGGTAACGGGCCACGATCTTCTGCCGCCCCGTGTACCAGCGGGCCAGCTTGACGGCATTCTCAGTGGCCTCGGCGCCGCCGTTGGTGAAGAAGGACATCGTCAGGTCGCCGGGAGTCACCTCGGCCAGCAGCCGCGCCAGCTGCGCGCGCGGCTCCGAGGCCAGCGACGGCGCGATGCCGCACAGCGTGCCGGCCTGCCGCTGTATGGCGGCCACAACACGCGGGTGCTGGTGGCCGAGGTTGGCGTTGACCACCTGCGAGGCGAAGTCGAGATAGCGACGACCCTCGTGGTCCCAGAACCAGGAGCCCTCACCGCCGGCGACCGGCAGCGGGCTCACCCGGGCCTGCGTCGACCAGGAGTGGATGACGTAGCGTTCATCGAGATCGCGGATGCTCAGCCCAGGCTCCTCTCGCACCGACACGAGTCGCCGGCCCCGGGGACCGTCGCATACCAATCCTAGCCGCCGGCGCCGACCGCGACCACTGCGATCCGTGACGCATGGCTTGAGGGCCGCCCGTCTCCAAGAGGCGGGCGGCCCTTCGGGGTGTCGTACTCCTGTCAGGGACACGCTGACCGGCAGGAGCAGACCGAGCGTGCCAGCGGCGCTGCCGCCACCGGAAGCTATGCCAGCGCGGTGTGGCTGATCCGCTCGCCTTCCCACATGTAGTTGACCTTGTACACGCGCAGGATGTGCCAGGCCTCGGCCGACTCGACACCGGGGGTGCTCCCTACTTCGACGTTGAGGAAGTCGTGCAGGCCGGCGTCATCGGGCAGAAAGGCCTCGGCGATGATGTCGTAGTCGCCGGTGGTGTAACCGGCGAAGGAGATGTAGGGCAGCGTCTCGACACGTGCGCCGACCTCCTCGACCCGGCCGCGAGCCGCCTTGATGCCGACGTTCACGTTCACCGGGAACCCGATGACCGGCCAGTTGACGTGGGCGATGATGCGCACGGCCCCCGAGTTCAGCAGGCGGTCGACGCGGCTGGCCCCGGTCGCCTCGGTGACGTGCACCCGCCGGGCGATGTCGGCCAGCGACCGCCGCCCGTTCTCTCTGAGCAATCCGATGATGGCCCTGTCCAGGTCGTCGACCTGCGCCGGCGCCAGCGCCGACCCCGGCCTGGTCGTCCAGCCGCGCAACCCCTCAGCGGCCGTCGCGCCGTCGCTGTCGGCCGCTCCCCGGCCGCCGGTCGCGGCCTCGCCGGCCGCAGCAGCGGCCTGCCTGCCCGTCGGCGGCGCCGGCTCCTGCTCCCAGAGGTACACGTATTTGGCGCTGCGCAGCACGAGCCACTCATGCGTGTCCACGATGTCCGGCATGTGCGCCAGACGCTGGTGCAGGAACTCGAAGACGGCCTCCGTGTCGGGCAGGAAGGCATCGGCGAGGATGTCGAAGCTGCCCGTTGACGAGCCGACCCAGGCGACGTGGTCCATGGCCGCCAGCCGCTCGCTGACTCGGTCGATGGAGCCCGGCCGCACACGGACACCGATGCCGCACTGGATCGGGAAGCCGAAGGCGACAGGGTCGACGCGGGCGGTGATGCGGATGGCGTCGCGCTTGAGCAGGCGGCTCAGCCGCTTGGCGACCGTCTGCTTGGCGGCGCCCAGCGCGCGAGCGACGCTCGAACTGCTGCGGCGCCCGTCGCGCCGCAGCAGTTCGATGATGTGGCGGTCGAGCTCGTCCAGCTCGAGCCGCCCGGCGCGGGATGAAGGCGCCGGAGTCAGCCGGGCGGCCGGCACCACCGCTCCGAGCTCGTCGGGGGGCGGCTTCGTCATACTCCGGGGCCGGCGCCGTGATGGTCCACCCGCGGCCGGATCTCCCGTGTCTTCATCTCGTCGATCACCATGAGCAGCTCATCCACCGCCGCCTCGAAGAACACCTTGCCCTTCTCCGCCGTCGCAAGGGTCGGGTCGCCCATTGTGCCGGTCCGCGACAGCGTGGACCAGTACTCCATCATCGAGCCGGGGCCGTCGAACCAGTCATAGTAGAAGTAGTCCGACTCCGGGAAGCCGATGTCCTTCTCAGCCAGCTCCATCTTCACCAGCGACGGGTCGAGGTGCAGGTACATCGACGTCTCCAGCTCGCAGGCGTGCGCCATGCCGCCGGGGAACTCGCTCTCGCGCACGCTCTCGATGGCCGCCTTGCCCCGCGGCGTGAGCAGGTAGAAGTAGTCGCAGGCGATGGTCTCGGGGTGTTCGACGATGGTCAGCCGGGCCGCCATGTTCACCAGCGGCCCGTTAGAGCCGTGCCCGTTGGCGAGGATGAACCGCCGGAAACCGTGACCTACCAGGCTGCGCGTGATGTCGAGCAGGTACTCGACGAACACGTTCCAGCGGATGTTGATGGAACCCGGGAAGTCGGCGTGGTGCGGTGAGTAGCCGTGCGTGACCATCGGCAGCAGCACCGTCTTCTCGGGAACACGGGCGCAGGCCGCGGCGCAAATCGACTCGATGAGCTTGACGTCCGTGTCGATCGGCAGGTGCGGACCGTGGTCCTCCAGCGTGGCGATCGGGATCACGGCCACCCTGTCTTCCCCGGCGACCCGACCGATCTCCGGCCACGTCATCTCCGCATAGATGTGCTTGCTCTCCGCCACCTCAGCACGCTCCTCTCTGAATAGTCATGACAGCATCGGATGGTCGCTTTCGCTGCCGTAACGTCTCCATGATGACGCGGTTTAGGATGCAAGCCTACACAGTAACCCCCACAGACCGTGCGCATGGAGTCGATCCGCATACTTGCGCGAGCGGTGGAATGACGCGGGACGGTGTGCGGATGTAGGGTTGGCACGCATACCCCCCGAGGGTATGTGCCGGACCAGGATGAGCGGAGCGAAGGGAGGCGGTACGCCGTGAACGCCACCTTCCTGCTCTGGGTCGGCATCGCGTTCTTCGAGACCGCCCTGTCCGGCGGCGTGGTGCTCCTCAACAAGCACCTTCTGACGTGCCTCGACCCCGTGATCACGAACATGATGGTGCGAGCCGTCTCTTTCGGCACCATCCTCGTCGTCACCGCGCCGCTCACGCTGCTGGACGTGTGGAGCCTCACCTACGACATGACGTGGGAGGCCGCCGGGTACATCACCATCCTCGCCGTGGTGGGCTGGCTGATCGCCCAGAACCTGTACTACTTCGCCCTCCGCTCCGGTCGCGTCAGCGTGGTCGTCCCCATCGTCAGCACCGACCTGCTGTTCACCGCCCTGTTCGCGACCCTGTTCATCGGGGGCGTCCTCGGCAACCTGACGGTAGCGGGCCTGTTCATCGCCGTGGCCGGCGTCGTGGCGATCACCCGCGCGGAGCGCCGCGACCGCATCGACCTGATCGAGCCGACCGATGTGGTGGTGGCCGACGGGCTCAGCCAGGAGCCCATCCCGCCGCCATCGCCACCACCACCGGAAACGGGACTCGTGGAGGAGCCCCGAGGGCTGGCGCGTTCCGCGCCCGTGGCCATCGTGCTGGCGCTGGCGAGCGCCGCCGGATGGGGCCTGGCTCCGGTCCTCATCCAGCTCGCACAGCAGTCGGTGGGAGGCACCTCGGTGACCATGATCCTGCAGGCGCAGGGTCTCGGCCTGCTCATGATCATCGGGGTCGCCCTGATCCGGCGGAAGCCGTTCACCACGCGACGGTTGACGCCGACCGAGCGGCGACGGGCGCGCCGCCTGGTCGCCATCACCGGCGCGATAGAGGGCTCCTGCGCCATCCTCTTCTACCTGATCGTCGAGAACCTGGGCTCGGTGCAGTCGGCGATCATCGTGGCGACCAAGCCCATCTTCGCGATCCTCTGGGGCGCGCTGTTCCTGCACGAACGCGTCAGTCGTCGTCTGGCCATCGGCATCGCCATCACGCTGCTGGGCGTCTTCATGGCCACGGCCGACCGGCTGCACTGATGGACTGACCGACGGACCCGAACGAGGACCTGAGGGGACACACACTTCAAGAGACGGACATGAGGGCATCGACGTGACGGGATCGACATGAGGAGAACGAGATGAGGAGAACGAGATGAGGAGACCGACATGACCACAGCGCTGATCGTCGTCGCCGTCGTGGTGGGGCTGCTCGCCCTGCTCGTCCTCGTGCCTCGGATCCTCATGATCCTGCGCGGGTCCAGGCTCAAGGGCAAGCCCGCGCCGATCGTCTACAAGCCGTCGGCCAAGCGCATCAAGTCCGGGGCGCCGACCGTCCTCTACTTCCACACACCGACCTGCAGGGCATGCGCCGCCCAGGACCCGGTCATCCGCAGGGTGCAGAAACGACATCCCGACGCCATCTTCAAGGTCAACGCGAAGACCCACCGGCAGGCGGCCTCCGCCTACGGCGTCATGGGCGTCCCGTTCCTGGCCTTCATCCGGGACGGCACGGTGGTCTCGGCGAAGGCCGGCGTTCAGCAGGAGTCGTCGATCACCGCCTTCCTGGGCACACGTCGACGGGGCTAGGCATCCGATACGCCCTCTGCCGCCCGGGGGCGGGAGCCGGCATGGTACCGGGTGGTCTACGGGGGTCCGGAGAGGGGTCAGACCCCGAGGCCATCGTCCCTGTCGAGTCCCAGGCCGTCGTCTGCGTCGGGCTCGAGCGCTGAGTCCTCCCCGGCGTCCACTACCCCGGACGCCAGCCCCAGGACCGCCGTGGCCTCGGCCTGCGGCAACTCCTCGACCGTCCGCAGCCTTCTTTCCATGGCGCGCGTGCGCACGCCGGTCTCGTCGATAGTGCGGCTGGCGGCCTCGAGCTGCCGCTTCACCTTGCCCAGGACGTCGCCGAACTTGCCGAACTCGGTCTTGACGGCGCCGAGCACTCTCCAGACCTCGGAGGCCTGTTGCTCGATCGCCAGCGTCTGGAAGCCCATGCGGAGACTGCTCAGCAGGGCCGCCAGGGTCGTGGGCCCGGCGACGTTGATGCGGTACTTCTGCTGCAGTTCCTCGACGAGCGCCGGCCGGCGCACGACCTCGGCGTAGAGCCCCTCGGTGGCCAGGAACATGATGGCGAAGTCGGTGGTGTGGGGCGGCTTGACGTACTTGTCGTGGATCTCGCGCGCGGCGAGACGTATCGCCCGCCCGAGCCCCTCGCAGGCGCGCTGCGCGCCGTCCGCGTCGCCGGCCTCGGCGCAGTCCTGGATACGGGCGTAGTCTTCCTGCGGCAGCTTGGAGTCGATCGGCAGCCAGACGCAGACGTCCGGCTCGTCCCTGGCTCCGGGCAGCCTGATGGCGTACTCCACCATCTCGGCCGACCCGGGCTCGACGTGCACGTTCCTCTCGTACTGACCCGGTGCCAGGATCTCGTCGAGAAGCGCGCCGAGCTGGACCTCGGCCCAGGTGCCGCGCGCCTTGACGTTGGTGAGCACGCGCTTGAGGTCGCCGACGCCGCTCGCCAGGGCCTGCATCTCCCCCAGGCCCTTCTGAACCGACTCGAGCTGATCGCCGACGAGCTTGAACGACTCGCCGAGGCGCTTCTCCAGCGTGGTCTGGAGCTTCTCGTCGACCGTGCTGCGCATCTCCTCGAGCTTCTTCTCGTTGCCGGCCTGCAGCTCGCGCACGCGCGTGTCGAGCGTGGTCCGGATGGTGTCGAGGGACGCCTGGTTGGCGTCGCGAAGCTCCCGCAGGCCCTTCGAGAGGCCGTCGAGCTGAGCACGCTGCATGTTTCCCATGCTCCCCAGCGTGGCAGTCAGCGTCTGGTTGGCGGCCGTGACCCCCTGAGCCAGCTCGTGACGGGACGACGCGGCCGCTCGCGCCGCCTCTTCGCGGGCCCGCTGCAGCTCCGCCTGCAGGCGGTCGCCGCGACCACGGGCGCCGTTCGCCGACCGCACCAGCAGCGCCACGAGCAGCACCAGGGCGATCACGACCAGTATCAGCAGCGCCCACAGCAAGGCGTCGGTCATGCCACTCCTCCAGGCTCGTCTCCGGACATGCGTCGTCCGGGCTCGTCTCCGGACGTGCCTTGTTCGGACTCGCACCGTCCGGGCTCGTCTGGCGATGTGCGTCGTCTCAAGAGCCGCCGCGTCATGCCCGGCGATCGGGCACACGGGCGTGACGGCCGAGCCAGGCACAGTATGGACGGACGCTCGGACGGACCCGAGCGCGAGGTTCAAGAGCGCCGCGACGGCCGCGGTCAGGCTCAGGCCTCGGGAACCCCCACGAACCGCACGGCCGGAAGGTCGCGGAAGTGCGGGTCGTGCGTCCAGAGCTCCGCGTCATGGGCGCGGGCTGTGGCGTAGACGATGCTGTCGGCCAGAGGCAGACGATGGTCGACACCGAGCGCGCTTGCCGCGGCGACCAGGTCCCCATCGAGCGATACCACCTGCCCCAGAGACATGATGACGAGGCACTCGGCGGCGGCTTCTCTCCCCCGTTCCCGGTACATCACTCGTGAAACCTCGAGGAGGCAGATCGTGGGCACTACGATCTGCGCCGGGTCGGCAAATGCCGGGACGTACTCCCGGGAGAGCTCCGAGCCCTTGATAGCCTCAAGCCAGCCGCAGGAGTCGACGACGATCACGGCAGCCGGTCGTCGCGATCGAACGAGGTGTCGATGTCCGGATAGAGGCCGACGATATCGCTCATCCGGCGCGCCGGCAGCACATGCAGGCGACCGTCGAGAGCGACGACATCGAACTCCTGCCCGGGCTGCAGGTGAAGCTCCCGGCGGACATCCTCAGGGATCACGATCTGATACTTGCTGGACAGCGCGACTCTGGTCACGGCGGTCGCCTCCGAGCGGGCGAGTTCGTCTATGCGTGTCAACAGTACCTCCATCGATACATCCACACAAGCTATCGACTGCTATCTCACGACTGTAGATACTTCTTGCGAAGCTATCGATATCTCTCCCTGAGGCATCCATTGAAGCACGCAGCGCTCCGCCGTGCCAGAGTGACAAGGGCGAGACACGGTTGACGTTGCCGGCCGGCAGGAGGTGACATTGCCGGCCGGCGGGGGGGTGTCGTTGCGGCTGCCCCGCGGCGACGTCGTCACTGAGCCCGATCGCCACCGGCGAAGCCGAGCTGGGCGTCCGCGGCGCGAGCAAGTACCATCTGAGTCCTGCGACGATATGCACCGGATCTCATGGCCCGGCGAACGGAGACGACCTCATGGCTCACGATGCCTCCGCGATCCCATCGGACCCCACCTCCAGACTGAGCCCCGCTCAGGAGATGCGCCTGCGACACGCCGACATCCTGGCCGAGGATGGGGTGCTGCGCATCGATCCATTGACGACGCTGGAGCGGCTTGATGGCGCCCGCATGGTCGCCAACGCCCGCGTGCTGCTGAGCGCGCTGGCCGATGGTCCGGTGACGGCGACGGCGTCGCGCGGCAACCTCCCGCGAGCGTTCGTGCGGCGCATGCTCGACGAGATGAGCTGGCACCCACTGCAGCAGGAACGCCTGGGACTCGACGAGCGCACCACGTTCAACGAGGAGGACGTGCCCGATCTCAGCACGCTGCGCCGCGTGCTGGGACTGGCCGGCCTTCTGAAGAAGCGGCGCGGCAGCTTCTCGCTGACGCGCCGCGGCGAGCAGCTGCTCGAAGCAGACCAGGCCGGTCGACTCTTCGCCCTGCTCTTCCGCACTTACTTCGGCAAGTTCAACATGTTCTACGAGTACGCCTGGCAGGACGATCTCGAGATGCAGGCGCGCATCGTCTTCTCGTTGTGGGTCATCAGCGAGATGACCGACCGGGGCGGATCAACGGCAGCAGGCAGCGAGCCTCCCGGCGCCACCACCCGGGAGATCGCTCAGATGGTCGCTCGCGACGAGCTGCTCTGGGCCGTGATGGAGGCCCAGCAGGTCGCCTGGATGGTCGACCGGTTCCCTCGCGCGGTAGGCTCCGTGATCCTGGAGCCGCTCGAGGATTTCGGACTGCTCACCCGGACCCACCAGGACGCGGCGACCTCCCAGAGCTACCTGCGCTCCTGGGATCTCAGCGCGCGGTGGACGGCCACAGCTCTCTTCACGACCGCGTTCACCTTCCAGCTGGATCCGATCGAGCCCGACGGCGCGGCGTTGGAGGAGGCCGAGTGGGCGGCCTTCGTACCGGCCATGCACGTCACCGCGGATGAGGCGTTCGATCGCTACCTGACCGACGGCGCCTCGCCGCTGGTGCGCGACGCCGGCTCCCACATATCGATGCTCATCGACGCGTGGGCGGCGTTCCTCGACAGCCGGGAAGCCCCGCGGCGCGGCAGGAGGTCGGGTGGGCCGAGAGGTACCCGCGAGGCGCCGATGACGGCGCTCGATGCCGTGGCCACGGCCCCGACGTTCGTCGAGGATGTGCGCTCGCTCGGACGCCCCGATGAGCCGGGACCGGCCGCGTTCGCCGCGGCGATGGTGGCGGACTTCGCGGTGTGGTGCGCGGAGAACGAGCTGATCCCGAAGAGCATGGCCGTGCGGCGCGCCCAGGAGGCGGAGCAGGCGGCCGGCCGGTTCGGCCGTGCCCTGAGGGCCGGCACTATGCACGAAGGGGGTGCCCCCGACAGCGCGGCCGCGGCTCTGCGCGAAGGCGGTACTCCCAAGGACGCCGGGGATGACGGGCTCGCGCCACCGGCCAGGACGCCGGCGGCGGCGCCAGGCGACGTGACCCCCGCCCAGCTTCGACTGGTCCCGGAGGCGCGCGCCACGGGGAGCACCGGCCGCGTCGCGCGCCTCACCGTCACGCTGCTGGACACCGAGCCCGCCGTGTGGCGCCGGATCGAGGTGCCGCTCGGCTCGACCTTCGCGGAGCTTCACACCTTCCTGAACGTCGCCATGGGCTGGCAGGACTACCACCTGCACGAGTTCGGCTACGGGGATCGACTCGTGGGCGGGCCGGAGCTCAACGACGGCACCGGCCCCGAGGTGGAGGACGAAGAGGTCCTCACCCTGGCGGACGTGCTCGCCGAAGGTCACCGGATGCTCTCCTACATCTACGACTTCGGCGACGACTGGCACCACACTGTCCACGTCGATGCGGTCGAGGACGCCTTGGAGGGCGTCTTCTACCCGCGCTGCATCGACGGTGCCCGCGCCTGCCCTCCCGAGGATGTCGGCGGTGCTCACGGCTACGCGGTCTTCGTTGACGCCATGGCCGATCCGCGCCATCCCGAGCATGCGGACCAGGCGCTCTGGTTCGAGGAGGTGTGCGAAGCCGACACCTTCGAGCCGGAGGCGTTCGACATCGAGACGGTCAGCCGCCTTCTGCGCATCGCCGCGACCGGGGAGTTGGCCGCCGACGACCTCGACTTCTTCGGCGCCTGACCCCAGAGGTTTCGTAGACCCGCCGTTGCAGTCGATGAGCATCTCTCGCTTCGCGGCACGTTCACCGCTCGGATCACAGTACCGACAGGTATCTCGCCGTTTTGGCGCGATACTTGGCGAGATAGTCGAGAAGACGGTGAATGGAGCCAGTATCTCGCCATTTCGGCGCGATACCTGGCGCGATACTCCGTGACTCACCGCTCCTACCGACGAGTCACTTCACAGTATGTGGAGCACGCTGCACCGCGCTGTCGTCCGCGACGGGTACCGCGGCTCACGGGCGGTCAACGATTGACTTCGGACCAAGCGTCGCGTAGCCTGATGCCAATCCAGTCATCTGGAGGTGGATGGCGAACGCCATCGAGGGGGCCGCGGGGCCCCCTTTCGTCTTCTACAGCATCTTCTTGCCGAACGTTCTTGACCCGCGCCGGTCGTACTTGCTCTGCAACGCAGTGATCACCCGTGTCGCGAACGGCGCGATCGTGACGGCGTGTCCGTTCTGGCGCAGGATCTCGTTGCGACTGGGATGGGCAACGAGATCGGCGAGTCACAGCTCAGAACGGATGGCTGACGACCGGCCTGCTAAAAAGGAAACGGCCGGAAGCCTCCGGCCGTCTCAGGTGTCCCCCTCAGGGGTGCACCGCAATTCCATCTGAGTATACCCCGCGACCTACAGAGCCGTCTACGAGGCTCGCACCCAGGCCTCCAGCCCCGACACCTTGGCGCGGTTGTCGGTGTGGACGATCATGTCGAACACGCGGGCCGGCACACGATCCCGTAGTTCGTCGGCCATAAGGGAGTAGACCCTGGTGGCACGATACACGTCGCGCTTCGGGAAGCCGAGGCGCCGCGACAGATAGACCACCAAGGCCAGGTAGTCGGTGATAGTGCGAAAGTCGACAGTCAGGGTGGATGGAAAGCCGAGCTCACGGCCCAGCAGGCCCGAGATCTTCTTTCTGATCCTCGCACTCGCGAACCGTGTGTCGAACACCACACCATTGTGTGCCACCGCGTTGCGCAGATCGGTGATCGCAAACACCAGATGGGGCACGAGGTCGGCGTCGCTGCGTCGGAGTCCCCACCTGCCGGCAACAAGAACCAGAGCTTCCGTCGACAGCTGCTCAAGCAGCTTGCCGAAATGCCCCAGCGTGATCACCTCGAACAGCGCCCAGAGCGGAACGGCCTCTCCCGGGACGTCATAGTAGTGCCTGACTATGCGGTCGCCGCGCACGTAGCGCTCGAGGAGCACCGCATTGCCCGCATGGATCACCTCAAGCTTGCCCTGACGACCGTTCTTCCTGGTACCGGGCATGAGCCGGGCGTACACATCGACAAGCACCGACGAATCGGCGGCATCAAGCAGTTCGACGAGAGCCAGATTCTTCATGGTCATCTCGAGCTTCATGAGCAGCGGGTAGAAGAGCGCCTTCAGGCCGGCGTCGAAGCCGACGACCGCCGAGAGCTCATCGAGTGAGGCATACGGGATCGTTCTGGATGGAGCGCCGCTGAAGCGGTATCCCTTGTAGCCATGGAAGTAGCCGATACGGGCGAGGGACCTCTTGTCCGCCGAGCCGGCCACGGCGATGCCGGCGCTCGAGCGCATGTGTCGCATGAGTGCATTGAGTGACTTGTATGACGTCGTGCTCATCGCAGGTCCGATCCGACCAGCATTCTGAACGCCAATCACGACGCCTTTCCACCCTCCGGAGGATGACAATGCCCGACGCATGGATGCGGTCTACCCTCTGAACACCTCCATGACGTGCCAGTCGAGCAGCTCGGGGTCGGGCTGGTCGGTGAGGGCGTGTGGGACGGCGATGGCGCGGCCGGCGAAGCGCTCGTACTCGCGGCCGTTGTGGAAGTCGTCGGCGAGGTCGTGGCTGACGCGGAAGCGGTAGTCCGGCGTGACGGTGACGTAGCCGGCGTCGTAGAGGCGGTGGATGTCGGCGCGCAGGAGCAGCCCGTTGGGTGGCGCGTGCGCGCCGCCATCCGCGTAAGGGCGCACGTGCGCGGCCTCGAGCGCGGGCAGCGAGTGCTCACCGGAGACGGCGCAGGCGCCGTAGGCGCTGGTGACGGCGATGCGGAAGGTGCCCTGGCCGAGGCGCGGCTGCACGACCTGCGGCGCGCCGTAGCGGCGGAGCTCCGCTGCGAGCGGCTCCGCCTCCGGCCGCAGCCGCGCCGCGCGCTCCAGGCATTCGGCGAGGACGCGCCGTCCGTCGCCGCTCGAGACATCGATCGTCTTGCCGCTCTGCGTGCGCGGGCGCCAGTCGGCGTGGTCGGCCACCCAGTCGTCGCGAGGGAAGAAGACCGGCTGCGAGATCATGATGCAGCCGACCTCGCAGTCCTGGGGACGGGCGAGGAGTGCGCTCCCCGTGCGACGGCGGATGGCCTCGATGCGCGCCGCCATCTCGGCGAACGTGTCGGTGCCGTTCTTGTCGCCGAAGGACTCCCAGGCGAGCCATACGGCCAAACCAGCCGAAGTCGCTGTTGGCGATGAAGGCGGCGCAATCGATCCCAAGGGTCACTTCGTCAGGGTGTCACGGACCCGTGTAGTACGGAATCAGACTAGTAGCTCCGGGCTCATCCGCCATTCGCCGATCACAGAAGCCCGCAAACCCCTCGGACGGTGGCACCAAGTCAGAGTCAATGAGCAGGAACTGGAGGCCCGGCTGATCAGGATAGGCGGCGAGTCTGTAGATCTCATCGTAGAGTGATCGAACAAGCTCAGGGTTCTCGTCCTCGCTGATGTTCTTCGTAGGGCTATCGATGATCAGAATCCCAGGCACTGGCATGTCGCAATGCATCGCCGACGCGTGCACCGCGAGCGCGTAGCACACGTTGAAGAGCGTCTTCTTTCCGCCACTGCCGGCATCCCAGAACGACCAGACTTGCTCGCCGTGGACGACGGTCGGCCTCCAATTGCGCGCATCAATGGTGACCTGATCATCGCCAGTTACGCCCGGGAACGAGACTGCTAACATGATTCTCTTGAACTCGTCCGCAATCGCAGCAATATTCGCGTCAGCCTTGGTCAAGCGCTCGCGCTCTTGAGAGGAAGTCGTGCGCAGGCGATCGATCTGGCCTTGGAGCGCACCCGCCCGCTCCTCGAGTTCGTTGACGGCCTGAGGCATCCTTGCCAGCTCTTTCAAGAACCTGACGCGCTCAAGAAGCGTTGCAGATGTCCTCTCGAGTTCACGAACGCGCTCCATGTGGACCGAATCGTAGCGAGCGAGCTCCTCGCCTAGACGCCTATCGAGGGTCGCCTTCCTGGCGCGCATCTCAGTGAGGCGTCTCGTTGAGCGGGCCAGCTCCTGCTTTCGTCGCTCGATGGAGTCCGCAATCTGGTCGATTCGCTCGTTGAGGTCTCGACGAAAGGCCTCAAGTTCCATCGGATTACCCTCACGAGCGCGATCGGGAAGACTCCCGCAAAGCCGGCAATGCTGATCCACTGCCATCCTGTCCGACACTTCCGCGCCACACTCCGGACAACGCTCGTATCGCACGCCTTCCAGGACATCGCGAGCGTGGTCGACCCGCTCTGCTTTCGTCTTGGCGGTGATCAACTCGGCTCTGAGAGCAGTTTGTTCGTCGATGACTTCCCGGGAGTCCGCGATAGCAGCGGCGACGGACGAGATTTGAGCGCCTAACTCGCGCAGGGAATCACGCAAGTCATCCGTCGGGTGACTCTCAGTGTGGCGCGCCCGCTCAAGATCCGCCGCTCGCTTCTGGACAGAAGCGAGCCCCGCGGTTGCGTTCTCCAACTGGGCAGCCACATCCAGTTCCGATCCAAACTCAAACCGGTCCATGAAGGACCTAATCTGCTGTACCGCCTCGCGCTTGCTCCGCTGGTCGTCAACTGCGCGCATCAACTCCGTTTCCAGCTCCGCCAAGCGCTCTGAGTGAAGGCCTGTGAAGAACCTCATGGCGTCTTGGCTCTTACGTCCCCTGAAGGGATCCTCAAGGCGGAAGAAGGATGAATCCATGTGGGTTTGATCCAGGTAGCAGTAACGCCAAATGTCTCGGATACTCAAACGAACAAGCGGCGATTCTGGATCGCGGCTCCGCTTCCTGACCTTGATGGGAGTGACACCACAGAGATGGAAGATCAAATCGCTGAAACTGTGGACCTCCAGGTCCTCCATCAGAGACGCTGGCTGAGTGTTGGTGGGAGCATTGACGGAACCCATCGAGGGCCCGGACCAAGTCACTCGCACGATCCCGGTATCCTCGGCCGATCTCTCGAGGGTGCATTCGTGCTCGCCGAGCATGAGGCCCAATTCGGCCGACACGAATTCCTGCTGCACTGCCGGCGTCCTCTCGAGATCTCCGCCCATGCAGTAGTTGATCAGTCGAGCTACCGTCGACTTGCCTGTGCTCACCGGACCGTGGAGAAACGTGACCACTTCTGCGAAGTCGAGTCTCTCCGTGGTTCGACGAGTGCGCACGAGTAGATGTCGGAGGCGCATCTTCATGGTGCAATCGGGGAGTTGGATCGGAGGGAAACGACCTCAGGGAAGGTGCTGTAGACAAAGCGCATGAGACTGGTGCCCGTCACATCAAAGTGCCGCCTCAGGAGTCGCGCGCGGCGCACATATGGCTCAAACAGGTCGTCGGCCGCCAGTCGCTGCGCCACCTCACCTCCCTCAGGCGTTATCGCGATGACTACCTTGCGACCTTCGACGCTCACGCTTGCGAGACCCTTCGCAATGAGTGCATTGAGGTACTGCCGGTATCCATGATCCCACGGCCCAAAGCGGTAGCGGACCATTGCCGATTCGACGCTGTGACGCTCGTAGTCCTCCAGCATGACATCGCGAATTGAACGGTTCTTGGCCGCAAGGGCACGCTCCAGCATCACCGGATATCGAAGGAGGAAATCAAGCTTGGCTAGCTTGGTTAGCCCTTCGATGGCGCCCCCCTCTTCCTTGTCAGAAAACGCCTGAAGTAGGACCAAGAGCCGTGCCTCGTGCAGGACCTCCGATCGATCAAGGCCTGCGATGCTGGACACGTAGTCCACTACTCCTCCCAGGGTCGAGAATCGCTCCACCGAATCTGACACTCCGCAGTCAGCGCATACGCCATCCCCTCAAGATGCTCATCGGTACAGTCGAACAACTGGCTCCCTTGACGACGACGTTCAGACAGGAATCCACGAAGGGCCGCAAGCATGTCGCAGCCAAAAGGCTCGCCCCCTCTTCTGGCAACCTCAAACGCCGCGGCGGCATCGCGAAGAACGAGGGACCGAACAAGAGTGTAGCGTTGCAGCCCCGGCACGCGGCCATGCTTCTTCGTCCACACCAACCCCAGGTAGTCGGCCTTGCTTCGGAGGTCTTGCGCCGAATTGCACGACACGGCGGAGAAGCCGCCGGCATCGAGCTTCCTGATCAACATGTCCGACGTTCCGGTTCCCGGCTCAACGAGCGACGTCGTATCGGCTTCCAGCAATGCCGCAGGATCACACCCGACTTCCAGGACGCCAAGGACGCGATCTCGGCTCATTCGCTTTCCGGCGATGCGGGCGCTCGTCTCGGAGTCGCGAGGGCTCGAACCCGCCGGCAGATATGCGGGCAAGACGCCCTCGTGCGCCAGGCAGGATGCATTCTCGCACTCCTGCACAAGAGCCCGCGCCGCCGCCCTCACAGCAGGCAGCGACAATTCGCTTGCCCGACTCCAGACGCCGGTGAGCGCATCGACCAAGCGTGACTCAATGTCGCGAAATTTTGGCAGGTCATCGCTCGCCTCAGACTTAGATAGGGCTTCAAACGCGGCCTCGTCCGGACATGGCACCCCGCTCGCGACGCGGCCTACCACGCGAGATATCGAAGATGGAAGCTCGGCGATGGCCCCGCACCGAGCGATGACCGAAAGGACCTCCCGTAGGTCCTGACCGTTGCCGGCAGAGTGAAACGGATGGTTGGTCAGGAAGCGATACGCACGAAAGCGCCCGGGGAACTGGTGTTCAAGCTTCGCGAACCTCATCCATGACTTGCGGACCTCCTCATCGCCTGTCTTCCAGGGAGTCCGATTGGGCTGTCGCGTCTTGATTTGGATGCCAGTAAAGGTGGAGTCACTGTGCTTCATGAGTACATCCTCGTGATGCTCACAAAGCACTTCCTCCGCATCCTCCGTCTCGTCCAGTAGCATGCAGCAGACAATCGCGGCATACGTCCACTGGTAGCGGAAGCGACGGCCAGTATCGTCCCCCACGTCCGTTGCGTCGGGGACTGCGTCAGGCATGGGGATCGTGGCGCTAGACAAGCCAACCCCGTTCAGCGCGCATCTGCGTTTCCATTACAGGTAGTCCCGGCAAGGCCAAAGCGACCGTATTCGTGCAGCAATCGCCGCCCGGTTGAGTCACTGGAGGATTCACTCCGGCACCGCGTACACCTTCAGCACCTCGTCCCCGTAGTGGTTGATCACCTTCACCGCGATCTTGCCGGTTGACGGCGGGTCGAACGGGCGGCTCACGGTGGCATAGAGGGTCGACCAGGCGGCCTCGTCGATCTCGGCCTTCAGGGCGCGCTGGAGCTTCTTGTAGGGCTCGTCGGCGCCGGTGAAGTAGGC
>DIWP01000016.1:0-9250 GCA_002423545.1 Thermoleophilia bacterium UBA6103
TGCGACGACGTCCATGAGGCCTGCCTTTCGTGCTGACGGCTCGATCGCCGTGCTGGTCGCGGCGCGGCACCCTTCCGTGCCGGTGGGCGCCATCCTTTCCGCGACGGTCCGGGCTCAAACGAGGCGCCGGTGCATCACTTCGCCGGCAGCGACACCGCGAACAGCTTCGCCTGGGCGAGCCAGTCCTTGAAGCCGTCAAGCCGGCCGTTCCGGACCGCTGCCGGCGCCGGTGGCACGGACGGCGGCGGCGATCTCATCGAGGTCCTCATCGGTGAGGCGTAGCGCGGCGGCCCCGATCCAGCCGTCGATCTGCTCTGGGCTGCGGGCGCCGACGATGGCGCCGCTGACGCCGTCCCAGGTCAGCACCCAGGCGACGGCGACCGCGGCGGTCGTGCTGCCGTGGCGCTCGGCGATCGGCCGCAGGGCATCGCGCAGTGCCAGGTTCTTCGTCAGCGCCGCGTCGGCGAACGGCGGCACGCGGCGGCGCCAGTCGTCGCCGGCCAGCGCCTCGCGGCGCTCGCGCGAGAACGTGTCGGTGAGCTGCCCGGACTCCATCGGGCTGTAGCAGATCACGCCGGTCCCGTGCTCGCGGGCCCAAGGCAGCAGGTCGGCGGCGGCGTCGCGCGCGATGAGGGAGAGGTGCGGCTGGATGGTGTCGACGTGGCGCAGCGCCTCACAACGCTCGAGCAGATCGACGCTGTAGTTGGAGACGCCGCCCCAGCGTACCTTGCCCTCCTGGACGAGGCGCGCCATCTCGCCCCACGACTCCTCGACCGGCACGCCGGTCTCGTCGGGCCAATGGAACTGGTAGAGGTCGATACGTTCGACGCCGAGGCGCCGCAGCGAGTCCTCGCACTGCGTGCGGATGATGGCCGGGCTCGAGTCGCGGACCGGCGTGGCCATCGGGTCGGCGACGTCCCAGCTCAGGCCGCCCTTGGTGAAGACGAGCGGCCGGTCGGTGGCCGGCAGGCCGGCCAGGAACCGGCCGACCACCTCTTCCGAGTGCCCGTAGCCGTACACGCCCGCCGTGTCGATCCAGGTGATGCCGAGCTCGATGGCGTGACGCATCGTCGCCAGGGAGGCCTCATCGTCCTGCGGGCCCCAGCCGAAGGACCAGCCGCCGCCGCCGATCGCCCAGGCGCCGAGGCCGAGCACGCTGATCGACTCGCCGGTGGCGCCCAGCGGGCGGCTCGGCAGCGGCAGTCCGGAGCTGTGTGAAGGTCGAGCCTCGGGTCGGTGCGGCAGCTGAGCGTCGTGGTGACCCCCCGGCTGAGCGTCGGGGCGGCCCGCCGGCGGGCCGGCCGCGGAGGTGGTGGTGTCGGTGCTCATGTCATGCTCCTTCCGTGGCGGCTCTGCGATCGACGTCCCAAGCGGGGGGGCGCTCCTCTCGAGCCGTGTGGCCTCTCAAGGTATGGCGTGACGCGCGCCGAAGTGGCCGTGGTAGCCTCCGCGTCAAGCGAAGGGGGTCTTGAGCATCCATGGAGTGGCGCAACGCCCGCCAGATAGCCTATCTCCTGTCGATCCTGCTGCTGGCCGCGGCCGGTACGATGCTGCTGCCGTTCGCGCTGGCCATCGCCGACGGCGGCGCGGACAGACGCGCCTTCGCCTACTCCATCGCCATCTCCGTCGGCATCGCCGTCTTCGGGCTGGCCGCCTTCCGCTCGCCGAAGAAGGAGCTGGCGCGGCGCGAGGCGTTCGCCGTCGTGGGGCTCGGCTGGGTGGTGGCCTCGCTGGCCGGGGCGCTGCCTTTCTACTTCTCCGGCGCCGTGCCCGGCTACCTCGATGCCTGGTTCGAGTGCGTCAGCGGCTTCACCACCACCGGCTCCACGGTCATCCTCGACGTCGAGATCCTGCCGAGGGGCATCCTCTTGTGGCGCAGCTTCACCCAGTGGCTCGGCGGCATGGGCATCATCGTGCTGGCGATGGCGCTGCTGCCGGCGCTCGGCGTCGGCGGCATGCAGCTCTACCGGGCCGAGATGCCGGGCCCGGAACCCGATCGCCTGAGGCCGCGGATCCGCGAGACCGCCAAGGCCCTCTGGCTGGTCTATGTGGGGATCTCGGCGGCCGAAGTGCTGTTCCTCTGGATCGGCCCCATGGACTGGTTCGACGCGGTGTGTCACTCGTTCACCACCATGGCCACCGGCGGCTACTCCACCCGCAACGCCAGCATCGCCGCCTTCGACAGCGCCTACGTCGAGTGGGTGATCGTCTTCTTCATGGTGCTCGCCGGCACCAACTTCGCGCTGCACTTCTTCGCTCTCACCGGCAAGCCGCAGCGGTATCTCAAGGACCCCGAGTTCCGCTTCTACGCGTCGCTGCTGTTCGTCTTCACCGCCGGGCTGACGATCCTCCTCCTGACGTCGGTGGGCGACTCGGCCGGCACGGCCATCCGCGAGTCCGCCTTCCAGGTCGTCTCGATCATGACCACTACCGGCTACGCGACCGCCGACTACGAGCTGTGGCCCATAGCCGGCCAACTCCTGCTGCTGGGCCTCATGTTCCTGGGGGGCTGCGCCGGGTCGACCGGGGGCTCCATCAAGCAGGTGCGGATCCAGCTCCTGCTCAAGCGGGGGTACCGCGAGGTCTTCCGTCTGGTCCATCCGCGCGCCCTCTCTCCGGTGCGGCTGGGCGATCGTCCCATCCCGTCCGACGTGCTCCAGGGCATCGCCGGCTACGTCGTGCTGTTCATGCTCATCTTCGCGGTCGCCGTCCTCACGGTCGCCTCGTTCGGCCTCGACCTGGAGACCGCGATCAGCTCGGTCGCGGCCACCCTCGGGAACATCGGCCCCGGGCTCGGCGAGGTGGGTCCGCTGGACACCTATCAGCCTCTGCCGGGCGCCGTGAAGGTGATCCTCACGGTCTGTATGCTCCTGGGGCGGCTCGAGATCTACGCGCTGCTTCTGCTGTTCACACCAGCCTACTGGCGGCGGTAGGGCGCCAGCGCGCGACGTCGAGCCGCTCGCCGGTGTCCGGCGGCTCCCAGTGGCCGCCCCGGCCGGCCTGACGCACGCCGAGCTCGAAATGCAGCATGGCGATGCCGCAGTCGATGCGCTTGGACACGCCGTACGTGTCGGGTCCGTTGGAGGCGAGAACGATGGTGTCGCCGTCGAGCCGGAAGCGCCACGGCTGGCGGTTGGTGGCCGAGGGCGCCGTCTGCACGGCGCGGACGCCGGCCACCGCCCAGTGCGGCCAGTCTTTGCTGAACAGGCCGAGCGCGATGTGCTCCAGCTTGAGCCGCTTCTTGGGCCGGCCCATCTGGAAGACGTACTTCTCCTTGCCGGACAGCGTGTCGGCGGCGTGGCCGAGCGGCGAGACGGCGAAGACCATCTCGCCGGTGCCGGCGCCGATAAGGCTCTCCGTGAGCCCGGGGCTGAAGAAGCCCGCTACCCAGCAGGTGTCGAGGCCCAGCGCCGCCGCTTCGAGGACGGCGGCCTCGCCGACGTAGCCGATGAGCTCCTCGATCGCGAAATCGGAGTCGTCCGATCGCGACGCCGACCGCAGGGAGGCGTCTGGGGCGTCGGCGCCCTGCGCGGTGGCGTCCGGTCGCGCGTCGGCCGCGCCGGGCGCGAGCTCTCCGGCGAAGGCCAGCGCCGCGGGTGCGCCGCTGATGCGGCCGTACGAGCCCATGATCCCCATGTAGGCTCGCCCGACAGCGGACATCGTCGGCCGGTCGTCGCGCCGGTGCGCAAAGAGCGACTCGGGCGCCTCCGCCAGCAGCACGACGCGGACGGCCGAAAACGGCCGGAAGGTCCGGCAGTGCGCGGCCATGGCGTCGCGCTCGTGCGGGGCCAGCGGCCTGTCCTGGAAGCTGCGCCGCGAATGGCGCCGGGCGATGGCCGCGCACCAGCGTTCTGTCAGCGCCTCCGGCAACGGGGGTGTGGCTTCCATGCTGTCGACCTCCCTCATCGTCACCGTGTCGATCCCGGGAGTCTAGGCTCGCATGCAGGGCTGTCGCGGCGCAAGTGAGGGCGGTCGGCTGGTGGGGGCTGCACCCGGCAGCGTTCAGTGGGGGTCTCGTGGCCGGAAGAGGTAGTGCGAGACCCCCCACTCCCGCCCGCCGCGGAAGCCGAACGTCTCGGCGCACGAGATGAAGAAGAGGCGCCAGCGAGCGTGCCAGGCGGCCGCCGCGCCGGCTCCGTAGACATCGGTCAGGATCGGCATGATCTCGCTGTGGGCGGCGTCGTAGCGGGCCCGCCAGGCCTCCAGGGTGCGCGCGTAGTGCGTACCGGACAACCACCAGTCGGCGACGCAGTGCAGCCTCGGGCGATCCGCGACGCCGGCACATCCTGTCGGCTCTTCCGGGTCACGGGACTCTGCCGGCCGCGCACTCCCGGACGCTCCCGAAGGCGGTCCACCGGCGTGCTCGCGACCGCTCCCGGCGGCCAGTGCGGGCAGCAGATCGTGGGACGGCATGGTGCCGCCGGCAAAGAAGCGGCGCGCCATCCAGTCGCCGCGCGCGCTCTCGTCGAACAGGTAGGCGAAGCGGCGGTGGCTGAAGACGTGGACGAAGCAGGCGCCGTCGGGCTCCAGCCAGCTCGCGATGCGGGCCAGCGCCGCCGGGTAGTTGCGGACGTGCTCGAGCATCTCGACGGAGACGATGCGATCGAAGCGGCAGCCGGGGTCAAAGGTCGAGACGTCGGCGGTCTGCACGGCGATGGTATCGAGGCCGCGGCCGGCCGCCGTGTCGCGAATGAAGCGGCCCTGGTCGCGGGAGTTCGAGACCGCGGTGACGCGACACGCCGGGAAGCGTTCGGCGATCCACAGCGAGACGGATCCCCAGCCACATCCGAGGTCGAGGATGCGCATGCCGTCCTCGATACCGGCGCGCGAGCAGGTGAGCGCCAGCATGGCCTCTTCGGCGGCGGCCAGCCCATCACCGCCGTCGGCGTCCTGGATGTCGCCGGGCCCGACGGGCTCAAGCCAGCCGCCGTCGGGGGCGGTGCCGGCGCAGCCGTCTCCGCCGTCGGGCCACAGGCAGCTGCTGTACTTGAGCCGTGGCCCGAGAAAGAGCCGGAAGAACGAGGGCGGCAGCTCGTAGTGCTGCTCGTTGGCGCGGTGCGGGGTCGTCGCGATGGGGGCCGCACCGAGCCGGGTGATGAGCTCATGCTGACGACGACTCTGGGCTTCGGGGCCACCGGACTCGCGCCGGCGGATGCGGGCCGCCAGCCGGCGGCGCACGGCGGCCCGCAGCACCGCCTCGGGCAGCAGGTCGTGATCGATGAGCGGCTCGAACCAGGCGCGCTCGCTGGACATCCCTGGTCCCTCTCCGCTCACCGCTCGAGCAGGCCGACCAGCACCGGCCGTACGCAGTCGGCCACGACCCCGTACCCGGCCGCCGTCAGGTGGACGAGGTCGAGGAAGTATGCCGCCCGCTCTGGGCCGGAGTCGTCGCCGAGGCGGTCGTCCGCGGCCACATCCACGAGGCCGTCGGCGAACTCCGGCCAGCCGGCGCGCAGCAAGTCGTTGTATTCACGGCGGACCTGGTCGTACTCGGCGTCGGCGTCCTTCGGCTGCAGCGGGTACATGCTCAGGATGATCACCCGGAAGCCGCGCTGCCGGCGCTGCTCGCAGTACCGCCGCGCGTTGTCGAGGATCTCCTGGGCCGAGAAGCCGGTCGCGAGGTCGTTGGCCGCCGCCCACACGACCACGACGTTGGCGGCGCGCCGGTCGTCGTAGCGGTCGTCCACGTCGGTGTCGGCGTCGGCCAGTAACTGCGGCCATATCTGCCCCGAGACGGCCACATTGGCCCACGTGATGGAAGGCGGCAGGGTCGCCATGAGCTGGGCAGGATAGCTCTCGGCTGCGGGCAGCATGAAGCCGGCCGTGAGCGAGTCGCCGTCGAAGACGACGGCGGCGTCGGGCGACGCCGGTGGCGGCTCCGGTGACGGCGGGCTCGTCGACGGCGAGGCTCCGGCGCAGGTCGCGGCAGGGCTCGGTGCGGGCGAGCCGGCCGAAGGGACGCTCGCCGAAGTACCCGGCGAGGCCGGCCGGTCATCGGCCTGCTGGGCGCACGCCACCAGCGCCGTGCCCAGCAGCAGCGAGAGTGTCGTCGCAGCGATCATCGGCAGCAGCTTCATCGCTCCTCAGTCGTCATGAGCGAGGAGCGGTCGGAGCGTGTCGACCACCACCTCGGCGATCACCGCATTGCCGGCGGCGTTGTTGTGGATGCCGTCGGTCTTGTACTGTGCGGCTGCGAAGCCGGCGTAGTCGCCGATGCGTTCGTCGTGGGCTACATCGGCGACCGCGTCGGCCACGGCCGGCCAGCGTTCCCTGATGGCGTGGTTGAGCAGGCGGCGCTGGCGCTCGAAACGGCTGCCCGACCTGGTCGGTATCCGCGGCAGCACCGTCAGGATCACGACCTTCCACCCGCGGCGGCGGCGATCACGGCAGTACCGCTCCAGCTCCCTCCAGATGCGTTTGGCGGTGTGGGTGCGGTTGAGGTCGTTGGTGCCCGCCCACACGACCACGATGTTCTGCCGGGCAGCAGGCGCGAACAGCGGGTCGATCTCGCAGGCCGCGTCGTCGAGCATGTCGCTCCACTCCTGGCCGGGAACGGCTACGTTGACGGCGGTGACCCGGCTTGGAAGCCGCTGCAGAGCGACGCTGGGGTAGTCCTCGCCGGCAGCGGTGCCGGTGCCGTACGTGAGGGAGTCGCCGTCGAAGACGATCAGCGTGTCGCCGGCCGCCACCTCCGGGACGGCGACCGCCTCACCGTCCTCTTCGTCGCCGTCCGCCTCGCCGCCCGTCGGCTGCCCGGTCCCATCGCCGCCCGCGTCGCTCTCAGCCGCCCCGTCCGCCTCGTCGATCCCCATCGTCGTCCCATCGCCGGCGACTGTGGCCGCCTGCTGCGTCGCGACGTCGTCGGTGCAGACTGTGGGCCCCGGCCCGGCGGCCGGCTCGCCGTCGCCGAGGGAGGCGGCACAGCCGGCAAGCGCGACGGTCGCCGCCAGCGCGACCAGCGCGACCAGCGACATGAGCGCGAGCGATCTGGTCCGGGCGGTGGTCGGCACGGGTGCGAGCGATCTGCGCCGGGTAGCCGGCGCGGGACCCGCGAGCGTGCGAGACCGGCGCTGTGTCCGCCGGTCCGGCGTGCTCGAGTCGAGCAGAGCATGGTGCGAGCCGGGCATACGGCATCTATGGTATCGCGGCTCTGTGCGGCGGCGACGATCAGCCGTCTGCGCCAAGCAGATCGTCGACGATCGCCAGCACCTGCGGCAGCGCTTCCCGGCCGAGTCCGATGCGGATGTGCCGGTCGCCGTAGCCGAAGACACCGGCCGGCGCCGCCATGACGTCCCGCTCCTCGATGAGACGGCGAGCAAGCTCGGTGGCGCTCAGCGACTCGTCCAGGCGCGGGAAGCAGACGCTGCCGGCCCTGGGGCGCACCCAGCACAGGACGTCACTGTGCGCCTCCACGAGCCGCTCGACCTCGTCGAGATTGCGCCGGATACGTTCTACATGGCGAGTGACGATGCGCTCGTGGTTGCGCAGCGCAACGGTCGCCAGGATCTCGCTGGGGGCGCTGCCGCAGATGGTCAGGTAGTCCTTGAACGCCTGCAGCCGGGCGCGCAGCTCGGCGTCGTGCGTCACCAGCCAGCCCACCCTGAGGCCGGCCAGGCCGTACGTCTTGGACATGCCGAACAGGGCGACCGCGCGGTCGTAGACCTCGGGTGCTGACGGCAGGCGGTCCGACGGGTCCTGCTCGAGGAAGCGGTACATCTCGTCGCAGAAGAGNNGGTTGTGGGGGAAGTTGACCACGATGAGCCTGGTCTGCGGCCCGACGAGCGCTGTCAGGTCGTCGGGGTCGAACCGCCAGCCGTCGTCTTCGTGCGGCATCCAGTGGTCGACGGTGGCGCCCAGAGCCACCGCCACCTCGTAGAGCGACTGGTATCCCGGGTACGTTGAGACGACGTGGTCACCGGGTCCGACCAGGCAGTTGACGGCGGCGAAGATGGCCTCCTCCGGAACGAGCTCGATGACCTCGTCGGGCGCCACGTCCCGATAGAGCCGGGCGATCTCGGCGCGCAGCAGCGGGTGTCCGGCGGACTCGGTGTAGCCGAGGTGGAGCCGGTCCCACATGCTCCTCATCTCGTCGTCGGCCCAGGAGAGCAGTTCGGTCATCGCCAGGCCGTCGCAGTCGGAGCTGCTGAGCAGGTGGCGAGCCGAGAACTCGTGTCTGGCGAAGTAGCGCTCCAGGGTGAAGGGTCGTATGTCCACGGTCGCCTCTCAGCGTCGGATCGTCATGGGGCCGGGCATCGCGGTCCGGCCGGCCCCCATTCTCTCGTCTTCGGATGCGGCGGGGAAGCGGGAGGGGGAGGCGACGCCGGCGCTCTCCTCAGCTGCGGACGACCAGCGTGGCTGCCGCCCGACCGGGCGGCTCGATGGCTCCTCAGGTAGGCGTCAGGATCGGCGTCGAGCGGTCGAACCAGATGCCGACGAGGAGGCTGACGGCGGCCAGGAACACGGCGGCCGCGGCGATGTCGGTCCGCCCGCGGCCCATCAGCGCACCCGCGAGAGCGTAGCCGCCCAGGGCCAGCGCCGCGATGGCGGTCACGAAGGCGGCCGTGGAGAGGTCCCACGTGCTGGGGATGATCTGGGTGGCGGTCGCGAACAGCGCTCCGGCCAGAGCGGCGACGCCGGCCCAGGGCGCCGCGAGGAACACGGGGTGAGGCTCACCGCGATGCGCGGCCGGCGGCGGCGGAGCGAGCTCGTCGCAGGATGCGGCGTCCCAATCGTCGCCAGGTCCCGGGATCCGCGGGCCGCTCACGCCGGGGCCTCCGGGCGGACGACCGCCGGCCGCGTCACGGCGCGTGCCGCCGTCGCGCTTGCCGGAGCGCGCATCGACGACGAACTCCCGCTGCCACGGCTCGGGTGGCGGCCCCGTCTTCGATCGATCTCCGTCGCTCACGCTGCCGCCCTGTGGTCGCTCACGTTCCGGTCGCGCACGTCGTCGTCTCGCGACGGCGGGCGCGCGGATACCTCATCGGCAGCATCGCGGCGGGGGTTGAGGCGGTACGCTGCCGCAGACGGTCGGCAGAGTGACATGCCTGCCGCCGGCGTACACGGCCGACGCTGGGCGCTCCGAGCCGCAGGCTCATCGCTTGATGAGACGTCCGCGCTTCTTGCTGACGTTACGCAGGCCGAACTTCTGCGCGCGCTTGGCGCCGCCGTCGTAGAGGAGCTTGCCCGGCCGCCGCGGCAGCTCCGCCGGACGCGGGATGCGCCGCTCGGTGTAGTCGAAGCCCTCGATGTC
>DIWP01000016.1:9255-9769 GCA_002423545.1 Thermoleophilia bacterium UBA6103
ATGCGGTGGACGTAGTCCTCGGGGTGCTCGGGGACGTCGTAGTTGACCACGTGACTGACGTCCTTGACGTCGATGCCACGGGCGACGATGTCGGTAGCGACCAGGACCTGGATGCTGCCGGATCGGAAGCCCTCGAGAGCCTGCATGCGCTGGCCCTGCCCGAGGTCGGAATGGATCGGTGTGACGCTGACGCCCCGTTGCTCCAGCGCCCGGGCGACGCGGTCGGCGCGGATCTTGGTGCGAGTGAAGACGAGGGTGCGGGTCGGGTCGTGCGTCAGCAGGTAGTGCACGAGCAGATCGGTCTTCTGCTCGGCGTTGACGGGCAGCACGACCTGATCGACGTTCTCGACCGGCGTGGCGCGCTCGCCGACCTCCACGTGCACCGGCGAGCGCAGGGTGTCGCGGATGACCTCGAGCACGCCGCGCGACATGGTGGCCGAGAAGAGCAGGTTCTGGCGGTCGCGGGGCAGCGAGTGGACGATGCGCCGAACGTCCGGCCAGAAGCCCATGTCGA
>DIWP01000016.1:9774-60152 GCA_002423545.1 Thermoleophilia bacterium UBA6103
GGTCGAGCAGGCGGCCGGGCGTGGCCACCAGGAAGTCGACGCCGTCCTTGAGCTTGCGCCGCTGGCGCTCGTAGTCGACACCACCGAAGACCGCGGCCACCGAGTGTCCGGTGACCTCGGCCAGCTCGGCGGCGACCTCTTCGATCTGCCGTGCGAGCTCGCGGGTGGGGGTGATGGCGAGGGCGCGTACGTGCTTGCCGGAGCTCATCTGCTGCATGATCGGCGCCACGAACGCGAGGGTCTTGCCGGTGCCGGTCTGCGAGCAGCCGACGACGTCGCGTCCGTTCAGCAGGAGCGGGATGCTCTGCTCCTGGATCGGCGTCGGCTCGGCGAAGCCCATGGCGCCGATCGCTCTCAGCAGCTCGTCGGAGAGCCCCAGGGGGACGAACCCGGTCGGCTCGACCGGGGTGCGCTTCTCGTGATGGTGAGCGTGGTCGGGACCCGGGTCGTGGACCAGAGCGTGGCCGGAGCGACCGGTGCGACCCGGGCGGCTATGGCGGCGACCGCTGTCGGGACCGTGCTTGGCGGCAGGCCGCCGTCGGCCGTGTCGGGTGTCCGCGGCGTCGCTCGCCGCTGCCCGATCGGCCGCCGGAGCGTTTCGGGTGCTGCCGGCGTCGTCGAGCGGATCGATCACGACCGCCGCCGCGTCGGACGCCGGACGGCTGCGCCGGCGGCCGCCGCGGCGGCGACGCGGGCGTCTGGTGGCGTGCTCGCCAGTGTCGGTGGCGGCATCGCGGGCGCCGGCAGCGTGGTCGCCGGACCCTGCGGCCGAAGCAGTGCTTGCGGCCGGGGTGTCCCCCGCCGCCGCGCCTGCCTGCGTCTGTTCGGATGGCATCTCACGCTCGGCCGAGGGACGCGCCTCGTCCGTCGGCCGGACGCCGCCGGCTGTCTCGTTGTCGGTCATGCTGCTACCTGCAGGGTGAGGGGGGAAGGACCTGCGATCGGCGGGTCATCGGAAAGCCTGAAAGAGGATCGACCCGCCCTCTCGGGTGGTGAGGCGGGTCGTGGATGCCGGTGATGGTACGCTCAAGACGCCAATAACCATACCGGAAATCCCTGCATCCGGCAAGAAGCGGTGACGGCGGTCGAAGGCATGGAGCGGGCGGGCCGGGACCGCCCAGTCGGTCCCGGCCCGCCCCGCGGACCGGTCGCGCGCCGTGGAGAGCGAGGACGACGCAGACGTCCGCGGGCGTGCGCGTCTGCGTCGTCTCACATGTCCGTCAGCCGCTGCCCGGTCTCACGCTCGTGGACGCCGGCGCCGACCGCCGGCGCCGGCGTGTCCTTCGCGAAGCGCGCCTGTTCACGGCGTCATCCGTCCCCGTCCGTCTGCCGGCGGAAGGCCTCGTCGTCGAGGACGGTGAGCTGTGCCGGGCGCCTCACGACTCGCGGCTCTCCGCGACCCGCGAGAGGACGCTCTCGATGACGTCCCAGGCGGCCGGGTCCAGCTCGAAGTCGCGGGGCTCGGCCGCCAGCTCGGCGGTGCGCGCGTGCAGCCGTTCCCCGAGCCGGCTGCCGCCGGCCGCCTGCCAGCGGTCGAAGGTGGTGTGGTCTATCACGCCGGGTCGCCAGAAGTCGCGCGAATGGCGGCGCGTGTACTTCCTCGCCAGGTGGTTGCCGCCCGGCCCCACGGCGGCGATCTCGTCGACGGCGAGGGCTTCGTCGTCGACCGCTGCCTCGCGCATGAAGGCCTTGACCCAGGCGACCAGCTCGGCGCCGAAGACGATCGACTCGTGCGAGCTCTGCAGACCGGTCTCGAGGTAGCCGACGTCGTGCAGCNNCCCGACTCGAGGTAGCCGACGTCGTGCAGCAGGGTACTGCGCGAGAGAGAGCCGGCGAACGTGGTGAGCGCCGCTTCCGCCGCCCACTGCTCGTCGAGGCACTTGGAATCGGCGCAGGCGGCGTAGTTGAAGCTGGGCAGGCCGTAGTGGTGGGCCATGTCGCAGCCGAGCTGCTGGGAGAGGAAGGCCTCGGGGACGGCGTAGGGGTCGAGGGCCGTGCTCATGTTCATGGCCCCGCCGCCGACGCCGTAGATGAACGGGGCACCGGGCTTGACGTGCTGGTGGAGCACCAGCCCGCTGAGGACCTCGGCGTTGCCGACCACCGTCACGGCACTCACGGAGCGGGGAGCCGTGGAGCCCTGGCTGGGGGCAGGGGCGTAGACGAGCGGGATCTGCAGCTCGGCGCAGCGGATGAGCTTCGAGAGCGCGTCGCCGTCGTGCATCAGCGGCGGTGATGGCATGGCGTAGATGGCGAAGCTGCCTGCCTCGCCGCAGGCGGCGGCCATCTCGACCATCGCGTCGAGGACCTCGCCGCCACGCGGGGCCACGATCAGCGGCTTCCGGGTGCCGGCCATCATCGCCGCCACCGGAGCGAGGTCGTCGATGGCGTGCGGAGCGTCCTCGGGCAGTCCCATCGACATCACGAAGTCGATGTCCGGCAGCTTCTCGCTCAGTGCCGCCATCGACTCGATGTCGGCCAGCCGCACCCGGCGTCTGTCGCCGCTCGACAGGTCGCGAGTGTAGAGGCAGTCTGAGCCGGTGCCGTAGTAGATGCGGCCGTCGGCCAGGTCGAGGACCTCGTCACGGCCACGGGAACGCAGCGGCCAGGAGCGCGGAGCGGCGGCCAGGGCCGACTCGACCAGCGCCGGGTCCAGACGCACGCGGATGCCATCGACGCGCGCCCCCAGTCCGCGGAAGAGCTCCACACCGGTCGGGAAGCGTACGTCGACGCCGACCTCCGCGAGGACCTGAAGAGTGGCCTCGTGCACACGGCGGCAGGCCGCCTCGTCCCACACCTGCAGCGAAGCTCTGTACATCCTGCGCCTCCTTCTGCGCCGTGATCCGAGCTGGACGGTCCGGCGTCGTGTCGTGTAGCGTGTTGATCGACCGGTCATACCCGGCAGCGGCAGTATAGGGCTTCAGCACGGGATTTCCACCAGCTTAATGAGCACTGTGAATCGGATCGAACCGCAGCAGGACCAAGTATCGGCGGAGTCGCCCAGGGTCCCGGCCACAGCAGAGGCCGAGTATCTTGCCTGGCTCTGGCGGACGTTGTGCTCGAGTGACGGCACGAGCGCCGTCTGCGTGAAGTGCGGCGAGGTGCGCAGATTCCACCGGGTGGGCGGTCGCCGGGCGTACGCGTGCGACCGCTGCGGGGCACACGTCCACCCGACTCGGGGGACGTTCCTCGAGGGGTCCAAGCTGCGGCTGGCGGTCTGGTTCCGGGCCGTCCCGCTGGTGCTGTCGGCCGGTCCGGAGCTCTCGGCGGTGCGTCTGGCCGACGAGCTGGGCGTCACGCAGCGGACGGCGTCACGGATCAAGCGCGTGCTTCTCACGGCGGCCGCCGAGGATGGCCCCGATGCCCGGCTGATCGAGAGCATGTGGCGGGACGGCCCGCAGCCCGGCGGCACGACGTGCTCACCCGACGCGTTGCTCACGACGACGCAGCGGAACTGGGCCCAGGAGAGCAGGACCTCGCCGGCCATGGAACGCATCACCTCGGCGGCCTGCAGGGCGTTCGCCGAGCGGGGCGTGGCGGCGACTCGCGTGGCCGATATCGCCCGCGAGGCCGGCGTGTCCTCGGCGATCATCCACTATTACTTCCGCAGCAAGGACCAGGTGCTACTGGCGGCGCTGCGCTGGGTCTCGGGACGCCAGGCGGAGCAGGAGCGGGTGATCCTCGCGGGAGAGCCAGACCACATGGCAAGGGTGCGGACGCTCGTGGAGATGGCGGTGCCGCGACGGCAGGTGCTGCGCGACGAGTACCGGCTGTGGCTGGAAATGTACCTGGTCGGCCGGCATCAGCCGGCGTTGCTCCAGGAGTGCGCGGTGCTGTCGGATCGCTGGCGGACGTTCATCGAGCGCATCATCGTGGAGGGCACCGCAGCCGGCATCTTCCATCCGGTGGCGCCGGCTGCCGAGATCGCCCATCGACTCGTCAACCTGTTCGACGGCTTCGGCTTCCGCCTGGTCGTGGACTACTCGACCACGCCGTACGAGCTTGCCGGCCGTCTGACGCGCCGCTTCGTAGCCGAGCAGCTCGGGCTGCCGCCGGGGTCTCTCTGACGTCTGCCTCGGGAGCACCGGCGGTGCGACGTCGCGTGACGACCCTCACGAGTGCACCGCGGTGTCTCTTCGCGAGCGTCCCGACGCGACGGCCTGTCGTCGGCTTCGGCGCGGCTCAGGGGAACAGCGCTTCCACCTGCGGCAGCTCGGCTTTGACCTGCGGCAGCTGGCCGGCTGCCAGCCTGCCGGTGAGGCTTTCGAGCTGAGCGCCGAGGTCGGCCAGCCTGCCGCCTTGCGCCTCAAGGCTCGCCACGGCGTTGGCGCTCGTCTGATAGATGCTCTGCAGCTCCTGGGCCGAGAGAACGTCGCCGCGCAGGGTGTCGCCGAGAGACTGCAGATAGATACCGGCGCTTTGGAGGGCGCCGGCACGCGACGAGGCCACGTCGGTCGGTGCGGTATCCAGGGCGGCCGCTTCCCAGAGCGCCCTGGCGGCGCCGAGCTGCGCCCGCCAGGTCTCGGCTTGCTGCGCGGCCGCGTCTGCGGCGGCTCGTGCCTGGGCGGCTGCGGCCTCGATCTGTCCGGCCGCTTCAGCCGCTCCGGCAGACATCTGCGAAGCCAGCGCAAGGAGCTCGTCGAGGTCGTCGGCGATGGTCGCCAGCGAGGCGGCTATCTCATCGAGCTCGGCAAGCGACTCCACCGCGTAGGCGCCGTATTGCTCGGCATATGCCGCCAGCACGTCTTCCGCATACTCCACGAGCTGCTCGGCGTCCTGGACGGCGTTCGTCACTGCGTCCGCTTCATCCTCGCTCACGGTGCCGTCCGCAGCCGCCGCGTCGGCGGCGCCCGCCGCGGACTCGGCGGCGACGGTCGCCTCCTCAACGGCGTCACCGGAGGCCGTCGCCAGCTCCTCCTCTGACATCGTCTCGACATCTACCGGCGCAGGACTGGGCGCCGGCGGGGAGGTCGCTCCGGTGGTGGCCGGTGAGGGGATCGCAGTCGCCGGCGACTCGCCCGGCGAAGGACCTGTGGAGGCGGTCTCCTCATCGTCTCCGCAACCCGCCAGGGCGGGCGTGAGCATCAGCGCCGCGATCAGCAGAGCCGCTACGGTCGACGCTCTCGACCTTCGTCTGATGCGATGGGCTCGGTGCATGGTCGCCTCCCGTGGGCTGTCCGCCGAGGACATGGTACGGCCGGTCCCAGCCGAAGCCGCCTCGTCGTGAGACCGTCTCTCGATGATTCGACAGCAGGGACGCCGACCTTTACGGTTCAGCCGATGAAGAAGCCTCCGGGAAGAGCATGCGTGACGGCATCTGGTGTCCTCGTGCGCCCGCTCGAGGAGTCCGACAGGCCGGCCGCCGGCGTCGTGCTGGCCGCCGCCTTTCCGGACAAGCTCACGGCCATGGTCGGCGATCGCCGCGGGCTGGCGCGGGCGCTGCGCGGCGAACCTCCCGAGTATCCGTTCGCGGCGGCGCTCTTCGCCGACCTGGTGCACACGGAGGATCCGCCGGCCGTGTGGGTCGCCGAGCGCGACGGCAGCGTCGTCGGAGTCGTCGAGGTCCGCGACCCGGATCGGCTGGCAGCGCGCCCTCCCGTCCGGCGCATCCTGCGGCGTCATCTCGGGCCGTGGCGCGCTCTTCGCGCCCTGGTGTTCCAGACGATCTTCCACGTGGCTCCGCTCAGCGCCGACCGGCTCCACGTGGATGCCGTCGCCGTGCACCCGGCGGCACAGGGCGGCGGCGTCGGATCGGCCATGACGCGCTTCGTCCTCGAGGAGGCGGCCCGTCGCGGCAAGCTGGCCGTGACGCTCTACTGCATCGACCGGAACGAGGGCGCCAGGCGACTGTACCGCCGGCTCGGATTCGTCGTGTGGCGGCACGAGCGGCTCTGGGCGCTGCGGCCCATCCTGGGATTCTCGGCGACCGATCTGATGCGCGCCGAGGTGGCTGCGGGCGTCGAGGGCGAGCACGCGCGGATCGTCGACGTCCCGGCGCAGCGTGACAACGGCGCCGGCGCCGCCGCTCAGGTCTCCAGCAGCGACACCGGCACCCGTCTGGTGTAGACGTGCGTGAGCAGCCGCCGGGTCATCCCTGCGGCTTCATAGACGTGCAGCGCTCCGGTGACGTTGCGGGTGTCGACGCCCAGCACGGCGTCGCGCGCTCCACGCTCCCGCAGCGAGGCGAGCGTCGCCAGCAGAAGCGCGCTGCCCAGTCCCCGGCGGCGCCACGCCGGCAGCACCCCGAGCTCGTCGATGTAGCCCGACTGTCGGTCCGGGTAGTAGTAGCCCAGGCAGGCGCCGGCCACCTGCCCGCCGTCCCAGGTGACGGTCCAAAGACCCGGGTCGAAGCGCGGGTTGCCGTAGAGGAACCCGCACCAGTCGGTCAGGCTCATGGATGTGGCCCGGAAATGCTCCCGGAAGGCCTCGTCCATGGCATCGTGGACCGCGGCCTCGTCTTTGCCGCGACGGAAGGTCCGCACCGTCAGGCCGTCCGGCCACGTCGGCAGAGGGACGGGTTCGGTGAGATCGATGTGCATCCGCGCGAACTCACGGACCTTGCGATAGCCGCGGCCGGCGAAGAGGGCGAGCTTGTCGGCGCAGGCGACCGGCGCGAAGACGTCGAGCGTCGCCTCCCGGTCCGGCGCCAGGGCGGCATGCTGTCGGGCGCGTGCCTCGATGCGGTCCATGAGGATGGTATCGAGGCCTCGGCCACGCGCGTCCGGGTGGATGCTGTACTCGCCGACAAGCACGCGATGCTCCTCCTCATCGCGCAGCCAGGCGAACGCGACGATGCCGTTGCCGGCGGTGATCCTCTCGGTGTCGTCGCCGCCGGCGACGGCTTCGATCACCCAGGCGTCCCTCTCGAGGTCGAAGCGGGGCAGGCAGCGCCAATCGGCCGCCAGTTCAGCGGCATCGGTCGTCGCCTCGCCCTCGTCGCAGATCTCGCACGCCGTGCGCAGTGCGGCGACGATGGGGGCGTCCTGCCGGCGGGGCGGCCGCAGCCGATAGCCGGAGGGCGGGTCGTGTGTCGGATCTCGGCCGTCCATGGGTGCATTGTGGCACATGCCTCACCGTGAGGACGGTGACCGAGCGCAAGACCTCTGCGGGCGGTACGATGCACACGTGCAGGGAGAAGCGAGCGTCGGGGAGCGGGAGGTCTGGTGACGACACGTACCATCCATCTGATCGACCTGGCGGTGGTCGCCTGGGTCGTCCTCTGGGTCGGGCTCGGGGTCGTCAGCTTTGTCGAGGTCCGCGGTCTGGCCAGCCTCAGCGACACGATGCAGGTCGCCGGCGAGTCGCTTCAGGAGGCCGGCGACGGCCTCGGCGCCGTGGCTTCGATCCCGCTGGTCGGCGGCGGCATCCGGGCGGCGGCCGATCGCGTGCAGGATCTGGCGACCCAGACCATCGACGAGGCCGACGCCAGTCGCACCCACATCACCCGGCTCAGTATCCTGGCGCTCCTGATCGGTGGCGTCGTCCCGATCCTGATGGCCGTCTGCGTCTGGTTGCCGCTGCGCCGCCATCTGACGCGGCGCGGCACGTCGGCAGACTGAGGAGGATCCGGTCGCCGGCCGTCCGGCAGGCATAGCCGGTCGACGTGCGTCGGTCAGCCGACGACGACGATGCCCAGGTGGCCGTCGACCGACACGCGGTCGCCGGTGATGATCTGCTGCGTCGCCTGCGGCACGCCGGTGACGCAGGGGATGCCGTACTCGCGGGCGATGATGGCGCCGTGGATCAGCATCCCCCCGCGGCGCTCGACGATGGCCGCCGCCAGGGGCACCACGAAGGTCATCGAGGGGTCGACGGCATCGCACACCAGGACCTCCCCGGCGCGGAAGCCGGAGATGTCCTCCGGCGTGACGACCACGCGGGCCGGACCCACGGCGACCCCCGGTCCGGCCGGCTGACCGAGAAGCTGTCGGGCGCGCACGGCGCGCGGCTCGGTCTCGTCGGCGCTCTGCCGCGCCCGCGCTGAGGCAGTCGCCTGGGCGGCCGTGGCCTCCCGGGACCCAGCCCCCGTACTCGGCGCCGGTAGGCCGCCGACGGTCGGGTGCAGCGGCGCCGCCAGGTGATCGAGCTCGGCGGCAGCGAACGTGCCCCGTCCTCGCGCCTCGGCGATCGCTCTGAGAAGCTGACCCTCGATGCGGCCCACATAGACGTTGTCGTCGTCGCGCAGGCGCCAGCTCGCGCGGGCCAGATCGAGGACCTCTCGGGCATGCTCGCGCTCGGACTCGTCCACCTGCTGGAGGAACCGCTCTTCAGCCTCTTCAGGTGCGCTCGTGTCCCCAGCGTCGCGTCGTTGTCGCGCCGGATCGCCGCGTCGCTGCGACTCGGTGCCGTGCGGCGCCGCCGCCAGCTCGCCGATCAGATGCCGGAGCGTCTCGCGCTGGGCGGCCAGTGTCGTGGCGCCCCAGCTGGTGTCACCGTAGCGCGTCAGGAAAGCCTCGAGAGCATCGTCGGTGTCCTCGCCGTCGCGCAGCCGGGCGGCCATCGACTCCAGCTCGTCGTTGCGCTGCATGCTGGCCATGGGTCCGCTGCCGAGCAGGTCGGTGAACTCGTAGGGGTCGGCCGGATGGACCACGTCGTTGTACAGGCGGCCGAAGAGACGCACGCCGTGGGCGAACGGGATGAAGTCCACCGAGTAGACGGCGATCCAGTGTTCGTAGCGCTCCCGGCGCCGCAGTATCTCCTCCTGCAGCTCGTCGTCGGTGAGCGTCTCCAGCACGACGCCGGCCATGGCATCGGCGTCGCGTCCGATCTGCGGCAGCAGCTCGTCTTCGATGCGCCGCCGCAGCGTCGCGAGGTTGTCGAAGGAGCGGCGCAGCGACAGGTACGCGGCGCGATCGTCGCCGGCCTCGGCGCCGGTCGTGATGGGCCGTGACTGCAGGCACGTGAGCCGCTCGCCGGCGAACGTCCACTCCACGTCCTGCGGCCGGCCGAAGAAGCTCTCCGAGCGGCGTGCCATGCCGTAGACCGTGACCGCCTCGTCGTCACCGAGCGGCGGCCGGTCGCGTAGCTCTGCCGGCAACGGCGCCACCCGCACGCCGTCGGCGGTGGGCCGGACCCACTCCTCACGTTCGGCGGCGGCATGCTCGAGCAGGCGTCCGTCGTCTCTGTCGAGCACCCAGCGGTCCGGCTCGATGGTACCGTCCACCAGACCCTGGTTGAGGCCGTGGACGGCCTCGAGGAGGCCGTGGGACGCGTCGCGCGGATCGACGGTGAAGCAGACGCCGGAGCGACGGCCGTCGGCCAGCTCCTGGACCACCACGGCCATGGCGCTGTGGCGCGGGTCGAGACCCAGCTCGCGACGGTACAGCAGTGCCGCATCCGACCAGAGCGAGGCCCACACGAGGCGGACGTGCTCGAGCACCGCGTCCAGCCCGCGGATGTTGACGTAGGACTCGTGCAGACCCGCGAACGAGGCGCCCTCGGCGTCCTCTCCGGGCGCCGACGAGCGCACCACCACCGGGCCCGCCGTGAGTCGTTCGCCGAGGCCGCGGGCCAGACGGTCGCGCAGCCGGCGCGGCAGCGGCGTGGTCAGGAACAGGTTGCGGATGCGCAGGGCGGCATCCCAGATCTCTTCCCAGCGCATGTCGGCGAAGTCCTTGCGGCTGAGTTCCAGGGCGATGCGCTCTCTGAGGCCGGCGGCGGCGATGTACTGCGCGTAGGCGGCGGTGGTGACCGCCGCCCCGGCCGGCACCGGCAGGCCGGCCTGCGCCAGCGCCGCCAGCGCGCAGGCCTTGCCGCCCGCCGTGTCCACCGCCGCGGGGTCGAGCCGTCCCAGGGGTATGACGACGTCCCGGCTCACGTGGTCCGCCTGGTCGGAGTGCCACCGACCCGCCATGTCGAGCGATCGGGCACTCCTGCATCACCGGTGTCGCACAGCGTCGTCATAGCCTCACGTGCAGCTCGACCACGTCCTGGAAGCGTCTCACCAGGTAGTAGGTGTCGACGTCCACGACGACCATGGCGCAGGTGGGAGAGTCCACGAAGCTCTTGAGGGCGGGGTGCTTGCCCAGGTAGTGGGCCGCTGCAGCGTCGCGCTCCGCACCCAGCGCCTCGCGGCTCGCGCCGGTCGCGGTGACCGCGACGGCGGCATGGAAATCGCTTTCGCGGTTGTCCCGGCTGTCGATGACCAGGGCGACCCAGGGGTCGGCCATCAGGTTGGCGAACTTGCGCGTCGCTCGCGTGGTGGCGAACACGACGCTGCGCAGATCATCGGCGGCATCGAAGCCGACCAGGCTGCCGTAGGGACGTCCGTCCTGCTGGGTGCTGAGGACCGCCAGCCGCTGCGCGGCGAACAGCTCACGCAGGACCGTCTCGATCTCTTCGCGTTGCATCGGCGCCTCCCCGGTCCGTGCGGCTGGGTCCTCAGGCCGTGTGGCGGAAGTTCATCACATCGCCGTCCTGGACGACATAGAGCTTGCCCTCGACACGCAGCATCCCCCGTTCCTTGGCGGCGTGGAACGAGCCGGTCTCGATGAGCGCCTCGATCGGCACCACCTCGGCGCGCACGAAGCCGCGCTGGATGTCGCTGTGGATGCGACCGGCGGCCTCGCGTGCGGTCGAGCCGCGCGCGAGCTGCCAGGCTCGCGTCTCGCTCGACTTGTGGTCGCCGGTGAAGAACGTGATGTAGCCGAGGACGTCGTAGCAGGCGCGGATGAGCTCGTCGACGCCACCGGCCGGCACGCCGAGCTCGGCACGGAAGTCGGCCGCTTCGGCCTGGTCGAGCTCCGCGAGGTCGGCCTCGAGGCGGGCCGGGAGTGTGATGACGCTGTCGCCGCGCTCCCGCGCCCAGGCGACGAACCCGGCGTACGGCGCCGTCGGGTCGGCGCCGCCGGCCGCCGCCTCGTCACCGACGTTGAGGACGAACAGGACCGGCCGCTCGGTCACCAGGGCGAGCTCACGGAAGAGCGGCTCGCTCTCTTTCTCGCGCGGCATGAAGCGCGCCGAGCGTCCTTCCTGCAGCGTGGCCAGCAAAGGCTCGAGCGTCTCCATCTCCTTGCGTGCCGCTTGATCGCCGGCCCGGGCTGCCTTGACGGTCTTGGCCGCCCGGCGCTCGACGATGTCGAAGTCGGAGAGCACCAGCTCGGTCTCGACCAGCTCGACGTCTGCCAGCGGGTCGATCTCGTCGCGCACGTGCGCCACGTCCGGGTTCTCGAAGGCGCGGACCACGTGCACCACCGCGTCGACGCCGCGGATGGCGGCCAGGAACGCGTTGCCCAGGCCTTCGCCGCGGCTGGCGCCGTCGGCCAGACCGGGGATGTCGACGATCTCCATGGTGGCCGGCACGGCCTGCGGCGTCTCGAGCCTTTCGTGCAGGCGCCAGAGCCGTTCGTCGGGCACCGGCACGACGCCGACGTTGGCATCGGCGGACGTGAACGCGTACGCGGTGGCCGCGGCGCCGGCGTTGGTCAGCGCGTTGAAGACCGTGGTCTTGCCGACGTTGGGCAGGCCGACGATGCCGATCTTCATCCGTGCCTCGCTTCAGTGCTGCCGGGAACGCCGGCCGCGGGGGTCGTCGATGTGCTCGCTGGCCGGATCGCGGTACTCACGACGGTCGCTCCGGGCCATCGCCGGACGGCAGGCGGACGAGGCGGACGTAGAGAGCCGCCAGACCCGATCCGAACGCGAGGCCGGCGAGCACGTCGGCGGCGTAGTGGACGCGCAGGTAGACGCGCGTGAACGCCAGCACGGCAAGCAGTCCGGCGAGCGGCAGCCGCGCGCGAGGGAAGAGCCGGCCGAGGGTGGCCACGCCGACGACGCCCATGCTGGCGTGCGCCGACGGGAACGAGTGGCTGGTCGGCTGGTGGATGTACCCGTTCGGGTCGCCCTCGACGTGCGGCGGGCGCAGCCGCCGGACGCGGATCTTCACCAGGTGCGTGACGACCTCGGCGCCGACCTGGCCGCCGGCGACGTACGCGAAGCGCCGGCCGGCTCCCGGTCGCCGCGCGAGCAGTGGCACAGCGCCGAGCGCGTACCAGACGTAGCCGTGGTCGCCGCAACGCGAGAAGGCTCCCAGGACGCGCGTGAACCGTGCCGGGTGCGGCAGCCGGTAGGCGATGGACCGGGACACGGCGCGATCGCAGGACACGAGCCTGCGATAGAGGGGGCCGTCGGGACGGCGCGGTGTGTCTGGAGCGTGAGGGGCGGCGGTCATGGGCGATCGCCGTCTAGTATACTGGCCGTCCGTCCCGACCGCCCGCTCACCGAGGCCCTCTGCCCATGCGCACCTCCGTCATCGTCACCGCCCTGGGTCCCGACCGTCACGGCCTGCTGGCCGCCGTCGCGACCACCGTCGCCGGCCAGAACGCCAACGTCGACGACGTCAGCCAGACAGTGTCCAACGGCATGTTCACCATGATCATGTTCGTGTCGTTCGACGAGACCGAGACGACCATGGCCGGCCTTCAGGCGGCGCTGGAGATCACCGGCGAGGAGACCGGGCTGCAGATCCACGTGCAGCACGAGGACATCTTCAAGTTCATGCACCGGATCTGAGGTCCGGGCATGGTCTTCATCACCGCCGAGGAGATCCTCGAGACCGTCCGCATGATCCAGGCGGAGAATCTGGACGTGCGCGCCGTCACCATGGGCATCTCGCTCGGAGACTGCGCCGGGCGCGACGCCGACATCGTCGGCAGGCGTGTCTACGAGAAGGTATCGCGGCTGGCCTGCGACCTGGTGCCGGTGGCGCAGTCGATCCAGCGCAAGTACGGCATCCCGATCGTCAACCGACGCATCTCGGTGACGCCGATCGCGCACGTGCTCGGCAGCGACGATCCGACCGATTTCGTGCGGGTGGCGCATGCTCTCGACGCCGCCGCGCAGGCGGTCGGCGTCGACTTCGTCGGCGGCTTCTCGGCGCTGGTACAGAAGGGCTTCACGCGTACCGACGATGCCCTCATCCGGGCCATCCCCGAGGCGATCTGCGAGACCCGGGCCGTCTGTTCTTCGGTCAATGTGGCTTCCACGCGGGCCGGCATCAACATGGACGCCGTCACGCGGATGGCCGATGTGCTGCTCGACGTCTCGCGGCGTACCGCCGACCGCGATTCCATCGGTTGCGCCAAGATCGTCACGTTCTGCAACGTCCCCGAGGACAACCCGTTCATGGCCGGCGCCCTGCACGGCAGCGGCGAACCCGAGGTCAGCATCAACGTGGCCATCTCGGGACCCGGCGTGGTGCGCAACGTCGTGGCCAACAACCCCGGCGTGTCCTTCACCGAGCTGGCCGACCTGATCAAGCGCACCGCCTTCAAGATCACGCGTGTCGGCGAGCTGGTGGGTCGCGAGGCGTCACGTCTTCTGGGCGCCCAGATGGGCATCATCGACCTGTCGTTGGCACCCACGCCGGCGGTCGGCGACTCCATCGCCGAGATCCTCGAGTGCATGGGACTGCAGCGGGCGGGAGCGCCCGGATCGACCGCCGCTCTGGCGCTCCTCAACGACGCCGTCAAGAAGGGCGGCACCATGGCCACCAGCTCCACCGGCGGTCTGTCGGGAGCCTTCATACCGGTGAGCGAAGACGCCGCCCTCGCCGCCGCCGCCCGCGAGGGCGTGCTGTCGATCGAGAAGCTCGAAGCCATGACCGCGGTCTGCTCGCTGGGCCTCGACATGATCGTGGTACCCGGCGACATCTCACGAGCCGCGCTGGCCGGCACGATCGCCGACGTCATGGCCATCGGCATGGTGAACTCCAAGACGACCGGTGCCCGGCTCATCCCCGCGGCCGGCAAGCAGGTCGGCGACTGGGTCGAGCTCGGCGGGCTGTTCGGTGCGGGGCCGGTGATGCCGGTGAGCGCCGCCCGCAGCGATGAGTTCGTGGCCCGCGGCGGCCGCATCCCGGCGCCGCTGCAGAGCCTCAGGAACTGACGGACCCGCGGCGCCGGCGCCGGTCCACGGGTCGCCTCAGACCTGCAGCTCGCGGATCATCTGGTCCAGGAGCTTGGCGTGGCTGTCCATCGAGAGAGCCCGGCAGATCTTCTGCGCCTCGGTGAGCTGCAGGACGGCGTCGATGTTCTGACCGAGCTGCTTGTACTGCTGCGCGAGATCGACTTCGCTCTGGATCAGCTCGCGCAACATGCGGCGCACGTCCGGATCGTTGAGGTCGACGTGCTGTGAGTTGGTGGTGCTGATGATGTCGCAGAGCCGCACGAGCCGGGGCCCCTTGTCTGCCGCCGACGCCGCGGCCGCATGCTGGGGAGTGTGCGCCTCGGCCGGTCGTGTCTGATCGGCGGCGTCCGCGGTGGGTCCGGCCGTCTCGAGCACCTCATCACGAGGTGTCGGCTCGGAGGGTCCGGCAGACACCCCTGCGGCCGGCGTCCAGATGACCGTGTCGTCCCTGACTACCTCATCGTGGCGGAACGGCAGCGTGTCTGACGACTCGGCGGCGCCGGGCTGCGAAGCGAAAGCGGAACGAGGGGAATCCCCGGTGCCGACTCCTTCGGCGCCGATGACGACGACCTCCTCCGTGGTGCCGGCGACCGGCAGCCGCTCGACGTCGTCGGACGTGGGCTCGTAGAGTCCGGGCGGCCACGCCTCGGCCGCGGTGTCCGGCCGCCGACCCGTGGCGGCATCGTGTACGTCCTCGGCCGACTCAGGGGCGCGCTCGTCCACCGATGGCTCGTCGGGCGTCCGCGATGAGCTCCAGGGATCGTCTGTGGGAGCCGGCGCATCGTGAGCGACCGGTTCCAGCTCAGGTGCTTCTTCGTCGCCCCGCGCGACCGGCTCGACGACGGCCGTGTCCGCGTCGAACGCAGGCTCGATCCCGGGCGCCTGGTCGGTCTGCTCGACGGCCGTGTCGGAGCCACGCGCGACGGAGCGGCCCCAGAGGTCGCGATCGGCGGCGTCGGTGTCTGCCGCTGCCGCGCTGGCCCAGAGGGCCGCCGACGGCGGCGGCGCACCGGGAGCCGACGGCACCGCCTCGTGTGGCTCTTCCGCGGTCGTGCCGGGTGCTGCCGCCTCGCTTGCCACTCCCGCGACCGCGTCGCGCGTCTCCGCCTCGTGCGCCGGCCCTGCGGCGGCGGCTGACGGCTCCACGGCAGACGGCGCTGAGGCAGCAGACGGGATGATCGTGGGGTGCTCCTCGGACTCCTCGGGCTTCTCTCCACCAAGCCTGTACAGGTCGTCGCGCGGCGCCCCGTCCAGGACCGACCCGGAAGGCGGAGCGCCTCCCGGCCGAGCCGGCGCGACCGGTCGTGGCGGCGCGGCCGCCGCCGCCCGAGCGCGTTCTCGCCGTCGCGTGACGATGAGGGCGATGATCAGCAGGATGAGGATGAAGGTGGCGGCGCCGATACCTATCAGTTGGATCATGCTCATGAGTGCCTCACCGATGAAGCCCGAGACCGGGGGTACAATCGGGCGATGCTGGACTATCCTACTCTCCGCTCAGTCCTTTCGGACATGGGCGAGCCGGAACTCCGGGCGCGACAGGCGTACCATGCCGTGTCGCGTTCGCTGGTGACATCGTTCGACCAGGCCACGGCTCTCCCTGCATCGCTGCGCGGCCGGCTTGCGCGGCGACTGTCGGTGGTCGACCTGGAGGAGCGGCGCACGCTGCGCTCGCCGGACGGCAGTGCCATCAAGACCCTGTTCGCGGCCGCCGACGGCCTGCCGATCGAAGCTGTCCAGCTCACGAGCGGTACGCGGGTCACGGTCTGCGTGTCGACGCAGGTGGGGTGTGCAGTCGGCTGCGTCTTCTGCGCCTCCGGCCGCCTGGGACTGCGGCGCGACCTGCGCGCCGGCGAGATCGCCGACCAGGTGCTGCACTTCGAGCGCCTGTTGCGCGCCGACGGTCGCCGCGTCACCAACGTGGTGCTGATGGGCATGGGCGAGCCGTTCCACAACTACGACCAGAGCCTGGGCGCCTGCCGTCTGCTCAACCACGCCGACGGCTTTGGCCTGGCGGCGCGCAGCATCTCGATCTCCACGGCCGGCGTGGTGCCCGGCATCCGGCGCTTCACCGCGGAGCCCGAGCAGTTCAACCTGGCCGTGAGCCTGCATGCCGGGACAGACGATGTGCGCGACCGCCTGGTGCCGCTCAACCGGCGCTACCCGCTGCATGAGCTGCTCGCCGCCTGCGCTGCGTACGTGCGACGGCGGCGGCGCAAGCTGTTCTTCGAGTACGTGCTGCTGCCCGGCGTCAACGACGGCCCCGAGCAGGTAGCCGCTCTGGGCCGACGGCTGGCCCGCCCGCTGTACCATCTGAACCTCATCGGCTACAACCGGACCGACGATCGCTTCCCGGCGCCCTCCCCGGCAGACGTCCGGTCGTTCGCCGCCGACGTCCGGGCCGCCGGAGTCGCCTGCACCGTGCGGCACTCGCCGGGCCGGGAGATCGAGGCCGCCTGCGGCCAGCTCGCCCTGCGCGAGTCGCCGTGCTGAACCGCGGCCGGCGCAGTGCGTCGTCCGCGACACCCGCAGCACACCGCGCTTGCCGCTGGAGCGGCCGCCGTCACTCACTCCCATCACCGTTCCACGGGCCGTCGTCCTCGGCCATCGCCTCGAGCTGCGGCCGCCGGTCGCCGGCGCGCGATCGATACAGGTTGCGCGCATCGCGCAGCTGCTCATGCTGCTCGTCGAGCAGGGCGGCCAGCTCGCGCCACAGGCAGTGGTCGGCGCGCAGATACTTGCGGCGCACTTCCTCGCTGCACTCCGCGGCCGCCGGACACGCGAAGCAGACCTCGCTCTCGACCTGCCGGCGGCGCGCCTTGCGCGCCAGCTGGCCCTCGTCGATGCGGCGGTACGCGTCGAGCAGCAGCTCCTGGACGTTGCCCTGCAGCTTGACGGTGAAGGTCGGCATCTCCTCCGGCTCGTCGTAGAGGAACACGCCGTACTGCCAGTGCGCCAGCTCGAAGACCTGATCGAGCGTCTGCCGGGCCATTATGTCGTGGACGGCCTGCTCCGTGAGGTAGCCACGTTCCACGAGGAGCTGTCCGAGCGGCTGTCGCCGCTTCTCTTCTCGGCTCATGGTGGCATGCTCGAGCAGCACCTGGCCGAGCTTCTCCTCGCTCAGCAGGCCGGCCTTGACGAGGCGGCTGCCGAGCTTCTCATCGGTCAGCGGCAGCGAGATGCCCTCCACGGCGCCGTCGACGAGGTAGATGTAGCCGTACTCCTCGAAGTCGCGGATCTCGAGCACGCCGGTGGCCTCCTCGGCGGCGAGGAACTGCAGCAGGTCCGCCAGGCGGAAGCGTCGTATCGAGCCCTGGAGTAACATACTGCCTACCTGTATCGGCCGCCGGGCGCGGGAGCTTAGTGGGTCGGCCTTCCCCGCCTCTCTTGGTCGCGCGTTGCGATGCCTGCGCGCCGCGGCTATACTTCACCGTCTGGACACGAACTAGCGAGCGAGGCCGCTGTGAAGAGGACCTATCAACCGAACACCCGTAAGCGCGCCAAGACCCATGGCTTCCGCAAGCGCATGAGCACGCGCGCCGGCCGGGCGGTCGTCAAGAATCGTCGCAGAAAGGGACGCAAGCGCCTGAGCGCCTGACGGCGGCATGGTGCAGAAGCGGTCTCGCCTGTCACGGTCCTCTGAGTTCCAGCGGGTCTATCGGCAGGGGACATCCAAAGCGTCCCGCTTCCTCGTCCTGTATTACTTTGAGCACCCGTCCGGCGCCGTCTCCACGGAGCCGCGGCTCGGACTGTCGGTATCGAAGAAGGTTGGTGGAGCCGTCGTCCGCAACCGTGTCAAACGTCTGCTGCGCGAGGCTTTCCAGGAGTCCGCTCCGCGTCTGTCGCGGCGTCACGACTACGTGCTGATCGCGCGTCCCCCGATCGCCGAGCTGGCCGAGCGCCAGGCTCGGGGAGAGAAGCGGCTGGTCCACGAGGCGCTGGACGAGCTGCTTCGGAGTGCCGGAGTCATGACCGCTACGGAGGCCACCGGGACAGAATGAGCAAGGTGCTGGTCGCCATCATCCATGTCTATCAGCGGTTCATCTCGCCGCTGTTCCCGCCGCGCTGCAAGTACTACCCGACCTGCTCCGAGTACGCGGTCGAGGCCCTGCGGGTCCACGGGGCCTGGCGGGGTCTGCTGCTGGCCGGCTGGCGTCTGCTGCGCTGCAATCCACTGAGCGACGGCGGTCTCGACCCCGTCCCACCCAAGCGAGCGTGACGTGAACGACATCCTGACGCCGGACCTGCTCCTCGCCCTCAACCCCATCTCAGATTTCTTCAGTCCGCTCATCGACCTGCTGAGGGGCTTCCTGCGGATCCTCGACGACTGGACCGGCAGCTGGGGCATCGCCATCATCCTGCTGACCATCTGCGTCCGCATCGTGATCTTCCCGCTCACCTGGAAGCAGATCAAATCGCAGCGCGCCATGCAGGCACTGCAGCCCAAGATCAAGGAGCTGCAGCGCAAGCACAAGGGCGACAAGAAGAAGCTGCAGCAGGAGACGATGCGGCTCTACCAGGAGTATCGCGTCAACCCGTTCGCATCGTGCCTGCCGCTGTTGCTGCAGCTGCCGATCTTCATCTGCCTGTACTACGCCATCCGCGGCACTCCCGAGCTGCAGAATGCCACCTTCCTCTGGTTCACGCTCGGCGAGCCCGACCCCTACTACATCCTGCTGGTCGTCTACGTGGCTTCGCAGCTCGCCTCCACCGAGCTCATGCTGACGCCCGAGACCCAGTCGCAGCAGAAATGGATCATGCGGGCGATGCCGTTCATGTTCGTCATCTTCCTGCGCAACTTCCCCGCCGGTCTGTTCCTCTACTGGATCACGACCAACATGTGGACCGTCGGCCAGCAGCTCGTCATCAAGTACCTGGCCAAGAAGCACCCGGTCCAGCTCGAGAAGGTCGATCCCTCCAAGCGCAAGAAGAGCCGCTTCATGGAAGCCATGTCGGCTGCCCAGGAGCAGCGCGAGACGCAGCCGGCGGCCGGCCGCACCGGCAAGAAGGGGGCTCCGGCCAAGAAGGGGGCTCCGTCCGGCAAGGGTGCGCCGGCCAAGAAGGGGGCTCCGTCCGGCAAGGGTGCGCCGGCCAAGAAGGGCACCCGCCCCGCGGGTCAGGCCGGCGCCGGGACCGGAGGGTCCGGCGGGAAGCTGGGCTCACGACCGGCCAGGGCCGGGGCGCCGCCGGGGAAGACGAGCGCTCAGTCTGCCAAGGGCGGCACCGTCGCCGCCGGACAGGTCCGCAGGACCGCGGAGCCGGGCCGCCGGCCGGCATCGGCACCGACGGCCCCCGATGCGCCGCCGGCCTCGGGTGCCGGTGATGGCGGCACCGGCCGGCCGCCGGACGCCAAGCGGAAGCGCCGGCCGGCAGACAAGGTACAGACAACGCGCACCGGTAAGCGTCCGGTGAAGCCCAAGACCGGTCAGCCGAGACCAGAGAGCGAGAGCTGATGGCCGACGACGCGATCTTCGGTGAGGAGGACCAGGGCGATCTCATCCCGCTCGACGACGATATCGTCGCGCCGTCTCACGATGCGCCACGGGACGAGCTCGACGAGGAGCCTTCCGACGAGCTCTCCGACGACGACTACGACGAGGTCCCTCTCGACGACGACGACTCCGACGACGAGCTCGACGAGCTCTCCGAAGAAGCGGCGTTCGACCAAGAGCCGCTCGCCGTCGATGGATCGGACGACGGGGCGGTCGGTGAAGCGGACGACGAGCTCGACGACACCGAGTTCGCCACCGTGGCGACCGGCACGACGGTAGAAGACGCCCGGCGCAAGGCTCTGGCGCAGCTCCGCAAGATCGTCCCCGGCGTCGTCGAGGAAGACGTCGAGTACGAGGTCGTCGAAGAGGGCAGTCGCGGCGGGTTCTTCGGCCGTGGCCGTGCGCAGGCCCAGGTCGAGGCACACGTCCGGCCGCGAGCCGAGCGTCCAGACGCCGACCTGCCTCTGATCGCCGAGGATCTGCGCGAGTTCCTCTCCGAGGTCGTCGCCCGGATGGGCCTCGAGGCCGGTGTCGACGTCGACGACGATGGTGAGTGCGTCACGGCCGACCTCGACGGCCCGGACCTCGGGATCCTCATCGGTCGGCACGGACAGACCATCGACGCTCTGCAGTACATCGCCGCCATCGCCGTCAATCGCAGGCGCAAGAGCCGTCGGCGGGTGATCGTCGACGCCGAGGGCTATCGCGACAGGCGGGCGACCTCGCTGCACTCCATGGCCGACCGTGTCGCACAGCGTGTGTCTCGCGACCGGGAGCCCATCACCCTGAAGCCGATGTCCGCCGCCGAGCGCAAGGTCATCCACCTTCGGCTCAAGGACCATCCGCGTGTTGAGACGGTCTCCGAGGGGCACGAGCCGAATCGCGCCGTCACGATCGCCCCGCGCGGTACCGGCGAGCGCCGGGAGCGTGCGGGCTGAGCTCGCCATCGGCTCACCGTTTCCTCAAGCGGGCGGAGTGAAATGTCGACAGAGTGGGCAGTCGCAGGTGTCTGCGGAGCTGTCGCGTGGGACAATGCACCGTGTGAGCGGAACGCGGGTGAGTCATCCGTAGACCGAGCGGTGACAGGGAAGGTGCACGAAAGGGGAGACGTATGCGCAAGTGGTTGAGCATCCTCGTGGCCGTGATGGCTATCGCGGCGCTCGTTGCGGCCGGGTGTGGGGGCTCGGACGACAACGGTGGCGGCGGCGACACCGGCGGCGGCGATGGAGACATGTCCGCCCAGGAGATCATCACCGCCAGCCAGAAGGCCATGGACGGCATCCAGACGGCGGCCTTCGACATGGACATGAAGCTGGCCATCCAGGGCGATGCCTCCCAGATGACCGATCCCCAGGCCCAGCAGCTTCTTGAGTCGCCGATCGCCGTCAAGGCCTCGGGCAAGCTGGGCAACGAGCCCCAGAAGCTCGACATGACCATGACGGCCGATGCCATGGGGCAGGCGTTCGACCTCGGCATGAAGATGGACGGCGAGGTCATCTACCTCCAGTACATGGGTCAGTGGTACGAGATCCCGAAGGACATGGCGACGGGCATCACCGGTGCGTCGCCAGCGCCCGACGCCGACGGCCAGAAGCTCACCGACGCCTACAAGCAGCTTGGCGTCGACCCGAACGCGTGGGCCTCCGGGTACACCAATGAAGGCGAAGAAGACGTCAACGGCGTCAAGGCGTACCACATCACCCAGCAGATCGACATCGACAAGGTCGCTGCCGACCTCTCCAAGCTGGCCGGCTCCGCGTCGGGTCTCGGCTCCATCGTCGGCGGTGAGGCCGGCACCGATCCCGAGGAGCTGCAGAAGTCGATCGACATGCTCAAGGCAGCCGTCAAGGACGTGAAGGTCGAGTACTGGATCGGCGTCGACGACTCCTACATCTACAAGATGCAGGCAGCGGCGATGATCGACATCGCGGCGCTTCCGGAAGAGGAGCGGCAGGGCGCTGAAGGCCTCGAGTCCATGGACTTCTCCATGACGCTGAGCATGAGCGACTACGACCAGGACTTCTCGGTCGAGCCGCCGGCCGACGCCAAGCCGTTCGATCAGCTGTTCAACGATCTCATGCAGTCCGGGGGGCTGAGCCTCTGAACTGTAGACACGAGGTGTGACGGCGACGCGCCGGCCTGTCGGACGGGGCGATACGGCGCCGGAACGGAGAGCGGGCCGGGAGATGCGACTGCATCTCCCGGCCCGCTCTCGTTGCGCATGCCTTCGCGCATCCGTTGGCTGCGATCGCTCGCGCGGCGTCGCCCGCGTGCAGGCCCTGGTCGGCGGTACGACGAGGCGGCCTCAGTGACCCCAGTCGAAGTCGCGGGCCGCCATCTCGTCCCAGGCGACGGCCTCGTCGTCGGTGCGCTGGCCGCGCAGCGACTTGGAGATGAACTCGCCCTTGCCGGCGTCGACCGGCCGGCGGTCCCCGCCTTCGTCGGTGGCCGGCGGGGGTGCCGGCGCGGGCTCTACCGGGACGTCGGGCGCCGGCGCCGGCGGTGGCATCTGCACGACGGGGCGGCGGGTCGGGAGTGGGATGAGCTGTACGGTGCCGTCGGGACGCACGGTCCCGTTGGCCGCCAGATCGGTGCGGTCGTCGTAGCCGCGGTCCTTGAGGCGCACGTCGCCGTCGTCGAGATCGATGGTGTATTCGTACCACGCCATCGACCAGATGAAGACGGCCGTCATGGTCTTCTCTTCGACCGTGAGGTTGACCCTCGGCAAGCCCAGAAGCTCGTTGGTCTCGGCGACCTTCTGTGGCATGTCGCTGACGTTGAACAAGTCGGCGCCGCGCTGCAGGGGGACCAGATCGATCGGCTCGGGCTGCGGCTCGAAGACGAGGGATGCCGGCTGATCCCCGGCGATCGGTGCCGCTCGGCCCGGCGCGATCGGCATCTGGACGGTGCCCTCCTCTGACCCGGCGGCCATGGTCGCCGGCTGGATCTCCGGGATCTCGGCGGTGTCGCAGACCGGACACCACTCCTCCGGTACGGCAGGCTGTGCCTGGACGGCGAGTACCTCGATAGGCTCGGTCGGCATGTCGACGAAGGCGGTGACCGGTGCATCCGGGGTGTCGGGCGCGGTCGTGGTGTCAATGGGCGATCGCTCGGCTGCCTGGTCGGAGGGCGGCGCCGGCGGCGCGGAAGGCACGCTCAGATCGACCGGGATGTCGGTGTCGAGCGACGGTTGCGGCGGAGCGTCAAGGTCCGGGTCGAGAGTGACCTCCGGTGCCACCGCGGTCGACCACTCGTCGGCGACTCCCAGTACGCCGGGTGCGGGCCCGGCCTCGACGACCGGCTGGGATGTGGCCGGCTGCGGGCTCGAGGGCGCGTCGCCCTCGGTCGGCCAGACAGGTTCCGGCGACATCGGCGATCCGTAGGGTGCGGTCGCCGGAACCGGTGCCGCGACCTGCCGGGCCTGCTCGAGCTGGGTGCCGAGCTCACGCCGCTCGGCCTCAAGACGCATGACTTCCGCCTGCAGGCGGGCTATCTCGGCGTCCTTGTCCTTGAGGGCGCGCCAGAAGGTGTCGCTTTCGATGCGGTCGTCAGCGGCGGGCTCCGGCTCGCCGACCGCGGCCACCGGCTCGGTGGCCGCACCGGCCTCTGGTACCGCCCACTGAGCGGCATCGTGCGACTGGACGACGGGCGCGACAGCGTGGGCATAGGCGTCGCTTCCGACGCCGGTCACGCTCTGATCATAGAGGTCCGGTGCGGGCTCGGGGCTGGCGGCGGGGCCGGCGTCCGGCGCCGCCGGTGCGCCGGCCTGCTCGTAAGGCGCGGGCGGCTCGGTGACGTAGCCCTGCGACTGTGAACACAGGGAGCAGACGATCTCCTCGACACCGTCGTCGCGGACGAAGGTCTGCGCCCACTCACCGGGGAGCAGCGTGCGACCACAGGCGGCGCATGTGGGTTCAGCCGGCTGGTCCTGCTTGCCTCGTCCAAAGAGGCGGTCCAACATGGTGACTCCAGACGCTCGTGAGGGATGGCTCAGACGGGACCACTGATGATAGCACAGGGATTCCAGGGTGCCTGCGGCCGCCGCTCGGCAGCGGCTTGTGGCTCACCGGCAGGCTCGATCCGGGGCCCGGCCGGACCGTGCGTGCGCGGTGGCGGGTCGTGAGGGTCGGCGGTCAGATCTCCTCGTCCTCTTCCTCGGGGAAGCCCTGATCGTCGACCTGGTCGATGAGGTCGCGTGCGCGTGTGTAGTCCTCCGGCCTGACCAGCAACTGGATGGTCGCCATGCTGGTGCCAGGGTAGACACTCTCCAGACCGGCGCCGCTGAGCGCTACCTCGATGCCGGCAGTCTCCAGGACCCCTTTGAGGACGTTGGCGAGGCCGAAGTCGGTGGTACTGGTCAAGATGCGCAGCTCCATGTCCGTACCTCCTGCATCGAGGGCGGCCGGCCGCCGGTCCGACGGCGCGACGGATTATAGCCGACCCCCCGCGGCACGACGCCGTTTGACGGAGCGGTCAGACGGCGGTCAGGGCGCGCAGCGTCTCCATGTTCCGCAGATCGGGACCGTTCCCGTCATATCCCGGCACCTCGAGGATGCCGGGCAGCTCGGCGAAGGCCGGATGACCGACGATGGTCCGAAAGGCCTCCAGGCCGAGCTCGCCCTCACCGATGTTCTCGTGACGGTCGCGGTTGGAGGCCAGGGGAGTCTTGGAGTCGTTGAGGTGCAGCATGACCAGGCGCTCGCGGCCTATGGTGGTGTCGAAGTCGGCGAGCAGGGCCTCGAGCCCGGCCGGCGTGCGGATGTCGAAGCCGGCCTCGAAGAGGTGCGCCGTGTCCAGACAGACCCCCACTCGAGGGTCGCCTCCGACCGCGTCGATGATGGCGGCGATCTGCGGCAGATCGACTCCCATCGTCCCCCCGGCGCCGGCCGTGTTCTCGATGAGGATGCGTACCGGTGAGTCGCCGCAGGCCTCCAGTGCCTGGGCGAATGCGGCCCGGACGCGCGCCAGTCCCACCTCGAAACCGTCGCCCTGGTGGGATCCCGTGTGGTTGACGATGGCCTGGGCTCCGAGCCGTTCCGCCGCCCGGACGGCCCCGACCAGCGCGGTGACCGACTTCTCATAGTAGTCGGCGTTCGACGTCGCCAGATTGATGAGGTAGATGGTGTGGATGACCACGAAGCGGATGGAAGACGCCGCACGCGCCTCCCGGAACCGGGCCGCATCCTTGTCGGAGTACGTCGTCGGCTTCCAGGTGCGGGGACTGCCGGCGAAGAACTGGATCGCGTCGCAGCCCAGCTCCTCACCGTGCTCGATCGCCTTCCACACGCCACCCGAGGCACGCACGTGAGCTCCCAGCAGCATCGTCGCTCCCTTCATCTGCCGCCGACGGACGTTTCGCGATGACGTGCACCGGAAGATCGTGGCTGCACCGCGCCGGCGTTCAGCATGACCGATGCACACCGTCATCCGCCGCGCCGCTCGCGGTCGACGCGGCCCCGGTACGGATGTCCGCGGTCATTGCGCATGGTACGTGAAGAGGGCGGGGCCTGTCGGCCCCGCCCTCCCGTTGCGCCCCTTGCTTGAAGAGACCGGTCTGCGGTCGTTCCGCCTCAGTCGGGCGGCAGCTGACCGTAGGCCAGGTCGATGTCGATGCCCTGGCGGCGGCCCCAGTACTTGTAGATGAAGTACCAGAGGATGCCGGCCGCCCAGACGCAGCAGTAGAGGATGAGCGAGCCCCAGGTGAAGTCGCGCATCTCGGGCGAGAGCACGAGGAAGTAGAAGCAGATGCCGGAGTAGATGATCATCAGGATGGCACCCCAGCAGATCACCGGCAGGCCGAGCAGCTTCCAGGTGCGGTACGGCGATGTCTCCCAGATACCGCGAGCGCGTCGCACGAACGGGAAGATGAGGGCGGCGATGGCGGTGATGAGCCACACCGACACGATCTCCATGCCGGTGACCGTGAGGCCCTGCATCTTGTCGCCGATCCAGAAGCTGTACATGAGGATGGCGGCCTGACCGAGCACGAAGCAGAGCGCCGACGTCTTGAGCGGCGACGCGAAGCGCGGGTTGATGTCGGTGAACCACCTGGGACCGAGGCGGTCCATGCCCCAGGCGAACAGCATGCGCGGAAAACCCAGGTAGGAGAGCGCCACCCACCAGTAGTTGAAGGCGATGTACGAGAACGCCACCGAGAGTCCCACGAACGCGGTGGGCCAGGCGATGTAGGCCAGCGTCATGATGCTCGGCAGGTACGGCAGGTTGTAGCCCTCGAGGCCGTACGCGTTGTCGACCCAGGCTGTGGCCGAGAAGAAGTTGAAGTCCATGGTGCTGTAGGCGGCGGCGCAGGTCCAGACCATGAAGATCACCGGGATGAGGACCGCGATGACGTTGGCCGCCAGCAGGTTGCGGTCCGGCCGTTTCACCTCGCCGGCGACGTAGACGAGGAAGTAGGCGTAGGCGAACAGCCACGAGCCCGCTCCCATGCTGGCGATGGTGTCGTACCAGTTCCAGGTGGTCGGTATCACCGTGCCGGCGGCTTCCCCGGTGGCGGCGATGAAGGCGTCGTAGTCGAGCGAGTCGTACTTGGCGGCCAACTCGTTCCAGTTGGAGATGAAGGTCTCCTTGCTCACGAAGGTGAGCGTGCCGGCCATGACGGCGGCGCCGAAGAGCCCGACGGTCATGATCACGCGCTGGATGGGGACCAGCACCTTGAGGCCGAAGGCGACCGCCAGGAAGCCGAAGACGTTGGCGACGGTGGCCACCACGAACACGCCCATCTCGTAGCTCAGGCCACCGAAGAACAGGCCGGTGTCGTTGCTGTACAGCCAGTCGGCGCCGGTGTACTGGGCCACCAGGACCAGGCCGGGGTCGGCGGTCCAGGGCGCCAGCACGTAGATCCAGAAGATCATGACGAAGGCGTTGCCGAAGTTCTCGGCGATACCGACGATGGGATGGATGATGCGGGAGTTATAGACGTACTCACCGCCGGAGCGCGGCATGCTGCCGGCGAGCATGCCCCAGACGAGCGGGAAGCCGATGCCGGCCAGGATGAACGAGAACAGGCACATCAGGAGCATGTTGGCGCCCAGGTAGGTCGCCAGACCCAGTGTGAGGACGCCCCAGATGTTGGCGGTGATGCCGGTGTTCATGAGGCCCACCGACATGGAGTCGAAAAGCGAAAGACCGCGCACCAGACCGCTGGCCTTGCGCGCGTAGACCATCTGTTCGTCTGCCATTCCCCCTCCTAGGCGACGGTCGTGAAAGGTCGTCCCTTCAAGGCGTCCACCGCGTGGTTCCACCCCCTTCCCGGTGCGCGCCCATCGCGGAGGTCGTATGGGGGTCGACGGAAGATCGCCGCGCCGGTCCACATGCCGCGAGCGCGATCCCCCCGACCTCAGCTGCTTGCCGAGCGATCATGTGGTGTATCGATAAGCTAGCTGACTAGCTGAAGTGATGTCAAGGGTCCGCTCGGCCGCGACCGGATGGCAGGGGTGAGAGCGGCAGGGGCGAGAGGGTCGGCCGGCGGTGTCGCAGTCCGTCGGGACCGAGGAGCCCGATCATGGCTCCGGGGTGCTCTCGAGCTGTCTGGTCACGCGACGGCCGTGTGGTACACTGCCCGGCCGGTGAAGGCCATGGACTCAACGACTCCCACGTACTCGGGCACAGCCGACTACATCGCGGCGCCCGATCTCATGCAGACCGTCGACGTGGCGGTCGCCCTCGGCCGGCCTCTGCTGATCAAGGGCGAGCCCGGCACCGGCAAGACCATGCTCGCGCAGAGCATCGCCCATGCCCTCGCGAAGCCGCTGATCGTCTGGAACATCAAGTCGACGACCAAGGCCCAGGACGGGCTGTACGTCTACGACACGGTGCAACGCCTCTACGACGGCCAGTTCGGCGACCACGATGTCTGCGACATCGCCGCCTACATCAAGCTCGGCAAGCTGGGCGAGGCCTTCTCTCATCCTGAGCGCGTGGTGCTCCTCATCGACGAGATCGACAAGGCCGACCTCGAGTTCCCCAACGACCTGCTCTGGGAACTCGACCAGATGGAGTTCTTCATCCCCGAGACCAGGCAGACCGTCCGGGCCGGGCAGCGGCCGATCGTGGTCATCACTTCCAACGCGGAGAAGGAGCTGCCGGACGCCTTTTTGCGTCGCTGCGTCTTCCACTTCATCGAGTTCCCCGACCCCGCCACCATGCGGCGCATCGTCCGCGTCCATCACCCCGATCTTGAAGACGGTCTGCTCGACTCCGCGCTGGAGTCGTTCTACCGATTGCGTGAGGTGCAGGGCCTGCAGAAGAAGCCTTCGACCAGCGAGCTGATCGACTGGGTGCAGGCCCTTGCCATCGCCGGTGTGGAACCGGCACGCATCTCGGCACGCATGCCGTTCCTGGGCGTGCTGCTCAAGAAAGACAAGGATGTAGAGGCGGCGCGGCGGGACATGGCCGGCGGTCGGACGGGTCGCGGGACGTGAGCGGCGGCCGCGGTCGCGTGCGGCGCGACTGTGCCGGGCGACGACCCGGCAGTGCCCAGACGTACTGACCACGGCGGGACGCGTGTTCGTCGAGCTCTTCTACCTGCTCCGCGCCTACGGCGTGCCGGTGACGGTCACCGAGTGGCTGATGTTCTCCCAAGCTCTGGCACAGGACCTGGCGGGCAGCAGCCTCACCGGCTTGTACGATGTCGGCCGCGCCTGCCTCGTCAAGAGCGAGGCGTACTTCGATCAGTACGATCAGGCCTTCCAGCACATGTTTCAGGGTGTCGAGACGCCGCAGGAGATAGCCGACGAGGTCTGGCAGTGGCTGGCCGACCCGCTGGCGCCGCTGCATGTGAGCGAGGAAGAGCGGCGGGCGCTCCTGGAGGCGCTGGGCGACATCGACCTCGAAGGACTGCGACGGTCGTTCGAGGAGCGCCTGCAGGAACAGACGGAGGCACATCACGGCGGCGACCGCTGGGTGGGTACCGGCGGCACATCCGCGTTCGGCCACTCGGGGCGGCATCCGGGCGGCATCCGGGTCGGCGGGCGCAGCATGCACCGCTCGGCCGTCAAGGTCGCCGCTGAGCGGCGCTATCGCAGCTATCGCACCGATGCCCGGGTGGATGTGCGGCAGTTCGAGATGGCGCTGCGCCGCCTGCGCCGGCTCTCGGCCAGGAACCAGGAGCGCCCCGACGAGCTCGATCTCGAGGCGACGGTGCGCTCGACCGCCGATCACGGTGGTCTCCTCAGCCTCGAGTACCAGAAGAGCCGCAAGAACACCGTCAAGCTGCTGGTCCTCATGGACGTCGGCGGCTCGATGGACCCGTTCGTGACCATCTGCAGCCGGCTGTTCACGGCGCTCAACCGGGCCACGCACCTCAAGGACCTGCGCTTCCTCTACTTTCACAACTGCGTCTACGACCACCTCTTCAACGATGCGTCCTGCAGCACGCGCAACGCCGTGCACACCACGCAGCTGCTCAACGAGCTGAGCGGCGACTACAAGCTGGTCCTGGTCGGCGACGCCGCCATGGCTCCCAGCGAGCTGCAGGCGCGTCACGGCATCATCTGGTGGGGCCAAGCGAACGAGGAGCCCGGCATCGACTGGCTGCGGCGTCTGCGGCGGCACTTCCCGCACTCCGTCTGGCTCAACACGATCGTGCAGGCCGAGTGGGACTGGGCGTACGGGCATCACACGATCGCCGAGATCCGCCGAATCTTCCCGATGTTCGAGCTCACCGTCGACGGTCTGACGGCGGCGGTGAGTGCCCTGATGGTACGCCGCTAGGGCCGTCGACTGCGAGGGCGGCGGCCCGATGCCGGTCGTGGCGGCGTCTTCGACTACTCGGAAGCGCGCCGCCGCCGTATGACCAGCAGGCTGCCGGCAGTTCCAACGACCAGTCCCGTCACGACGAGCACGATCGGCAGGATGGTGGCGTGAAGCTCGAGCGCCGCGACGCTCTGATCCACCTGCTTGACCGCGGCGGCGACGGTCGCTTCGGTCGACACGTAGCTGGCGTCTTCCACGATGACCTCGAGGGTGGCACGCTGGGCGGCCGGCAGCGTGGCCAGGGCGGTACGTGTCACGACCTCCTCCGCCACCCCGACGCGAAGCGTGTTCCTGGTCCGCATGTCGAGCAGGATGCCGGTGCGCGGCTCGACCCAGTAGGTCGTGTGGAACTCCCACGAGTAGGCGACCGGGACCGTCTCCTCCGTCCAGGCCGCAAGGACGTCCGGCAACAGACGTCGCAGGACGGGGTTGACGTCGGGATTCTCCTGCAGCGTCTGGAGACGCTCCGTGTCGATGGTCTCGGGAAGCTTCAGGAACTCGACCTCGTCGGGCGACATCGGCTGCTGGTCGCCGGAGGCGGTGAACCGATAAGCGGTCCGGGCGCTGCGCGCATGCTCGACCTCGCCGGCGAAGCGCAATGGGACGGCACGCCGGTAGGCGTCGACCCAGAGCTCATAGTCCCGGCGCGCGACGTCGTAGGGCCACAGGGCCATGAGTCCGAGGCGCGGCCAGAAGCCGCTGCTGCGGCTCCACGACTCGGGGTAGGAGTCGGTGCAGAGCATCGTCGTGCGGTCGAGGGCGTAGTGCACGACCGTCCGGCGGAGCCGGCCCTGGGGGATCCTGACGACTCGCTCGTCGCGCACGAGAGCGGTGCTGCCATGCGTGTCTGCGACCGACACCGAGCGCTGCACGTTGAGACGCGGGCTGCGCAACGACTCGAGCGTGGTCACATCGATCGAGGTCCGCAGCGTGCCCTCATATCGCTGCGTGAGCGTCATCGCGTCCTGCATGGTGCGGTACCGGGGAGCGATGCCCAGCATGACCACCAGGCCGGCGGTCACAAGCACGATGCCCGTCCCGATGAGGATGGAGCTGGTGAGTCGATGTTTCACGCGGCCCCCTGGGCCGTGCCGGGCGGCGTCCGCCCCCGACGGCCCCCTGATGCTCCCGTGTGATGCCGCGATCGTCTGACCAGCCACGGCACCCAGACACGGACGTAGCGACAACTATACATGCAGCCGCGGGCAGGGGGTCGGCCGCGGGACTACCAGGGGTCTCCGTCGACGATCAGGGCTCCCGCGCCCCGCAGACGCAGGTCGCCGGACGGCAGCCGGAGCGGATCGATCACGACCTCGGTCTGGACGTGGTGGCCGTCTTCGGTGAGTCCGGTCAGCGGCATGAGCCGATCGGTCCAGTCCGGACCGCCGATCGCGCTCCCTACCAGGACTCCCTGCCACGGCAGGTGCGGGTCTTCGCGACAGCAGCACATCACCGTCAGGTCGCAGTCGACCGGGCGACCGTTGACCGTCAATGAGGACAGTGTCAGTAGTCGGGACCTCATCACGCACCTCTCGATGGGTGCATCCATGACTCCACTCTTCCCCGTATCCGGTGTCGGGAACCCGTGTACCGTGGCAGGCGCGAGCCGCGACGGGGGGTGTCGGACGGCGCCGAGCGGTCGTCTGCATGTGGCGGGAGTGACGGGACGCCGGTCGCCTGGTCGCGAACGCAGGGGGCCGCCGGCGGGCGCGACCGCGGCGGCGCGGAACGTGCGCGGGCGCCTCTGCGGCGGCACGGAACGTGTACGGCCGCCTCCGGGCGGGGGCGGCCGTACCGAGGGGGGTACCTGACCGGCCTCTTCGAGGCCGTGCCTGCGATTCCTTCCCGATTCCGACGAAGAACAACGGAGGACCGTCCGTATGCGGCACGATCTTCCGGAGGTGACTGGTTGGTGCCCCCAACGGAATTCGAATCCGTGCTACCGGCTTGAAAGGCCGGCGTCCTAGGCCACTAGACGATGGGGGCACGCGCCTGAGCATCATACCCGTCCTGAGCGGACGCTGCCGCCGCCCGGACCGCAGTCGCCGCTCTGTGCGGCAGCGCCGGGCGCTTCAGCTCAGTTGACCGGCCTATAGGCGGAGAACGTACGCCGTCCGGTGACGATGATGAGATGCCGCGTGGCCGTCACCGGTGAGTAGCGGCCGACGTTCTTGCGCCAGACGAGCTTGCCCTTGCTGGCGCTGCGCGCATAGGTGGTGCCGTAGCACGAGTAGTAGACGACACCCCGCAGGACGCTCGCGGAGCCCCAGACGCGCTTCTTCGTCGCCCGGCGCCAGACGACGCTGCCGTTGCTGGCACGCAGTGCGTAGAAGCGCTTGCCGGCGCCGATGAACACCTTGCCGCCGTAGACGGCCGGCGAGCCATGGACGCTCGTGCCCAGACGGGCGGTCCGCCACAGCAGTCGTCCGTTGTTGCGGTTGAGGCAGTACATGCGGCCGTTGGACTTGTTGCCGATGTAGATGCGCGAGCTGGTCACCGCCGGCGTGCTGTAGAACTGGCCGCCGAGGTAGCGACGCCAGTAGCGCTTGCGCTTCGAGGACGAGTCGGTGGCACGCACCGCGTATACGTAGCCGTCGTAGGTGGCGACGTAGATGCGGCCGTTCCTGTAGGCCGGGCTGGCGCCGATCTTCGTCCTGGTGTTCTTCGCCAGTCGCATGAACCAGTGCACATCGCCGGTGCGACGGTCGAGCGCCCAGAGACCGGCGCGGCTGCCGTTGCGCTTGTCATACCGCGTGCAGACGTAGACCGATTCGCCGCGGACCAGCGGCGAGGCCTCGAAGCTCCTGAACTGGATGAGCTTCCCCGAGGTCCCGGGACCCTTGCCGGAGCGCTTCTCCCAGATCTTCTCTCCGGTGAAGAGGTCGCGACAGCCGACAAGGCCGGTGAGGTCGGTGTAGAAGACGCGCGCCACACGCACGCCGTTCTCGATCCAGGTGCTCACCGCCACCTGGCTGGCGAACTTGCTGGGCCTGGCCGCCGTACCGGGGTACGCGCGCCACAGCTCCTTCTTGGTCGTCTGGTCGTTGGCCATCAGGAAGCCGTGGTAGGAGCCGTAGACCACGACCCCGTATGCCAGCGTCGGCGGGAACTCCATGTTGTTGCCCGGGTCGATCTTCCAGAGGAGCTTGCCGGGCTTGCCGGTCGCCGGACCGACCCGGCGGCGGTCGTCGGAGCGGCCCCAGCCGAGCCACTGCTGGTCGGTGCGATAGAGCGGGATGTCGACGGTCTGCCCGGCCGCTCCGCTGAGCGGTGTGGTGACCGGGAAGGTGATGTACTTCTTCGGCGCCGTGGCGACGGCGGTGAGCTGTGACACCACGCTGCCGTCGACGTACGCGGTGACGATCCCATCGCTGCCGCTGGTCCCCTGTGCCACCGCGGTGCCGTTCTGGTCCCGCACCACGACCCACACGTTGCGCAGCACGCTCTTGCTGTCACCGTCCAGGATCCGGTAGCGCACCACCGTCGACGGGGCGGCCGACGCCTCGCCGACCAGGCTGCCGGCGCCTGGCTGCAGAATGATCGCCGCCGCTGCTGCGGCCGCGATCACGAGCAGCACGGCGAGGGCCAGGTGGGTCTTCGTGAGCGTGCGCTTCATCATGTGCGGCGACCTCGTCTGTAGTCGATGTGGATCACGGCCGACGCGCCGTGCGGCAGGCCGGCAGACTGCGATGGACCAGCCGCCCGTGACGGGCGCTTCAGCGTGGTCGGGATCGGTGCCCTCGCTGGTCGGGCATCTGATGGTCCGGGAAGCCTATCAAAGGGAACGCTCCCGACCCCCCGCCCCTTACGCCGCCGTTTCGATCCGACGGCCGACCGGTGCGCTGGCGTCTCGGTCTTCCGACCGGCGAACGTCGTCGTGCAGCCCTGGAACGCCAAGCGGTCCGGGGCGCCGATGGACCGCCGGACAAGCCTACACACCCACGGACCGCAGGGCGGCGGCGGTGAGCTCCTGGCGGACGCTGTGGAATCCCTCCCAGGGGTCGGTGTCGAGAGCGGCCAGCCGGCGGCGGATGTTGGCCACGCCGTAACGATCGGCACGCAGGCGCGGCGAGAGCTCGTCCCAGCGCAGCGGTGTGGCCACCGGTGCGCCGGGCCGCCGGCGGGTCGAGTAGGGGCTGATGAAGGTGGCGCCACGTCCATTGCGCAAGTAGTCGATGAACACCTTCCCTGCGCGGCGCTGCTTCGACATGCTCGCCGTGTAGCTGTCGGGGTCGGCGGCGACCAGCGCCTCGGCGACCGCTCTGGCGAACGACTTGACCTCGTTCCACGGCCGGGTCGGCGCGAGCGGCGCCACCACGTGCAGACCCTTGCCGCCGGTGGTGGTCACGAAGCTCTGCAGGCTGAGAGCTTCGAGTGCCGTGCGCAGCAGACGGGCCGCGTCGTTGACGCGCGTGAACGGCAGCTCGGGGTCGGGGTCGAGGTCGAACACGAGCTCGTCGGGGTACTCGACGCTCTCCAGATGGGAGCCCCAGACGTGCAGCTCCAGAGCGCCGAGCTGCACCAGCGACAGCAGACCGGCGGTGGAATCGACGGCCACATAGGTGGCCGTACCGTCGTGCTCGGCGATCGGCACGCGGATGACGGCGTCGGGGAAGCCGCCGACGGCGTGCTTCTGGAAGAAGCAGCCTTGCGCGTACCCCTCCGGGCAGCGCACCATGGTGAGTGGCCGGCGGCTGATGAACGGTAGCAGGCGATCGGCGATGCCCTCGTAGTAGCGGGCGATGTCGAGCTTGGTGAGGCCGGCCTCGGGATACATCACGCGGCCGGGGTTGGTGATGACGACGCCGCCGACGACGGCGTGCTCCTCGCCCTTGCGGAGTCGACGGGTGCGGACGGGATCGGACGATGGGGCGCCGCCGCCGGAGCCCACCGGCGACGCGGTGGAGTCCGGCGGCGCCGCGGAGGCCGGCGGTGTGCCGGGGCCGGCCGGCGGCACTGTGGGAGCCTGCGGGCGCGCCGAGTCCGGCGGGCGCAGCGAGTCCGGCGCCGGCGCGAACGGCTGCGACGGCTCGTCGCAGGCCTGCTCCGGCACCACGTCGGCGGCCGGCTTGTCGAGGCGCAGGCCCTTGAACGACGCGTGGCGGAACGTCCCGTGGCCGTTCCAGCTCAGGTACTCGATCTCGGCGACAAGCTCGTCCCGCGTCCAGAGGACGCCGCGCGCGGCACGGCCCGACGGGGCATCGATGAACGCGGGCTCGTCGCGCACCCGTTCGTCGAGGCGAGCGCGCAGGTCGTCCATCGCCCTCTGGTCCCAGCCGGTGCCGACGCGGCCGGCGTAGCGCAGCGGCTCGCCCGATGCCTCGCGGAAGCCCAGCAGAAGCGCGCCGATCCCGCCGCCGCCGGCGCGCGCGGTGAAGCCGCCGATCACGAACTCCTGACGGTGCAGGCACTTGACCTTGAGCCAGTCGCGGCCGCGGCCCGAGCGGTAGGGCGCCTCGGCCCGCTTGGAGATGCTGCCCTCAAGCTCGTGGCCGCAGGCCGCACGGTGGAACTCGTCGCCGTCGCCGCGGACGTGGTCGACGTAGCGGATGCGTGCATCGGCCGGCAGGCCGGAGAGCAGATCTGCGAGCAGTCGCTTGCGGGCGTGCAGGGGCGACCGGGTGAGGTCGACGCCGTCGCGGTGCAGGAGGTCGAAGACGTAGTAGACGACCCGCCCTTCCGGGTCGGTGCCGCCCTGCAGCGCGCTCGCCAGCTCGAGAAAGCTCGTGTGGCCGTCCTGCTTGACATACACGACCTCGCCGTCGAGAAAGGCCGTGGCGGCGGGCAGTCCGGCCACGGGGCCCACGAGGGTCGGGAAGCGGTCGGTCCAGTCGGCGCCGCGACGGGTCATGAAGCGCGGCCGGCCGCTCTCCAGACGACAGAGGACACGGTAGCCGTCGAGCTTGATCTCGTGCAGCCACTCGTCTCCGCGCGGAGCTTCGGCGACCAGGGTGGCGAGCTGGGGTTCCACCCGGTCGGGCATCGGCGCCCTCCGGGCGCCGGTCGCGCGCGCCGGGTCGGCCGGCGCGCGGCGTGCCACCGACCCGGGGGACCGGGCAGCTCCCGGCGGTGCCGGATCGATCGCCGGCTCTTCTGTTTCACCGGTGACCTCGCCGACCGCGTCGCCTTCGGTGTGCCCCGGGCGGTCACCGTCGGCGGCGATCTGCTCCATCGTGCGGCCGCTGCGGACGCTGAGCGGCGCGCGTTCGGTCACGTTCGCCTCGGCGCCGCTGCGTGCTTCCTCGTCACGCTCCTTGAAGAGCAGCCAGTTCTTCTGGCCGCTCTCGCCGGCGCGGTCCTTGAGGCGGACGAGCATCCAGCGCCCGCGCAGCTTGCCGCCGTGCAGCTCGAACTTGAGCTGCCCTTTGTCGAGCCAGCCCGCAGGGTCATCGCGGGCCGTCGCGAGCGGCTCCCAGGTGCCACGGTCCCACACCATCACGGTGCCGCCGCCGTATTCACCGGCCGGGATGGCACCCTCGAAGTCGGCGTACTCGAGCGGATGGTCCTCCACCCGCACGGCCAGGCGCTTGTCGGCGGGGTCCAGGCTGGGGCCCTTGGGGACCGCCCAGCTCAGGAGCACCCCGCCGAGCTCCAGCCGCAGGTCGTAGTGCAGCCTGCGGGCAGCGTGCTTCTGGATCACGTAGAGCCGGCTGGGCTGAGGTCCAGATCCGCCGTCGGACGCCCGGCGGCTCCCGTCTTCGGGGCCGGCGGGCGACGGCTCCGGCGTGCGCGAGAAATCGCGCTTCCCGCTGTAGTCCTCGAGTCCCATGTTCACAGAGGCCTTCCCACATCACGCGGTCCACGAAACGGTGCGGGGTGAGGGATCTCACCGGGACAGGATCCGCTGACACCCGGGCTTCTGCGACAGGTCGGCGGCGGTCCTGCGACGGCCGCTCTGACCGCAAGGTCCCGACTCCCCCGAACGGCGGAGGGGGCCGTTTATCGAGGCGCGAAGGACAGGGCGAGGAAGCCCGCCTCTGGGACGATGCCGGTCTCGATCCGGGGAGTGCCCTCCGAATGTTCCTCCGGCCGCCAGAGCAGCGTGCTCGACGACGTGAGGAGACGAAATCCGGCCCGCTCGACCAGCGGCACGACGTCGCCGGAGGCGAAGAAGCCTGCCGTCGCGTACACAGGGTGCCCCTGCTCGGCCTCGCGCATGTAGGCAGCGCCCCACGGGCTGTCGGCCGGGATGATGCCCACGAGTAGCGTCCCGTCCCCGGTCAGCACGCGGCGACACTCGCGGAGTGCCGCCTGCGGGTCGTCGACGAAGCACAGCGTCAGGGCGAGCAGGACGCCGTCGAATGCGGCCGACGGAAAGGGCAGGTCTTCGGCGCTGCCTTCCACAGCCTCGATGCCCCGATCCAGTGCGAAGGCACGCATCCGTGGCGACGGATCGACACCTGCGCCGATCCCCAGTGCGGCCGCGAAGCGTCCCGTGCCGACGCCGACCTCGAGCCAGCGGCCCGACATGGCGCCGACGGCGAGTCGCAGGGATGCCACTTCAGCGGAGAACGCTCGGCGACCTTCCGGCGTGTCGTACCAGCGGTCGTAGTCGGCGGCCACGCGGTCGAACGGCTCGTGCGGGCTCACGCTGTGTCCGCTGCCCGACGACCGCCGATCGCGCGGCGCAACCGCTGGAGGACGAGGTCGATCTCGTCGCCGGTCGTCATCCGTCCCAGGCTGAAGCGGACGGCTCCGGCGCCGACCTCGGTGGTGACGCCCATGGCGGACAGCACCGGCGAGAGCGTGTCGCCGCCGCTGTGACACGCCGACCCCGTGGTCGCCGCCACGGACGGCATGCGAGCGAGGATGTCGGCGCCGCGGTGTCCGAGGAGGCTCACGTTGAGGGTGTTCGGCAGGCGCAGGACGGGGTGGCCGTTGAGGAGCACGCGGTCGCCGTAGTCGTCTCGCAGCCCCTGCCAGAGACGGTCGCGCAGCACGCGTACCTCATCGGTCCACGACAGGTCGCCTGCCAGCTCGGCCGCCGCTCCCAATCCGACATCGAGCAGCACGCACTCCGTGCCGGCGCGTCGTCCGGCCTCATGACCGGCCCCGTGCAGGAACGGCTCGAGCGAGACGCCGGCTCGGATGTAGAGCGCGCCAACGCCCTTGGGGCCGTACAGCTTGTGTCCTGCGATCGACAGCAGGTCGACGCCGAGCTCGTCGACTCTGGTGGTCAGCTTGCCCACCGACTGGGCGGCGTCGGTGTGGAACGGCACGCCGACGTCCCGGGTGATCCGGGCTATCTCGGCGATCGGCTGGACTGTGCCCACCTCGTTGTTGGCGTGCATCACCGACACGAGTACCGTGGTGGGCTGGATGGCACGGGCTATGTCGTCCGGATCGACCTGCCCGCTGCCGTCGACGCCGACCAGAGTGACCGCGGCGCCGAGGCGCTCCAGGAACCGCAGCGGCTCGACGATCGCCGGGTGCTCGACGGCCGTCGAGACGAAGTGCGGGGCGCCGCGAGAACTGCGGGCCGCGGCGCTCCGGCGCCGCGCGACCGGCACCGCACCTGCGCGCGGCGCGGCGACGGTCGCGTAGAAAGCGCCCAGGAGTGCCGCGTTGTCCGCCTCCGTGCCGCCGCTGGTGAAGACGACCTCGTCGGCGCTGCAGCCCAGAAGGCCGGCGATCTGACCGCGGGCGCGGGCCAATGCCTCGCTGCCGGGCCTCGCGGCCCAGTGGCCGCCGGACGGGTTCCCGTATGCCCGGCTCAAGTAGGGGAGCATCGCCGCCCGGACCACCGGGTGGAGTGGTGTGCTGCCGTTGTAGTCGAGGTAGACGCGCCGCCGGCTTGCGCTCATCACATCCCTCAGAAGACGATGACCTTGTCTGCCGTCATGGTGTGCTGCGTCAGCTCGTCCATGGAGCTGCGACGCGCCCCGTCCATGATGTCGGTCTCGAGCATGCCGCGGGCATCCATGCAGGTCCCGCACAGCAGCACGGTGCCGCTGCGGGCGAAAGGCTTGAGCATGCGTTCCAGGTTGTAGTACCCGTCCGGCGTCTTCTGACCGGCTCTGGCGCATCCCACGGCGTCGGCCATCAGGAAGATGGTGATCTCTGCGCCGGGCTCGTGCTTGCGGACGTTCATCGCCAGACGCAGCCCGTTGTAGCTGCGCTCTGTGCCGTAGGCGGGGTCGTTGAGGATGAACAGGTACTTCATGGATCGTCTCCTTGTGTCGGGCCGGACGGGTGGGCCTCGGCGGATGCGATCACCGGCACGCCAAGAACGCGCCAGTCCTGCACCGTCTCGGTGGCGCGCACCGCGTCCAGGCCGTGACGGCGCAGCGTCTCCACCGCGTCGGCGGCCAGCACGCAGTACGGGCCGCGGCAGTAGGCGACGATCTGACGGTCGCGCGGCAGTTCCTCAAGGCGCCGCTCCAGCTCCTCCAGCGGCAGGGACAGCGCTCCGGCGACGTGGGCCGCCGCGTACTCCTCGACAGGACGTACGTCCAGCACCAGGCAGTCACCGTCAGCGATGCGTTCCCGGAGCGCCTGCCGGTCAAGCACCTCCATGCCCTCTCGGTCGGCGAGGAACTCCCGGGTGACGCGGTCGATCTCGCTCAAGCGACGCTCGCCGAGCAGACGTACGGCGCGCAACAGCTCGCCGACGGTGGGATCGGCGACGCGGTAGGTCACGAACTGCCCATGACGCTCAGCCTCGACGAGCCGCGCTCGTTTGAGCACCTGCAGGTGGTGAGACGTGTTGGCGACAGACATGTCGACCTCGGCGGCCAGGACTTCCACGGTCCGCCCGGCCTGCAGGAGCACATCGAGCATCTCCAGACGGGGCGCGCTGCTGAGCGCCTTGCCGACGAGGGCCAGCTGCTCGTAGATCGCGTTCTTGTAGTCTCGGCCACTCTCCGGCACGGGCATCTCCTGTGCGCCCGATCATGACGGCGGTCGGTGCGTCCGGTGATCCAGGGTACGGCAGTCAAAAACTCGTTTGAGCATTTGACACCGTTGCGCACGGGAAGTCAACGGAGCGTCGTGTCATGGCGCCGGTGTCATCACGTCGTGTCGTCCTGTCGTGTCCGTGTTGTCGCGTCGTCGCGCGCCGTCGTCTCGCAACGCTTCGGGGGTGTCCGCTTGGACGAGTGCGGGGAACAGGTCCACGACTCCTGCGGCGGGGCTCACGCGCTACGTGCCATGATGTCGGCGACAGGTGGTCTGTCTGGTAGGGGGCGGAGAACCGACTCGCGAACGAGCCGATGCATTAAACGATTGCCAAGTTACTTAGCGTTTGTTATTGTCCCGAGAAATGGTCGGGTATCTCGGCGGAGGAGGGGATCATGGCACTGACTCGGCGAGCGCTGGTGCTGGCCGTCGGGCTGGCGCCGCTGGCGCAGGTGGCGGCTTCTCTGCGAGGAGCGGCGTCGGCGTCGGCCACGGCCGCCGCGCCGGCTCTGCGGCCGCCCGTGCGCGGGACCAGCGGACGGGTGTGCGCCCGCTGCGGCGTCGCCGGCCATTCGACGCTCGACGCCGGCTGCCCGGCCGCTATCGAACAAACGGCGGCGCGTCAAAGCGCGGTCCGCCGGGCGCTCGACGGCTCACCGCCGGCCGATCCTCAGCAGGCCGGCCGCTCGCCGGATGGCGGCATCGTTTCGTCGGACGCGGTGGCCGGCAGTGTCGATGAGACCCGGACCGGGAGGGCGGGCGCATGAAGGTCACCAGGCGTCAGCTGCTCAAGGGCGCCGGCGCGGCGGCCGGGACGGCGGCCGCCGGCGCCGTGCTGGGCACGGCCGGCTGCGCGAGCCAGGAGGAACGGCTCGACGCGCAGCGCTCGTTGCCGGTCGACCGCGTGGTGCGCACGACCTGCTCGCCCAACTGCACCGGGTCCTGCGGACAGCTCGCCTTCGTGCGCGACGGCAACGTGGTGAAGGTTCAGCAGGCCGCCGACTACCCCGACGAGGCCTACAACCCGCGCGGGTGCATGAAGGGCATCTCGTATCACCTGCTCATCCACGGTCCCGACCGCATCATGACACCGCTGGTACGCGACGGCGAACGCGGCTCGGGGAAGTTCCGTGAGGCGAGCTGGGACGAGGTCCTGGACCGCATCGCCGACGAGCTGAGGCGGATCGGGGAGACATGGGGCTGGGACAGCATCCACGTCTTCGGCCAGGTCCCCGGCTCCGGTTACATCCAGAAGGGCGCCAACTACCGCGCCTGTGCCGCCCTGGGCATGTCACACGGCACCAGCTTCGACTTCAACGGCGACCTGCCGATGGGCATGCCGATCACCTTCGGCGTGCAGAACGCCGAGCACGAGGCCAAAGACTGGGCCAACAGCCGCTTCATCCTGCTCATCGGGGCGAATCCCGTCGAGACCCGCATCCCCGACGTGCACTTCATGCTCGACGCCGCCGAACGGGGCGCCCGGCTGGTGGTCGTTGACCCGACGTTCTCCGGCACAGCGGCCAAGGCCGACGCCTGGGTGCGGATCACGCCCGGTACCGACGCCGCCTTCGGCTTGGCTCTGGCTCGGCAGGTGGTGGCCGACGGCCGCGCCGACTGGGACTTCATGCGCACCTACACCGACGCCCCGTTGCTGGTGCGCGCCGATACCGGCCGGCGGCTGCGCGCCGACGAGCTGGCATCCGGTCAGGCGCGCGATCCCGGTCCGGCCACCGGCGTCGGCCTCGGCGAGTACGGTCGCGGAGCGCCGCCGGTCGGTGAAGCTCCGGCGGTCTGGAACGTCTCGCCGCAGGCCGAGGCGGCCGCCCGGGCCGCCGCGGCTGCGGCAGACGGGTCCGCGGAGGCGCCGCGCTACGTGGTCTGGGACGCGGCTGCCGGCGAGCCGGTGATCGTGGGCACCGACCGGCTCGGCCTGCCCGAGGGCGTCGACGCGGCCCTGGAGGGCACCTTCACCGTGAAGCTCGCCGACGGCTCGCGGGTGAACGTTGCTCCGGGCTGGGCCCTGGTGGCCGCCGAGCTGGACACATGGACGCCGCAGCGCGCCGAGCAGGTCACGGGGGTGCCGGCCGACGAGATCGTCGCCGTGGCGCGGGCGTACTCGGCCGAGCGGCCGGCGGCGGTGATCATGGGCGGTGGCAGTAATCACTGGTTCCACGGCGACCTCAACGGCCGCGCTTTCGCCCTGCTGGCGGCGCTCACCGGCAATATCGGCCGCTCCGGCGGCGGCTTCTCGGTCTACGTGGGCCAGTACAAGGTGCGTCTGGACACCGCGCCCTGGTGGTTCGCCGGCGAGAAGAAGGCCAACGTCGTCGCCAGCGTCTACTTCGTCCGCGGTCGCACCGAGACCATGAACGAGAACGTCCACTATCCGGAGAACGGCTGGAAGGCGCTCGTCTGCACCTTCGCCAACATGTTCCTCCAGTCCATGGACGTGAACCGCCTGCATGAGACGCTCGACGGCTGCGAGCTGGTGGTGGTGGTGGACCATCAGATGACAGACACGGCGCGGTGGGCCGACATCGTACTGCCGGCCGCCACCTGGTACGAGAAGACCGATCTGACGGCCACGCCGCTGCACCCCTACCTGCAGCTGCAGCAGGCGGCCATCCCGCCGGTCGGCGAGTCGAAGACCGAGCTGTGGATGTGGCAGGAGATCGTGAAGCGGATCGACCCGGCCGCCTACGAGGACTACTTCGACATGACGGAGGAGGACGCGATCGAGGCCATGCTGGCGCGCGGCGGCTTCGCCGAGGGCATCACGCTCCAGCAGCTCAAGGCCGGCCCGGTACGTCTCAAGGTGCCCGACCCGGACATCGCCTTCGTGCAGCAGATCGACGAGCTGGCGCCGTTCCCGCCGGTCTCGCTGCCGGCGCCGTATGAGGCTACGGCGGCGTTCATCCCCACGCGCCGCATCGAGCTGTACAAGGAGGAGGCGCGCTTCCGGGAGCTGGGCGAGACGGTGCCGACCTGGAAGGCGCCGCACGACGACGGCGTCCACGATCCGGCCGACTACCCCATCAGCATCCTCTCGCCGCACTCCAAGTGGCGCATCCACTCGAGCTACGCCAACGTAGCGTGGCTGAACGAGATCACCGGCGGCCGGGCACCGGTGCTGCTGCATCCCGACACGGCCGCCGCAGGCGGCATCGAGGAGGGCGACCTGGTCGAGCTTGCCAACACGCGTGGCAGCGTGCGGGCCTGGGCGCACATCAGCGAGGCCGCCCGGCCGGACACGGCGACGCTGTTCGAAGGCTGGTGGAGCCGCCAGCTCGGCGGCGGCAAGAGCGTCAACGAGCTGACCTCGTCGGAGGTCAACCCGATCCACGAGATCCACTACGTCCCCAACATATGGTGCCCTTCGACCGGCTGGAAGGACTGCCGCTGTCAGCTGACAAGGGTCGCGGCTGCCGCGGAGCGGACGGACGAGGCCGTCGGGTCGGCCGGCCCAGCCGAGGAGGTGGACGATGGCTGACAAGGTCTCGCCGATCGAGGCGCTGCCGCCGGCCTCCCGTGAGTACGGGGAGATCGACCGTACCTCGAAGAAGCCGCGCTGGGCCATGGTGGTCGACCAGGAGCGCTGCATCGGCTGCTGGTCGTGCTGTGTGATCTGCAAGTCCGAGAACGACGTGCCGCTGGGCATGTGGTGGAACCGCATCGACACGGTCGGCGAGGCGCTGGACACGCCCTACTCCGAGGATGGCGAGCTGCGCATGCACTGGTTGCCGCTCGCCTGCCAGCATTGCGAGAACCCGGCCTGCACCAAGGTCTGTCCGGTGAGCGCGACCTACCCACGCGAGGACGGCGCGGTGATGCAGGATCCCGAGCGCTGCATCGGCTGCCGGTACTGCATGGTCGCCTGCCCGTACGGCGTGCGCGTCTTCAACTGGGGCACGCCGGAGCGACCCACCGACTTCGACACCGGCATGGTCGAGCCGCGGCCGGTGGGCACCATGGAGAAGTGCTCGTTCTGCGTGCACCGGCTGGCCGACGGTCAGGTGCCCTCGTGCATCTGGTCGTGCCCGGCGCAGGCACGCATCTTCGGCGACCTCAACGATCCGGAGAGCGCCGTGAGCCGGCTCATCCGCGAGCGGGCCGGCTACCAGCTCCTGGAGGAGCGCGGCACCGATCCGCACGTGTTCTACCTGCCGCCGCGCCGCAAGAGGGGGTTGTGGACATGAGCGCCGTCACAGACACAGGGCAAGCCGCGGCGCCCGGGGGCACGGGAGCGCGACGGACCGCCGGCGGGGGCGTCTCGCCGGGGTGGAGCGTGTTCCACCCGCGGAACATGAGCCCGGCTCTGCGGGTCTGGCTGGCGGTCCTGCTGGCCGGCCTGCTGGTGGGCCTCGGCGCCTGGGTCTACCAGCTCACGCAAGGGCTGGCCGTCACGAACATGCGCAACTCGATGATGTGGGGCCTCTACATCACACTGTTCATGTACTTTGTCGGCCTCTCTGCCGGTGGCCTCATCGTCGCTTCGGGAGGTCGGCTCTTCGGTGCGGTGCGCTACAAGCCGATCGTCCGTCTGGCGGTGCTCGAGGCGACCGTGGCGGTCATGCTGGCGGCGCTGCTGCTGCTGCCGGACATCGGCCGTCCGGACCGTGTCTGGCACCTGTTCCGCTACCCGCACCTCACCTCACCGCTGATCTGGGACATCGCCATCGTCACCGTCTACTTCCTCATCTCGGTGACTTACGTCTGGCTCTACACGCGTGCCGACCTGGCCCGCGCCGGCAGCCGGCTCGCCTTCGGCACCGGCACGAGCGCGGCGGACCTGGCCCGCGACGAACGTCTCAAGACGGCGCTGGCCTGGATCGGTCTGCCGGCGGCGATCCTGCTCCACTCCATCACCGCCTGGATCTTCGGCCTGCAGATCGCGCGCGGCTTCTGGTACTCGGCCGTCATGGCGCCGCTGTTCATCTCCTCGGCGCTGGTCTCGGGCATGGGTCTCATGATCCTGCTCGCCCTGGTGCTGCGGCGCGGTGGCCGGCTGTCGTTCGGCAACGACCTGGTGAGCTCCATGGGGAGCCTGCTGGGCGTCTTCATCGCCGTCGAGGGGTTCCTTGTCTTCAGCGAGATGCTCACCGCCGCCTATCCGGGCGCCGGCTTCGAGGCGGAACCGGTCGAGCGGTTGCTGACCGGGCCCTATGCGGGCTTCTTCTGGTTCGAGGTCGTGGCCGGCCTGGCCGTCCCGCTCGTGCTCCTGGCCGTGCGTCGTCTGCGGATGGACATGCGCTGGGTGGCGATCGCCGCGGTGCTGGCCGTCGTGGGGATCTTCGTCCACCGGCTCAATATCGTGCTCAACGGTCTCTCGTACGCGACCGTGTCCTATCCGCCGGGCGTGTCGATCGGGACGGCGCAGCCGGCCGGCGAGACCTCCTTCGCGCTGAGCCTCTTCTACTATCCGAGCGTGATCGAGTGGCTGGTGGTGCTGGGCCTACTGAGCCTTGGGGCCCTGGTGTTCACGGCGGCGGCCCTGTATCTGCCACTGCGCGAAGGAGGGCCGGGGGCAGCGCCCGGACCGGCGCTTCAGGCTGACCCAGGCGGCGCCGCGATGGAGTAGCCTTGAGCTTGTGAAGATCGACCTGACCAAGCGCGGCGACTACGCGGTGCGCGCCATGTTGGCGCTGGCGCAGCACGAGCCGAAAGGCCTGCTGAGCGGACCGAGCATCGCCGCCGAGATGTCGATACCGCCGCGCTTTCTGCCGCAGGTGATGGGCGACCTCGTACGCGGCGGGCTTGTTGAAGCGACGACCGGCAGGGCCGGCGGCTACCGGCTGGCCCGCCCCGCTGCAGAGATCACGTTGCTGCAGATCGTCGAGGCGGTCGAGGGAGACAGCCGGCGCACCTCGTGTGTGCTGCGCGGCGGCCCGTGCCGCCAGGACGGCACGTGTGCCGTGCACGACACCTTCATGGCGGCGCAGGACGGCATGCTCGCGCCCTTAAGGGGGACCACGCTGGCCGCTGTGAGCGGGGGGGACGATCGGCGCACAGGGTGACGGACGATGCCGTCCGCCATCGCCTTCGCGCGGAGGATGTGCGTCCTTCCGGCCGGTCGGCCATGTCCCGTCGCCGTCGAGGTGTCTGCCGACTCAGCGGCGTCGCGCCGGGGATCCGTCAGTGCGCGTCGGCTCGCATCGCAGCGCATCTTGCGCTGTGACGGTCGGGGAGTACACTGGATTCGAGTGAGCTTGCGCGAGGGAGCGGATATGGACGCCTCGCGACACCCGCTGCGGTGCCCTTCCTCCGGGCCGGCCTTCCGGAGCGCCCGCCCGGACGGCTTGGCTGCGGTGCTCATCGCCTTCCTCGTGTTCCTCCTGAGCATCGGTTGCGGCTCTACCGACGGTGGCTTTGCCGGCGTGTGGACGGCCGCCGAGGGCTACGGAGGTCTTGTCATCGAACGGAGCGGCGACGAGTACTCGATCACGCTGGTCGACGCGGACGGCAGCAAGAGCACGCCCCAGACCACGACGCTCGAAGGCGAGGAGTTGCGCTTCAGTCTGCTTAGAGGCGAGCTCCCCAAGCCGCAGGGACCAGACCTGATCGATATCGCCGCCAGACTCGTCGTGTCGGGTGATCCGGCGACAGACAGGATCACGCTCACGATCGAGACATCGGGCGGTACGACGTCCATCGACCTCCGGCGGGCCGAGGAGATCGCACTCGACACCTAGTCGCCTGCAACGACACCCGACGCAAGCGGCTTCACGGCGCCGCCGACATCGCCGGCCCTCGTGGACGGAGATTTCGCCAGTAAGGATGACGAGCAGATCGCCAGGTCCGCTGTGACCAGGCCCCCACGAGAGGGCACCGGCAGCATCGCCGTGCAGAGGATCGGCGACGGCCAGAGCCGCGTGTGGAGGGTGGTCAGTACTCGGCGGGAAGCTTCTTGAGCTGCGCTGCCGTGAAGACCGGGCCATCCTTGCAGACGTAGACCGATCCGATGTTGCAGCGGCCACACTTGCCGACGCCGCACTTCATGCGCATCTCCAGCGTCGTGTAGACGGCATCGTCCGCGAAGCCCAGCTTCTCGAGCACCGGGAACGAGAACTTGATCATGACGGGCGGTCCGCAGATCACCGCGACCGCGTTCGCCGCCGAGGGCGCGACCTCCGCCAGCACGGTGGGAACGAATCCCACCCGGCCTTCCCACTCGGGCGTCTCACCGCCCGGGTCCACGGTCACCACGGTCGTGACGTCGTCGCGTGCCTGCCACTCCTGCAGCTCGCGCTTATAGACCAGGTCCTGGACGGTCCGGGCGCCGTAGACGATGGTGAGGTCACCGAACTCGTCGCGACGGTCGAGGATGTTCCAGATGACGCAGCGGACCGGGGCCAGGCCGATACCACCGGCCACGAAGACGACGTCCTTGCCGCGCCACTCATCGACGGGGAACCAGTTGCCGTACGGACCACGGAATCCGATGGTGTCGCCGATGTCGACCTCACGCAGGGCCGTGGTGACCTTGCCGACGAGCTTGAAGCAGCACTCGATGGCGCCTGGGCGGGTCGGCGGGCTGGCGATGCAGAAGGTGGCCTCACCGGCGCCGAAGACCGAGTACTCGCCGAACTGTCCGGAGTGGAACCCAAAGGCCTCGCGTGTCGCTTCATCCTGAAACTCGAGGCGCAGGCTGCGCGTGTCCGGCGTCTCGTCGATCACATCGACGACGGTGACGAGGTCGGGCTGGTAGATGGTCACCCTTCACCACCTCCGTCACTGTCTGCGGTGACTGCGGGTCTACCGCGGCGCGCGGCGTCGTCGATCTCCGAGAGGATCTCGACGAGGTCCTGACCCGCATGGCAGACGCGGGTACAGCGACCGCAGCCGGTGCAGAGGATCTCCCCGAAGCGCAACGGATAGATGGCGAACTTGTGGTTGATCCGCTGGCGAAAACGGACGTTCTGGTCTTCTCGCGGGTTGTGTCCCGACGCGTGTGAGGTGAACCTGCCCGTCTGGCAGGTGTCCCAGCAGCGCCGCCGTGTGCCGCAGCTCACGCCGTCCGGCTCATCGACGATGTCGAAGCAGTGGCAGGTGGGACAGACGGAGGTGCAGGCGCCGCAGCCGTTGCAGCGGATCCCGAGGCTTGTCAGCAGGGGGTCGTCGAAGTTGGCAGCGACCCAGTCGCGGATCGCCGGGCCGTCTATCGCCAGATGACCGGCGATACGCTCACGGGCGGCTGACCGGAATCCGGCGGCCTGACGGCGCAGGGAGTCTGACTGCGCGGGCTCGCCGGCATGGGCGGCGAGATGGGAGTCGATGAAGGCGCGTCCCTTGTCGGTCGTCGCCTGTACCATGTAGCCGCCCTCGACGGGCGTGAACAGGCCGTCGGCGCCGCGTGTCCCGTCGGGTGTGCCGCCGACGGCGGCACAGAAGCACGACTCATCCTCCACCGGACAGGCCAGCGTGAAGACGGTCGTGGCCTCTCGCCGCCCGTTCCACAGTTCGTCCTTCGTGTCCCAGTTCATCACCTTGTCGACGATCTCCAGAGCGGCGGCGTCGCATGGCTTCACGCCCAGGGCGATCCGGGAGGGGGCGTCGACCCGAGGGCCCCTCAGCTCGAGGCCGGTCCCGCGGCGGCGCCAGCTCACCAGCGCCTCTTCCTGGGGCAGGAAGAATCCCTTGAGCGAGAGGTTCGGCAAGCCGCGACCGAGGGCCATCTGCGAAGCGTCGTGGAGTGCCGCGTACTCGATGAGCTCCGGTGCGGCGCCGGGTCGCAGGCAGGCGGCTGACGCGATGGCGGCGGGAGAGGCGCAGCTTCCGGTCACGGCGGGAGCGATCACCTCCGTTCCGGCGGTCAGGAGCTCGTCGACCAGGCGTGTGAGCGACTCCTCTGTGAGGTAGAGCTCGTCTGCGTGACGCTCATCGCTCACTTGATGAACTCCTCCTGGTCGTCGGGGCGGTAGTCGCCGATCGGCGCCGGCCGTTCCGGATCGTCGCTGACCACGTAGTCGAATCGCTCCTCGACGATCTGCTGTACCTTCCGGTTCAAGAGGCTGAGAGGGATGTCGACCGGGCAGAAGCGCTCGCATTCGCCGCAGCCGACACAACGGCCGGCCAGGTGCAGCGCGCGGATGAGGTTCCAGGCGAGGTTCCCGCGAGGATGGGAGGCGGTCTCGATCCACTGCGGCATCGTCTTGTCGGCGATGCACTGTTCGCAGACGCAGAGCGGGCAGACCTGGCGACAGGCGTAGCAGCGCACGCATTTGGAGAACTGGTCGGTCCAGAACTGCCAGCGCTCGTCCGGCGAGAGCGCGTCCAGCATCGCGACGCGATCGTCTATGGTGGTCGCCGGCATCGGAGGCTCGGGCTGAGGCTCTCCGAGGAGGTAGGCGACTCGCGCCGGCTCGCGGTTGTCGCAGCCATAGCAGCGCGGTGCCACGGTCTCCGACGTCGGCTGCGCCGGGTCTTTGAGGGCCGGCTCTTCGAAGACGCCGCCGCAGCGGACGCCGATGAGCACGAGCCGGTCGCTCGAGAGCTGCTCCTCGCGCAGCAGGCCGGCGACGGCCTTCACATCGCAACCCTTGACCACGAGCGCCAGCTTGCCGAGTCGTGTGACCTGCGGCCGGCGCGGGCTGAGATACGTCGCCAGGTTGTGTACGCAGCGAGCATCGAAGATCAGCCGGTCGGCATCGTCGGGGGAGGTGATGAACGCCGGGCGGGCGCCGCGGCGGCCCTCCTCCCAGCCGATCACCAGCTCGACCTCGCCGTCGGCAAGCAGCGTGCGGGCCAGCTCCTGCAGCTCTTTCACGAGCGCTCCCCCGAGCCGTCGCCGAGCAGATCCTCTATCGTCGCGAACGACTCCCCGGTCAGCGACGGGCGGTCGACAAGACCGTGATAACCCTCGAACGGGCCCAGCTCGCGCGCCCTGGAGACGGCCCCGTCGACCACATCGCGCCACTTGGCGCCTTCCGAGGCTGAGACCCACGAGAACGTCAGCCGGCCGGGATCGATCCCCAGGAAGACCGCCAGCTCGCGGAACACCGTGAAGCGGCGCCGGGCATGGTAGTTGCCCGAGGTGTAGTGACAATCGGCCGGATGACAGCCGCTGACGATCACGCCGTCGGCGCCGCGCTCAAAGGCCTTGATGATGAACAACGGATCGATGCGCCCGGTGCAGGGCAGCCGGATGATGCGCACGTTCGTTGCCATATGCAGACGGCTGGTCCCCGCAAGGTCGGCGCCGGTGTACGTGCACCAGTTGCAGACGAACGCGGTGATGCGTGGCTCGAACTTCCCGGCGGGCGAGGCGTCGGGTCCGTCGATGGCCGATCGGTCGTCTGCCGTCGCACCGTACGTCCGCAGCTCATCCGGCGTCTTCACGGCCGGCGACCTCTCTGTAGTCGGTGCATCGTCCACGTGCTCCCTCGCTCTCCGCCCGTCACCACGCCGAAAGAGCGTCGATCTCGGAGAAGATCTGCGCGTCGGTGAACGTCTCCAGTTCGATGCTGTCGCTGAGGCACACCGCCTCACAGGTGCCGCATCCCTGGCACTTGCCCGGATTCACCTCGGCGACGTTGCGCTGGATGTGGTCGTCGATCACGCAGACCTGCTTCTGCTCGATGGCGCCATACGGGCAGACCCGGCGGCAGTTCATGCAGCCGATGCACGTCTGCTCATTGACGATCGCGACGGCAGGCTCGCGCTCCAGCTCCTCGCTCGAGAAGAGCGCCAGCGACTTGGCGGCCGCGGCGCTGGCCATCGCCACGGAATCCGGGATGTCGCGCGGCGACTGGCAGGCGCCGGCGACGAAGATACCGGCGGTGGAGGTCTCCACGGGTCGCAGCTTCGGGTGGGCTTCGTTGATGAAGCCGTGCTGGTCGTAGCTCACCGACAGCTTCTGGGCCAGAAGCTCGATGCCGGGCTGCGGTCTGATCGCCGTCGCCAGCACGACCATGTCGGCGTCGATGGTCACCGGCTCGTTGGAGAGCGTGTCGTAGCCGACGACCTTGAGAGTCTCGTCGTCGCGATAGATGCGCGAGACGCGGCCGCGGACGAATTCGGCGCCGTCCTCTTCCACGGCCCGGCGCGTGAACTCGTCGTAGCCCTTGCCGGCGGCACGGAGGTCCATGTAGAAGAGCACCGGCCGGCCTTCGTGCACCTTGTGCTTGTACAGCATGGCGTGTTTGGCGTTGTACATGCAGCAGATCTTGGAGCAGTACGCCATGCCTTTCTCGGGGTCGCGCGAGCCCACACAGTGTACGAAGACGACGGTCTGCGGGACCTTGCCGTCGCTTGGTCTGCGTATCTCGCCGGATGTGGGGCCCGAGGCCGACGCGAGGCGCTCGAACTGCAGGCCGT
>DIWP01000016.1:60172-71321 GCA_002423545.1 Thermoleophilia bacterium UBA6103
TCGAGTAGAGCTGGTAGCCGGTGGCCACGATGATGGCGCCGACCTCCGCCGTGACGAGCCGGTCCTCCTGATCGTAGTCGATGGCGCCCTTCTCGCAGGCCTCGCGGCATCTGCCGCAGGCATCCTTCTCGAGACCCTTGCGGCGCCCCTTGAACAGCGTGCAGCTCTCCCGGTCGATGACGGGGATGTTGGGGACCGCCTGGGGAAACGGCACGTAGACGGCGGTCCGCGTACTCAAGCCGGCGTCGAACTCGCTGCGATTGCGCCGTGAAGGACACACCTGCAGGCAGTCGCCGCAGCCGTTGCAGATGCTTTCGTCGATCGAGCGGGCCTTCTTGCGGATGGTGACCGTGAAGTTGCCGATGTAGCCTCCGACGTCCTCGATCTCGCTCCAGGTGTGCAGCGTGATGTTGGGATGCTGGTAGGCCTCGNNGTGAGGATGCACTGCGAGCAGTCGAGGGTGGGGAAGGTCTCCGAAAGCTGGCTCATGTGGCCCCCGATGGAGGGCTCCTTCTCGACGACGATCACCTCGATGCCGCCGTCGGCGATGTCCAGCGCCGCCTGGATGCCGGCGATACCGCCGCCGATGATCAGGGCTCGCCTGGTCACGGGGATGTGGATGGCCTCCAATGGACGGTTGTGCTTGACTTTCTCGACGATCGTCCGGGCGATGTCGATCGCCTTGTCGGTGGCGGCCTCCCGGTCCTCGTGGATCCATGAACAGTGCTCGCGGATGTTGGCCATCTCGCACAGGTAAGGGTTCAGTCCGGCCTTGCGGGAGGCACGGCGGAACGTCGTCTCGTGCATGTGCGGCGAACAGGCGGCCACGACGACGCCGGTGAGGTCGTGTTCCTCCACGGCCGCACGGATGCGAGCCTGGCCGGGGTCTGAGCACATGTACTTGTAGTCCTCGGCGTGAGCTACTCCGGGATGGTCTCGAAGAGCCGCGGCGACCGCCTCGACATCGACCGTGCGTGCGATGTTCTCGCCGCAATGACACACAAAGACGCCGATGCGAGCCATCAGGCCCTCGCCTTCTGGGCCGCCGAGGACCGCTTGGCGGCGCGCTTGGTCTCGGCGTCTGCCGCTGCTGCGGCGGCGGCCGCCGTGGCGTCGGCAAGCACGGGATCGGTGGCGACGAAGTGCCGCTCGAGGCCGAGCCGGTCTCGAGGCACTCCGATCGCCATTCCGACGATCTGGGTGATGAAAAACACCGGCATGGGAGGTTCGCCACGCAGCTCCATGGCTGCCTGGCGGAAGTCGAGGTTGCTGTGGCAGAGCGGACAGGAGACGACGATGGCATCGGCTCCGTGTGCGCGGGCGTCCCTGATGATCCTCCGGCTGAGACGGACCACAGAGGCCGTGCGGGAGATGGAGAAGCCGCCGCCACAGCACTCCACGGCCATGTTCCAACGGACGGGGAGGGCGCCGCAGGCTTCGATCACATCCTCCATGGCCGTCGGCTGCTCGGGGTCGTCGAAGCCGGTGACCTCGGGCGGGCGGACCAGCAGGCAGCCGTAGTAAGCGGCCAGTCTCATCTGGCTCAGCGGCTTCGGCTCCGGTGCGGCGGCGGTCAGCTCCACGATGCGCGCGGCTCGCTGCCGCAGGACGTCGATGACATTGCGGACGGCGACGTCGTTCTTGAAGTCGCGCTGCAGGATGCTCGACATGCGCTCGGCCAGGGTGTCGTCGGCGGCGATCTCGTGGCGCGCGGCGGCGAGCCGGTTGAAGCAGGCGGCGCATGGTGCCACGACTTCGTCGGCGCCCTGCTCGGCCGCCAGGGCGAGGTTGCGGGCAGGCAGGGCGATGCCCAGGGTGTGGTTGGTGGGATGCGCCGACGATGCTCCGCAGCACGACCAGTCGTCGATCTCATGTATCTGGAGGTCCAGCGCAGTGGCCACGGCACGGAAGCTCTCGTCGAACTCGCGTGAGGTGCCGTGGAGCGAACAGCCTGGGTAGTACGCAAGGCTCAGGAGGCATCCTCCTCACATGCGCGGAAGATCCGGCGGACGTCCTCAAGGTCCTTCACGCGCTCGGGGAGGATGTGCAGCTTGCCCCGGGCCAGCATGCCGGGAGCGTTGGCCACATCCTGTATCAGGGCGCCGCTGCGGATCTTGTAGGACACCATGAAGCCCGCCTCGTAGATCCGTCCGTTGCCGCGCACCTGCTGGAGGAAGGCGTCGTGGAAAGCCCGGATGGCGCGCTGTTGAGGGCCGCGTCCGGCCGCGGCGGCCTGCTCGCGTAGCATGTCGATGACGCGTGCCGGATCGCAGGCATTAGGACAGCGGGCCGAGCACGTCTCGCAGGTGATGCAGAGCCACAGCGATTCGTCGTCGAGCAGCTCGTCGCGCCGATCCTGCTGGGCGAGACGCATGATGTCGTGCGGCTTGTGGCGCATCTCGCTGCTCATGGGGCAGCCGGCGGAGCACTTGCCGCACTGATAGCAGGCCCGCACGTCGATGCCGGTATGCCGCTCGATCTCAGCGACCAGAGTGTGGCTGGATGATGTGCTCTCGGCTCTCGGCATGACCACGCCTCCCGGCGTATCGCGCGGGCGTCCTGTCTCGTCCGGACCCGGCGTGACGTCTTCTGCGCGACGGCAGACTCCGATCACCACACGCACCCAATGCTATGCGCAGAGCGATGCGTGTCAAGCGCGAGAAGCCGTGCGCACTCGCGTCAGGGCTTCGTCTGGATCTCCAGCGACCAGGCCTTGTCGGTCGAGGGCGTCGCCAGCACCACGTAGCTGCCGTCCAGGCCATCGACCGTCGGATCGGGCAATACGACAGCCACCGGGACCGACTCCGATTCACGGACCAGGTCGACGGTGATCTCTTCGCCGGCCGGCAGGATGGCGGCGATCAGCCCTTCGGCATCCTCACCGTCGGGCATGTCGAGGACAAGGCGGACCTCGCCGGTGACGGTGAACGCCTCGCTGACGAGCGCGCCGATCTCGTTGGTGGGATCGTCTGAGCGCAGCGTGGTGACCGTCGTCCAGCCATCGGCCGTGGGGCTCTCCGCCGCCGGGCTCTCCGCCGCCGGGCTCTCCGCAGCCGGCGTCGTGGCCGCCGGCGTCTCGGTCGCGGTCCCGTCATCGGAGCTGCCGCAGCCGAGCAGCGCCACAGCCAGGGCCGCCACGCCAAGCACCACAACGAACGTTCTGCGCATCACGGCCTCCTTCGCCGTCAGGGTGTCATCTCAGGCAGAGTATCGGAGCCGGCTACCGGACACCACCCGGACACCGCCCGCGACTCCCGGCGACGGGCGGGGCCCGGAGTATGATGACGCCTGGACGCCCGCTGGTCGGCGTGGACGCTGCTCGGAGAGGCTGCAGAAGGGAGGCGGAGGACCGCTGATGACTGTCACCGTGGAAGACGTGTGCGGGCTTCTCGAGAAGAGCTTCGACTGTCTGCTGATCCTCGACGAGGACGGCGTGGTGGTCCACATGAGCGATCCGCTTGCCGAGGAGACCGCCGGTGGTCCGGGTGCCGACTTCCGCGGCAAGCCCGTCCACGAGGTGCTCAGCGGCGCTTGTCTCGAGACTGTCGAGTCGACCGTGAAGCGGCTCAAGGGACACGGCGGTCCGGAGCTGGTCTCCTGCGAGACGCGATCCGGGAACCCTCCCACCATGCTCAGGGCCGTGATGGAGACGGGTGAAGACGGCCGCCTCTTCATGTTCTGGGGCAACCGCTTCGTCATGCTCGACACGCTCATGAACGATCGCGAGCGGGCAAAGGAGCTCGCCTGCATCTATGAAGTCGCCAGATGGGTCGAGCTCTCGCAGTCGACCGACGAGTTCCTCAAGGATCTGCCGCGGTACGTGCGTGAGGGCATGCAGTATCCGGAGCACGTCCAGGTCTACAGCGTGTACCGCGATCGCGAGTACGGCACCAGACCCGACACGGAGAGGTCCATGCGGACGGACCTGGTGCTCGACGGTGAGGTCCGCGGCAGCGTCTACGTGACGTACGACCGGGACGATCTGGACTTCCTGCCGGACGAACAGCGGATGATGGAGGAGATCGCCAGGATGCTCGTGCGCGCCCTGGAGAGGAAGGAGCTGCGACGGAGCATCGACGAGCAGCAGGAGGAGCTGAACCGTGAGAGGGCGGAGCTCGAGACGGTCAACTCCTATCTGAGCGAGACGAGCACCGGTCTCGAGGAGTCGAAGACCCGGCTGGAGACGATGTTCCAGGCTATCCCCGACACGGTCGCGATCATCGACCGGGACCGCACCCTGGTGATGACCAACACCGACAGGTACGTTCCCGGCAACAAGTGCTACACGACGTTCTTCGGCAGCGACAAGCCCTGCGTCGACTGCCGGTTGGCCCGGATACTCAAGCAGAAGGCGCCGATCACCCTCGAGATCGAGCACGACGACCGCTACTATGAAGTCCACGCCATCCCGATCTTCGACAAGGATCAGGAAGTCGACGGCATCCTGGAGTTCTACCGCGACATCTCGGACAAGAGGAACTACGAGCAGCAGCTGCAGCAGGCCGACAAGCTGGCCTCACTCGGACAACTGGTCAGCGGCATCGGCCATGAGATCAACAACCCCAACCAGTTCATCCGCGGGAACATCAAGATCATCAGACAGGCGATGGACGACATCCTGCCGCTGCTCGACGACTACTACCAGAGTCACCCGGACTTCAAGATCGCCCGTCTCGACTACGAGTTCTTTCGCCAGCACATCATCACCCTCATCGACGACATGGCCAACGGCTCGGCACGGATCAAAGGCATCGTCGAGGACCTGAAGCGTTTCGCGCGGCGCGACGAGGGGCTGCTCGTCGACACGGTCGATCTCAACGCGATCATCCGGGAGAGCGCCCGCCTGGTCCACAACCAGGTCAACAAGACCGCGGACGTCAAGCTGGACCTCGCCGACGACCTGCCGGAGTTCACCGGCAACGTGCAGAAGATCCAGCAGGTGTTCGTCAACCTGCTGATCAACGCCGGCCAGGCGATCCCGGAGGGACGCCGGGGCGTCATCGAGGTGACGACCGAGTACGGTGACACCGAGGTGATCGCCCGGGTCGGCGACAACGGCTCCGGTATGAGCGAGAGGACGATGAAGCAGATCTTCGATCCGTTCTTCACGACCAAGCGGGCCCGCGGGGGGACCGGACTGGGGCTGTCGATCGTCTACCGGATCGTCGAGGAGCACGGCGGCACGGTGTCGGTCGCCAGCAAGGTCGGCGAGGGGACGACGTTCACCACCACCATCCCCTACAGGCGCAAGGACTCCGGCGGCGGAGCCGGGTTGTCCGGCGACTCCGACGGCAGCCGGCGATGAAGAAGATACTCATAGTCGACGACGATGTGGCGGTGACCAACTACCTGATGGTCTCGTTCATGCAGACCGGCGAATACGAGCCGACGGTCGTCAACGAATCGAGGACCGTCCCGGACCTGCTCGGGAAAGCACGGTTCGACATCATGCTGCTGGATATGGACATGCCTCACTTCAGCGGCATGGACATCATCAAGCACGTCCACGACAGGGCTCTGGACCTGCCGATCGTGGTCCTCACCGGCGTCAACGACGTGGAGCTGGCGGTCGACTCCCTCAAGCTGGGTGTCTTCGACTACCTGACAAAGCCGGTCGACGACGACCATCTGTTCGACGTGATCGCCAAGGCGATCGCGCACGGGACCACCAAGGAGTCCATCAAGAGGCTGCCGACCCAGCTGAGCGTCGACGATCTTGCCTGCCGGGAGGCGTTCGACCACCTGCGGTCGGGGTCGCCGAGGATGATACGACTGCTCCACCAGGCCGAGAAGATGGCGGCCGGCGATCTCTGCATCTTCATCTTCGGCGAGAGGGGCACGGGCAAGCGCTCGCTGGCCCAGGCCATCCACAGGGCAAGCCCGCGGCATGAGGGCCCCTTCGTCGCCGTCGATGCGTCCGCGCACAACATGGACAAGTTCCCGAAGCTCTTCTTCGGCTCCGCTTCCGAGGTGGACGGGGGGCCGGATCGCCCCGGGTTCCTGGAGGAGGCCGACGGCGGGACCCTGTTCATCAACAACGTCGAATCGCTCCCGCTGCCGGTCCAGATACGGCTCGACAGGGTGATCCAGTACGGTGAGTTCCACCGTGAGTACTCGCCGCGGGTCGAGAGGATCGACGTGCGCGTCATCGTCGCTTCGCTTCACAACCTCGCCGAGGAGGGATACCAGGAGAGCTTCTCCCAGGACCTTCTGTACCACCTGATGGTCAACTCACTCCATCTGCCGCCTCTGCGGGAGAGGCGGGACGCGATCCCCGTCCTTGCCAACGACATCCTCCAGAGGGAAGCCAAGCGGATGAACAGGCCCATCGAGGGCTTCACCGACGAGCTCATGGACCTGCTGCTCAAGTACGACTTCCCCGGGAACGTGCAGGAGCTCAGCGACATCGTCGCGACCTGCGTCATCAACGCCGAGAGCAGCGTCGTGGGGATGGATGCGCTGGCGCACTACATGAAAGACATCCTCACCACCGGCAGCAGGGGTCTGGCGGGCTTCCACCCGCGGAAGCTGGACGAGGTGGTCAGGGAGCACGTGAGCAAGACCGTGCGCTACATGGGCGGAGACAATGCCAAGGCGGCCGTGGAGCTCGGGATCGACATCGACTCCCTGAGCGAGATCCTCGCCGACGACTGACTCCCCGACGATGCGACGCCGCCGTCAGGAGCCGGCCGCAGGCTTCCTGGCGCCGACGCGATAGTCCCTGATCCCGATCTCCTGGACCTCGCTCTTGTACTGGGCACAGGCGGTGAGGGGCGGCGCGCCGGGGGAGGAGGAAAGGTCCACGTCCGCGACGACCAGACGACCGGTCCCGTCCCAGTGGCGCGTCTGGCCGGTGTTGAAGTAGAAGGCCAGCTTGTCTTCCTGACTCGCGTGGACCAGGGCGGCGAGCTGCGCGGAGATCGTCGGGAACACACCGGGGATGGGGACGCCGAGGCGGTCACCGATGTTCTTGAGCACGTGCCACGTCTTGATGCCGTTGGGAGCGCCGACGGCGGCCCTGAAGTCCTTGACCCGGCCCGCGTAGTCGATCCGGGTACCCTCGGTCTCGAGATAGGTGGTCATGGGAAGCGCCACGTCGGCGAAGAGTGTGGTCTCGGTCTCTGCCCAGTCACAGGCGGCGAGGAAGTCAAGGTCATCGAAGAGCGCCGCCGTCCGGTCGTGGCGCAGGGGGTCCTCGCCGATCACCAGGGCGGCCCTGATCTCACCCTGCGCCAGAACGTCCAGCAGCTCTCGCCGGGTACGAGCGCCGGGCCGGCCGTCAGCAGGCCTGCGTCCCGGGGCGAACGCCGGATCTGCGCCGCAGACCTCGATGCCCGCGGCGTTGCCCGCCTGATACGCCAGGATGAGATCGGCCTCGACGCCGGTCGAGCGAAGCAGCAGGAGGAGGTTGGAGAGTGCGTGCATGTCTCCCGGGGCACGGTCGCGCGGCCGGTCCGGCGAATGGACCAGCACCACTCTGCGCGCCTCCCTGATCATGGCGGCGCAGCGCCGGATCTTCTCTTCCGACACCCCGGTCTGTGCCGCCGCGGTGGCGAGGGAGTAGTCGCGTGCGTCTCTCAGGAAGTCCGCGCCGCCCGGCATCGACTCGATCCGGTCTCTCGAGAAGAACTCCTCCTCAAGCAGCAGTTGCATGACGCCGTTGATGAGAGCGGTGCCTCTGCCGCGCATGGGATCGAGCGTGAGGTGAGCCATGATGTCGAGCGGGTCCTCGGACGATCTCGACAGGATGAGTCGGGCCCCCGACTTGACCGCTTCCTGGATCTCGACGCTCAGTATCAGCTGATCGGCCTGCGTGTCCGTGTTGGTGCAGATGATGAGGTCGCTGTCCCGCAGCGACTCGGCGCCGGCGGTCGAAGCCGTGAACCCGAGCGACTCATCGAGGATGCCGGAGGTCAGGCCCGACGCCAGGACGGAGAGCGAGGCGATGTTGTTGGTGCCGAGTCCTTCACGGGCGATCCGGGAGGCCAGGTACATCTCCTCGTTGGAGAGCTCCGGTGAGACGAAGACGGCGACCGACTGCGGTCCGTACGTCCTGACGGTCTGTCTCAACCCGTCGACGACACGTTCGTAGGCTTCCCTGTAGGTGACGTCGACGTGGGCGAGCCCTTCTCTGACGATGGGCTTCAGCAGACGTTTGCGGTTGATGAAGAGATCGTTGGCGAAGCGCCCGAAGAAGCAGAGGTAGTCACCCGGCTCGCCGGAGCTGTCGATGAAGTAGCGGTCGCCGCTGAAGTCCTTGACGGTGATGCTGCAGCCGACCGAGCAGAGCGCGCAGTGCGTCGCCGTCGCCTCGTAGTCGAGGCAGGCGCGCCCGGCGAACGGGTACTTGACGGTGAGCGCCCCGGTCGGGCAGGAGTCGACGCAGTTGCCGCACGAGATGCAGCTCGTCTCGACGAGCGGGTCCTGCATGGCCGGGCGCATCTCGGCCTGGAAGCCGCGGTTGACCAGTCCCAGGGCTCCCACCGGCAGGACGCGCTCGCAGGTCCTGATGCATCGGGCACAGAGGATGCACTTGTTGGGATCGTAGACAAGATACGGGTGGGCTGTGTCGACCTTGTGCTTGCGGGCGTAGCCCTTGTGGTGTTCCAGATCGGCGCCGTACTCCTCGGCGTACAGGCGGAGCTTGCACCAGTCATAGGCGACGCACCCGCAGGAGAGGCATCTCTCGGTCTCGTGGACGGCGTCCTCGTGCTCGAAGCCGGTGGCGACTTCCACGAAGCTCCCCGTGCGCTCCTCCACAGGGATCTTATGCATCCGGTGGCGTGGGCTCTGCCGCACGTCGCCGAGCTCCTGCTGCCCCGGCTTGGCCCAGAGCTCCTTGCTGACCGTGAACGGCCTGCCCTGCCCGTCCCGATCCTCGAGATAGTCGTGGATGGCCTGCGCCGCTCTCTGGCCGTCGCGGATGGCGTCGATGACCACGGTCGGGCCGTCATCGGCGGCGTCGCCGCCGGCGAAGAGACCATCGACGTTCGTGGTCATGGTCTCGGCGTCGACCTCGAGCGTCGACCATCTGGACACGGCCGGCCGGCAGTGTGCATCCTCAAGCATCGCTTCGAGCAGAGGCGTCTGCCCGATGGCCGAGATGGCGAGGTCGCACGGCAGCTCGAACTCGCTGCCCTCCAGGGGAACGGGACGCCGCCTGCCGGAGGCATCCGGCTCGCCGAGCTGCATGCGGATACATCTGAGTGCTTTGACCTTGCCGTCCGCTTCGGTGATGCCGACGGGGGCCACCAGCTCCATGATCTCGATGCCCTCGTCCAGGCAGTCCTCGATCTCGTGCGGGTCGGCCGGCATCTCGGCCTTGGTGCGGCGGTAGACGATGATGACCTTGTCGGCCCCCAGCCGCCACGACGTACGGGCCGCGTCCATGGCCGTGTTGCCGCCGCCGACCACGAGCACCGTGCCTCTCACCGGAGAGGGATCGGAAGCCTTCTCGACCAGGAAGTCGACGCCCGACACCACACCCTCGGTGTCGAATTCGCCGCTGACCCGCATCGCCTTGCCGCCCCAGGCCCCCGGTGACAGGAACACAGCATCGTGCTTCTGCAGCAGGTCGTCGACGGTCATGTCCCGGGGGATGCTCACGCCACACCTGATCTCGATGCCGGCACGGGTGACGTACTCGATCTCGCGGTCCAGGTCGGCCTTGGGGAGCCGGTATTCGGGAATGCCGTAGCGCAGCATGCCGCCCGGCTCGGGCATGTTCTCGTAGATGACCGGGTCGTAGCCCTTGAGACCGAGGAACCAGCCGGCGGTGAGCCCTGCCGGCCCCGCGCCGACGATGCCGACGCTCCTGCCCCGGGACGGCTCGCGCTCCGGCATCCCCGCGTAGGCGCCGGGCATGTCGGTGACGAACCGCTTGATGTCGTTGATGGCCACCGGCTCGTCGACGTCCTGGCGGCGGCATACCACCTCGCACTTGCGGACGCAGATCCGTCCGCAGACGGCCGGGAGAGGGTTGGTCTGACGGATGAGATCGACAGCCTTCCGGTACTCGCCCATCGCCGTCAGGGCTATGTAGCCCTGGGCGTCGACACCGGCCGGACAGCCGTTGCGGCACGGCGCGATGCAATCGGCGTAGTGGTTCGAGAGGAGAAGCTCGAGCGCCGTCTTGCGGGCTTCGAGGACGCGCGGGCTGCGAGTAAGGATCGTCATCCCGTCGGCCACCTTGGTCGCGCAGGACGGGACCAGGTTCGGCCGGCCCTCCAGCTCGACCACGCAGACGAAGCACGAGGCGTACGGGGCGAGCTCGCGGGAGTGGCACAGGGTCGGTATGGAATCGAGCTGCTGCTCGTCGACCACTTCGAGGATCGTCTGGTCCTCGCGCGCCTCTACCGGCCTTCCGTTGACTTCTATCTTGACCATGCCGATCCGCGCTTCCTAGGCCTTGTACACGGCGTCGAAGGTACAGGACGTGATGCAGCGGCCGCAGTTGACGCATATCTCCTGATCGATCCGGTGAGGCTGCTTCTTCTCACCGGAGATCGCGTCGACCGGGCAGTTCTTGACGCAGAGCGTGCAGCCGGTGCACTTCTCCGGGTCGATGACGTAGGACACCAGGGCGGAGCAGCTTGCGGCCGGGCACTTCCGGTCCACGATATGAGCTTCATACTCGTCCCGGTAATACTGGAGCGTCGTGAGGACCGGATTCGGGGCCGTCTGACCGAGGCCGCACAAGCTGGCCTGTTTGATCTGCCGGGCGGCCTCCTGCAGATACTCGATGTCCTCGGGACGACCCTCGCCGCTGGTGATCCGCTCGAGGGTCTCGAGCATCCTCTTGGTGCCGATGCGGCAGAACGTGNNGCACTTGCCGCACGACTCCTTCTGGGTGAAATCGAGGAAGAATCGGGCCATGTCCACCATGCAGGTGGTGTCGTCGAGGACGACCATGCCGCCGGACCCCATGATGGCGCCGGTCTGGGGGATGTGCTCGAAGTCGACCGGAGTGTCCTTGAGGTGCTCGGGGATGCAGCCGCCCGACGGTCCTCCCATCTGGACCGCCTTGAACCGCCTGCCGTTCTTGATCCCGCCGCCGATCCTGTTCACCAGCTCGTCGATCGTGGTGCCCATGGAGACCTCGGCCAGGCCGCCTTTGGCGACCTTGCCGGCGAGGGCGAAGACCTTGGTG
>DIWP01000032.1 GCA_002423545.1 Thermoleophilia bacterium UBA6103
ACTAGGCCCTCAACCTAGCGCGTCTACCAATTCCGCCATTCCGACACGCAGGAGAGATGCGGCCGCAGCACGCGTCCGCAGGAGCGGAGTATAGAATCCCGGCGCCGGTCCGGTCAACGCGGGCGCGTCGACCCGGATGCCGGCCCACGACGCGAGGCGAGGTCGGTGACCATGTGCGCACGCATCCTCACCGGGACCTGCTCATGGACAGACCCCACGCTCATCGACTGCGGCGGCTTCTATCCGCGCCGGAGCATGTCGGCGGCCGAACGGCTGCGCTTCTACTCGGCCGAGTTCCACATCGTCGAGGTCGATTCCACCTACTACTCGCCGCCGTCGCTACGTAACGCCGAGCTGTGGGCGGAGCGCACGCCGGCGGGGTTCACGTTCGATGTGAAGGCCTTCGCCCTCCTGACCGGCCACGGCACGCGCCTCGAGCGCCTGCCGCCGGAGCTGCGGGAGACGGTCACCGCCGACCACGGCAAGACGATCTACCTCCGCCACCTCAGCCAGAGGGGTGTCGATCTGCTCTGGGAGCTGCACCGGGCCGCCCTGGAGCCGCTGCGGCGCAGCGGCAAGCTGGGTGCTCTGCTCTTCCAGTTCGCGCCCTGGTTCCGCCGCGATCGCCGCAACGCCGCATACATAGCGGAGCTGGGGCAGCATCTGCCCGCGGACAGAGTCGCGGTGGAGCTCCGCGGCGGCGGCTGGATGGAGCCACAGACGGCCGGGCGCACGCTGGCCTGGCTCGAGCGCCATGGCTTGGCCTATGTCAGCGTCGACGAGCCGCAGGGCTTCCCCACCAGCACGCCGCCGGTGGCGGCGGCCACGTCGGGCCTGGCCTACGTTCGCCTGCACGGCCGCAACGCCGATACGTGGACGGCACGCACGGCGACCGCCGCCGACCGCTTCAACTACCTCTACAGCGAAGACGAGCTGCGCGAGTGGGTGCCTCGCATCCGCGAGCTGGCGCGTTCCGCCGACGAGGTCCACGTGCTGTTCAACAACAACTACCGCGACGTCGGCATCCGCAACGCGCGCCAGATGACGCTGCTGCTCGCGGACGAGTGAAGCACGGCGCGACAGCCGCGGGCAGCCGGCTGCGACTGAAGTCGCCGCGGGTGTCGGGTCACGCCGCGGCAGGCGTCGGACCGCGGTTCACGCCGGGCCGGATGCGGCGTCGGCCGACGACCGTGCCGTCCCGATCCGCTCCGGTGCACTGAAGGCGAACCGGTCGTCGCGCCACACCTGCAGGCACGCGTCGGCGATCTCGCGCCGGAACGAGCGCCCCGCCAGACCCTGCACGTGGGCCAGGGTGTGCTCGATGCCGTGCGCGGCCCGATAAGGCCGGTGCGAGGACATCGCCTCCACGATGTCGGCGACCGCCAGGATCTGGGCCTCGAGCAACAGGCCGTCACCGGACAGGCCGTGCGGATAGCCGCTGCCGTCGTGCCGCTCGTGGTGCTGCAGCACGATGTCGGCCACCGGCCAGGGGAACGCCACCGAACGCAGGATCTCGTGCCCGGTGCGGGGATGCTGCCGGATGATCGCCATCTCGACATCGGAGAGACGGCCCGGCCGGGCCAGTATCTCGGCCGGGACGTGCATCTTGCCGATGTCGTGCACGGTCGCGGCGACCCTCAGGCCTTCGAGGCACTCCTCGTCGACGTCGAGGCGCGCCGCGATCGCCTCGGCGAGCTGGGCCACGCGCCGCTGATGGCCGGCCGTGTACGGATCACGCAGCTCGGTCAGCGAAGCGAGGCACTCGACGGTCTCGCCGAACGTGCGCCGCAGCTGACCGAGGCTCGCGGCCAGGCTCTCCTGAGTGGCGCGCAGCTCCGAGACATCGAGCGCCACACCGACCAGGGACGCGCTGCCGTCATCGTGGGTGACGCCGACGATGTCGGCCAGCAGCCACAGCTCGCGGCCGTCGGCGCGTCGCAGGCGCTGCTGCCAGCCGCTCACCGAGCCGTCGTCACGCAGCGCTGAGAGCAGGCGGCGGCGCTCGCCGCCGTCCCAGTAGAGCTCGGCGGCAGGGCGCCCGACCAGGTCCTCTGCTGAGGTGTAGCCGAGCATCTCGACGAGCGCCGGGTTGGCCGCGATGATGCGCCCCTGCGGCGTCGTCTCCATGACCCCGGCGAGGCTGCGTTCGAAGAGCAGGCGGTAGCGGCGCTCCGACACGTCCCGCGCCACCCTGTCCAGCAAATGCTCGCGCCGCGCTCGCGCCTGACCGATGCTGCGGCGCAGCGCCGGCGCCAGCCGTGTCAGGTTGTCCTTGAGGACGTAGTCGCAGGCGCCGGCCTCGAGCGTCTCGACGGCCGTCTTGTCGCCGACCGCCCCCGACACCACGATCACCGGCACATCGGGCTGCAGCTCACGGAAGAGGGTCAGTGCCAGCGGTGCGTGGAACCCGGGCAGGCTGTAATCGAGGACCGCCGCATCCCACTCACCGGCGCTGAGCGCGGCGCGCAGCCCGGCGGCGTCGCACACCCGGCGCGGACTGGGCTCGAACCCCCCCTTGCGCAGCTCGCGAAGGAGAAGCTCCGCGTCGTCGTCGGAGTCCTCCACCAGGAGCAGTCGCAGCGGTTCCATCATGCCCCCATGATTCTGTCCCGATGCCTGCACTCCTGTCCGACCGGCCGCCCGTGCGTACGAGCTGCCGTCGGCACTCTGGGTGCCCGTCACGGAGCCGCCACGATCTCCCTCATCTGGGCGTCGACGGTGACTCCCCAGCGGGCGAAACGACGGAAGAACTCCCGGCACGGCACCACCTGCTCGGGCACGAACACGCCGGGGCCGGCGATCTCGCCCGACGCCAGCATGGTGGCCACGATGGCCGGCGGGATGCCGGTGTCGACGTCGCCGCCGCCGGCTCCGTGCTCCTTGCTGGCCGGCACCACCGCCCGCACGCGCCACTCGACCGAACGGCCGTCCTTACGGCCGCGGAGCACGCCGAGCAGGTAGTCGACGTCGTCGAGGACCACATCGCCGCTCGGCCGCGGCAGCTCGCTCACCACCTTCAGCAGAACGTCGCGCGGCCGTACCGCGGCGCCCTTCACGTCCACTTCGTCGGTGCGCGTCATGCCGATGCGGTCGAGGAACCGCATCTGGGCCGTGAACTCGGCTGGCAGCGAGAGCTTGAACGTAGCCGAACGCAGACCGCGGTCCTTCCAGGTATGCAGGAAGGTGAACGGCTCCGAATGGATCGTGTGATGCGCCTCCAGCAGGCCGGCCGGCTGACCGAAGTCGATGAGCTCTTCGCGCTCGCCGCCCTTGATGCTCTCGTCCCAGGTGCCGTCGATGTACTGCGGAGCGGCCACGCTGAACTCGTCGCAGAGCGTCTCGAGCGAGTACGGCGGCACCCAGCCCGGATAGGCGCTCCAGTCGGTGTGGTCGACGTTGCCGCACAGGGCATGCGCCTCTTCGACGGTGTCGAGCTGCTCGGCGCCGTGCTTGGCGAGGATGTTCGTGACGCCCGGAGCGCCGCCCATGGCTATCACGGCAGTGACGCCTGCCTCTTTGAACAGGCCGTCGAGCTCCACCTGTCGGCGGGTGACGTGGAACAGGCCGCCCATGTCGGTGTAGTGCACGCCGGCCGACGCTGCCGCCCGCATGACGTTGAGGTTCCAGAAGTGCTGGGTGGCGTTCACCATCGCGTCGCAGCCGGTCAGCGCCTCGGCGAGGCTCGCATGCGACTCCTCCGACGCATCGACCAGGCAGGCCGTCGCCTTGCCGCCGCCCTTCTCCGACGCCACCGCCTGGGCCCGCGCGCGGTCCACGTCGCCGACGACGATGGTCTCGACGTCCGGGGTCATGCCGAGCTCCTTGACCGCCCACTGCCCCATGGCTCCGGCACCGATGACCGCGATCCTCATGATCCCCTCCACCTCGACGTCGTCCTGGCCGCCCGCAGCGACACCGGCGATGATACCGCGCCGCCGCGCGCCGCTCTGCGGATGAGGCGAGCACACGACGGCCGCCAACGGATATCATGCACCTGCCATCGGCAGTCACGAACAGCGACGACAGCGCGGCAGGGGGCAGCACCGTGAGTCCTTTCGGCCTCTCCACCACCGTCTGGAGCGACCTCGAGCGCGAGACGCTCGACCTCTTCCGCCGCCTGCTGCGCGTGGACACCACCAACCCGCCCGGCAACGAGACCGTCGCTGCGCGCCTGCTGGCAGACTACTTCGCCGCCGCCGGCATCGACACGGAGATCGCCGGCGAGCTGCCCGGGCGCCAGAATCTGATCGCCCGCCTGCGCGGCCGCCGTGACGGCCCCACGCTGCTTCTGCTGGGCCACCTCGACGTCGTGCCGGCCGAGCCCGCCGAATGGACGCTGCCGCCGTTCTCCGCCGAGCTGCGCGACGGCTACGTCTGGGGGCGCGGCGCGCTCGACATGAAGTGCCAGGTGGCAGCCCAGGCGGTCGCTTTCTCGCGCCTCGCCCGCAGCGGCGCCGACTTCGCCGGCGAGCTGGTCTACGCGGCCACCGCCGACGAGGAGAACGGCCGCTTCTGCGGCGCCCGCTGGCTCAACGCGCAGCGACCCGAGCTCGTACGCTGCGACTACCTGCTCAACGAAGGCGGCGGATACTACGTCACCATCGACGGCCGCCGCCTTTACACCTTCACCAACGGCGAGAAGGGCTGCGCCCAGTTCACCATCCATACGCGCGGCAAGGGCGGTCACGGCTCGGTGCCGCTGCATCGGCTCAACGCCGTCGAGCTCATGGGACGCGTCATCGGCGCCCTGGCCGACCACGACCTGCCGGCTGCCGTCGACGCACAGACCGCCGCCTACATCGACCGTCTGGTGGGAGACGGAGACCTGGCCGGACGGCTCAAAGACCCGTGGCGGGCACGGTCCGCCCTGGCAGAGCTGCACGCCGCCGGCAGCGAGACCGCGTACCTGGTCGAACCGCTGCTCGGCATCACCTTCTCCCCGACCATCGCCCGCGCCGGCGGCCAGGCGGTCAACGTGATCCCCTCGCACGCGGAGGTCACCGTCGACTGCCGCATCCTGCCGGGACAGACCGAGGCCGATGTGCGGCGCGAGATCGACGCCGCCCTGGCCGGTCTGGGCGATGCCTGGCGCTTCGAGATGGTCGACTACATCGAGGGCAACCGGTCGTCGCCGGCCTCGCCGCTCGGCGACAGCCTCAGGCGGACGCTCTGCGACATGGTGCCGGAGGCCGACCTGCTGCCCACGGTACTCTGCGGCTTCACCGATTCGCGCTGGTTCCGCGAGGCCCAGCCGGACCTGACCGCCTACGGCTTCTGCCCGTTCTTCGCCGAGGATGCGGTGGCCATGGGCGACCGCGAGCACGCCGCCGACGAGCGCATCGCCGCCTCCGACCTCCCGGCTCAGGCGCTCTTCGTGGAGCGCGTCGTCCGCGACCTGCTGCGCTGAGCCGCATGGCAGGACACATCGCTCCACTTCGTCGACGCTACCTCGGAACGCTGCTGGGGCTCGCCGTCGGCGACGCCCTGGGGGCGCCGGCCGAGTTTCTCAGCCCCGACCAGATCGCGGAGCGCTGGGGGGTCCTCACCGAGATGGTCGGCGGCGGTCCGCACGACGTCGCTCCCGGCGAGAGCACCGACGCCACCGAGATGACGCTGGCGCTCGCCGAAAGCCTGGTGGCGACCGGCCGCTTCGACCCCGAGGACATCGCGCGCCGCTACCTCGAGTGGTTCGCCGGCGGTCCCAAGGACGTCAGCCTCACGGTGCGTACCGTGCTCCTGAGCCTGCGCGCCGGCACGTCGCTCGACCTGGCCTCCCGGCGCGCGCACGAGATCCTCGGCAGTCCCACGGCCGGCAACGGCAGCCTGGCACGGTGCGTCCCCATCGCACTTCTCTACAGGTCCGACGCCGACGTTTTGCGCGACATCACACTGCGGGAGTCGGCCCTGACCCACTTCGACCGCCTCGCCGGCTGGGCCTGCGCCGCGTTCAACGACCTCGTCGCCGAGGCCCTGGACGGCCGCCTGCGCAGCTCACTCCTGGCGGTGGCGTCCCACTACGACGACGAAGACGCCCGCGTCAGCGCCGCCTTGCGCGAGGCGGCCGTCGCGGAGCCGGAAGAGATCCACTCGTCGGCGGCGGTGCTCGACACGCTGCGCGCCGCGATCTGGTGCACCGTGCACACGCAGAGCTTCGAAGAGGCCGTGGTGCTGGCGGTGAACCTGGGCAACGACGCCGACACGACCGGCGCCGTGACCGGAGCTCTCGCCGGCGCCCACTTCGGCCTCGACGCCATCCCGCCGCGCTGGCTTCAGGCGCTGGGGTCGCGGGAGCGCGTCCTCGACGCCGCCACGCACCTCGCCGACCTGGCCGGCGTCCCCGCCTGACCGCGCGCCTGCCGCCGAACGGCGCGCCGTTCGGCGACGGCCGCGGCGCCTCAGTGACGAAAGCCCAGACGGGCGTCGAGCAAAGGGCCGATCTGGGCCGCGACGCCTTCCAGAAGCTCGACCACGTCTACATCGTACGGTCTGTCGCGGTCGGCCACGGCCACGAGCCCGATGGGGGCGCCACGAGAGACGATCGGGGTGATCAGGACCCGCTCGAGCGGGACGGGACCGACCGCCAGGCCGGCGGGCCGCTCGACGATCGTCGAGCGGCCCGCGAAGAGCGCCCGATCGAAGATCTCCCGGCCCCACGGCTCCTGTGACGACCGGTGCGCCATGCGCCCACCGCCCTCACCGTCGTGCCACCACCGGCCGGCGGCCGACGACGGGCAGGCGACCCTGCCGTCACGGACATACAGGACGATGCAATGCCGGCTTCCAGTGGCCGCGCAGACGGCGTCGATGAGCTGCGCATACACCTGGTCGTCGGCGGCCGTGAGCAGGATCTCGCGCACGGTCAGCTCCAGCTGACGCTCCTGCCGTATCTCGCGCAGCGCCCGCTCCGCCTGCACGCGGCGGGTGACGTCGCGCGCGACGCCCTGGACGATCAGCGGCCGTCCGTCCTGGTCACGGACGGTGGTGACGTGGCCCTCGGTGAAGGCCTCGCCACCGTCCCGCGTGCGCCAATGAAGCACCTGCAGCTCGTCGGGCGCCAGCTCGCCGCGACACCCGCGTTCGGCCTGCGGCAGCGACTCGGGGTACAGCAGATCCTCGAGCAGATGGGGTTGGGACATGATCTCCTCGGGCGTGCAGCCGAGCAGACGGGAGACCGACGGGCTGACGTATTCGTAGCGCCTCTCGGGATGCAGGCGGAGCTGCCAGATGACGTCGTGATCGGGCGCCGCCAGAAGACGGAAGCGGGCCTCGCTCTCGCGCAGCAGCTCGGCCTGCCGGTGGCGCTCGGTGACGTCGCGAGACACCGTGTCGATGGTCACAAGGACGCCGCGGGCGTCGTAGCCCGGCGTCATCTGCTGCTCCACCCAGACCTCGTGGCCATCGCGATGGCGGTAGCAGACCTCCCAGGGGCGCTCGAAGTCCCAGCTGCCGGCGAGTATGGCGCGCGCCGTCGACACATGATCGGGGTGCAGCGACCGGAACAGGAGCGTGTCGTCGCGGTAGAACGCCTCGGGGGCGTATCCGAGAAGACGCTCCACCGACGGCGACACGTACTCGGCCCGCGGTACCGGACGGCAACGCAGGCGGGTGATGACGTCGTGCGCGTTCTCTGCCAGCAGCCGGTACTGCTCCTCGATGGTGAGCAGCTCCTCCTCGGCCTGCCAGCGCTCGGTGACGTCGCGGACGATGACCGCCAGCATGCCGTCCGGCAGCAGCCGGCAGAAGGCCTCGCCGAAGCGCGCCCCATCGGCCGACTCCCAGGCCAAGTCGAAGCTGGAGGCGGGCAGGCCGCTGCGTACCTCGGCGAACGCCTGGACAGCCGTCTGCACGCAATCGGGCGGCAGCAAGTCGATGAGCTCCGTGCCGATCAGGCGGCCGTGCCGGTGATCGAGGAACGGCGCCTCGCCGCCGTACCACTCGGCGATGCGGTCGGCGGCGTCGAGCACCACGTACGTATCCGGTACGCTGTCGAGCAGATGGCGCAGACGCCCGGCCCGCGCCCACAGCTCTCTGGTGGAGCGGTGGATGTCGCCGAGCTCCAGAAGAAGGCACACGACGGCGTCGAGACGTCCGTCTGCGCCGCGGACCTCGCGCCCGCTGAACGTGACCCAGGTCGCCGCCTGACCGCCGACCGGCGTCAGGCCGATGACCTGCTCGCGGATGAGGCCGCCCATCCCCGGGGCCCGTTCGACGGCGACATCTGGCGCCTCGATGGGCCGCCCATCGGCGGCCAGCAGGCCCGGCGGCCAGAGCGCCGGGTCGTCGATGCGGCGGCCGCGGAGCTCATCGGCGTCACGGCCGAGCAGCCCGGCCGCCGGCCGGTTGACTGAGATGATGACGGTGCCCGGATCGCAGAGCAGGGCGCCACACGGGAGCGCCGCCAGGATCGCGGTCGCGCCGGGGTCGGTGAAGAGGCCACACGAGACGGATGGCACGACTCGCGTCGTGGCGCCCGACCCATCGGTCGCTGCGGCCGCCTCGGATTCAAAGGCTCTCAGATCCCCTCCACGCGTCGGCCTTTCCTGCCAAGGCGAGCGCATGCTACCAGACGGCGGGGACAGAACAGTACCGTCGCGCTCCGGCTTCCGCTGCCGGGATGCTCGCGGACCGGCGCCGTCAGACCTCACCGAGCGGGGCACCGTCGCGCGCCCCCGGTCCCGCCTGATCGCGACGCCGGATCCCGGCACGCAGCAGCAGATAGCCGACCGCGCCGGCAGCGCCGAAGAGGATCATGGCAGAGAAGGTCTGCCGGCTGCCGAGGCCGTCCATGGAGACCCCGGCCAGCGCCGGACCGAGGCCCATGCCGCCGTTCCAGATGAGCGCCCAGACGCCCATGTAGCGGCCGCGCACCTCCTCGGGGGCCATGTCCGAGACCATCGTGGTGGCGATCGGCGAGAGCAGCATCTCGCCGAAGCTCATGAGGATCACGAAGACCACCAGCGGCCAGAGGGAGTAGACGAACGCCGTCAGACCCAGGGCGAGACCGATGAGGACGCTGGCGAGGGCCATGAGCACGAGCTTGTCGGCATGCCGCAGACCCCGCACCAGAGGGAACTGGACGATCGCCACCATGAGCGCGTTGAGCGCCAGCAGGAGCCCCCACGTCTTGTACGGCACGCCGATCGTGTCGGTGATGAAGACCGGATACATGGAGGTGAAGATGCCGAACAACGACACCGGCAGCAGCGAGATGCCGCAGAACGCCAGGAAGCGCCGGTCGGCGAGCACGATGCGATAGCCGTACGGAGCATCATCGTCCCGCTGGCGGACCGCCGACTCCGGCCGCGTCTCCCTGATGCCCAGAAGCGTCACGATGAGGAAGATGAAGCATCCGCCGGCGGCCACCAGGAAAAGCTGCCGGAAGCTCAGACCGGCGCCGAGCGCCAGCCCGCCCAACGCCGGACCGGCGACCACGCCGGCGTTCATGGCCACCCGCGAGATGCTGAACGCCTCCGCCCGTCGCTCGGGCGGGATGAGGTCGGCGATCATGGCGCCGCTGGCCGTCTGATAGAGCGGCCAGCCGAGGACGCTCTCCATGGCCACCAGGACGCCGACCTGCCACAGCGTCTGCGAGAAGGCGAAGCCGACGAACCACACGACGGCGCTGACGGCGGCGGCGCTGATCATCCAGCGCCGGCCGATGCGGTCGGTGAGCGCGCCGCCCCATACCTGCAGGGGCATCACCACCAGCGGCACGACCCCGAACAGGATGCCGATCCAGCTCAGCGAGGCGCCGAGCGTGCGGCGCAGGAAGATCGCCTCGTAGGGAAACCCGAGTGCCGCGGCGCCGACGTAGACGAAGGTGCCGGCAACCAGGATCCAGTATTGACGTGGGTAGCCGCGAAGCTCGCGCACGACCGCACGGACGCGCACTGCCACAGCGGTCACCATCCCTTCCGTACGTTTGTCTCCATGGTATCCGAGCGCCGCTCGGGGCCGCGACCAGAGGACGCCGGCCGCCGCACTCGCTTGACCGCACCGGCCTTCCTGCATACCGTCCTTGCATGACCACCTACCTGAGCGTCCAGATCGCGGCCCGCAAGCTCGGCGTCTCGCCACACACCATCCGGCGCTGGACGGCCAGCGGCTTCCTCCCCTGCACCCGGACACCGGGTGGCCACCGCCGCATCAAGCAGGAGGACGTCGAGGAACTGCTGACGCTGGTGAAGGCCGAGCCCGCCGTCGCCGCCCGCTCGGCCCGCGAGCGCGAGCTCGAGACGCTCATGGACACTTCGCTCGCCCTCTCCCGGCACCTCGATCTCTCCAGCCTCATCGCCGAGATCGCCCGTCACATGACCCGCCTGCTCGACTGCGACCGCTGTGCCATCTCGGAGTACGACCGCGAGACGCAGATGATCACCATGCTCGCCTTCTATGAGCGCGACGGCCGTCGCATCCCGGAGTGGGAGCCGTACCCGCTCAAGCGCTTCCCGACCCTCAAGTACGTCTTCGGCGACCTGCGCATGCAGACCGTCAACGTCAGCGACCGTCACGCCGATGCGGCCTATCTGGCCTACCTGAGACGCTCCGACCTCAAGAGCACCACGCTCGTACCGCTCGTCTCCAACGACCGGCCCATGGGCCTCCTCGAGCTGGAGGACCGCTCGCGCGAGCGCCGCTACTCGCCGCAGGAGCTGCGGATCTGCCGCTCGGTCGCCGCCCAGGCGGCGGTAGCGCTGGACAACGCCAAGCTGGTCGCCCGCCTGCGCCGCTCGAGCACCGGCCTCTCGCAGGTATGCTTCTCGATGGAGAAGATCGCCACCGCCATCCCGCGGCTGGTGGCGCACACCGCGACCCCCGGTCTGCTCAAGGAGGCCGCCACCCTGGCTTGCGAGGCCCTCTCGGCGTCGTCTAGCGTGGCCAGCTACGACGATCAGAGCGCCGGCGCCGCCGCCCCGCGCTGGCGGGCGCGCCGCAGCGGCGGTCTGGCCGTCGGGCTGCGCAGCGACACCGTCAACCTGCTGACCGCGACCGCGCCCTGTCACGGCCGTGACCTGGTGGTCACCGCCACGCTTCAGGGACCCGCCACCGACGGGCAGACACAGCTGCTCACGCTGGTCTGCTCGGCCGCTGCGTCGGCCTTGACGACCATCCTGCGCGAGTAGAGAACTTCATCAAGAACCGATCAGACGAAACTGGAATTTGATCAAAGACTTGCTCGCACCTGCGGCCGGACGGTAGGCTCGCCGCAATGTATGTGAGCGTACAGCGCGCCGCCCTGCGTCTCGGTGTCTCCCCCGTCACTATCCGTCGCTGGACGGCCAGCGGCCTGCTGCCCTGCACGCGCACGCCCGGCGGCCACCGTCGCATCAGCACCGAAGACCTCGACGACCTGGCGCGGCGCATCGCCGACGGCGACCGGCTGGCCGCCAGAAGGGCACGCGAGCGCGAGCTGGAGACGGTCGTAGACACGGCCATCGCGCTCGGCAGCAAGCTCGAGCTGCCGGAGTTGCTGGCGGAGATCTCCCGACAGGTGACCTGCGTCCTCGACTGCGACTACTGCACCATCTACGAGCTCGACACCGACGAGCAGCTCGTCCGCATCATCGCCGACTACGACCGCAGCGGGCGCCGCTGGCCGCCGCTGGGCCCCTACCGCCTCAAGGACTACCCGCTCACCCGGCGCATCATCGAGGAGCAGGAAGTCGTCGAGGTCGATCGCGACGACCCCGCCGCCGATGCGGCCGAAGTGGCTGCCCTGAGCATCGAGAACGACGCCCACATGCTGCTCGTGCCGCTGGTCTACCAGGGCCGCAGCATCGGCCTGCTTGAAGCGATCAGACACGAGAAGGGGCGCCGCCGGACGCGCCAGGAGCTGCGCATGGCCCGGGCGATCGCCAATCAGGCGGCGGTGGCGATGGTCAATGCACGCACCGTCACCTCGATCCGCCAGAGCGAGCGCGAGCTGGCCGCCGTGCGCCGGGTCCAGAGCACCCTCAGACACGGGTTGCCGGCGCTGGCCGGGTCGGCGTCCACCGACGTCTTTCTCGCCGACCTGGCGGACATGGTCTGCCGGGCGTTCGGCGCCGTCTCCTGCGTGGCCGCCGCCGCCGGGCGCTCCGCCGGAGTCACCGGCAGCGCCCGCGCCGCCGGCCAGGGCAAGGCACACGTCGCTGTGGCGCGAGCACCGCTCCCCAGCGACCTTGCCGTGACGCTCACGCTCGTGCGTCCGCCGACGCCGCCGATCCGCGAGCTCCTCGACCTCGTGGCAACGTTCTCCGCCGTCTGCCTCGGCCGCACCGGCGACGCGGATACGGGCGCCGAGCCGCCGGCGCCGGCTCCAAACTGAGCGGAACCAGGAGCCTGGCGTCCGAGAGTCCGGGCGCCGAGCCGGCCGCCCGAGCCGACATCAGCAGCGCCCGCAGGTCGACGCCCTGGAGAGTCTGATCGGCGGCTATCGGCGGNNCGCGACGGCGCGCATCGATGCCGTCGTCCCACGCCGGCGGCCGCCGGCGCCACGCGGTCGCCCGCCGACCTCCCGGGCCTCTGCTATGCTCGCCGCCGATGCCGGCCGCCACCCCTCCCCAGATCGTGGTCCTCGACTGCGAGACCACCGGCCTCGATGCCGCCACAGAACGCGTCATCGAGATCGGTGTCGTGCGCCTCGATGCGTCGCTGGAGCCGGCCGCTGCCTTCTCCACGCTCGTCGACCCGCTGCGGCCGCCGCCGCCACAGGTGACGCGGCTCACCGGGATCACGGCCGCGGATCTGGCCGCCGCTCCCCCCTTCGCCGAGGCCTGGCCCGCCGTGCGCGACTTCATCGGCGACGCCGTGATCGCCGGTCACAACATCGGGTTCGACCTCGCCTTCCTCACCGCCGAGGCCGCTCGCGCCGACCTGCCTACACCATCCGGCCCTTCATTCGACACCCTCGAGGCGGCTCTGCTCCTTCTTCCCGAGTTCGACCGGCACGGCCTCGACGCTCTGGCATCCCAGCTCGGGCTGCCGCTCCCCACCCACAGAGCACTCAGCGACGCACACGCGACGGCGGCGCTCCTGGTACGCCTCGCCGCCTGTGCCGCGGCTCTCGACGAGCGCCAGCGTGCCCTCCTCTCGGCGGCCCGCTGGCAGCCGCTGCAGCTCCTCGACGGCTGCCGCTCCGGTGTCGCGACAGCGCCGGTGTCGCAGACCGCCGGGGAGACCCCCACGCCGGCGCCGGAGCCGCCGGCGCTACCGGTCGACGGCGACGACTGGCGCCGCAGCTTCGCCGAGGACGGCGGCCTGGCGACCGGTCTGCCGGGCTTCCGGCCACGACCGGCGCAACTGGAGCTGGCCGACGCGGTCGCCCAACGGCTTCGTGACGGCGGCGTCGGGCTTTTCGAGGCCGGGACCGGCATGGGCAAGAGCCTCGCGTATCTGGTGCCGGCCGCTTTCTGGTCGGCGACCCAAGGCCGGCGCGTGATCGTCAGCACCAAGACGAAGGCCCTGCAGCGACAGCTGGCCGGTCACGAGCTTCCGCTCGTCCAGAGCCTCCTGCCGCCGCAGTGGCGCTGGACGCTACTCATGGGCCGCGAGAACTACGTCTGTCGGCGTCGTCTCGACGAGGCCATGGCGGACGCCGCAAGCACGCTTGCCGATCGGGATCGGTCGCTGGCTCTGGTGTACCTGCAGCGGCGCTGCGCCCGCGGCGAGGTCGATCTCTCCAACCTGCCGTTCCGTGCTCAGCGGGCGCTGCCGGCGCTGGCCGAGGTAGCCCGAGACGTGCGCTCCTCGTCCGCCGCCTGCCTGCGCCGCGGGTGTCCGGCCCGGGCCGCGTGCTTCTGGCGCCTCGCCCGCGAGCGCGCCGCAGCCGCCCATCTGGTCTGCGTCAACCATGCCCTGCTGCTCAGCGGTCCCGGCGCCGTGCCGGTGCACGAGGACGTCATCGTCGACGAGGCGCACCTGCTGCCCGACGAAGCGCAGTCGGCCTTCAGCCGCCAGGTCGACCGGCATCTCGTCGGCGACCTGCTGCGTGAAGTGCGCGGCCGCGGGCGGCAGCGTCCGCTGGCCGGGCGCTTGCGCACCGCCGCCCGCGGCCTGCCGGCCGACGAGGCTGCCGTCGTGACGCGCGCCGTCGACGATATCGAGAGCGCTGCCCAGCGCCTGGACCTCGCCGAGCGGGCGCTGGCAGGCACGCTCGGCGACCTCATCGCCGCGCGCAGCCCGGCGAACGGCCCTGCGGCGCGCTATACCCGGTCGCTCTGGCTGCAGCCGGGGCTGCGCGAGGAGGGCGCCTGGGGACCCTTCGCCGCCGCTTGCAGCGACCTCGGCGCCACGCTGACTACGCTCGGGACGGCCACCGCCGGCATCGCCGAGTGCCTGCCCGACGACGATCGCGAGGCGGCGGCGGCGCGCGCCGTCGCCGATCGTGCCCTGCCGGCCGCCGACCTGCTGGACGAGCTGACCGAGCCGGGGCGAGCGGAGACGGTGTACTGGGCGGAGATCGAGCCTCCACGAGGTCCGGCCGCAGACCCGGGCCGAAGCAGCGGCGTCTGGCGCCTCACCGCCGCCCCGCTGTCCCCGGCCGGGGCCATGCACGAGCTGCTCTGGGAGCGCCTGCGCAGCGCCGTCCTGCTGAGCGCCACGCTCTCCGCCGGCGGCTCGTTCTCCTACTATCGCCGCCAGACCGGCCTCTCCGCCGACGTCGAAGTCCACGAGCGCGTGCTGCCGTCGCCGTTCGACTACTCGCGGCAGGCGGTCTTGATCCTCGAGCACGATCCGTCGTGCCCCTACGACGGCGAGGAGGCGCCGGCTCGCCAGGCGGAACGCCTGCGCCGCCTCGTCGACGTCACCGGCGGCCGCCTGCTGGCGCTCTTCACGAACCGCCGCCACATGGAGCAGGTGGCCGGCGCCGTCGGTGACTGCGCCCAGGAGGGCGGTGTGATGCTGCTCGCCCAGGGGGTGCACGGCAGCGCCGCCGCCCTCGCCGATGAGCTGCGCGACCACCCGGCCACCGTGCTGCTCGGCGTCGACGCACTCTGGACCGGTCAGGACTTCCCCGGCGACACTCTCGTCTGCCTGGTGATCGCCAAGCTGCCGTTCCCCCGCCAGGACCCGCTCTTCCAGGCCCGCCGCCGGGCGGCCGAGGAGTCGGGGGAAGACTGGTTCAGCGGGTTCTACCTGCCGGAGACGATCCTGCGCTTCCGGCAGGGCTTCGGTCGCCTCATCCGCACCGAGACCGACCGCGGCGTCATCGTCGTCCTGGACCACCGCGTCACGCAGAAGCGTTACGGGGACCAGATCCTGCGCAGCCTGCCGGCCATGGAGATCGTGCCGGCGGCGCCGGACGAGGTGGCGGCGCTGGCCGCGCACCATCTGCGCCGCCTCGGGGCGCTGCCCCCCGAGCACGACTGACGACCCACCGGCGGCGTCGGGCGCGAGAGACCTGTCGTTCCAGGGACGCCGTCAGCCGGGCACACGCCGGGCAACGGCATCCGGGGTCGCTACTTCTTCCGCGTGCGTCGCTCGTTGACCAGCACCTGCGAGCCGCGCAGATCCGCTTTCTTGAGCGTCTTGGCCTTGGTTCGCGCCCCGCAATGCGGACAGGTCAGGCTCTTCCAAGAATAGTACGTGCCGTCCGGGTTCTTGCCGACGCCGGACGGCGTGAAGTAGTTCACCGTGGTCGGCACGCGGAAGACCTTCTTGCACTTCTGGCACTGATAGCCGTAGTTGCGCGAGAACATCGACGTGATGGCCCAGAAGAGCGCCAGGAAGAACAGGATGAGGAAGAAGGTCGGCGTCCGGTCGCGCAGCACCGTGAAGGCGAAGATGATGCCTCCGGCGAGCAGCAGGACGGCCGCGATGTGACGCCAGTAGTCATGGACATTGAGTTGCCGGAAACGCGCCACGCGGTCTCCCTTCCGACGCCCGGCGCCGCAGCTCACGCCGGGTCGCCGTGCCTCCGCATCATCGTCTCGTGCTTGACGGTGTCAGCTTACCGCCGCCCGCCCGTCGAGGCGAGCGCCGGCCGTCCTTCCGCCGCCGGGCGGCGCCGGCCGGCCACCCGCCCGCGTGCTCGACGGGACTCCCGCGGCCCGCCCCGCGTGCTCGACGGGACTCCCGCGGCCCGCCCCGTGGTCGGCCGGCCCTCGCGACACAGCTCCGTCGAGCCTCAGCCGTACAGCTTCTGCAGCGCCCAGGCCATGGTGTCGCCGAGCGTGCGCATGGTGGCCAGGCCCTCCTCGTCGTCACGGACCTCGCCGATCTGGTTGCCGATCCCGAAGTTCCAGTACTGCGAGCCGACGACGACCATCTCGCTGATCTGGAAGAAGTGGTTGATGGAGTCGAAGGTGTGCACGGCGCCGCCGCGGCGCACCGCCACGACGGCGGCGCCGACCTTGCGCCGCAGGGCGCCGTCGCAGCCGCGCGTCACGTAGCCGGCGCGCTCGATCAGCGCCTTCGTGTTGGCCGTCAGATCGGCGAAGTACACCGGCGAGGCGATGATGATGCCCTCGGCCGCCACCATCTTCTCGATGCAGACGTTGACGACGTCGCTCTTGACGGCACAGTGGAGGTCCTTGTTCTCGCGGCATTTCAGGCAGGCGATGCAGCCGGCCAATCGTGTGCCGGCCAGCTGGACGTGCTCGGTCTCGATGCCCGCCTCACGCAGGCGTTCGAGCACGGTCTCGGTGAGGATCGCCGTGTTGCCGTCCTTGCGCGGACTGCCGTTGAAGGCGACGACTTTCATATGCCCTTCCTCCCGTCTCAGATTCCGTCGCGGAGGCGCCGCGCCGGCGCCGCCGGCAGTCCGGCGGCCTTCATGTCGGCGATGGTCTGCTCGATGTCGTAGGCGACCCGTCGCGATTCCAGCGTCAATCGATCGTCGTCCCAGAGAGCGCAGAAGGCACGCGGATCGCCGTCGCGCGGCTGCCCGACGCTGCCCATGTTGACGACCGACCGGTACGGGGCCGGCGACGCCCACCAGCGTGCCGGCAGCGGCTGCAGGACAAGCGACACGTCCTGCGTCGTGGCGCCGTCCGGTGCGGCATCGTCCGCGCCGGCCACGTCCTCGCTCTCGCCCGGCGGCACCACTCGCGGCGGAAGCGCGACGCACTGCGGCCGATGCGTGTGGCCGCAGAAGCAGAGCGACTCCGGCCACCGGCCGGCCGCCGCCGCCAACTCCGGCAGAGCCGCCGCGGTGAGGTACGTCGTCGCCGAGTCGGGCGGCAGCGCGTGCACCAGACGCACCCCGCCGAGGTCTGCCGTGCGCGGCAACGAGCGCAGGTACCGGAGGGTGGCCGGCCGCACCGTCCGCACGGTCCACTCCAGGCAGGCTCGCGGGACGGGGGCGAACCAGTCCATGCGCAGGCGGCCGACGACCGCCAGGTCGTGGTTGCCGGCCACGATCAGCGGCTCCAGCTCGGCGACCGTCGCCACCACCTCGTCGGGGTGCGGACCGTACCCGACCAGGTCACCGAGGTACGCATAGCGTTCGGCGCCGAACCGGTCCAGCTCATCGAGCACGGCGTGCAGCGCCGGGAGGCTGCCGTGTATGTCCGAAAAGACGCCCCAGCGCACGATGCTCCTCCCGCGTGCGGCCTCGGGCTCTCGATGCACGAGCCGACACTGCCCGACTCCCATCGAGACGGTCCATGACGCACCGTCGATGACACGACTGTCCCTGACGATACCAGAGGGGGCGGCGCCTCGCGCCGCCGCCGACGACCGCTCTCAGCTGGCATGAAGCAGCAGACGATGCTTGGATAGCTCCGTCATCAGGCCGCGATCGGGAGGACGACATGGGCGCTGCGCATCCGGACCTGACGCTGCTCCGCGATCGGCTGGCGATCGCCGAGCCGGTCATCGGTTTCTACGACGCGCCCGACGCGGCGCCCTTCGAGCCGCTGGTGGAGCCCAAGGCCGGCGCCCACACCTGCGTCTGGGCCTTCTACGAGCAGTGGCGCCGCGGCTACACGGTCCACCTCACGAAGGACCGACACGGCTGCGGGGGGCTCGGTCGCGCCCTCTTCGACATCGAGCATCGCGACCGCGAGGAGTTCCTCACGTTCCTGGCGGACGAGGAAGGCCTGAAGGACTCACGCGAGCTGATGGGCCGCTGGCTGGACGCCCATCCCGGCTACCGGCGCCGTCACGAGCATCTGCTCATCGGACCGCTGAAGCCGGAGCATCATGAGCACCTCGTCACGGCGACGTTCCTGGTGGACCCCGACCAGCTCAGCGGCCTCATGATCGGGGCCCACTATCACGCCGATCCCGACGGCCCCACACCGGTGCTCATGGACTTCGGGAGCGGCTGCATGGAGCTGGTCGACCCGTTCGAGGACCTCGATGCGCCGCAGGCGGCCGTCGGCGCCACCGACATCGCCATGCGCGGCTACCTCCCCCCCGACCTGCTGGCCTTCACGGTGACGCGTTCGATGCTGGACCGGCTGGCACGGCTGGACGAGAGGAGCTTCCTGTTCCGCCCGTTCCTCGCAGACCTGCGCAAGGCTCGCGGAGTGGACCGCGACTGACCGGGACACGGTGTTCGACCGGGGCAGCGCGATCGAGCGGGACACGGCGTTCGACCGGGGCGGCGCGATCGAGCTGTGAACGGAGCTCAGCGTTCGGGAGCGAAGGTGAACCCGTCGGCGATCGCCGCTTCACAGGCGGCGACGGCGCCGGCGTCGTAGCGGGTGCCGGCGCCGGCACGGATCTCCGCCAGCGCCGCCGACATCCCGAGCGCCGCCCGGTACGGCCGATGGGAGCTCATCGCTTCCACCACATCGGCCACCGTGAGGATGCGCGCCTCAAGCAGGATCTCGTCGCCGCGCAGACCGCCGGGATACCCACTGCCGTCGAGCTTCTCGTGGTGCTGCAGCACGATCTCGGCCACCGGCTGCTCGAAGTCGATCGCCGCCAGCACGTCGTGGCCCACCTGGGCGTGCGTCCTGACAAGGTTCATCTCGTACTCCTGCAGCCGCCCCGGCTTGCTCAGGATCTCGGCCGGCACGGCGATCTTGCCGATGTCGTGCACGGAGCCCGCCAGCCGCAGGCCCTCGACCCGTTGCTCGTCGAGGCCCAGCCGTTGCGCGATCTCCACGGCCAGGCACGTCACCCGGCGCTCGTGACCGGCGGTGTAGGGGTCGCGCATCTCGACGACCGAGCCCATGGCATCGACGGCGCCCTCCACCGTCCGTCGCAGGCGCTCGGCGTGCTCGCCGAGCGCCTCCTGCGCCACGAACAGGTCGGTGACGTCGCGCGCCGCCTCGATGACGCGGCTGACCGTGCCGTCCTCATCGCGCAGCGGCGCCATGAGGATGTCGACGTGGACGACGGATCCGTCCGCGGTACGATGCACGTGATGGCAGTTGCACGCCTCGCCACTTGCGAACACCTCGCGCAGGCCGCAACGCTCGCCGTGTTCATGGCACGGCGAGTCCACGCGGTGTGAGACCTCATGGCAGCGACGACCGATGGCCTCTTCCCGAGAGACCCCGAGCGTGTGCAGCGCCATGTTGTTGATGTCGGTGATGCGATAGTCGTGGTCGATGACGAGCACGTCTTCGTGAAGGCTGTGGATGAGCGAGCGGTAGTATCGCTCCTGATCGGCGACCGTCTTCTGGGCGCCCTTCTGAGCGGTGATGTCCAGCCACAGCGCGACGACCCCGTCGAACGCCTCGTCGCCGGCCGTCTTCGGCACAGCGCTTATGACCGCCCACAGCTCGCTCCCGTCGGCGCGCCGGAAGCGCCGCTCGTGGCGACCGGCGATGCCCCGCCGCCGCAGCTCGATGTTCGCCTTCAGGTCGGGCAGGTCTTCCTCGAACAGGAAGTCGTGCACCCGGCGACCGAGCACGTCGGCGCGACCGTAGCCCATCATCTCGAGCCAGCGGTCGTTGACCGTCACGATGCGGTACTCGGCGTCCAGCTCGAGAAGGCCCTCGCTGGTCCCCTCGACCACCCGGCGGTAGCGCGCTTCGCTGGCGCGCAGCGCCTCCTCGGCGCCGCGCCGGTCGCGTCGCCCCGCGGCAGCCTGCCGCGCCTGTTCGATCGCCGGCACGAGCCGGGAGAGGCCGCTCTTGAAGACGTAGTCGTCGGCGCCCAGTCTCAGGTCGCCGGCGATGACCTCTTCGTCGACCTTGCCGGACACCACGACCACAGCCAGATCCGGTGCCTGCGACTGCAGCAACTGCAACGCCTGCGGACCGCTGTAGCCGGGGATGACGTGATCGACCACCGCGACGTCCCAGCGTCCGTCGGACAGCGCCTCACGCAGCTCCGGCTCGGATCCGACGCGAGTGGCCTGTGGCTCGATCCCCGCCTTGCGCAGAACGCGCACGAGCAGGTCGAAGTCGTCGACGCTGTCGTCGACCACGAGCAGCCGCAGGCCCGACTGTGCGCCGGTCTCGGCCCCGATCGGTACGTCGTCTGTCATGCAGCCCTGCCCATCGACACCGCTTTGGAGACGCTTCCGGCTCAGAGCCCCTGTGAGTCCTCGGCTCCCACCCCGGTCACCGCGACCCATGATGAGTCAGCTGCCGACGCTGGTCCCGTACGGGCAGCATCGACCGCCGCCACGTGGTTGTCAACGTTTCGGCACGGACCCGCGTTTCCTGCAACTCGACTGGGCGAACGTCTCACGAAGAGTTCGAGACCAGGACGACGCGGCTCAACCGGTCTCCGTGACGTCCCCGGGCAGCGGGGCCACCTCGTCGAAGCGCTCGGCGCTCACCGGCAGCCAGATGAACCCCTCCCGCGGGTCGCCGAGGCGATGCGCCGCACCCTGAAAGAAGCGCCAGCCGGTGAGGGCGGCGGCGAGGGCGTCGAGCGAGTCGTGGTCGTAGTACTCGTCGCCGCCGCCCCTGTCCCAGAGCACGCCTTCCGCGCGCAACGCCGCGACCCGCAGCCGCGCGCCCTCGCGGGTCGTCTTGCGCGTCAGCGTGCGGCCCAGCAGGCTCACGAAGCCGGCGTACGGATAGACCTCCAGCATCGCCGGCGGCTGGCCGAGGCCGCCCGGCAGGGCGCCGTCGGCCGGCGGCTCGTAGCCGCGCCGGCGCAGCGCCGCGAAGATGTCGAGGCCGACCGCCATCCAGGCCGGCAGCTTCCCGGGATCGGCGCCGACCTCTGCTCGTGACGGCACCTGGTAGACGCCGAGACGGCGACGCAGCAACTCATAGTCGCAGACCCGGGACCGATGTCCACCGGCGCCCGGCTTCTCGAGGAGACGCCGGTTGAAGCCCTGCGGCGCGTCGACGGCGACCACCGACGGCGACGGTCGCAGGCCGTCGAGCCAGTCGAGCAGATCGGGGGGTGCTTTGACCCGAGGCTGCTTTGCTGCGGCGCGTCCCTCGCCGGCCCCCGAGCCGCCGGTCGCCTGCTCCCCATGCGCCCGGCGACTCCGGCTCCCGGCTGCCACCGCAGGCAGACTCTCGTGCCAGCTCGCGACTCCCACCCGGCCGCCCGACGACAGCGGCTGCAAGGCGACGCCCACGCAGGGACGTGACGCCGCCACGTCGATGCCGACCACCAGCGGTCGCTCACTCATCCGACGCCGCCCATCGTCACCGTCTACTCCCCCTGCGGCGCCAGCATCGCGTCGGCGCGCGCCATCCACGTGGGGATATCGATGCCCTGCGGGCAGCGCTCCAGGCACTCGCCACACGCCGTGCAGCGGTCGGCCCGCCGCTCCTCCTCGAGCCACGTGTACGATTCCCGCTGCCCCTCGAGGTCGTCGAACATGCGCACGTCGTTGACCGCCTCCAGGATCTGCGGGATCGCCACCCCCTGCGGACACGGCTGGCAGTAGCCGCAGTCGGTGCAGGGGACCGTGGTCAGCGCCCTGTATGCGTCGCGCACCCGGGCGATGAGCGTCAACTCCTCACGGCTGAGCGCCCGTGGGCCGGAGCGCGCCGCGAAGCCCGCGTTCTCCTCGACCTGCTGCAGCGTGCTCATGCCGCTGAGCACTACCGACACCTCGGGCTGGTCCCACACCCACTGCAGGGCCCACTCGGCCGGCGAACGGAGCACCGGCGCCGTCGCCCAGAGATCGCTCACGGCGGGCGGGTTCTTGGCGAGCTGACCGCCGCGGATCGGCTCCATGATGACCACACCGAGACCGCGGGCGGCGGCAGCGCGCAGCCCGCGCAGCCCCGCCTGATAGTCGACGTCCATGTAGTTGAGCTGGATCTGGCAGAGGTCCCAGAGGTCGCTGGCGGCGAGGATGTCGGTGAAGACCTCGTAGCGGTCGTGGAACGAGAAGCCGAAGTGACCGATGCGGCCGGCGGCAAGCTGTCGCTCGGCCCAGGACAGGATGCCCATGTCGCGGACCTGCTCCCAGGTCTCGCGACGCAGGCTGTGGAGGAGGTAGACGTCGACCGACGGACGCTGCAGTCGCTCGAGCTGCTCCGCGAAGAGGCGGTCGAAGTCGGCGGGGCTCTCGCACTTCCACACCGGAAGCTTGGTGGCGACCGCGACCTCGGCGTGCAGCGCGGCCGCCGGATCGCGTCGATCCCCGTACAGGAGCCGGGCGGCGTCCCGCAGCGCCCGTCCCAGCCACGTCTCGCTCTGGCCGTCGTGATAGCCGTAAGCGGTGTCGATGTAGGTGACGCCGAGCTCGAGGGCGCGCAGAAGCATCTCGTCGGCGGCCGCCTCGTCGATACGCTCCACAGCTCCCATACCGGCCGCCGCCGGTGTGGTCACGACCGGCAGACGCATGGCGCCGAAACCGAGCACCGATGGCCGCAGGCCGGTGCGCCCCAGATCGCGATGCCGCACGCGCTCCTCCCCGTCGCTGCCGGCGATGATACAGGTCGCCGGGCCTGCGATGAACGCTTACACCGCGACGAGCGTCCTGACGACGAACTCCGGCGGCGCCGCCAGGTGCCGCTTCACGGCGCACTGGTTCACGGCGCGGACGACCGCGTCGCGGTACTTTTCGGGAAACTCCGGCGGCAACTGCAGATCGATCTCGACGGTCCCCACCAGACCGGTCTCCATGCCTCTGATGGACCGCAGCGTGAGGCCGGCCTGCTCGGTGTCGAGACCCCGCTTCTTCAGGAACTGCACCACGTAGATGCCGGCACACGTCGCGATGGAGGCGAGAAAGAGCGCGAACGGTTCCGGCGCACTCCCGTCGCCGCCCACCTCGACCGGCTGGTCGGTCTCGACGGTGAAACCGTTGAAGTCGGCGACCACCTTCAGGTTCTCGGGAAAGCTGACCTGCATCTCCATGTCGACGCTCCTGCCTGAGGTTCACGACCGCTGCTGCCCTCACGACAGATGTCGAGGGCCTGCAGCCACGGAGACAGTGATACCCCTTGGGGTATTTCGTCAACCACCGGGCGGCCGCTCGCCGGCGTCCGGTCGCGGCGCCTTACTCGTCGTCGTCCTCGCGACCCCGGTCACGGTAGTCGGAGATCTTGAGGATGATGTAGCCGCCGAGGCTCACGACGAGCGTGCCGCCGACGACGATGTACGCAAGCCAGCGATTGCCGGAGGCCTGTGCGGCTGCCGGTGGCGCCGCGGCGGCCGCCTCCACCCACACGAGGGCGAGCGAGAGGCCGGCGAGAACGACGAGGGACTTCAACCTGTGCAGCATGCCCCGGCTCCTGAGCGATCGGTGCGCCGCGGGCCTGTCCGCGGCGCAGACCTGCGGACCCCCGTCATGGCAGGAGCGCGACATCGCGGATGCCCCACGTGGTCCACTTCGGGTAGCTGCCGCGGGCCACGAAGGCGATGACGTTGCGCCCGTTGGCATTGAGCGCCCGGGCCGGCAGCGTCACCGTGCGCAGACCGCTCCAGCTGTTGCCACGGCCGGTGGGCAGACGGCCCATGTCATGCCAGTTGACCAGCAGTCGCACTTCACCCTTCTGACAGTCGTAGACACGGTAGCGCAGGCGCGTGCCGGCGGCGATCCCATCGGTCTCGTAGAAGACCTCTTTGGGATGCGTGCGGTCGCTTCTCGGGATCCGTCCGAGTGGACGCGCCCAGGTGCTTGCGCGCGGCAGCACCGGGCGCTGACGTGGGTTCGTCCGCACCAGCTGCAGCTGCCGCCAGTCCTCGGACCCGCTGGTGCCCATGTCGTAGGTGCTGGCGCCGATGATGCCGTACTCGCGGGTGGCCCGGACGAACGCCTGCATCTCCCGGTTCGACGTCTCGGCGGCCAGCCCTCCGATGAGGTGGATCGGCCACCACGGCCTGCCGGTCTGCTCGCGCACGATGCGGATGTTCTCGCGCGTCTCGTTGTAGGTACGGGCATACCCGCCGACATGGAAGGTGTGGTAGCCCATCGGCAGGATCACGTCGTAGAAGCGCGGCAGGCTCTTGAACGGGAATCCGGGCCAGTACGAGGCGTGCATGCGCATGCCCACCGGCGAGGGGATGATGGCTCCGAGGGTGTACTTCTTGCCCACCTTGGCGCGCAGACGCGAGGACAGCGTGATCATGCGCCTGGAGCGCGTGGCCGCATTCGCGACGGCGCTGGACTCGATGTCCAGGGCGAACGAGTCGAACCGCTGGCCGCTCGGGGTCCTGAAGCGCACCGCTGCCAGGCAGCGCTTCAGATCGTGGGTGAGGTCCTTGAAACCGGGCAGATACCAGGCGACCACACGCATGTTGCGGGCGTGCGCAGCCTCGATCATCTGACCCAGCTCGGCCGGCTTGAAGATGGCGCTCGATGCATGAAAGTTGGCCGTCTCGATGTACAGCGTGCGGACGTGGTAGCGGTGCGCCTTCTGCACGGTCGCGACCGGATCGGCCCACAGAGAGGGATCGTAGATGTCGATCCAGGCGCCGAGGCCGCGGTAGGCGTTGATGGACCGGGCGTCGGCTGTGGCCGGCCACGCCGCCGACGCCGCCGACAGCAGCAGCGCGCCCAGGGCGAGCGCGAGCAGGCAGCCGGCGCAGCGCCGCAAGGGCGTCGCGGCCTGTGACCAGGCGCGCCGCCCACGCTGCTCACCACGGCCCTCGCGACCCTTCGTAGCGCATGCTTGGGGCCGCCTGCAGGGTCCGGCGGCAGATCGCTTCCTCTGTCTGGCAGTGATCGGCATCGTGCAACCATACCGCATGCCGCCGGCAGCTCCCGTTGTCGGCGAGCCGGCCGATGCGCCGGCCGGAGGGCTTCGGGGCCGGCCGGGTGGGCTTCGGCGACCGGCCGGGTGAGTTCCGGCGACCGACCGGGTGGGTTCCGGCGACCGACCGACCGCCCGGCCGGCCCGACAGCCCGCCCGGCCGGCTTTCGATACACTGCACCGCGATATCCGGACAGGCGGCCGGGCGGCGGGGCCGTGCAGCGCGACCACACCGCCGCCCGCCGCGGACAGCTTCGACGGAGCACCATGAGCGCGACTCCCCCCAGGACCGCCGACACCGGCGACGATCACGGCCAGGCGGCCACCCCGACGGTGGCCGGCACGAGAGCGACGGCCGCCGAGGACCGTCCGAGGACCGCCCTCGACTACGCCGGCTACCTGGCGCGCGGCTTCGTCATGGGCTCGGCCGACGTGGTGCCGGGCGTCTCCGGCGGCACCATGGCTCTCATCCTCGGCATCTACGAGCGGCTCATCGTCGCCATCCGCGAGCTCGGTCGACCGACGTTCTGGAGAGCGCTGCTGAAGGGGCGACTGCGCGCCGCGGCGCGGACGGCCGACCTCGCCTTCCTGATCAGCGTCCTGGCGGGGATCCTGCTGGCCGTGTTCAGCCTCGCTCGGGCGCTCGAGTGGGCGCTGCGTGACGAGCCGGTCCTGGTGTGGAGCTTCTTCTTCGGCCTCATCCTGGCGTCGATCGTCGTGGTCTCTCGTCGCCTCGAGCGCTGGACCGTCACCCTGTTCCTCGTCGCCGCCGCCGGCACCGCGGGGTCCTACTTCCTGGTCGGGGCCGTGCCGGTCGAGACGCCGGAGACCTGGTGGTTCGTCTTCATCAGTGGCGCCGTAGCCATCTGCGCCATGATCCTGCCGGGCATCTCCGGCGCCTTCATCCTCGTGCTGCTGGGCAAGTACGAGTTCATGCTCGCCGCCGCCAACGACCGTGACATCGCAGTGCTGGCCGTGTTCGTCGCCGGCGCCCTCGTCGGCGTGGTCACCTTCGCGCAGCTGCTCGGCTGGCTCTTCCGCCGCTACCACGACCTCACGGTGGCCCTGCTCATCGGACTCATGGCCGGCAGCCTGCGCAAGATCTGGCCTTGGAAGGCGGAGACGGCCGGCGGCGACGCAGCCGAGACGGCCGGCAACGCCTTGCCGCCGTGGACCGTCGACGGCGCCTTCAACCTGGAGATCCTCTGGGCTTTCCTGCTGGCGCTCGCCGGACTGGGCCTGGTCCTCGCGCTGGACCGGCTCGCCCGGCGCCGTGCAGTGCACGAGGAAGCTACGCCCGGCGCCGCTCCGCGAGCCACGCCCTGACGGCGGCGTCGATCTCGTCGCGCACACGGCGGAACACCTGCCGGCGCTCGTCGTCAGAGCCGGCCGCCGCGGCCGGATCGTCGAACGGCCAATGCAGCCTGATGCTGACTCCGGGGAAGATCGGGCATTCCCGCTCGGCGTCGGTACACACGGTGATGATGAAGCCGAAGTGCACCCTGCCGAGGTAGTCGCGCACACCCTTCGATGTCTGACCCGAGATGTCGATGCCCACCTCGCGCATGACGTCCACGGCCAGAGGGTTCACCGGTCGCGGCTCGAGTCCGGCGCTGTACACGTCGTACTCGTCGCCGGCGTGGTGACGCAGGAAGCCCTCCGCCATCTGACTGCGAGCGGAGTTGCCGGTACAGATGAACAGGACTCGCGGCTTACCCACGGCGTCACGCCCCCTGTCGCTGCTGTCAGACTCCCTTGACCGCCACGCTGTGATGCCTCGCTGGGGCTCTCATCGCGCCCGGTGCGCGCGGTCGCGCGCGGCGACTCTATGGCCCGCGTGTTAGCGGCGCGTGAGCACCGCTCCCCGCACGACGGACGAAGCGGGTCCGTCGTGCGCCGTTGGGCGGTGACCGATCGCGCCGTGGCCGGCGTGGCGACAGCCGCACGCCGCGCGCACGGTCAGGGCGCCCTGCGTCGACCGGCCACGTCGCAACCCACGGTACTGCAGCCGCCGGCCTCCTCGGCGGCCTGCACAAGCCCGGCCTCATCGAGCGCCCCACCCCCAGTCCCAGACCCGGCGGCTGCCGCAGCCGCCGCCGGCCGCGCCGCGAAGTAGCGGCGCTGGAAGAACAGGGCCACGCTCACCAGGCCGATGAGCACCGGCACNNCCAGCTCGAAGTTGTTGCTGGCCGCCGTGAACGAGAGGGTCGCCGTCTTCGAGTAGTCGGCGCCGACCCTCTTCCCCATCCAGAAGCTCACCAGGAACATGATGACGAAATACAACAGCAGCGGCATGGCGATGCGCACCACGTCGAGCGGCACCTCCACGATGGTCTCGCCCTTGAGGCTGAACATCACGAAGATGGTGAACAGCAGGGCGATCAGGGTCAGCGGGCTGATGCGGGGAATGAACCCGGTCTCGTACCACTCGCGGCCCTTCGTCTTGAGTCCCACGTAGCGGGTCAGCATGCCGGCGACGAAGGGGATGCCGAGGTAGATGGCGACGCTCTGCGCGATCTGACCGATGCTCACGTCCACCGCCGAGCCCTCGAGCCCGAAGAGCGGCGGCAGCTTGGTCACGAAGATCCAGGCGAACACGCTGTAGAAGAGCACCTGGAAGA
>DIWP01000049.1 GCA_002423545.1 Thermoleophilia bacterium UBA6103
TGTTCGGCTTGGCGTGGTGCGCGCACTCGCGTATCTCGTGGTCACCGGCGTCGCCGGCGCGGCCTCGCTCGCGGTAACCGCTGCGGCGTCGAGACGCCGGCACGTTCCCGGAGTCCGGTACCTCGCAGCCATGATGGCCGGCGCCGCGATCTGGTGCGTCGCCGTGCTCGGCGAAGTCATGAGCAGCACCCTCGCCGGCACGGCTTTCTGGGCCCAGCTGGAATATCTCGGCGTGGCAACGGTGCCGCCGAGCTGGCTGCTCTTCTCACTCACCTTCACCGGGCGTCTGTCCCCGGAATCGCGGTCCTGGATCGCGGCCGCCTACGCCGTGCCGGTGGTGACGATCGTCCTCGTCTTCCTGAGTCCCGATGTCCCGCTGCTGTGGTCATCGATTGACGCGACGGCAAACGACGTTCGCGGCCCCCTGGCCGTCGAGCATGGGCCCTGGTTCTGGGTCCAGGCGACATATGCCTACGCATGCCTGGGCGTCGGCTCCGTCGTCCTGCTCACCACGGTCCTGCGACGCTCACCGACGCTCACCGGCCGGATGGTGTTGATCGTCATCGCAGTGGCACTGCCGTGGCTCGCGAACCTGCTGTCGATCCTGCGACTGGTGCCCCTCGAGGGCTACGACCTGACGCCTCCGGCCATCGCCCTCAGCGGCCTGCTCGTCGGCGTCGGCCTCGTCCGCCTGCGGATCCTCGACACCCACCCCGGGCTGGTCACCGCCGCCCGTGATGCCGTCATCGAGAGCATGCGCGACGGCGTCCTGGTCCTCGACGTGCGCGGCAGGATCCTCTCGACGAACACCGTCGCTCTGGAGCTCCTCGGCGACAAGGAGGCCGTCGTCGGTCATGACCTGGAGTACCTGCTGGAGCGGCAGCCTCGTGACACCGGCCGACCTCCATCTCTTGCCGACATGGTGCAGCGCGGGGCTCTGGAGGTGACTGTGAGCGACCGCGCGGGGATGACACGCTTCATCGAGTTGCTGGCAGCGCCGCTGACGGCCGACTCTCGAACGGCCGGGTACGTGGTGACGCTGCGGGATGTCAGCGAGCGCAGGCATCTCGAAGACAAGCTTCGCCATCGCGCCCTGCACGACGGCCTCACAGAGCTTCCCAACCGGATGCTCCTCCACGAACACATCGAGAAGCTGCTGGCCCTGCGACGGCGCAGGAGCGGGCAACTGGCACTGCTGATCATCGACCTCGACAATTTCAAGCACGTCAATGACACCTACGGTCATGAGACCGGCGACAAGCTCCTGCGCGCGATGGGTCAGCGGCTTGCCGAGGCAGTGCGAGGCAGCGACGTCGTCGCCCGACTCGGCGGCGACGAGTTCTCCGTCATCCTCCCCGACTGCGGCGCCGAGGACGCCGTCGATCTGGCCATGAAGCTCCGGGACAGACTCGTCGAGGACGTCGACCTCGAGCCCCCGCGGGTGGCCGTGTCCAGCAGCATCGGCGTCGCGGTGAGTCCCACTCACGGTGAGGACGCCGGCACCCTCCTGCGACATGCCGACGTAGCGCTGTACCAGGCCAAGGGAAGCTCGCAGGGCGTGTCGATGTACTGCGCCGAAAGCGACCCCAACAGCCCTGAGCAACTGCAACTGATCAAGGACCTCCGCACCGCCGTGGCCGTCGGTGCCCTGACCCTCCACTACCAGCCTCTTCTTGATCTGACCACGGAGCGCGTACACAGGCTGGAGGCACTCGTGCGCTGGCCGCTGTCGGACGGCACCCTGTTGCCCGCCGGCGACTTCATCCCCATGGCCGAGCAGAACGGCCTCGTCTCGGAGATCACGGCCTGGGTGCTCATGAAGGCCCTGAGGCAGCGTCGGGCGTGGGCGAACGCAGGTATGGAGCTCGACGTAGCGCTCAATCTCTCGGCGATCGACCTTCGCGACTCGGCCCTGGTCGACCGCGTCACCCGGATCCTCAGGGACTGTCGTGTGGCACCGCAGCACCTCTGGCTCGAGGTGACTGAGACGGCCGTCATGAGCGATCCCAAACGCGCGCGGCGCGTCCTGGCCTCGCTGAGCGGCATCGGAGTGCATTTGGCGATCGACGACTTCGGCGTCGGCCATTCATCGCTCCACTACGTGCGTACACTGCCGGCCGGCGACCTGAAGATCGACCGCTCCTTCGTACAGCACATGGACGTCGAGCCACGCGACGCCGCCATCGTCCGCGCAGCGGTGTCGTTGGCACACGATCTCTCGCTCACGGTGACAGCGGAGGGCATCGAAGATGAGGCCGTGCTGGCATGCGCCCGCGAGATCGGCTGCGACCACGCTCAGGGTCGCTACATAGCCGAGCCGATGCCGGCGGACGAGGTGCTCGACTGGATCCTGACGCGCACGGAGACGGCGAGTGGATGATCGGGGCGTAGCGGGACTGAGTGGCGCCCCTCGGCCCGAACCCCTACACTTGTCCCATGTACCCGGTCCTCTTCCGTATCGGCGACTTCACCTTCTACAGCTTCGGCCTCATGCTGGCGCTGTCGATCATCGTCCCGGCCCTGTTTGTCTGCCGGCCGCTGCTCAAGCGCCACCACGTCCCCCCGGACTTCATCTACGAGGCCATCATCACCACAGCCGTCGGCGGCATAGTCGTGGCCCGCATCTGGTACATGCTCGAGCACTGGAGCGAGACGGTGAACGACTTCTGGGGCGTCGTCTTCACCGGTGAGGGCTTCACCTGGTACGGCGGCCTTCTCGGTGGCGTGGGCCTCACGATGCTGCTCTGCCTCTGGCGCAAGGTGCCGCTCGGCCTGCTGTTCAATATCGCGGCCCCGGGCCTGGCGATCGGCTACGCCATCGGCCGCATCGGTTGCCAGCTCGCCGGCGACGGCGACTACGGCAAGCCCAGCGACCTGCCCTGGGCGATGGGCTATCCCAACGGGACGGTGCCGACGCCGCCCGGCGTCGAGGTCCATCCGACGCCGGTCTACGAGACGCTGACCATGTTCTTCGTCTTCCTGGTGCTCTACTGGCTGGCCAAGAAGGCGCAGCCCGGCTGGTACGTCTTCGGCTGGTACCTGATCCTCAGTGGCGCCGAGCGCTTCCTGGTCGAGTTCATCCGCATCAACGACATCTGGTTCGCCGGCCTCACGCAACCACAGTGGGTGGCCATCGCGAGCGTGGTGCTGGGTGTCACGCTCGTCCTCGTCACGCGGGGCCGACAGCCGGTGCGGTACACGCCGCCTCCCAAGCTGGAGGAGGCCAAAGCATAGGCACCCTCCCGCTTGACACCGGCACACGCACCACGTAAGAACGGTCGCATGTGCACCTTCCTGCATCGCACCCTGCTCTTCCGCGCGCGCGTGGCGGCCACATAGTCTGCGCGCCGGTCTGCTCGCCGGCCGTGTGCTGCGCCAAGCCTGCACCACGACCGGCCTGTTTCCCGCACACGCGTCACCGCCCGCCCGACACGGCACACACCGACTCCCGGCGACGCGGCCACAGGAAAGGCGGTCAGCATCCATGAAGAAGTTCGATGTCGACTACGTCCGCGCCCAGTTCCCGGCCCTCGACCGGGTCGTGGACGGTCACCCGGTCGCCTACCTCGACGGACCGGGCGGCACGCAGGTGCCGCAGCGAGTCGTGGACGCCGTCGCCGACTACCTCCTGCACCACGACTGCAACATCCACGGCGCCTTCGCCACCAGCGAAGAGACCGACGCCATCATCGACGGAGCCCGGACGGCGCTGGCCGACTTCCTCGGCACCGTCCCGTCCGCGCTGAGCTTCGGCGCCAACATGACGACGCTGACCATCCTCATGGCGCAGTCGCTGGTGCGCGACTGGTCGCCCGGCGACGAGGTCGTGATCTCGGCCCTCGACCACGAAGCCGACCGGGGGCCGTGGCTGCACCTCGAGGAGCGCGGCATCATCGTCCGCGAGGTGCCGGTCGACATCGAGACCGCGACCCTCGACTGGGACGCCTTCGAGCGCCTGGTCGGCGAACGGACGCGGCTGGTGGCGATCGGCTATGCCTCCAACGCCGTCGGCACCGTCAACGACGTCTCCCGAGCGGCGGCGCTGGCGCACTCGGTCGGCGCCCTCTGCTACGTCGACGCCGTCCACTACGCCCTGCACGGCGCCATCGACGTCGACGCCATCGGCTGCGACCTGCTCGTCTGCTCGCCGTACAAGTTCTTCGGCCCGCACATCGGCGTGCTGTACGTGGAGCCCTCGGCCGGCGAGCGGATCCGGCCGCTGAAGCTCAGCACGCAGGAAGAAGCGCCACCGTGCCGCTACGAGACCGGCACGCTCTGCCATGAGGGCATCGCCGGCGTTGCCGAGGCGGTCGAGTTCATCGCCGACCTCGGCCGTCATCACGCCGCCGAGGGCGCTGCCCTCGACCGCCGCACCGCGATCGTCGCCGGCATGGACGCCATGGAGGCTTACGAGCAGCCGCTCGCCCAGCGGCTCATCGAGGGGCTCGCCGAGGTCCCCGGCCTGCGCATCTACGGCCCGCCGGCCGGACATCCGCGCACCTCGACGGTCTCGTTCACGCTCGACTCGATGCCGGCGCCGCAGATCGCCCGCCGGCTCGGCCGGCAGGGCCTCTTCGTCTGGGACGGAGACTTCTACGCGGCCCGCTTCGTCGAGCTGGCCGGCCTGGCCGACAGCGGCGGGCTGCTCCGCATGGGCCTCTGTCCGTACAACACCGCCGCCGAGGTCGAACGCACCATCGCCGCGGTCCGCGCGCTGGCCTGACCCGAGGCGCTCGCCGACCGTCGCACCCACAGGGGGTACCGATGACACGCCCGACAGCGCCACACATCCTCGACGTCAAGCTCTGCATGCTCGGCTTCGGCAGTGTCGGCAGGACGTTCCTCGCCATGCTCCGCGACACCGAAGAGCGGCTGGCACGCGAGCACGGCCTGCGCTTCCTGATCTGCGGGATCTCGACCCGCCACAGCGGCTTCCTCGACGCGACCGGCATGACGGCCGGCGACCTGCTCGGCATCGTGCATGTTGGCCGCGACGACCTCTGTGGCCCGGCGGTCCCGGCAGAAGAGCTCATCGAGACGTGCGGCGCCGATGCGCTCATCGAGGCCACCGTCCTGACGCCGGGCGGACAGCCGGCCGCGGAGCACATCGAGGCGGCCTTCCGGCACGGCATGGACGTCGTGACGGTGAACAAGGGACCGGTCGCCTGGCACTTCGACCACCTGCGCCGAAAAGCAGAACGGAACGGGCGGCGCTGGCGCTTTGAGGGCACCGTCGCCGACGGCATGCCGGTCTTCGACCTCGTCGAGAACTGCCTGCGCAGCTGCAGGATCCACGGCTTCGAGGGGATCCTCAACGCAACCACCAACTTCATCCTCGAGGCCCTCGGCGACGGCCGTTCCTTCGACGATGCCGTCGCTCACGCCCAGCGCGAGGGCTTCGCCGAGGCCGATCCATCCCACGATATCGACGGCCTCGACGCCGCCTGCAAGGTCGCCTGCCTGGCGAACGTCGTCCTCGGCGCGGCGATCACACCCGACGACGTGCCCCGCGACAGCGTTCGCGACGTGACCCCGGAGCAGGTGACCGCCGCCCGCGCTGCCGGCCGGCGCCTCTGCGTGGTCGCCGGCGGACGCCTCGACGATGACGGCGTCCACACCGGGGTGCGCCTCACCGAGCTGCCGCTCGATCACCCGCTCACCACCATCCACGGGTCGGCACTCGGCCTCATCCTGCACACCGACCTCATGGGTGACGTGTTCACCGCCGAGCTGCACGGCGAGGTCCAGCAGACCGCCTACGCGGTACTTGCCGATCTGCTCGCGCTATACGGCCGCCACTGATCTGGAGCTGGACGAATGGTCAGCGACCGCCAAGACCACGATTCTGGCGAAAGGCGGGAAGACGCCTTTGTCCCCGCTTAGGCTGTGTTGGACTCCGACGCATCAGGTTCTTGGCCATTTTGGGGGCTTCGGCTGCGTCCTCTCCGTAGCCGTCGGCGCCCACCGCGCGCGCCCAGTCCGCTGAACACGCCGGCCCTCCGACAATCACTTTCGCTCTCGACTTCCGCTGCTTGACGGCCTCGATGACTCTGGCAAGCTCAGGCAGAGATGACCGCATGGTCGCGCTGAGTGCGATGACGTCCGCGTTGACCTTTGCCGCTATCTGCAGAATGGCATCTGGTCGTGCATGACGGCCAACGTCTCTCACTGCGAAGCCGCCCTCGATCAGGTAGGCCCCGACAAGAAGGTTGCCGGCATCGTGGGGCTCTTGTTCGGTCGTCGCAGTCACGACGAGTCCTCTGTGCTTGCAGCCCTCTTCTCCCAGCTCATGTGCGAGGGCCATCACCGCTGCTTTCGCGGTGCTCGAACTCGCAACGAATGCGGACAACGACAGCGAGCCGGCCAGTAGATCGCTCCTCGCCTTCTCCATGGGCAGGATCAGTCCATCTCTAAGGAAGAACTTCGTGTTGAGGCCACTGGCCACGACTTCCCTTGCTGCTGCCGCGGCCTCGGCCACGGTGCCTCGTCGGATGGCGACCACCTCGCGGTGCGTGACTCGCCGAAGGCGTTCGCTTTGCTCGATAGCCCGCGCCATTGCCCACACACTGGCATGCATATCGACGGCCTCCGCTACTGTGCACCAGTGTCGTCCAGTCATCCTGAAGTGAGGCTGAGCACCGGCAGATCGCTGACGATTCCGACTAGAAGATCAGCGCGGCGGGCGACACGCCCAGCGTGGAACCTTCGCGCCTCGATGCGACTCGCGATTGTGGCATCACGCCCGAAGCTCACCATGGCTCACAGCCACGACTGGAGCACTGGGACAACTTCCGGTGGCGCGGACACCGTCGGGATTCCAGCCGCCTCCAGCGCCGCTCTCTTTGCAGCAACTGTGCCCACAGCACCCGAGATGACCGCACCAGCGTGTCCCATGGTCTTGCCCAGCGGCGCAGCCGAGCCAGCGACGTGGGCGACCACGTATTTCGAGATACGCGCGGCAACGTACTCGGCCGCTTCCTCCTCATCGACGCCGCCGATCTCGCCGACCTTTTGGCACCAATACACGCCGTGTCCGCGTTGACCTCACGCTTTCTCCCTGCAAATAACACCTGCTTCCTGGACTGTCGACCGAATCAGCTGCGGAGCGGCAGCCTATGCGCAGCCTTGACTCAGGCAACTGAGGCCAAGAGGCTCACGGCGACAAGAGTGCACCCGACGCCTACGAGCTGGTGCCTCCGAGGACGTTCTTTCAGAACCACCAAGCCGAGGATCACGGCGAAAGTCGCGATTTGGGCCGAACTCACTCCAGCCACTGACAACGGCCCGAGCTGCACCGATATCGTGACGAATGCCACGCCAGCGACCTCGAGCAATCCTGCACCAATGACTATCGGCCGCACCTCCCGCGTGAGCTTCCCCCGCACCAGAGGTGCAGCCACTGGCAGAAGAACCAGGACCGTCGCCATTCGCGAAAAAGCGGTCTGGGAGAGCCATGGGAGAGCGTCGGCACGGTCGTAGAGAAACATGATGCATGATGCGAGCAGGCCGGAAAGCAGCGCCCATCCTGCGCCCTTGGCCGTTCTTGCGCGTTCCCGCATAGCCGCCAGAGCGCCACCAACGATTGCCAGAGCAAGACCCAGAACCAGAAGCGCCGTGACCTGCTCTCCACCAGCGATAGCAATAAGCGCCGTGAACAGACCCTGTAGTGCGAACAATGTAGCGACTAACGAGAGGTCGCCACGTCGAAGACCCATCAGCAGACACCCGTAGGCACCGACGTACAGCACGCCGGCGCCACAAGCGTAAGCGAACCCCAGCCACTCCTCCGAGCCTGACGGCAGCCCGTTGACGATGAGAGCAACGGGGAGCACGACGACCATACCCGTCAACATCACCCACAAGGCGACACATAGAGGGCCGACGGCTCTTGTGCCACGCTGGGCGAGCATGTCGCTGAGAGCGTATGAAGCCCCCGACAACAGGCCTGTTATCACAGTAAGCATAGCCCATCATTGTTCCACATCGTCGCCAAGCACAAAATGGCCATTCTCTCGGCAGCGGGCCACCGGCTGCAGATTCGATTCACAGAGCCACCTTGGTCCCGCACCCCACGTCCGTGAGGATCTCCCGCAACAACGCGTGATCGCGGCGACCATCGACGACGTGAGCGCTCCCCACACCGGCGTCCAATGCCAAGCGTATGGCGGCGACCTTCGGCAGCATTCCGCCGGAGATCGCACCAGCCTCCTCGAGTGCATCGAGATCGGTCACTCGGCATTCGCTGAGGCACCGCTGACCATCTTCCCCTGGGGCCAGAATCCCGGCCACATCGGTCACAAGCAGCAGCATCCGTGCTTCCAACGCCGCCGCCAGCGCCCCGGCCACCGTGTCGGCGTTGATGTTGTAAGCCTGCCCCGTCTCATCGGCCCCGATGCTGGCGATGATCGGGATGGCGGTCGCGGACAGCACCTCCAGCACCGCGGTGTTGACCCGCCGGATGCTGCCCACCAGGCCGATATCGATCGGCCGGCCCTCTTCGTCGTGGTGCGCAAGAGGCTCGGCGAGCAACAGCCGACCATCTTCTCCGGATAGGCCGACGGCCGTGCCCCCGTGGCGGTGCACAAGACCGACCAGGTCCTTGTTGACCTTGCCGACCAGGACCATCTTGGCGACCTCCATCGTCTCGGCGTCGGTGACCCGGTGGCCGCGCACGAACTTCGCGTCCATGCCGAGACGGTGCATCATCTCGGTGACCTGCGGTCCGCCGCCGTGAACGATGACCGGCCGCATGCCCACCAGCTGCATGAGGACCACATCCCGAGCGAACTCCTCTTGCAGGCGCCGGGAGGTCATGGACGCGCCGCCGTACTTGACCACGATGGTCACGCCCCAGAAACGCTGGATGTAGGGCATCCATTCGCCCAGCAGCATGCTCAGCGCCTGCTTCTGATCGGGATCGATCTCCGGGATTCTCATGTCCGCGCTCCTGCGTTGAGCCGCACGTAGTCGTGCGTCAGATCCGAGAAGTAGACGACCGAGCTTGCCCGACCGCGGCGCAGATCGACGCTGAGCTCGAGCTCGGGGGCGTCCATCGCTTGGCGAAGGTACGACTCGTCGGCCTCATCGAGCCGCACCGGCGTGCAGCTATCGGCGACCTTCAGGCCGGCAAAGGCCACGTCGCAGAGAAGCGCTCCCGGGTAGTCGGCCGCCAGCCCCATGCCAGCCGCCTGCACGATCCGACCCCAGTTGGCATCATGGCCGTAGATCGCCGTCTTGACCAGCAGCGAGTCGGCGATGGCACGAGCCACGCGCTGCGCCTCAGCGTGATCACAGGCTCCCTCGACCTGCAGTCGCACGGTCGTCGTGCCTCCTTCGCCGTCGGCGACGACCGCCAGGGCCATCGCCAGCATGCCGGCGTCGAGGGTCGCCGAAAGCCGCTCCAGGTCGCTGTCGGCCAGCCGGATGCCGGCGGCGCCGTTGGCGATGCCGAGCACCATGTCGTTGGTCGACTCCTGTCCGTCGACCGTGATGCGGTTGAACGAGGCTTCGAGCGCGGCGGCCATCATCGTCTGCCATTGGCGGGCAGAGACGGCGGCGTCGCAGGTCACGAAGCAGAGCGTCGTGGCCATGTTGGGGGCGATCATGCCGGCCCCCTTGGCAGCGAAGCCGAAGCGCACCTCGCCGCCTTTGACGGCCACGCTGAGCGCGCCCTGCTTCTCGATCCGGTCGGTGGTTCGGATGGCGGCGGCGAAGTGCTCGCCTCCCTCCGGTGAGAGCTTCCCGGCAGCTCGCCCGATGCCCTTCTCGATGATAGGCATGGGTAGTAGCTCGCCGATCACGCCGGTCGAGGAGACAGCCACCTGCGTCGGGGGCAGACCGAGCAGCTCTGCCGTCAGCGTCCGCATGCGTCGCGCGTCGCGCTCGCCCTGCGGGCCGGTGCAAGCGTTGGCGATGGCCGAGTTGATCACCACGGCGCGCAGGGCGCCTGCCTCGCTCGCGTCGCGGGTGAGCACCACGGGGGCGGCGACCGCCCGGTTGCGGGTAAAGAACGCCGCCGAGGCGGCCGGCACGTCCGAGACAAGCAACCCGACATCGCGCCGGCTGCGCTTGAGACCGGCGTGCACGCCGGCGGCGCGAAAGCCCATCGGGAAGGTCACGCTGCCGTCTGCCGGCAGAGCGCAGTCGGGCAGCGACACGAAGCGTGATGCGGTGGCGAACATCAGAGCAGCCCCTCCTGCTCGGGCAGACCGAGCATGAGGTTCATGTTCTGCAGCGCCTGACCGGCGGCGCCCTTGAGCAGGTTGTCGATGGCGACCACCAGCAGGACCACGCCGCTGCGCTCATCGACGGTCGCGAAGATGCGGCACCGGTTGGTGTGGGTCACGTCGCGCAGCCGCGGCGGGCCGTCGCAGATCTCGACGAACGGCTCCTCGGCATAGACGCGGCGATAGATCCCTCGCAGCTCGCCGCTGCTCGGCGTCTCTGCCAGGCGCACGTAGATCGTCTCCAGGATGCCGCGCTGCAGCGGCACCACATGTGGCTGGAAGAGCAGCGACGGGTCGCCGCCGTTGATGCCGATGCCGGCGGCGATCTCCGGGTAGTGGCGGTGACCGCCGATGCCGTAGGCCAGCAGGTCCTCATCGACGGTGCAGAAGTGGGTCTTCTCGCTGGGAGTCTTGCCGGCGCCGCTGGCACCCGACTTGGCGTCGATGAGCACCTCCTGCAGCCCGAGGCCGCACAGCGGATCGAGGGCCAGCAGGGCGGCGGTCGGATAGCAGCCTGGGTTGGCGACCAGCTGGGCGGCGGCGACCTCTTCCCGGTGCAGCTCGGTCAGCCCGTAGACACCGGGCAGCATCTCGGGGAACGGATGTCGCCCGTACCAGCGCTGGTAGTCATCCGCCGAGAGACGGAAGTCGGGCGAGAGATCGACGACCCGGGTGCCCTCGCTCAGCAGTCGGACGGCGATCGGTGCCGCGCTGCCCGACGGCAGGCAGAGGAAAGCGGCCTCCACGCCGGCAACCTGGTCGTGGCGGCAGAAGACCAGGTCGGTCCGCAGACGCGGCAGGACGGTAGCGACCGGCTCGCCGGCCTGCGCGTCCGATGAGAGGTGCGTCAGCCGCAGCGACCGATGCCGCAGCAGCAGCTCGGCGAGCTCGGCTCCGGTGAAGCCGCTGCCCCCGATGACGGCGGTGGTGTACGGCATGGCTTCTACCTCATCGCGGGGGCGTGCCGACCGCCTCGCCGTCAGCCGGCCGCGCCGAGGGCACGTCGGGAATATCTAGACCAGCGAGAACCTTCCAGGTGACAAGAGTGCTCGAGCAGACCCACTCCGGCTCCGCGCAGAGCGCCTCATCTGCGACGATACGAGTACCCGACTTGCCCGCTACCGCCTCAAGGGTGGTCGTCAGCGACGCGATGATGCCGACCGCCCCGACGTCGGTCACGCGCAGACAGGCCTCGACCTTCGGCCCCATCGACCCGGAGGCGAACTGCCCCGCCGCCACATGGCCGCGCATCTCGGCGGCTGTCACCGCGCCGAGGGCGCGTTCGTTGGGGCCGCGGTAGTCAAGGTAGGCGACGGGCACGTCGGTCAGGACCAACAGCGCATCGGCGCCTATGTCGAGAGCCAGCCGCGCGGCGGCGAGGTCCTTGTCGATGACGGCGGCGGTCCCGGAAAGCGATCCGTCTCTGGCACGCAACACCGGAATGCCGCCGCCCCCGACGCAGATGACCAGGGCGCCGGCCTCGACCAGCTTCCTGATCGCCGGCAGCTGGACGATCTCCACCGGCTCCGGCGAAGGCACTACCCGCCGCCAGCCGCGACCGGCGTCTTCCTTCATCGTATACCCCGACTCGAGCATCAGCGTGCGCGCCTTCGCCTCGTCGTAGAACGGGCCCACCGGCTTGGTCGGATCGGCGAAGGCGGGGTCGTCCTCATCGACGACCGTCTCGGTCAGCAGACAGGCGACCGGCACGACGCTGCCGAGGCGCCGGAGATGGTTCTCCAGGCACTGAGTGAGCAGATAGCCGATCTGGCCCTGGCTCATCGCCCCCGCGACGTCCATCGGCATCGGTGCGACAGCCGTCTCGGCAGCCGCCTGCTGAATGAGAATGTTGCCGACCTGCGGCCCGTTGCCGTGCACGACGACCACCTCGTGGCCAGCATCGACCAAGGATGCGATGTGTGCCGCTGCTGAGTCGATGTTGAACAGCTGCTCCTCGAAGGTGCCGAGCTGGCCCGGCCGCAGGATGGCGTTGCCGCCGAGGGCCAGGACCAGGGTTCTCTGACGTTGTCGGTTCATGTCGAGTGCCTCTCCCGAGAGCCGATCAGGGGATGATGGCCGCCATGATCGCCTTCTGGGCATGGAGCCGGTTCTCTGCCTGGTCGAAGACGACCGAGTGCGACGAGTAGAGGACCTCCTCGGTGATCTCCTCGCCCCAGTGGGCCGGCAGGCAGTGCATGACCCGCACCTGCTCTCCGGCGGCGCGCACGAGGTCCATGTTGACCTGGTAGGCGGCCAGGGCCGCCAGACGGACGTCGTGCTCGGCCTCCTGGCCCATGCTGGTGAAGGTGTCGGTGTAGATGACGTCGGCACCCTCGACGGCCGTCTGGAGGTCGCTGGTCAGCTCGATCGAGCCGCCTGTCTGAGCGGCGGCCGCCTGCGCCCGGGCGATGATCTGCTCGTCGGGCCGGTAGTCCGTAGGGGTGCAGATCACCACCTGCATGCCGGTCTTGGCGCCAACTTCGGCCAAGGAGTGAGCGACGTTGTTGCCGTCGCCGGAGTAGACGACCTTGGTGCCCTTGAGGGTGCCGCAGTGCTCGAGGATCGTCAGGGCGTCGGCCATCGCCTGACAGGGATGATAGTCGTCGGTGAGGCCATTGATGACCGGGACCTGTCCGCAGGCCGCCAAATCAACGACATCCTGCTGGGCGAAGGTGCGGATCATGATCGCATCGACGTAGCGGGAGAGCACGTTGGCGGTGTCCTTGATCGTCTCCCCGACCCGCAGCTGGATGTCGTTGGCGCCGAGGTACATCGCCTGCGCCCCGAGCTGTTCGATGCCGACCTCGAAGCTCACCCGGGTGCGGGTCGAGGTCTTCATGAAGACCATCGCCACCGCCCGACCGGCCAGCAGCGGCCGCGACTGGCCGCGCTTCTGCTCGGCCTTGAGCTTGGCCGCCAGGTCCAGCAGGGCGCCGACCTCGTCTGGCGTGAAGTCGTCGATGGTCAGAAAGCTGCGGCCCTTGAGCGCGAGGTCTTCCATCGTGGCCCTCCGATGATTCCGATTCGCTGATTGAAACGACAGGGGCCGCCGGTCGGTTGACCGGCCGCCCCTCCTGCGCTTGTTCCTGGAACTCAGATGTACCCGCGCTGCTCGAGGATGTCGGCCA
>DIWP01000053.1 GCA_002423545.1 Thermoleophilia bacterium UBA6103
GCTCGGTGAGCGTGCCGCGATGCTCCCGGATCTCCTCGGCGGAGAGGTCGTCCACGTACGCCTTACCGGCCTCGATAAGATGGACGGCCCATTCGTACAACTGCTCGAAGTAGTCCGACGCGTGGTACAGGTGCTCGCCCCAGTCGAATCCGAGCCAGCGCACGTCGGCCATGATGGAGTCGAGGTACTCCTGCTCCTCCTTCACCGGATTGGTGTCGTCGAAGCGGAGATGGCACCTGCCTCCGAACTCGGCGGCGATGCCGAAGTTCAGGCAGATCGACTTGGCGTGGCCGATGTGCAGGTAGCCGTTGGGCTCGGGGGGGAAGCGCGTGACGACTGTCTCGTGTCGGCCCTCGCGCAGGTCGGCGGCGACGATCTCGCGGATGAAGTCGCCGCGCTCGGAGGGCGGCGACGACGGAGACGGCGCTGATGGCGGCTGGCTGCTCACAGCGGCCGAGGATAGCACAGGACCGGACCGGCGCCGGCTGCTCCTCAGGTCTCCGAGTCCATGATGTGCTCGAGGACCACCACGCGCGGGGTCGCCACGTTGCTCGTCGACCACTTCATCGCCTCGTGCAACTCCAGCGACGCGGCGAACGCTTGCGCCCGTTCCACCGTGTCCCACTCCAGCAGGATGACGATGTCGTTGGGGTCGTCGCTGACACGGAAGACCCTGCCACCTCTGGACCCGCCGCGGCCACGGCGCGGTCCGTCGTCGAGATAGACCCGCTTGAACGTCTCGTAGTCTCCCACGAGGTGCTCGATGAGGACGTAGGCCATGCCTGCCACCTTTCGTCGCCGGCCGACCTGGGAGGGCCGGCCGTGCATCCAGCGTCACCCGGCTCGTGGCGCTCGCGCCACACGCGGAGCCATCCGCGTCCTGCCGATCGCTTCCGGCCCGTCACGTGCGTGTCCGATCCGATTGTACGTGCAGGCGCACGCGATCATGGGGCACATCCCGCAGTGCGGGACCGTGGAGCTCTACAGCGTTGGGCTAGGCCCTCCGCCTCTCGCTTCAGGATAGCCGCCCGGCTGTCGAGACAGAGAGGGGACGGCGAGACACGTAGCAGACGCGGAAGCGTGCGCGCGCACGGGCGCGTCGCACGACCTCCGCGCGGAGCGAGGGCATGGTGGCAGACTGGAACGGAGCGGCAGGAGGCTCGGAGGCAGGCCACAGCTCGGGGCCACGCGAGCCGGCCGCGGCCCCGCGTAGTCCCGATCTCGGGACCCCCGACGCAGGCGGCTCGCAGCCCACCGGGCGGACGGTCCACCTTGTCGACGCCGGTGAGATGCTCGACCGCCTGGATGCCGAGGCGGTCGCGCAGAAGCTGCGCGACCGCTCGTTCTTCTGGCTCGACCTTCGCAGCCCCGACGAAAAAGACTTCCGGGCTCTGGCGGAGCTGTTCGGCTTCCATCCCCTGGCCCTGGAGGACTCCCAGGCGTTCGGGGAGCGCCCCAAGCTCGACGACTACGGCAACTACGCGTTCCTGGTCATCTACGGCGTCAACGCGCATCCCGAGGACCTGGTGGAGCTGGCCGAGGTGCACTGCTTCATCTCACCCCACTACCTGGTCACCGTCCATCGCGCGTACTGCCCGGCATTCGAGGAGGTCCGCCGCTGGCTGCTCAACCGCCGCGACCTCCAGCACCCCGGTGGCGTGCTCACGTATCGCGTCGCCGACAGCCTGGTCGACAGCTTCTTCCCCGTCCTGGCCGACTTCGACGATCGTCTGGATGCCCTGGAGGACGACATCTTCGTGGACCCCGACGACGCGCAGCTGCAGGACGTCCTGCGCATGAAGCGGGCGCTGGTCGCCCTGCGCAAGGTCGTGACGCCCCAGCGCGACCTCTGCGCGCGGCTCGTGAACGGCGCCCTGACGATCCCGGCTCCCGCCACGCTGGACGAGTCCGCCCGGCGCGAGGCCGAGCGCTACTACCGCGACCTCTACGACCACCTGATCCGTATCAGCGACCTGGTGGACACCTACCGCGACCTCATGACGGGCACCATGGACGTCTACCTGTCGACCGTCCAGAACCGCATGGACTCGGTGATGAAGAAGCTGACGGTGATCGCCACCATCTTCCTGCCGCTCACTTGGCTCACCGGCTTCTTCGGCATGAACTTCGGGGCCATGGTGAAGGCCGTTGGAGATTGGCAGGCCTTCCTGATCCTCGGCGTCGGCCTCCAGGTGGCCGCCGTGGTGATCCTGCTCTGGCTCATGCGGTCGCGCCACTGGCTGTGAGCGACGGCCAGACGCCGGTAACGGACCCGGCGGTCGCAGTGAGCGAAGCTGTAGGCTACGGGGCAAGCGGCGGCACGACCGGCGTGACCAGTCGAGGAGGACGAGCATGCACGTGGGACTCATAGGGCTCGGGCGCATGGGCGCCAACATGGCGCATCGCTGGCTCGACAACGGCCATACGGTAGTGGGCTACGCGAGACACTGGTCGACGGTCCAGAAGGCTCTGGACGAGGGCGTGATCAGCGCCGGAGCCCATTCCCTCCAGGAGGTCGTCGACCAGCTCCAGACACCTCGGGTCCTGTGGCTGATGGTGCCGGCGGCCGCCGTCGACGACACGCTCGCGCAGATCGTCCCGATGCTCGAGCGCGGCGACATCGTCATCGACGGCGGCAACTCCTACTACCGCGATGACATCCGGCGAGCCGGGGAGCTGGCGGCCAGTGGGCTGCAGTACGTCGACGCCGGCGTCAGCGGCGGCGTCTGGGGCCTGGAGCGCGGCTACTGCCAGATGATCGGCGGTGACGGCGAGACGGTCGCCTTCCTCGACCCGCTGTTCGGCGCCCTGGCTCCCGGCGTCGAGACCGCCCCGCGCACGCGCGGCCGGTCAGGCGAGCCGTCGAGCGCCGAGAAGGGCTATCTGCACTGCGGCCCCAGCGGCGCCGGCCACTTCGTCAAGATGGTCCACAACGGCATCGAGTACGGCGTCATGGCCGCCTACGCCGAGGGCCTCAACATCCTCAAGCACGCGGACATCGGCCTCAGCCGGCATGAGATCGACGCCGAGACGTCGCCGCTGCGGCACCCCGAGCTCTACCAGTACGAGCTCGACCTGCCGGAGGTGGCCGAGCTGTGGCGGCGCGGCAGCGTCGTCGGCTCGTGGCTGCTCGACCTTACGGCGGCGGCACTGCAGGGCGACCCGGAGCTCGGTGAGTTCCGCGGGGCGGTCTCCGATTCCGGCGAGGGGCGCTGGACGATGCAGGCCGCCATCGACGAAGGCGTGCCGGCGGCCGTGATCAGCGCCGCCCTGTTCAGCCGCTGGAGCTCCCGCGGTCAGGACGAGTACGCGCACCGCATCATGTCGGCGATGCGCTACGAGTTCGGCGGCCACCACGAGAAGCCGGCGGAGAGCGACGCGTGAGCGGTCCGCGGGGACCGTTCCCGAGCGGCGGGAGCCCGGCCCTCGATGCGACGGAGCCGCGGCCGCACTCCGGCAGGGAGCGACCGGCGGACCGCGGCGGGCAACAGCCGGCGGCCGCGACGACGCTGCTGCCGGAGAGAGAGGCGCTGGTCGCCGCCACCATCGACCTCGAGCCGACAGGCCGGGTGCCGATCGTCTACCAGGCGGAGGCGTTCTCGCCGCGGTTCATGGGCTACTCGATCGCCGACTACGCCCTCAAGCCCGACGTGGCCGTCGCCAGCACGCTCGGCGCCATGGACCGGCTCGGCGGCTTCGACGCCATCAACAGCGTGCCGGGCGGCCACATCCACGTCGGCCTGGCCGCCCTCTGGCTCACCCGGATGCTCGTACCCGGACGAGAACTGCCCGAAGACAGCATCTGGCAGGCCGATGAGGTCGAGGACATGACCGCCGCCGACTACGACGTCGTGCTCGAGGGCGGCTGGGGCCCGTACGTCCAGAGCCTGCTGCCGCGCATCCTCGACATCGACGAGCTGGCGCGCAGCGACGCCTGGCTGGAGGCCAACTTCGGCGCCACCGTGGCCCGCTTCCGGGACCACGGCTATGTCCCGATGGCGGCCGCCGTGATCGCCACGCCCTTCGAGGCGCTCTGTGGCGCGCGCTCCATCCACGAGCTCTACCGCGACCTCTACCGCTGCCCCGATCTGGTGGCCCGCGTCATGGACCGCATGCTGCCGGAGATCGTCGACGACGCCGTGGCGGCGGCACAGGCCTGCGAGCTCCCCTGCGTCTGGGTCGGCGGCTGGCGCTCGGCGAGCGGCATGCTCTCCGAGCCGGTCTGGCAGCGCTTCGTCCTGCCGCACCTCAGGACCATCGTCGACGCGCTGGTCGAGGCCGGTTTCCTGCCCATCCTGCACTTCGATCACGACTGGACCCGCGACCTGAAGCACCTGCGCGGACTGCCCGCTCGGCGCTGCATCCTGCAGCTCGACGGCATGACAGACATCCGCGCCGCCAAACGCACCCTCGGCGACCACATGGCGCTCATGGGCGATGTGCCGGCGACGATGCTGGCCAAGGGAACGCCCGACGATGTGCGCGCCTACTGCCGGGCGCTCATCCGCGACGTCGGCGAGCGCGGCTTCTTCCTGGCTGCCGGCTGCGATGCCCCGGTCGATGCCAGGCCGGAGAACATGCTGGCCATGGTCGAGGCGGGCCTGGAGTATTCCGGCTGATCGCGATCGCCGACCGACTGCACGACGCCGGACCGATCACGGCGCCGGCTCTCTGTCACGGCTTCGCGTCCGTACCCATGTCTGTTGTGCCCTCGTGCGGGTCGACGGCCTCGGGCCGGTCGGCGGCCGGCCGGGAATCAGCGACTTCTGCCCGCTCACCGGCGACGGAGGACGGCCGCGACCGCCGGGCGCGCTGCTTCACCCCGGCGCCTTGCGGCCGTGCCCCGGACCCGGCGGCGTCGCAGGGCCGCGCCGGACGCGGCTTCTTCTTCACGCCGGCGGTCTTCGTCGCCCGCTCGCTGCCGATCTTCTCGGTGGTGAGCGCGCGGGCGGGCGGCGCATCGGCCGCTTCCCGGGCCTTCTTCGCCGCCCGTCTGCGGAGCGGCTTGTCGGGCGTGTCCGCGGCCCGGTCGGCCTTCCTCGCCGCCCGGGCCTCAGGAGACATGCTCGCACGATCCCGATCGGCCGCGGCTGAGCGCGCGGCGGGGTCGCCGTCGTGTCCGGCCTTCGGACCGGCGGCCGGCTCGGCTACAGCGGCTGCATCCGCGCCCGCCCCGCGCGAGCGCCGCCCCGCCGCGGCAGGGATCTCCGGATAGGACTCGGCGCTCTCGCCTCTGGCGGCGGCTGCCTTGCGAGCGTCGGCGGCCCGCCTGATGTCTCTTGGACGGGCGATCTTCTCCGCGTAGTCGTCCATGCGCGCCGTCTTTGGCATCACGTGGACCAGCGCCCCGCGAGCGCGGCGGGCGACCTGCGGGTTGCGATCCTCGCTCAGGAGCTTCATGAGCCCATAGACGCGCATCTCGTGGCCGGTCTTGAGCGTGTTGATGAGGGCCATCTTGTCGTCGGCGTGCCAGTAGCGGACCTGACGGAAGAGCTCCTTGTCGACCGCCGGTCGTCCGACCATGGCCAGACCCCGCGCCGCCTGGTAACGGATGGCCGGCAGCGGAGCGTTCTCGAGCAGGTCGAAGAGGTGGTCGGTGGCGGCCACGTCGCCGGCCATCGCCCTCATCGCCAGCCGTCCGACGCCGCGTGTGGCGGCGGCGCTCTCTTCCTGCTCCTGGAAGACCTTGGCCAGTCGCCGCCCGAGGAACCACAGGAGCGGCAGCGACACGACGACCACCGCGCCGGCGTACATCCCCAGGTAGCCCCAGAAGTTCAGCTCGCGCCAAGCCTGGAACTCCTCGCCGCCCATGACGCTACTGCCGATGGCGCCGCCGACCATCCAGAAGACGACGGCGATGACGACGACCACGAGGAGGCCGATGAGGGGTTTCTGGCGCATCGCGTTCGATCCTGTCGGCGTGAGTGGGGGCGCGGCGTCCCGCCGCGCCCCCATCTGTCATGTGCGTCTTGCTGTCCGGCTCGTGGCGAGCGCAGTGCCTTCCCGGGCCGTCTGTCTCGACGGCCTGGACCCGGCCACGGCTCCGCTCGCCCTGAGCCGCCGCCGCGGCCGCCGGTGCCTCAGCCCTGGACCTTCCAGTACTTCTCGACCTTCTCCGGCGAGAGCTCCACGATGAAGCCGCGCAGCAGGCCTTCACCGTACTCGGAGCCGGGGTTGATGCAGAGCGTCTCGCCGATGAAGCTGTAGCCGCTCGACTCGTGGATGTGGCCGTGCAGGCCGAGCATCGGCTGATACTTGGCGATCTCGTCGCGCACCGCCTGCGAGCCGACGTGGACCATCTTGACGCCCTCGCCGCCGGACTGGACCTTGAGGTCCTTGCTGAGCTGCGGTGCCAGGTCGATGTCGGTGTCCTTGGGCGGGCAGTGGATGTTCCAGATGGAGTTGCGCACGTCGGTGAGCATCGCGACCTTCTCCTCGAGCATCTTCTCCATGCCCGCCTCGTCGGTCTCGCGCGGCGTGTCCCACGGCGTGGGGGTGACGTACTCGAGGCTGATCAGCTCGTGACCCTCGAGCTCGACGACCTTGTCGGTCGGGTAGATGATGCCGCGGTCGGTGTACTCCTTGATGGCCGCGTCGAGCTCCAGCGGGTCGTCGTTGCCGGGCATGACGATCGAGGTGATCTTGCTGGTGTCGACCTTCTCACAGAGCAGCTCGAGCCAGCTGCGCATGCGCTTGACGACCTCGGCCTTCATGATGGCGTCGACCTTGTCGGGGTCCTTCTTGAGCTGCTCGAGCTCCTTCTTGTCGATGCGGCACGAATAGACGCCGCCGTTGGCCAGCTTCTGCTCCCAGTCGGCGATCTCTTCCTCGGTCTTGAGCTTCACCTCGCGACCGAAGTAGCCGGACTTGGAGTACCCCTTGCCATAGTCGATGATCGGCACCAGGGCCTTGCCGGCCAGGTCGCCGCACAGCATGAGACAGTCGCACTCGTACATGCCGATGGCGGTGATCCACTTGCGCCACACGGTCTCGGCGCCATGGACGTCCACTGCGTAGAAGATCCTCATCTGCTCCCCGCTCCTTTCCCGCGCGAAAGGGCCAGCGTTCGCGGGGCGGCGGCGCAGCATGTCACCGGTAGACCGCCACGCCGTGGCCGCGTCCCGCCTGGTGGCTGCGAGTATACTCCGCCGCGTAGAGAGTATTCAGCCGGACCGCCGCTGCCGGCGTCGCCGGTCAGGACCTCTCGGTGCGCGCCTTCACGGCCTCGGCCAGCGCCTCGAACCCCTTCTGCGTCCGGCGCATCACCGTGCCGAGGAACGGCAGCAGTATGCCGGTGACGTCTTCGTGCGTACGGAACCGGCTGCGCCCGTCCGGCAACGGCTCCACGCTCAGGGCGTGACGGCCATCGAAGAGACCCGGAAGATAGGTCACGCCCTTCCAGCGGACCAGACGCCCCGGTTCCACGTCGAGCAATCGCGGCCTGAAGCTCACCGCCTTCATCTCCGGCACCTGGAGCGTGACGTTCAGCCGCTCGCCCACGCGCAGCGTGCCGGAGGCACGGACGATGAACGGGTTCCACTCCGGGTAGCTGGAGAAGTCGGTCAGCACGGCCCAGACCTTCTCCGGCGGGGCGTCGATGTCTGCAAACGCGTCGAGCTGCTGCATGGGTCCTCCCGACAGGGATCGCGAGCGTGACGATCGCGTACGTGGCTTCCGAGCACGTTCATACCCATGCCGGCCGGGGAGTAACAGCGACGGATGCCCGAGTGCGTCGCTACACGGCGCGCCCATCTGCTTCTGGTACCCTTGCACCGTGATCCGAGCCGTCACCCTTGACTTCTGGAACACCCTCTTCGTCGATCGCCGTGGGCGAGAGCGCGAGCGCGAGCGGGCAGACCTGCTGCGTGCCGAGCTGACGGCTGCCGGCCTCACGGCGGCAGACCACGTCATCTTCGACAGCCTGGCGGCAGGCTTCCAGTTCTTCGACGAGGTGTGGCAGCGAGAGGTACGCACCCCCTCGTGTCGGGAGATCCTCGATGCGACGCTGATCCACCTCGGCGCCGACCTGCCGGTGGAGAGTCGCGAGCAGCTCACCACCCGTTTCGAGGAGCTGCTGCTCAAGTCGCCGCCCGACGAGATACCCGGCGCCGCCCACATGGTGCGGCGACTGGCGGAGAGCTACCGGCTGGCCATCATCTCAGACACCGGCTACTCGCCCGGGCGGGTGCTGCGTGCGATCCTCGCGGAGCACGGCATGCTCGGGTACATCGACCACCTCTACTTCTCCGATGAAGGTGGTCGCGCCAAGCCCGACAAGCTGGTCTTCAGGGACGTGCTCGAGCGACTCGGCGTCGCTGCGGCGGAGGCGGTGCACGTCGGCGACATAGCGCGCACAGACATCGTCGGCGCGCACGCGGCCGGCATGTGGGCCATCCACTTCGTCGGCATCAACGACCACGACGCTCCGACCTCGACCGCCGACGCGCTGACACGCCGCCTCGACGACGTACCGGCCCTGATCGGCGACCTGACGTGCCCCGGTTGCAGCCTGCCCGGCGCCGGTCGCCGCGAACGCTGATCGCCGGCCATCGCATCCCACCCAGCCGACCGTGAGAGCACCGAGACCGTGAGCGCACCGGAGCATCGAGACCAGAGACCGGGACGCATCAGCGTGATCGCCTTCGACTGGGGCGGCACGCTCATGGAAGATCCCGGCACCTGGTCCGGCCCCATGGCCCACTGGCCGCGGGTCGCGGCGGTGCCGCATGCCGCCGAGGTGCTCGCCGCCCTGGCGGCGGCCCGCTATCGGCTCGTTGTGGCCACCAACGCCGACGAATCCGATGCGGCCCTGGTGCTGGCCGCGCTGGCGCGCGTGGGACTCCACGAGCACATCTCGGCGGTCTTCTCGTCAGCCGACCTCGGCGTCCAGAAGCCCGGCCGCCGCTTCTACGACGCGATGGTCGCACGCCTGGCCGTGCGGCCCGAGGAGACGATCATGGTCGGCGACAGCTACGCCAACGACGTGGCCGGAGCTGCCGCCGCCGGCTTGCGCGCCGTCTGGCTCAACCGTCAGCGGCAGCCGCGACCGCGACCGCAGGCTGCCGCCGATGCCGAAGTGCGATCGCTGGCCGAACTGCCGGCGGCGATCGACCGGCTGGCTGCCGGCGGTCGTCGTACCGCAGCCACCGGCGAGCGGCCCTCCGGTGGCGGCGCCGGCTAGAGCGACGGGGCCGCGTCCGGCGTCAGACTCGGAGCCGGGGTCGGCGTGGCGGTGGGGGTCGGCGTCGGCGTGGGGGTCGGCGTCGGCTCGGGGACCGGCCGCAGGTAGGGCCGGGAGCGGCGCCACACCTGCTTGAGCATCCTGTTCGTGAGGCTCGGGCGCGGGTGGATGCCGTCGAAGAACCCGTTCGGCCAGCCACGGAACGACGCCGGCGAGGTGAAATCGAGCAGCTTGAAGTCCAGGGTCTTGTCGAGGTGGCGGAAGAAGCGCCGCACCTCTGCGCGTCGCTGTTTCCAGCCACGACCACTGATGACGCGCCGCAGATCGGGGTGGTAGGGGGTGAGGACGATGACCGGACGCACCCCCCACTCGTTCATCTGCCTGATGCCCTCGCGGACGAAGTAGGCGGGTGTACCGCGGATGGCGCGGAAGCCTTTCGGATAGATGAGGCGGAAGTAGTAGATGCTCGAGACCAGACAGCGCTTGAGGTTGTAGCCCTCGGAGGCATAGTAGTCGCGGATGCCCCAGATCAGATAGCCGTCTTTGCGATAGACCATGCGATAGCCGTACGAGCGGGCGCGGCTGCTCCTGGCTCCGACGATCTGCTGAGCCGGCGTCGGGATAGACCCGCGAAGCGCCTGTCCGGCCGCATCGAAGAGCGGCAGATCGTCTTCGGCGAAGGACGCCCCGCCGACACCGCTCCTCGTCGCGTCGCCGCCACCGTCTTCTCGCAGAACGCGCTTCTGGAACTGTTCGGGGAGGTACTCCATGAGCCGCGGGACGGTCCTGAGCTTCGGCTGCAGCTGGGAGCGCCGCAGCTGTTCCATGTCGAGCAGCCAGATGTAGCGCTGCGTCGTGCCCGGATAGAGGTCTCGCGTCAGGTGCATGAACGCGTACGCCTCGGCCGGCGTGCCCGACGAGACGGCACAGTTGAACCCCCGCAGGCCGGTGAGCCTGCGCAGATAGGCCGGGTCGGCACGCATCGCCCGCGACGAGCCGAAGATGAGCAGCTCCGGCGCCTGCCCGAGAGCCTCCAGGAGACGGATCTTGTTGGCCCTGGTGGCCTCCGGCTTCGCCCAGGCCGAAGACGGCGCCGCGATCGCAACGGCGCCGAGCAACACCACCGCCGACAGCAGCGCACCGACCATCAGTGCGACAGCCGTGACGACCTGCCGGAACAGCGACGCCGCGATCGAGCCACAGCGACGACCGGACGGCCGGGCGGCCCCGAGGAGCGCCCCAGCGGCCATCACCTGAGCAGGTCGCCGGTGCGCGCGATCACTCTCTGCAACAGCATCCTCGACATGGTCGTCCGCATGTGGACACCGTCGTAGAACCCGGACTTCCAGCCGCCGAACCTCTCGATCGTGGTCATGTCCAGCAGCGCGAAATCCAGCCCGCTGCGCTGCAGCCGCTTCAGATAGTTCCACACCTGACGGCGACGCTTCGTGTAGCCGCGCTCAGTGATGTACGTGTGGAGGTTCGGGTGATAAGGCGTGAGGACGATCACCGGATACGAGCCCCACTGGTCCATGAGCGTCAACGTACGCTTCATGAACCACTTCGGCGTCCCGTACAGCCTGGGATAGCCGAGAGGATAGATCGACTTGTACTTGTAGCGTGAGTAGGCCAGTCCCTTGTTGAGCGTCCGGCCGCGAGGCCGCCAGTAGTCGTAGCGATTCCAGCGCAGCCAGCCGTCGGGGTCGACCACGTCGATCTTGCCCCAGGGCTCCGGCGGCACCGGCCCGGGCAGTGGAGCCGGCGTCAGCGTCTGCCCGGCGTAGGGCGACGGGAAGCCGGCAGGGATGAACTTGGCCAGCTCCGGCTGAGCGAAGATGACCCGGCTGATGGTCTTGTGGCGGAACTGCTCCACGTCGAGAAACCAGACGTAGCGCTGCGTGGTGCCGGGGAAGCGCTCGCGGATGTAGTGCGCGAAGCAGTAGGCGTCGACGATGCTGCCCGACGAGACAGCGGCGTTGAAGCCGATCCTGCCGGTGATAGCCTGGTAGTCCCCGGGGCTCACGCGCATCGCCCGCGACGAGCCGAAGAAGACGGTGTGCGGCGCCGCGGCGAGCTTCTTGAGGGCGCCGAGCTTGGCCACCCGCGTCGATTCCTGTGTGGGGACGGTCGACGTCGGAGCCGGCGTGGGCTCGGTAGCAGCAGCGACCGGCACCATGCCGGGCAAGGCCGGCGCCACCGTTGCACAGCAGGCCGCCAGGCCGATCGCGGCGCGGCGCGCCCACCCCTCCCGCGGCAGGAGCCGCCGGCGCTGCCTCACATCCCCTCCTTGCCATCTCGCGACCGCCGTGCGCGAAGAGCCGAGCGACGACGATTCTCTAGGTACGAATCCATCATCGGAAACGGCGCCCTCCACCTGAACTTTACAGGAGCGGGGCCCGATCCCTGCGGTCAGAGCAGCGACGCCGCCGCCTCCAGACGCCGTACCGCATCCTCACGCCCCAGCAGCCACAGCGACTCGAAGAGGCCGGGGGTGACCGTCTGCCCGCTCATGCCCAGTCGCAGCGCCGCGAACACGGCCTTGGGCTTCACCTCAAGCTGGGTCGGCAGCCCGCGCACCAGGGCCTCGACGCCCTCCAGGTGCCACCCCTCGAGTGCGCTCAGCCCCGCGGCGGCCGCCTGCAACGTCTGCCGGGCGCCGGCGGTGCCGCGCAGGCGCTCCAGTGCATCGCCGTGCAACCGCAGCGGGTGGAAGAACCAGGCGGCCAGACCGGCCACGTCAGAGAGCAGCTCGATCTTCTCCTGGACCAGCGGCGCGACGGCGCGCGTCAGCTCCTCCTGCCGCGGCTCCGGCGCGACCGCCGTGCCGGGGATGGGGGCCACGTCAGGAGCCACCCACCGCTGCGGGTCGCCGTAGAAGCCGGCGCGCGTGAGGTACTCGACCAGGCGCTCGCCGAGCGCCGCCGCATCGAGCTCGCGGATGTACCGTGCGTTCATCCAGCGCAGCTTGTCGGGATCGAAGATGCTGGCGCTTCTGCCGAGCTGCTCGACGTCGAAGCGGTCGACCAGGTCGGCGAGGGTCCAGCCGATCATCGACTCGTCGAACTCCGTGCTCAGGAAGCAGAGGTAGTTGCGCACGACCTCCGGCAGGTAGCCCATCGCCGTGAGCTGTTCGAGTTGCGTGGCGCCGTGACGCTTGGAGAGCTTCTTCTTGTCTGTGCCGAACAACAACGGCATGTGGAGGAAGCTCGGCACCGGGGCGCCGAGCGCCCGGTAGATCAGGATCTGCTTGGGCGTGTTGCTGATGTGGTCGTCGCCGCGGATGACATGGGTGATCTCCATGGTGACATCGTCGACCACCACCGCAAGGTTGTAGGTGATGGTGCCGTCGGAGCGTTGGACGATGAAATCGCCGATGGTGTCGTTGTCGACCTCGACCGGTCCGCGCAGCATGTCGTGGAACGAGGTGACGCCGTCGGGGACACGGAAGCGCAACGTCCAGGGCTCGCCGGCGGCGATGCGCCGCTCCGCCTCACCGGACGACAGCTCGCGGCAGGCGCCACCGTACACCCAGGAGCGCTTCTCGGCCTGCGCCCGTTGCCGCTCGGCCTCAAGCTGCTCGGCGCTGCAGAAGCACGGGTAGAGCCACCCGTCGTCGCGCAGCCGGCGGACGTGCTCGGCGTAGATGTGATGCCGCTCGGTCTGACGATAGGGACCGTGAGACCCGGGCTTGCCGGGCCCCTCATCCCAGTCCAGCCCCATCTCGCTCAGGGAGGTGACGATCTGGGCGATCGCTTCGTCGGTGGAGCGGGACAGGTCGGTGTCTTCGATGCGCAGGATGAAGATGCCGCCGTGGCGACGAGTGAAGACGTAGTTGTACAGCGCCGTGCGCGCCCCGCCGAGGTGCAGGTAGCCGGTCGGCGAGGGTGCGAATCGCACGCACACGGCGCCGCTGAAGGCGGCCGAAGTCGGTGAGTCCCGCATGGTGTTTCTATGATAGCGCAGTCGGCGGTGAATCCAGGCGGATCCCGCCGATGGCCGCGAGGGGCATGGCGACCGCCCCGACGACGGAGACGCGCCGAAGGCTCCAGAGGGACGGTCAGAGATCGCGATGAAGGTGGTCGCGAAGATACGCGGCCAGGCCGTCCATGGGCAGCGTCACATCCGCGGCTTCCCGACAGTCGGCGGTTGCAGCACCGACGACGACCGAGTGCCCGGCACAGCGCAACATCGCCAAGTCCAAGCGGTCGTCTCCGCAAGCGGTCACGTGGTCCGGCGGGACACCACGACGTTCGGCGATGAGTCGCAACGCCTCCTCCTTGACGGCCAGCCGGTGACGGACATCCAACCTTGCCGCCATGGGCCGATCGATGCGTGCCACCCCGATGTCCAGGGCGCCCAGACGTGCGACGGCGGCGTCGACCACGGCCTCGGGGCCGGTCGCCAGAAGGCGCGTCGCCGGCCCTCGAGCGCCGCCGGCGTGACCGGTCGGCGGGTCCGAGCGCTTGCCGGACAGCCGCCAGCCCCCCCAGTACCAGGTGACATCGAGCGCGCAGCCCTTCAGCTCTGCCGCGATGGACGCAGCAACAGCGGAAGGCAGACGGAGATGACGCACGCATACGCGGCGATCGAGATCGACCACCAGAGCCCCGTGATAGGCGGCCAGGACGTCGGGACGCAGACCCACGCGGCCGAGCAGCCTGCGTGCCGAGGCATACGGCCGACCGGTACACACGGCGAAGAGCACGCCCGAGGCCTGGAGGTCGCGCAGGGCGGCGCCGACGCCCGTCGCAGCGGCCCCCCCGGCGTCGACCAGCGTCCCGTCCAGGTCGCACACGAGGAGATGCCGCGGCGCCGGGATCACAGTGCGGGCTGCATATCGGACGGCGTGCGGCGACCGTCGCAGCGACCGATGATGTCCCCGATCGGCGACCCCACGAGCGCCTCGACCGATCGCGCCAGGCTCACCGCCGCCGCCAGACGCCGACGGGCGGCGGCGACGGCATCGGGGTCGCGGCGGAAGCGTTCCACGCTCTCGACCAGCCTGTGCTCGAGCGAGACGGCGCCCACGCCGAGCACGAGCTTGTCGGCCAGATACAGCACGTCGGCCTCTCCGGGGAGCTCCGGCAGCGGCAGCGCCGGATCCATATGGCGGACGACGACCGCTGCTACGCGAGGGTAGCCGGCGGCATCGATCAGGCCCGCTCCGGCGGCGGCGTGGTCGTCGGCACCGTCGCCGCGCGCCAGATCGTGCAGCAGCGCCGCCGATCGCAGGAGCCGTCGATCGAGATACAGACCCGCACCGCGGAGCGCCGTCGCCAGGGCATCGGCGACCCGCGTCACGGCGTCGCAGTGTCGCCGTACGCGCTCCGGCATGGCGTGGCGCGCCTGCAGGCGGAGGCACTCGCCATCGTCGGGGACTGCCTCGCGGCGTGCCAGGCCGTTCGACCGCTCGTACTGCTCGGCGTCGTCCATATCCAGACCGACGCACCGATCGCCGACGGGCACCTCCAGCGCCCGCTCGTCCCACTCGGCCAGGACCTGTCGCAGGCCGCCCGGCGGATTACTTCGCAAAGCGGCCGCCACGACGCGGCGGGACAACAGCGGCGGGTGTCCGCGCACCCCGCGATACACGGGATGGACCACCTCGCAGCCTGCCTCGCCCGCCTGCGACTGGGCCACACGCACGATGGCGCCGATCGTCTCCGGTCGCACCAGGGCGCAGTCGGCCGGCAGGACGGCGAGCCAGTCCCACGACCGCTCGCGCCCGAACACCCGCAGCCCGCAGGTCACTGAGGACCACATGCCCCGATGGTAGTCCTGGTTGACGATGGTCCGGACGCCCTCGCCACGCAGCACGGCGGCGACGTCGTCGGCTCTGTGACCGAGCACGACGACCGGCACGACGCCGATCTCGGTGAACGACCGCGCCGCCCGGACCACGGCCGGCACGCCGGCCAACGGCAGCAGCGGCTTGGGAGACCCCATGCGCCGCGAGAGCCCGGCGGCCAGGACGATCCCCGCCGCAGACGGCAGGCGAGTCGGGGTCACGGCCGCTCCGCACGCACCTTGATCATCTCGGCGACGATGCTGACGGCCAGCTCCGCCGGCGACTCGGCGCCGATCGGCAGACCCACCGGCGAGTGGATGCGCGCGATGTCGCGGTCTCCGAAGCCCAGCTCCCGCAGGCCCGTCTCTATCTTCGCCCACTTGCTCCTGCTGGACATGAGCCCGACATAGGCGGCCGGCGTGCGCAGCGCCTGGGCGAGGACGTTGAAGTCGTGCTGGTGGCCGCGGGTGACGATGACCACGTAGCTGTGCTCATCGAGGTCGAGGCCGACGAAGGCGTCGTCGAAGCTGCCGAGAGCGACCACCGACAAGGCGCTCGGAAAGCGCCCGGCATCGGCGAACTCCGGCCTGTCGTCGAGCACCACCGGCGGGAAGCCGGCGGCGGCGGCGATCGGCGCCAGGGCCAGCGCCACGTGGCCGGCGCCGCAGATGACCGCCCGCGTCGGGCGCTCGATGGTCTCGGCATGCACCTGGCGGCCGTCAGGCAGCGCCGCCAGACCATGGACACCGACCTTGCCGACCAGACGGCGCAGATCCGGCACCGCGCAGGGCGGCGTCGCGACCGTCCCGCCGTCCTCGTCGAGCAGGCAGTACGCCACCTCGACATCATCCTGCCGCGAGTCGAAGAACGTGAACAGCCAGACGCGCCGGGCGGCGGCGATCGCCGCCGCCACGCCCTGGGCGACTGCGTCCAGAGTGGGGTCGCCCGGCGATACGTACGCGATCAGCACCTCGGCGCTGCCACCGCAGAGCATCTCCTCATCGGTCACCGAGCGTCCGGCGAGCTGCAGCGACGTCACCTGCGAGCGGCACTCGCATATCGTGGCGGCAGCCGTGTCCATCATGGTCGCCTCGAGCAGGCCGCCGCCGATGGTGCCGGCGATGGACCCGTCTGAGCGCACCAGCATCTGCGCGCCGGCGGCTCGCGGCGTGGAGCCGCGCTCGCTGATGAGCGTCACCAGAGCGAACGGCCGGCTGGTCTCCAGCTCGGCCAGCACCTGATCGACGATCTCACGCATCGCGCACCTCCATCGTGTCGGGACGCAACCAGTACACCTTCTGGCTGTGCGGTCCCAGCGCCGGCGTGCCGCCGCCCTGACGCACCACCGCCAGGACCCTGTCCCTGTTCAGCGGCACCATTCCGGCGAGCATGTGGACCGGCAGGTCCGCATAGACCTCCGGTACCATCGGCGTGCTCGGACCCATGAGCGCCACCCTGGCGCCGTCACCCACGTGCTGCAGGAAGGGTGTGCACGAGTCGTCGAGGAGCGACGTGGCGGTCAGGATGAGGACGTCGGGCCAGGTCGCCAGAGCGTCCATGAACTGCGTCCGGTCACCGAGGCCGCGGTCACGATCGAGGATGCTCAGCTCGGCGCCGGCGGCGGTGATCCGTGCCGCCACCGGCGGGAAGTAGCCGACCATGGCCACCCGGGTCCCGGAGCCGATACCGAGCTGAGCGATCACGCCTGTCCGCGGTCCGACGTCCCGGGGCATGTCCGCCGCCCGCTCCTCGTTGAGAGCGTTCACGAGCGCCAGGCCCATGGAGCGCTCCAGCGTATCGTCGCTGCGCGCGTACTCGAGAAGGTCCGACGCCGGCAGACCATCGAAGTCGCGAAAGGCGCGTACCTGCGTGCAGCAGGCCCGCCGGTCGATCATCGTGTAGCAGAGACCGAGACAGCCGTCGTCCAGCGACACAGCGGTGTACGCCAGCCCGATGGTCACCCCGGCGACCGACCGACTTCGGGCCGGCTCCATGAACGCCCCATACAGCCTCTCAGCGATCATTCGGTCTCACCTCTCTTCGTTCTCCTCGTCCGCCCCGACCCCGCGGCGTCGTCCTCGTCCTGCGGCGTCGACACCGACCGGCGCCACCACGCGACCATCGCCGGATCGGGTCGATCGGCCTTCGCCGGCTGCGCCGGCACGCCGGACGCGTCCGCCTGCGACAAGCTCATGCGCCCGATGCCTGCGTTCGTACTCGCTCACAGAGTCGCCGTCGGTGGCGTGCGGTCGCTCAGCAGGCCACTCCGTCGGCTAGTCCGCCCGGCAGCTGCGCGTGCGGTCGCTCAGCAGGCAACTCCGTCGGCTAGTCAGTGTAGTCGGTGGTGACGGGACCGTAATCCTCGGCGGTCGCGAACCGCCAGCTGCGGCCGTCATCACAGACCAGCACCATGCGCCGCCGGTACCGTGCCCGGCTCTGCACAGCGCGCGATTCCAGCGACTCGGACCCGAGCCAGCAGCTCAGCGAGAGGAAGAGCCGACCACGTCGATCGATAGCCAGCTTCTGATAATAGTTCACGTAGCCATAGCTCGGCGGCACGACCACGATGCGCGGCTGCGACCAGCCTCGACCGGGACGCCGCCACTGATGGCTCAGCGCCCCGTAGCCGGCGCCACCGAAGTACCGGTCGAGACCGGCCCGCCACTGGCGAAAGACCACGTGCAGCGTGTCGTCGGCGCCGCAGACCAGCGACACGTAGGTCTGCCGGCCGCGGCCGTCGGCGTCGGTGTCCGCCTTCCTGTAACCGGACTCGAGCATCGTCCGCGGCCTCGTCCAGCCGGCGACGATCGAGCGCGGCCGTCTGGAGCGGATGTAGCGGAAGCGGCCGCCGTGCGAGCCGATCACCACATGGAGATAGCCGCGGCTGTCGATACAGATGCCCGGCGTGTCATGGAAGTCATCGGTCGGCCGCGCGAAGCCGATGCGCCGCCGGGCGGTGATGCGGCGCTTCTTCGCATCGTACGTGGCGATGAAGACCGGGCTGCCGCGCCGGTCGCCCTTGCGAGCCAGCTCCGTGTAGACGATGAAGCTGCGGCGGCCCACCGTCACCGACGGCGACGAGCCGCCGGCCGCCTGACAGGTCGGCAGGGCCCGCCGGGAGACGATGATCGGCCGCGGCACCACCAGGCCGCTGCGACCCTCGTATGGACGCGTCACGTAGAGGAGGCAGCGCTGTGCCCAGCGCGACGTTCGCGCCGCCGTGCGCCGCCAGACCAGAGTAGTCGGCGGGCCGGTGATGGCATTGTGCCCGGTGAAGTGCTCGACCACAATGTCGCCGGCGTCGAGGTCCGCGGGCGGGGCGGGCGACGAACGGCGCATCACCTGCGTGGCCGTCCACGTGGCGCCGCCGTCGGCGGAGCGCAACAGCAGATGCCGGCGGCGGCCGTTCGCCACCTCGACCGTCAGCGGCGTGTAGAGCTTCCCGCCGGCAGCCGGCACGACCCGGTCGGTCTCGTAGCCGCCACCATTGACCACGGCGACGAAGTCCGGCACGGCGGCGCGGACGGCGTCCAGGAAGCCGCTCAGCTCCCACCCACTGTCGCCGAGCGTGAGCACGCCGCTGGTGAGATGCTGGTCTTCATTGCGCTCGCGCACGAACGGCCGACCGGCAGCGTCAAACGCCGGGATGTTGAGCGGATACTCTGGGGCATAGCCGAACTGGGACAGCAGGTCGACGTTCCGCTGCAGCACTACCGGAGCCGCCCCGGCGTCGTGCGGGCCGGCGACGACCCCGGCACAGAGTCCGAGCAACACGGCGACCAGGATGCCGGCGGCGCGGGGCCTGCGGCGGTTCGATCTCAGCGTCGGCCTCAGGTGCATACGTCTGTAGACCTCCCGGACATCCCACTTCAAGGCTCGCCCAGACAGTAGAACGATCCGTTGCGCGAACCTATGTACACCCGCCCGCGCCACATGATCGGCGTCGACTCGAAGGAGCCGCCGCCTGAGAACACGGCCGTCTCCTTGACGGCGACGCGCCACCAGCGGCCGTCGGGACTCTGCAGCGCGCCGGCGGCGCCCTTCTCGGCCGCCGAGTACTCTATGCGAAACAGGTGGACGCGGGCGTCGTAGCCGGCCGCCACGATGGTGTCGTCGACCATGATCGGCGTCGAGATGGAGCCGCCGACGCCGGTCTTGAACACCAGCCGCGGCGTCGCATACGGTCCCTCGCCGTTGGGACCCGGCACCCGCCCGTCGCCGAGGGCGTCCTGCGCCACCACGTAGAGGTTGCCGTCGACGGCGCAGAAGACGGCCAGACGCGGCCGCGACCCGTCGAGCGTGTACTCGTCGTTGACGGCCGCCGACCCGATGACGCCGCCCTCCCAGTCCTCCAGCTTGCGATCGCCGGTGGGGAAGAACCAGACGACCGCCCGCCGGGCGGCCGCGTTGGCCGTCGAGGTCGTGGCGCCCGGCTTCACCAGAGCCCGTCCGGCGTCGACCATCATCACGCCGCCGTGACCGGCGATGTACTGCTTCTCCACAGAGACGAACAGCCTGCCGGAGCGCGTCGTGGCCGTGGTGCCGTCGAGGTCGGATCCCGTGTAGAGGTCGAACACGACCCGCAGGTCCCGCCGACGCAGGCCGTACACGTGACCACTTCCCGAGGCGACGTAGATCACGTCACCGAGGAGCGCCGGCGAGGCTTCCATCACCAGGTTGCCGCCGTGGGAGGCGGCGCGCTCGTCGCCGAGCAGCAGGCGCTCGGCGACGATGACTGGTTTGCGGAAGCCGTTCCACGGCTCGGTCCGCAGGGGGTCGAGAGCGTAGAACCAGCCGCTCTCGACCCCCACATAGACCCGGCCGTCGAGGTAGAACGGGCTGCCGTCTGCGTCGCGGCTGTAGCAGGGCGTCAGCGGCACCGGCAGTCGCCAGAGCTCGCGGCCGCTGCCCAGCGTCACGGCCCGATACGGCGCGATCGACGGGTCGCCGAACGACAGCGGGAAGCCGCGCCGCGAGCCGGCCACGACGATGAAGCGGTCGTCTGCGCCTTCGGGCTCGGGGTTCTCGAAGACCATGGGGCTGCCCTTGATCACGTCGCCCCAGTCGTGCTCCCAGACCACGCGACCGGTCGCCGCCTCGATCTTGTGCAGGTTGTGGTCGTAGCCGCCGACCAGCAGGTAGAGCCTCCCACGGTCGCGCACCAGTGCCGGCTGTCCGGTCCAGCCGGTGCCCGACCACACGAAGGGCTTGTTCGGCTTCGCGTCGTTGCTGGTCTTGCCGGTGCCGATGGACGTCTGCCAGATGAGGTCGAGGCGGCGCGGCGCCGGGCCGAGACCGTAGAAGCGCCGCGACTGATCGCCCAGGAACGTGGCGACCTTGACGCCATCGCCCTGCGGCGAGACACCGCCGGGACGCAGGTCCTTCCCTGGTCCCGGCTGCAGACGCGGCCGTGGGTCGGTGCCGTTGAGCTCCGTGGAGACGGCGGCGACCTGCCCGCCGGCGGCCGCCTCCGTCCCGGCATCTGCCGAGGCCGCCGCAGCTGCCGGCTCTGCCGGGGGGACCGATCGGTCGCCGTCACCATCGCCGGCGACGACCACCCACCAGACCCCGCCGGCGACGCCGGCGATGAGCGCCACCGCAGCCACCAGCCCGAGGAAGCGGCGCGCACCCGCGCCCCGCCGGGACGCCCGCCCCGGCCGCAGACTGCGTCCCCGGCCGCCGTCGCGACCGGCGCGTCTCACGGCGCCCTCGCGTGCGTAGCTTTCTGAGCGGTAGAGCCTGTACCGCCCGGCCGATCCCGCCGTCCCGGCGGTCCGGCGACCATGTGATGCGCGTTCCGTACGCCCTGCCTGAGATCGCTCGATGGTGTACGAGTCCGATTATCGTCGACACGGCGGCGCAGGGGAATCCTCGCCGCCCGACGCAGAGCCGAGCGACCGCGCCGAAGAGCGATCAGAATGCCTCGTCCATGCACGGCAGCCGACGCCGGGGGCGATGCTATACTCCGCCACTCAGTCCGCTGTCGTCCGGCGACCGCCGGGACCGGCGGCGGTCCGCCTTCGGAGCTACATGAAGCACGCGCCGTCGACACATGCCCAGCTGCGCATCGCCGTCCTGGTCAAGCAGGTCCCGGACACCGCCAACGTCACCGGCAAGGCGATGAAGGACGACGGCACCGTCAACCGCGCCGCCCTGCCGGCGATCTTCAATCCCGAGGACCTCAATGCCCTCGAAGAGGCGCTGCGACTGCGCGACCGCCATGGTGGCCGCGTCAGCGTCATCACGATGGGGCCGCCGGCCGCCGTACAGGTGCTGCGCGAGTCGCTGTACCGTGGCGCCGACGAGGTCGTCCTGCTCACCGACAGGCGCTTCGCCGGCGCCGACACGCTGGCCACCAGCTACGCCCTCGCCTGTGCCGTCCGCAGGCTGGGCGACGTCGATCTGGTGCTGTGCGGACGCCAGGCGATCGACGGCGACACGGCCCAGGTGGGCCCGCAGACCGCCGAGAAGCTCGGCCTGCCGCAGATCACCTGCGTCAGCCGTATCGACGAGGTCGTGCCGGCGCGCAGACACGCCGACAAGCCGTCGGGTCGCCGGACCGCCGCCGATGACGGCTGCGGCTCGATCACGGCCACCCGCTCCATCGAGGGCGGCTACGAGACGTTGCGCGCGCCGTTGCCGGCCCTGCTCACCATCACCGGTGAGGCCAACGACCCACGACCGCCGAGCGCCAAGCTCGTCCTCACCTACAAGGACATCGCCGCCGAGGCGTGGCCCGACTACGACGACAGCTACCTCGACCCACAGAGCGACGCCGCCGAGGTCTGCCTCATCGACCACGATGGCCGGCCGGTCTGTCGCGCCCGCGTCGTGCTGTGGGATGCTGCCGCCATCGGCACCGAAGAGGGCCTCACCGGCCTGCGCGGCTCGCCGACTCGCGTCAAGGAGATCGAGAGCGTCGTGCTGGCGCAGCCGGACGCTCGCATGATCGAGCCGACCGAAGCCGGCATCACCGAGCTGGTGCACGAGCTCATCACCGAGCACATCCTGGGATGAACGCACCCTCGACACACGATCGCAACGCACTCGGCCCGAGCGAGGTCTGGGTCTTCGTCGAGCTGGACGGTGGCCGGCCGGCCGACGTGAGCCTGGAGCTGCTCGGCCGCGCCCGCGAGCTGGCCGACCGGCTCGGCACCCGGACCGGCGCGGTGGTCGCCGGCGCCGGCGCCGGCGACGCGGCAGCGGCGCTCATAGCCTGCGGCGCCGACACCGTCTACGTGGCCGATCACGACGAGCTGGCGGCCTACCGCTCCGGCCCCTACGCTCGCCTCATGAGCGGCCTGGTGCGGACGTACCGGCCGCAGATCGTCCTCTACGGCGCCACCACCACCGGCCGTGACCTGGCGCCGCGCGTGGCCAGCGACCTGCGGACCGGGCTCACCGCCGACTGCACAGACTTGCGCATCGGCGACCACAGCACGCGTGAGACGTCGTATCAGGACCTCCTCTACCAGATCAGACCCGCCTTCGGCGGCAACATCATCGCCACCATC
>DIWP01000036.1:0-12572 GCA_002423545.1 Thermoleophilia bacterium UBA6103
CGCTAGGTTGAGGGCCTAGTGAGGGATAACCTCATGGGGGTTCAAGTCCCCCTTCCGACACCACCCTCTTCTCCACTCGAACACGGGGACCGGTGCCTGCCCGAGCTCACATGCCCATCCACAGCGGCAGTCCGGTGACCTCATCGTGACCGCGTTCCAGAGACGGTCCCAGCAGCTCGGTCACCACGGCCTCGCAGGCGAAGATCCGGCAGCCGCTCACCAGGTGGCCACCGGTCGTGGCGCCGTCGCCGTCCGCAAGGCAGAGGTGCGCGTGGACCGCCGGAGCGCCGTCGCGCCGCGAGACCGTGCCGCTGCACGAGACGATCTCCACGGGGCCGGGGACGGCGAATTCGCGGTACTCCCGTCCGGCCTGATCGTAGTAGGCCAGACGACCCTCCTTGAGAGCGCCGATGGCCTGGACGGCGCCCACGACGATGCCTTCGTCGGCGGCCAGCGCCGTCAACGCCGCCAGAAGGTCCTCGTCGTGACCGAGTCGCGCCACCAGGGTCCTGCCGGTCGTGAACAGTGCCGTGCTCATCCTCGCCTCCGCCTCCGTGCTCCAGATACCCGTCAGTATGTCGAAGAAGAGACACGGGAAGCCAGTGGCCGGGGGACGTCTACCCTGCGGGCAGGCTGCCGGGCCGGCGTCGAGGACCACCGTCTGCGGGTATGGGAGGGGCGTCGGCGGTAGCATGTGACGGCGCGATGAAGACGGAACGATCCAGAGACGGAGAGCGATCTGCCAGGCGGTACTCGTCTGATGTCGGCCGCTGGGTGCGCGATCGGCTGATGCCGCGACTGCGGCGTCGCCACGGTGAGCCGCCGGATGCAGGACTCCCCGCGGAGTGTGAGCTTGGGCCGTCGGCCGGTGAGCCGGCGTCGCCGGCCACGCCGCGCTGGCTCTACGAGATGGAGTTCGCCGCGGTACTGGCGGAGATCCCGAGGGCACGGCGCCGGGTGGCCGCCGAGGCGGAAGCACTGGGCCTCGCCGGCCCGGCCCTCTTCGATCTGCTGCTGGCCGTCGGCGAGGCGCTGGCGAACGCCGTCAAGCACGGCTCGCCGCGCTTCGAGGCAGACACCGTCCATGTGCGGGTCGGTCTTCTGGACGGCGCCGTGGTGGTCGAGGTCAGAGACCAGGGTCGCGGCTTCGGCGCCTCGCGGATCTCGCCACCGGCGGCGCTCGAGGCGGGCGGGAGGGGTATCCCGTTCATGCGCGCGCTGGTCGACGATCTGCGCTTCGAGCTCAGCCCGCAGGGCACCCGCGTGCTGCTCTACAAGCGGATGCGCTGAGGTCGGCGACGGGCGACGAGGACGACCTATACTGCCCGGTAGCCCTCCGGGTCGCAGGCCGGACCGTGTCACGTGGGAGGCAGGGGCACGATGACCGATGATCCTCGAACGGCTGCCAGCGGCGCCGCGCCGTCCGGCCGGCGCGGCTCGGCCTCGTCGGGCGTGACTGCCCGGCCGCGGCGGCGACTGGCCGTGCCGGTGTTCACCGGCGTCGTCGCCATCGCTATCGTCGCCCTGATCGCCTTCTTCTACTTCCAGCATGCCGCCGATCATCGCGACCAGACGCTCGCAGCGCTCAACGAGGTCGCGCGCCTCAAGGCGAGCGAGGCGGCGCTCTGGATGCGCGAGCGTCGCGCCGATGCCGGCATCCTGCTCGACGACGCGGCGCTGGCGCGGAACATGCAGGGCTGGTTCGAGGACGGCCGGCCACAAGACTTCGAGCGCGACAGCGTGCCGTTCCTCGACGCCATGGCACGGCGCTACGGCTACACGGTGGTCGCCGCGCTCGACGGCGCCGGCACGGTGCGTTACTCGGTCTCCAACCGCACCGTCGCCGACACGGCGCAGGTCAGGGCTCTGCTGGGCCGGGCGGCGCTCAGCGGCCGGGTGGCCGGCTCGGATCTCTATCTGGGCGCCGACGGCACGCCGTACATCGACTGGGTGGTGCCGATGATGGTCGACGAGGGCGACCGGTCCAGCTTCGTCGGTGGCATCCTGCTGCGCAGCGACCCGGCGCGCTACCTTTACCCGCTCCTGGCATCCTGGCCGGGGCGCCAGCCCAGCGCCGAGACGCTCCTGGTGCGGCGCGACGGCGACCGTGTGGTGTTCCTCAACGACCTGCGGTTCCGGGACGACGCGGCGCTCAGGCTCAGCCTTCCGGCCGACTCGGCTTCTCTGCCGGCCGGTCGTGCCGTCACCGGCGGACCCGGTGCCTCTGAGGGTGTCGACTATCGTGGCCATGAGGTGCTGGCCGCCTATCGGCCGGTGCCGGCTACCGACTGGGGCATCGTGGCCAAGGTCGACAGGGACGACGTGTTCGCGCCGATCACCCGCGAGGCCTGGCTGGTGGTGCTGCTGACGGCGGCGCTGCTGGGAGTCGGCGGCCTCACCGTCGGCTTCTACTGGCGGCGGCAGGAGGTGCAGGCCGCCAGGGCGGCCGCCGCGGCCGCCGACGAGCGCGCGGCGCTGGCCGAGCACTACCAGCTGTTGTCCAGGCACGCCAACGACGCGATGCTGCTGGTCGACGAGGACCGGCGCATCATCGAGTGCAACGAGCGTGCCGCGGAAGCGTACGGCTACACGCGCGAGGAGCTGCTGTCGATGTCGCCGCCCGATCTGTTTGCCGAGGGCGCGGTCTCTCCGCTGCACGACGACGCCGGCCTGCTCGAGTCGGGCGGCTCGGCGGTCTTCGAGACCCGCCACCGGCGCGCGGACGGCAGCGAGCTGGACGTCGAGGTGAGCGCCCGCATCGTGGACACCGACGGCCGGCGCTACTACCAGGAGATCGTCCGCGACGTCTCCGACCGCGTCGCCGCCGAGCGGGCCCTGGCGGAGCGCGAGCGCATGCTCAGCACCCTGCTCGGCAACCTGCCCGGGATCGCCTATCGCTGTCGCAACGAGCCCGGCTGGACGATGGAGTTCATCAGCGACGGCTGCCGCGATCTGACCGGCTACGACGCCGACGAGCTCACAGACGACCGGGTGGTGTCCTTCGAGGAGCTGATGCACTGCGACGACCGGGCGATGGTACGGGCGGAGGTGGAGCGCTCTCTGGTCGACGGTGACGCCTTCACGGTCATCTACCGCATCGCCCATCGGGACGGCAGCGAACGCTGGGTCTGGGACCGCGGCCGCCCGGTGATCGATCTCGGCGAGGGATCGGCGAGCGTCCACGAGGGGTTCATCACCGACGTCACCGCCCGGGTCGTGGCGGAGCGGGAGCTGCACGGGCTGTCGGCGACCCTCGAGCGCCGTGTGGAAGAGCGGACGGCGGACCTGCGCGCCGCCAACCGCGAGCTGGAGGCGTTCAGCTACTCCGTCTCGCACGACCTGCGGGCACCGCTGCGGGCCATCGACGGGTTCAGCCTGGCCCTTGCTGAAGACTTCGGCGACGAACTGCCGGAGGAGGGCCGGGAGTACCTGCGCCGGGTGCGCGCGGCGTCGCAGCGCATGGGCGATCTGATCGACGATCTGCTCTCGCTGTCGCGCGTCACGCGCTCCGACATGACGCTCACGACGGTCGATCTCTCAGCTCTGGCTCTCGAGGTGGTCGACGAGCTGCGGTCGCTGCACGGCGACGACGACGTCGACTTCGCCGTGGCGCCGGGGGTGACGACGGTCGCCGACGCCCATCTGGTGCGCCTGCTGCTCGTCAACCTGCTCGACAACGCCCGCAAGTTCAGCCGGCCGGTCGAGCATCCGCGGGTCGAGCTCGGTTCGGTGGGGCACGGAGACGGCCTGAGCACCACCTTCTTCGTGCGCGACAACGGCGTCGGCTTCGATGTCGCGTTCGCCGAGCGTCTGTTCGCACCCTTCCAGCGCTTCCACGCTCCCGGCGACTTCGCCGGGACCGGTGTGGGGCTGGCGATCGCCCGGCGGGTCGTGCGCCGGCACGGGGGCTGGATCTGGGCCGAATCGGCGCCCGGACTGGGCACCACCTTCTACTTCACTTTCGCCGCCGGGTCCGATAGTCTCGCCGACGACCGCAGGGCGCCGGTCGATGAGGACATCGCCGGCGCCGGGGCCGAGGAGGGTACCGGTGAGTGACGTCGAGCGACGCAGCGAGACCATCCTGCTGGTGGAAGACAACCCCGACGACGTCGAACTCACGCTCCGGGCGCTGCGCAAGGAGGGCCTGCTCGCCGAGGTCGTGGTGGCTCACGACGGCGTCGAGGCGCTCGATTACCTCTTCGCGCGTGGCGAGCACGCCGGACGCGACCCGCGCCGCCATCCGGCCGTGGTCCTCCTCGATCTCAAGATGCCGCGCATAGACGGGCTCGAGGTGCTGCGCCGGTTGCGGTCCGACGACCGCACGCGGCTGCTGCCGGTGGTCGTCCTCACGTGCTCGCGCGAAGAGCGCGATCTCAAAGACAGCTACTCTCTGGGCGCCAACAGCTACATCCGCAAGCCGGTCGACTTCGACCGCTTCCGCGAAGCGGTGCGTCAGCTCGGTGTGTACTGGCTGACGCTCAACGAAGCCCCACCGGCGGTCGCCTGACGGTGCGCCGGCCGTCCGGCCGTCCGCTCCGCCGACATCGCGTGTCGCCGTGACAGAGCCAGCGACCCCCGCCGAGCCACCGGTCGCCGGCCGGCTGTTCCTGCTTGACGGCAGCAGCCTGGCGTTCCGTGCCTTCTTCGCCCTGCCCGAGAGCATCGCCACTCGCGACGGCTTCCCGACCAACGCTCTCTACGGCTTCAGCCAGATGCTGCTCAAGCTCGTCGCCGAGTATCGCCCGGCGGCGATCGTGGTCGCCTGGGACGCGCGCGAGAAGACCTTCCGGCATCGCGAGTTCCAGGACTACAAGGCGCATCGCCCGCAGATGCCGGACTCGCTCTCGCAGCAGTGGGAGCATCTGCCGGAGCTGGTGGATGCTTTCGGCGCGCGCAACCTCGTCAAGGCCGGCTATGAGGCCGACGACATCCTCGGCACACTGGTCGCCCGCGCCCGTTCCGAGAGCATCGGCGCGGTGGTGGTCACCGGCGACCGCGACGCCCTGCAGCTGGTCGACGAGGACGTGGCGGTCATGACCACCGGTCGCGGCATCACCGACGTCAAGGTCTACTCACCGGCGGCCGTGGTACAACGTTACGGCATCACGCCGGACAGGGTCCCGGACTTCATCGGCCTCAAGGGCGACAGCTCGGACAACATCCCGGGCGTGCCCGGCATCGGCGAGAAGACGGCCGCCCAGCTCCTGCAGGAGTTCGGGTCGCTGGAGTCCATCTACGAGCATCTTGACCAGATCCGCTCGGACAAGCGGCGGGCGCTCCTGGTTGAGCACGAGGCCGAGGCCCGGCTGTCCAAGCGGCTGGCCACGATGGTGCTCGACGTGCCGCTCGACGTCGATGTCGCGGCCCTGGTCCGCGAGGGACCGTACGTGCTGCCGTGCGCCGACCTCGAGGCGCTCTTCCGGCGCTGGGAGTTCACGAGCCTGGTGAAGCGGGTGCGAGGGCTGGCAGGATCGCCGGGGGGTCCCGACCGTGAGAAGGCGTCGCGAGACGCCGCGTCGCCGGATGCCGGGACAGCCGCCGGTCCGGCGATCCCGGGTGTGGTCTGCGAGGCTCCGGAGGGCGCGGCCGGCCGGCGGCCCGCCACCATCGCCGACCTGCAGTCGGCGCTCGATCTGGGCCTGGAGCCGCCGCGCCCGATCGGTGCGCCCCCGCCGCCGGTCGTCCTGGAAGAGGGCGCCGGGCCGCCGGCCGCTGTCCTCGAGAAGGGCGAGTGCGGCTTCGCCGTCGTCCCCGTGGTCGATGGTCCGGAGGAGGCGGCGGAGCGCTTCGCGGTCGCCGCCGACGACGGCGGCGGACGCGTGCTGGCGGCGCTGGTCGGCACGTCTGGGCTGCGCGGCATGTGGCGCGCGGCGGCGCACGTCGTCGGCCACGATGTCAAGAGCATGCCGGGCTTCGCGGCGGCGGCGGCGGCCGGACCGGCCGGCGACACGCTCGTCGCCGCGTACCTGTTGACGCCGGAACGCCCGGAGCGCGACCTGCGGCTGCTCGCCGAGGTCGACGAGTCCTGGCGCGTGCCGCCGCCGGACGGGCTGCCGGCGGCGGCGGCCGAGGCGGTCTCGGCAGCGGCCACGCAGGCGGTGCTGGCACGGCGGCTGGCGGCGGTCCAGGAGCCGCGGCTGCACGCGCTGCGTCTCGGTCGTCTGTACCGCGAGGTCGAGCTGCCGCTGGTCCGCGTGCTGGCCCTCATGGAGTGGTCAGGCATCCGCCTCGACTCGTACCGGCTCGGGGAGATCACCGCCCGCCTGCGCGAGCAGGTCGACGAACTGGCCGACCGCATCCACGAGCTGGCCGGGGAGCCGTTCACCATCGGTTCGCCCAAGCAGCTCGCCGAGGTGCTCTTCTCGCGCCTCGGCCTGCAGCCGCTGCGCAAGGGGAAGACCGGCTACTCGACCGATGCGCGCACGCTGGCGTCGCTGCGCGACGAGCACCCGATCGTGCCGGCGGTGGAGGAGTGGCGCGAGCTGACCAAGCTGCTCAACACCTACCTCGAGCCGCTGCCCACGTACATCAGCCACCGCGACGGCCGCCTGCACACCACATTCAACCAGGCGGTGGCCGCCACCGGCCGGCTCTCGAGCACCGATCCGAACCTGCAGAACATCCCGGCCCGCACCACCCTGGGCGCCGAGATACGCAGCTGCTTCGTCGCCGACGAGGGTTCGCGGCTCGTGGTCGCCGACTACTCGCAGATCGAGCTGCGACTCATGGCCAGCTTCGCCGACGAGCCGGCGCTGCTGGACTCGTTCCGGCGTGGGGAGGACGTCCATCGCAGCACCGCGGCGGCGGTCGCCGGCATCGCGCCCGAGCAGGTCAGCGACGAGCAGCGGGCGCGGGCCAAGGCGACCAACTTCGGCATCATGTACGGCCTCTCGGCCTTCGGCCTCTCCCAGCAGGTCGGCATGAGCGTCGAGGAGGCGCGTGACTTCATCGCCGCCTACTTCGACCGCTACCCGCGCGTGCGCGCGTTCCGTGACCGTGTGATCGTGGAGGCCACCGAGGAAGGTTGCGTGACCACCATCCTCGGTCGCCGCCGCGCCATCCCCGAGCTGCGCTCCGGGGTGCAGCACGTGCGCGCGCTCGGCGAGCGGCTGGCCGTCAACACGATCCTCCAGGGCAGCGCCGCCGACATCATGAAGATGGCGATGATCGCCGCCCAGGCGGAGCTGGAGCGCCGCGACCTGCGCGCCCGCATGCTGCTGCAGGTCCACGACGAGCTGGTCTTCGAGGCGCCGCAGGCGGAGGTCGAGCAGGTCTTGGAGCTGGCCCGCTCGACCATGTCCGGCGCCTGGGAGCTCGATCCGCCGCTCGAGGTGCACGTCGGCAGCGGGCAGAACTGGCGCGATGCCAAGTAAGGACCTATCCCGATAGGTCCTAAGGACGCAGGCTCGACGTCAGGTGAAGACACAGGCGTGCGTCCACGCGATGATCCAGGCGCGACGCCGCACGAGCGTGCGGTGTATACTCCTTCGATTGCCGGTCGCGGTGCGATCACGCGCGCCGGTACATGACGGCGACCGATCGCAGGTACAGCACCCGGGAGGCAGCACACATCCATGATCGACGAAGTTGAGACCAAGAGCGTGGAAGCCACCGGCGCCGCGGAAGAGGGCGTCGCGGAGACCACGAGCGACGACGAGCAGACCGTCGTCGAGGTGTCGGCAGAGGCCGCCGAGGCCGCGCCCGCCGAGGCTGTATCCGCCGCGCCGGCGCCCGCCGAAGCTGCGGCCGCCGAGGCGAGCGACGTCGCGGCCGACAGTGCCGCGCAGCCCGACGCCATGGAAGGCGTCTTCAAAGAAGTGGATGGCGTGCTGGTCCCCGACTACGACGCGACCATCACCCTCTTCGGTGAGGGCGATATCGTCACCGGCAAGGTCGTGCGCATCGACAAGGACGAGGTCCTCGTCGACATCGGCTACAAGTCCGAGGGCGTCATCCCGCAGAACGAGCTCTCCATCCGCAAGTCGGTCGATCCGGCCGACGAAGTCGAGATGGGCGAGGTCGTCGATGCGCTCGTCATGCAGAAGGAAGACGCCGACGGGCGCCTGATCCTCTCCAAGAAGCGGGCCCGCTTCGAGAAGGCGTGGAAGCGCATCGAGGGCGCCTTCGAGAGCGGCACGCCGGTCACCGGCACCGTCATCGAGGTCGTCAAGGGCGGTCTCATCCTCGACCTCGGCGTACGCGGCTTCCTGCCTGCCTCGCTGGTCGACATCCGCCGTGTGCAGGATCTCGGCGACTACGTCGGCAAGGAACTGCTCTGCCGCGTCATCGAGATGAACCGTAACCGCAACAACGTCGTCCTCTCGCGGCGCGCCGTGCTCGAGGAAGAGCGGCGCGAGATCCGCCAGAAGATCATCGACGACCTACAGGTCGGCATGGTCGTCGAGGGCACCATCTCCAACATCGTCGACTTCGGCGCCTTCGTCGACCTCGACGGCATCGACGGGCTCATCCACATCAGCGAGCTCTCCTGGACGCACATCAACCACCCGTCCGAGGTGCTGCAGGTCAACCAGAAGGTCAAGGTCAAGGTGCTGGACATCGACCGCGACCGGCAGCGCATCTCGCTGGGCCTCAAGCAGACCCAGGAAGACCCGTGGACCAGGATCGTCTCCGAGCATCGCGTCGGCGATATCCTCGAAGGCCGCGTGACCAAGCTCGTCGCGTTCGGCGCCTTTGTCGAGATCTACGCCGGCATCGAGGGCCTGGTGCACATCAGCGAGCTCGCCAACCGCCACGTCGAGCGGCCCGACGAGATCGTGCAGGTCAACGAGATCATCGCCGTCAAGATCATCGAGATCGACTCCGATCGCCGCCGTTTGAGCCTGAGCATCAAGCGCGTCGACGGCGCCCCGATGATGCGTCATCCGGCCTCCGGGGAGGCCGACGCCGCGGCCGGTGAGGCCGGTGAATCTGAGGCCGGTGAGGCTGAGGCCGGTACAGACGAGCCGGCAGCCGCTGAGGCCGCCGGCGAGCAGACCGACGCCGTCGCCGAACAGGCCGAGGTCGCCGAGACGGCCGCGGATGAGACCGCGGTCGCTGAGGCCGATGTCGAGGCTGCAACCGACGCCGCGGCAGAGGAGCCGGCGGCTGAGGAGTCTGCGGCAGACGAGCCGGCAGCCGAGGAACCTGCGGCCGAGGAACCTGCGGCTGAGGAGCCGGCAGCTGAGGAGCCTGCGGCAAAGGAGCCGGCCGCCGAGGAGCCCGAGAGCACGACTGCCGTGGGCGCCGACGAGCCGACGCCGGAGCTGGGTCTCAGCGACGATGTCTTCCCGGTGGGCGCGGAGCCTGCCGACGAGAAGGCGGCGGCCGATGACACGCCGGCCGACGACGCGGAGGCGGCTGCCGGCGAGGAGGCCTGACCGGGCTGAGCCCGGCGGGGCGTGCCGTGGAAGACAGCTCCGATCCGACGACCGTCCCGCACACGGACGGCCGCGCGTTCACGCATATCCCGCCACGGCTGGCCGTCACCGGCGGCATCGGGTCCGGCAAGTCGACGGCGCTCGCCTTCCTCGCTGAGCTCGGCGCGGTGACGCTGTCCAGCGACGCCATCGTCCACGAGGTCTATGCCTCGGCCGAGATCGTCGGCGCTCTCGACGGCCGCTTCGGCCCGCCGGTCGTCCTCGACGGATGCGTGCATCGAGCAGCCTTGTCGGAAGCCGTCTTCGAGGACGAGGAAGCGCTGGTCTGGCTGGAGCGGCTGACGCATCCGCTCGTCCGTCGTCGGATCGAGGAGTGGGCGCGGACCCACGAGGCCTCTCCGGAGCCGCCGGAGCTGGCGGCCGTGGAGGTACCGCTGCTGTTCGAATCCGGCCAGATGCTCGATCTCTTCGACTGTGTCCTGCTGGTCACGGCGCCGGCCGACGTACGCCGCCGCCGGCTGGCGGTCAAGATGACGCCCGAGGACTTCGACCGTCGGGTCGCACGGCAGATGAGCGAGGCCGAGAAGGCGGAGCGCAGCCACTTCGTCTTCGAGAACACCGGCTCACGGACCGCCCTGCGCGACTATCTGGCGGAGGTGGTCGCATCGATCCTGGCCTGCGCCGGCGGCGACGTGCCGGAGGGTCTCGACGGGGTCGTCGGCAGCCTGGCTACCGAGTTGTCGCCGGACGACGACGAGCTCGAGGTCGAGGACGATCACGAAGCCGGCGCCTTCGGCAGGGGGCCGGCGGGGTGACGGTGTGATGGTCGATCACGATCCGGGACGGCGATGGATCGAGCCCGGCTGCCGGCGGCGCGCATGAAGAAGCTGATCGTCTTCGGGGCGTTCCTCGGCGTGTTTCTTACGGCCGGCGCTGCCGCCTGGCTCACACTGCCCCAGTGGTATCACCCATGGGTGCCGGGACCGGTCGGCCGCGCCGCCTTCCCGCTCAAGCATGTCGACGAGGTCGGGGCGGCCGCCGCCCGTCATCGTCTCTCGCCGGCTCTGGTGGCCGCCGTCATCTACGTCGAGAGCGGCTTCGACGCCGGTGTGCGCTCGGACAGCGGCGCCGTAGGCCTCATGCAGGTGATGCCGCAGACGGCCGACGAGATCGCCGCGCAGACCGACGGCTTCCGGTTCCGGCGCGACGACCTGGCCGAGCCGGCCGTCAACGTGCGCTACGGCTGCTACTACCTGCGCCGCCTCGTCGATCGCTACGACGGCTCGCTGGTCTGCGCTCTGGCGGCGTACAACGCCGGCGCCGCCCACGTCGACGACTGGCTCGCCGGTCGCGACGCCCTCGTCGTCGGCAGCATCCCGTTTCCCGAGACCCGTGAGTACGTCCGCAGGGTGCTGCGCTGCCGCGACATCTACGCCGATCTCTACGGGCCGGTGCTGGCCGGTGTGCCGGTCGACAGAGGGGCCGGCGGCGGCTGAGGCCGGTGCGCCGGTCGACCGCGGGGACGGCGGCGGCTGAGGCTGAGCGGGCCGGGGGCCGGCGCAGGCCGGTCGCCGCGACGACGATCCCTTGCGAACACATGTTCGTGTTGCTAGTATGCGGACCGATCGACCTCTCGTGACCCGTCAAGCCGCCGCGTCATCCGGAGACCATCGTGACCGACTTCGCCGTCGAGGCAGACTACGCGCTGACCGGGGACCAGCCGCAGGCGGTCGACGCGCTGGCCGAAGGCGTCGAGCGCGGCGACCGCTTCCAGACGCTGCTCGGCGTCACCGGCTCGGGCAAGACGTTCTCCATGGCGAACGTCATCGCCCGCGCCCAGAAGCCGACGCTGGTCATCGCCCACAACAAGACGCTGGCGGCGCAGCTCTGTAACGAGTTCCGCGAGTTCCTGCCGGAGAACGCGGTCGAGTACTTCGTCAGCTACTACGACTACTACCAGCCCGAGGCGTACGTCCCGGCGCAGGACCTGTACATCGAGAAAGACAGCAGCCGCAACGACGAGATCGACCGGCTGCGGCACGCCGCCACCAGCGCCCTGTTCCTGCGGCGAGACGTGGTCATCGTCGCCAGCGTCAGCTGCATCTATAACCTCGGCTCGCCGGAGGAGTACCTGGCCAGCATGGTCCTGCTGGCGGCCGGCGAGCAGATGGAGAGAGACGCCCTGCTGCGCCGCCTCGTCGACGTGCAGTACGCCCGCAACGACTTCGAGCTGGGGCGCGGCAAGTTCCGGGTGCGCGGCGACTCGGTCGAGGTCTGGCCGGCCGACGACGAGACGGCGCTGCGCATCTCGTTCTGGGGTGACGAGGTGGAGGGCATCGTCCGCTTCGACCCGGTCTCCAGCGAGGTCATCGAACGGCTGCGCTACGCCACCATCTACCCGGCCACCCACTTCGTCGTGGCCGGGCCCAACATCGAACGGGCCCTGGAGGAGATACGGCAGGAGCTCAATGAGCGCACCACCTGGTTCGAGAGCCAGAACAAGCTGCTCGAGGCGCACCGCCTGCGGCAGCGCACCCTCTACGACATGGAGATGCTGCGCGAGCTGGGCTTCTGCAACGGCGTCGAGAACTACAGCCGTATCCTCGCCGGCAAGCCGCCGGGGGCCTCTCCCGACTGCCTGCTCGACTACTTTCCCGACGACTTCCTCTGCTTCATCGACGAGAGCCACATGACGGTGCCGCAGATCGGCGGCATGTACGAGGGCGACCGCAGTCGCAAGCAGACGCTGGTCGACTACGGGTTCCGTCTGCCCAGTGCCCTCGACAACCGGCCGCTGCGCTGGGACGAGTTCCTCGAGCGCGTGCCGCAGATCGTCTTCGTCAGCGCCACGCCGGGTCGCTTCGAGCTCGCCAACAGCCTCAACGTGGTGGAGCAGGTCATCCGGCCCACCGGCCTGGTCGACCCGGTCGTCGAGGTGCGGCCCACCGAGGGCCAGGTCGACGACCTCATGAACGAGGTGCGGCGCCGCGTCGAGCGCGATGAGCGCGTGCTGGTCACCACGCTCACCAAGCGCATGGCCGAGGACCTCACCGACTACCTGATCGAGAACGGCTTCCGGGCCCGCTACCTGCACAGCGAGATCGACACGCTCGAGCGCATCCAGATCGTGCGCCAGCTGCGGCTCGGCGAGTTCGACGTCCTGGTCGGCATCAACCTGCTGCGCGAGGGCCT
>DIWP01000036.1:12597-15045 GCA_002423545.1 Thermoleophilia bacterium UBA6103
CGGCACGGTCATCATGTACGCCGACAAGATGACCGACGCCATGCGGACGGCGATCGACGAGACGGACCGGCGGCGCAGCCTGCAGGTTGCCTACAACGAGGAACACGGCATCACGCCGACGAGCATCGCCAAGGGCGTCAGCGACATCGCCATGCTCAGCTCTGCCAGTCCGCTGCCCAAGGGCAAGGGACGCGCGCGGCGGGCGGCGGCCAAGGAGGCGGCCATGCCGGTCGAGGAGCTGGAGAGGCTCATCACCGACATGGAGGCCGAGATGTTCGCCGCCGCCGACCAGCTCAAGTTCGAGTNNGCCAAGCTGCGCGACGAGATCCGCGCGCTCTCGCGCGAGCTGGCGTCGCGCAAGGGCGGCGGCCGACCGGCTCCCCAGCCGAGTCGCACGCCGCTGCCGGCCGCCTCGCAGGAGCGTCTCGCCGGTGGGGACGGGGGAGGGGTGGCGGCTGAAGATGGTGCGGAAGGGCCGCAGCGCGGCGGCGGACGGCCGCCGCGCCGCGCCGAGCGCCTGCCCGATGCGCCCTCGGACCGCTCCGGCAGGCCACCGCGGTCCGACCGCACATCGCCGGGTGGCCACGCGGGGACCGCTTCGAACAGGCATCGCCGCGATCCGCGGGAGTAGCGCCGCGCCGTCGCGCTGGCTTGCCGAGGCCTCTCCCCGGGTATCAGGCATCCGGGTGAGCGAATGGAGCGGATGCACGATCCCGGGGCCGGGAAGGCCGGCCGTCCTCCCTTCCGCAGCCGGGCGGAGATCAGCAGGCTGCTTCAAGAGGCGCTGCGCGGCGAGCGGCGGGCCTTGCGGCGCCCCGAGGCGCTGGCCGCGTTGCGACGCGCCGGCTACGGCGGTCTCTCACTCGACGCACCGCTGTGGCTGCACGAGTTCAGCTTCTCCGCACGCCCCGCCGACGTATCCTGGGCGCGCCGCCGGGTCACCGAGTTCGCCGCCGACTGCGATCTCGCCGGCGCCGAGCTCTACGACCTGGGACTGGCCGCCGGCGAAGCGCTGGGGAACGCCGTCGAGCATGGCTCGCCGAACGGCGATCTGGACATCGTGCACGTCCGCGTCGGCCTGCTCCGGCGCTCCGTGGCCGTCGAGATCGTCGACCAGGGACTGGGATTCGACGCGTCTCTGACCCGGGCGCTGCGGGCCGAGGGCACGCGCGGCCGCGGCCTGCCGTTCATGCGCGGCCTGCTCGACGAGCTGCGCATCGAAGCGGCGCCGCACGGGACGCGGGTGCTGCTGGTCAAGCACCTCTGAGCCGACCGGGAGACGATGTGACCCCACGAACGCAGATATGATGGCGACCGCAAGGGCCTTGAGCGGCTCAGGGGGTGTCATGTCCTGTCCTGACGCAGAAGATCATCAGCTCGAAGGACGTATCCGCAGGGAGTTGCCGCACTTGGCCGAGGCCGACGTTCCGGCGCTTGCCTGCGTCGTTCGACTGTTGATCGACGCCTACGAACCAGACCGGATCTACCTCTTCGGCTCCGTGGCGCGAGGCGACCAGGGCCCGGACAGCGATCTCGACCTTCTTGTGGTGGTACCGGACTCCGCGACAGAGGAGCGTCGACGGAGTCGTCTCGCCTACGAACGCTTGTGGGGCACGGGTACGGCAGCAGACGTGCTCGTCTGGACCAGGGAGCGATTCGAAAGCCGGAAGCGGCTGCATGCTTCGTTGCCGGGGACGGTGCTTCGAGAGGGAAGGCTACTCTATGCCGCCTGAGGATCCGCGCGCGGCGGAAGCACGTGAGTGGCTCCAGAAGGCGCTGCTTGATCGCCGGGCGGCTGAGGTCGGGCTTGCCGCTGAGCCGCCACTGACGGCAGACGCTGTGTTCCACTGTCAGCAACTGGTCGAGAAGTCGATGAAGTGCTTCCTCGCCTGGCATGACGTCCCGTTCCGCAGGACCCACAATCTCGTAGAGATCGGTCAGCAGTGTTCGCACATCGAGCCGGAGTTGGATGACCTGATGCGGCGTGCTGCCCCGCTCTCTGAATACGCGTGGAAGTTCCGCTATCCAGGAGAGCTGGACCAGCCTTCTCCAGAGGAGGCCCGCGAGGCATACGTCCTTGCTCGCGAGGTCCACGTCGCCATCGCGAGTCGATTGCCCGTCGAGGTCCGCGGCGTATCCGAGTAGTGCCGGCCTGCGCGGATGCAGTCCCTGGAGGCGCGCTGCCGGCCGTGTTCCAAGGCTTCCGGCCTGCCTCGGCTCTTGCGAACACACGTTCGTGTTGATAGCATCGAGGCGGATCGCGTCGCGGTGCCGGCAGCATGACCGCGGGGGCCGCAAGACGCGTGGGTCTGGAGAGCATCGATCGGGATCCACCCACGCCCACATCGTCACGCGAGCGGGTAGCGCAGACGCTGGCGCGCGCTATCCTGAGCGGGAGCCATGGCAGACAGCATCGTCATCAACGGCGCGCGCGAGCACAACCTCAAG
>DIWP01000058.1:0-3723 GCA_002423545.1 Thermoleophilia bacterium UBA6103
CGCCTACGCTCTGCGCACCGAGGAGGTCGACCTGATGGACGACCTGCTGCGCGCCCGCCGTCCCGCTCAGGACTTACCCGAGGAGCAGCTGCGCCCGCTGCTGGCGACTCTGCTCATCGAGGAGCTCGTCAACGCCAACACCGCCGGCCTGCAGTGGCGGCTCTACTCACCGCCGGCCCAGGGTCCCTACCGGCTGGCGGTCGGCTTCGGCCAGCAGGCACTCTTTCAGGTCGTTTGGTGGCATGTCGGCAACGCCGCCGTCGGTGGCAAGCGGGGCACGCGCGTCCGTCTCTGCGAGCTGGAGAGCTGCCGGGCGCCGTTCATCGTCACCGACGAGCGGCAGCGCTTCTGCCCGGCCGACTACGTCTATAAGGACAAGACGGGCCGCGAGCGGCCTGGCCGTTCCCGCTGTGCGGCGCTCTATCACAAGCGTCACGGCAAGCAGGGATCGCAGCCATGAGAGGCCACATCCGCAAGCGCAGCAGCTCCTGGGAGTACATCGTCGACGTCGGTATGGCAGCGGCGCAGCGCTGCACAGGCTGCAATCGGCGTCTCTGGATCGAGCGCAAGCCGCTGAACGAATGCCCGCGCTGCGGCGGCGAGCTCTTCGAGACCGAGGAACGCCGCCGCGCCATCAAGGGCGGCTTTGCCACCCAGAAGGAGTGCGCCGCGGCGATGACCAAGGTGCTCAGCGCTGTCGAGGAGTCGCGCTTCGTGGCCCCCAGCACCCTCAATCTGCGCGACTACCTGCGCAAGGAGTGGCTGCCGGCGATCAAGGCGACGGTGCGCCCGGCGACCTTCTCCTCCTACACGATGTTGGCCGAGCAGCACATCGTGCCCAGCCTCGGTTCCACCAAGCTGCAGCGCCTCACCCCGGCGGCGATCAACGCCCTCTACGGCAGATTGCTGGAGAGTGGGCGCGTGAAAGGCGAGGGCGGGCTCTCGGTCTCCTCGGTGCGCCGCGTCCACGCCGTGCTCCATCGTGCTTTGCGCGACGCCGTTCGCTGGGGCTACCTGCAGGCCAGCCCGGTTGACGGTGCCGATCCACCGAAGCAGAACGGCACTCATGCAGAACGTCCGGTCTGGAATCGTGAGCAGTTGCTCGCCTTCCTGGACTCGCTCGCCGACGATCGTCTCTTCGCCCTCTGGCGGCTGCTGGCGATGACCGGCGCTCGGCGAGGAGAGGCGCTGGGATTGCGCTGGGAGGACCTCGATATGGAGGCCGGCACGATCACCATCCGTCGCTCGCTGGGGGTCATCGACGGTGAGATCCTGCTCTCCGATCCCAAGACCAAGCGCGGCATGCGGACCATCGCCCTCGATGCGCTGACTCTTGAAGCACTGAAGGCCCATGCCGCCCGGCAGGCCGACGAACGCCAGGAGTGGGACGATGCCTGGGTCGACTCTGGCTACATCTTCACTCGAGAGGATGGCAGCTCTCTGCATCCCTATGCCGTGTCTGCCACGTTCCGGCGCCACACACGAGCGGCCGCCCTGCCGGAGATCCCGCTCCACAGCCTGCGTCACTCCTACGCGACCCTGGCGATCAGCTCCGGCGTCAACCCGCGCATCGTCTCAGCGCGGCTGGGGCACTCGACGGTGGCTCTGACGCTCGACGTCTACTCGCACGTCCTGCCGCAGGCCGACGCCGAGGCGGCGAGTCAGATCGCGGCGCTGCTTGAGTAGGCTGCGCGCTCGTCCTTTCCCCGCTGCTCTCGGTGCCAAGTGGCGCCTTGGGAAGGGCGGCTCCTCTCAGACCTTGATGCTGCCCGGTGTGGCGTGCGGAGTCGAGACGGTTGGTGGTCGATGGTGCTGCATGGTGCAACGTACCGGCGTGGCACCGTGATGAGCCGTGCTCGTCTGTAGGCTCTCGTGAGCGGTCGTCTGGTCGGCAAGTCGTACGGCAGCCCACCGTGTCCATGGCCATGAGACAGCTTCCACAATCGGCCATCTGAAGGTCGCTACTCCTGATCAGACCTGAGCCTTCGTCGTCTCCGTTGGCGACGCTGTCCGCTGTCGCCGACAGCCGTCTGTCGAGGGATCTTGATGAAGACCGTCGACGTGGTGTGGTCTGTGTCAGAACCGGTCAAGCCCAGCAAGAGAAGGACGGAACGGTGGGGCACCTTCCCGTCACCTCGCATCTCACGTAAACTACCTTTGAGTCAGCTCACAGGCATTGGCAGCGACTCTTGGCGAGCTGATGAAAGGCCCGGAGTCGGCGCGCATCATCTCTGGCCTCGACGATTCGGAGGAAGCCAAGAAGACGCTTGGCGAGTCGCGGTATACCTCGATACCTGACGTGACAGGCGTCGTGCGACGCCGCAGGGATCCGGGGGAGGTGGGGCGCCTTCAGTAGCGTCTTCATCGAACTGACAGTGATCCTGGCGCTGGCAGCTGCAGCAGGCGCCTTGGCACTGTGGCTGCGACAGCCGCTGATCATTGCGTTTCTTGCCGTCGGCATCCTCGTCGGCCCCGCCGGGCTGCAGTGGGTGACGGCTACTCATGAGGTCGAGCTGCTGGCGAACATGGGCATCGCCGTGTTGCTGTTCGTGGTCGGCCTCAAGCTCGATGTCCACCTGATCAAATCGGTCGGGCCTGTGGCTTTGGCCACCGGGCTCGGACAGATCGCCTTCACCTCGGGGATCGGCTTCCTGATCGCCCTTGCCCTGGGCTTCGACACTCTTCCGGCGATCTACATCGCGGTGGCGCTCACCTTCTCGAGCACCATCATCATCGTGAAGCTGCTGTCCGACAAGCAGGAGATCGATTCCCTGCACGGACGGATCGCGGTCGGCTTCCTCATCGTGCAGGACATCTGCGTGGTGATCGCCATGATCCTGCTCTCCGGGCTGGCGACCCGAGCTGGAGCCGGCTTCCTCTTCCAGCTGCTGCGTCTGCTGGCGGTCGGCAGCGGCTTTGTCATCGCCACGATCGTGGTGATGCGGTGGGTGATGCCCTACGTGCTGCGCCACTTGGCACGCTCGCAGGAGCTGCTGGTGCTGTTCGCGGTGGCCTGGGCGCTGTCACTAGCCGCTCTCGGCGATCTTCTCGACTTCAGCAGAGAGGTGGGGGCCTTTCTCGGAGGGGTGACGATTGCATCGACCCCCTATCGTGACGCCATCGCCGCCCGTCTCACCAGCCTGCGCGACTTCCTGCTGCTCTTCTTCTTCATCGATCTCGGATCGAGGCTTGAGCTGGCGACTATCGGAGGACAGGCGGTAGCTGCCGCAGTCTTCTCGCTGTTCGTGCTGATCGGCAATCCGCTCATCGTCATCGCCATCATGGGGGCGATGGGCTATCGCCGGCGTACCGGCCTGCTTGCCGGTCTTACCGTGGCCCAGATCTCTGAGTTCTCGCTGATTCTGGTGGCGCTCGGGATGGGACTCGGTCACGTCGGCCTGGATGTCCTGGGTCTGGTCACTGCGGTCGGCATCATCACGATCGGGCTCTCGACCTACATGATCCTCTACTCGGGGCGGCTCTATCGTCTGGTGGCGAGACCGCTGCGGATCTTCGAGCGGACGACTCCCCAGCGAGAGCTTGCCGATCAGACCGAAGGACCGGCGCTCGTCGACGTGGTCGTGCTCGGGTTGGGTGGCTACGGAGGCATGGTGGCAGGCCGTCTCTCGAGAGACGGCTTTGCCGTCCTGGGCGTTGACTTCGACCCGGAGGCACTGAAGTATGCACGCGGCCGTGGCATCGCGACGCAGTACGGTGACATCG
>DIWP01000058.1:3811-14517 GCA_002423545.1 Thermoleophilia bacterium UBA6103
GCCTGAGAGGCGGGGATGGCACTGGGCTCGACTGTCACAGAATCGGCTAATTCGTGGAGCGGATTCGGCTTCAAGGCCGTACTTCGACCCCTGTTGGCAGTCACGCTCGACACCTACAGCCACGCACGTCCTGCCGCAGGCAGACGCCGAGGCGGCCAGCCAGATCGCGGCTCTGCTCGAGGCAACCGAGTGAGGCTGCTGATCGCGATGTCGCTTCGTGCTCAGCCTGTGCCGACGCTCAGGAACGGAGCCGGACCGGGTAGCGATCTCGACTCCGGGGTACGCTGATAGGCAGCGACCAGAGAGGGCAAGTATGACGCTCTCGAGTGCCTATGAACGTGCCCTCGAGCGAATCGAGGCCAGGCCGGAGCTGGAGCCCTACCGCGAGCTGATCCTGGGTGACTGGCCTGAGGGCGATGCCCACTACGAGTGGGCGGCGACCTGCGACCTGGCCGACCTCATCTCCTGGGCGAAGGAGACGGGCGCCCCTTGAACCGTGGCTACGCCGCGGTGCTGGCGCCGAGCAAGAACCACGCCAGACATGGCGCCCAGCGTGTGTCTTTGGTTCGGCCGAAGTTCGGGACAAGGGACTGGGCTGCTCGACCATGCCGATTCGTGTCGATAAGGAGCGATGCGTGCTCGCCTGTCGCGTCGGCATCGCGTCGGCATGGAGGCTGGGGAGCGTGCGCATCTGTGCGCAATCATGCCGCACAGTATGGACGGAAGTGGTGGGCCGCGCAGGGATCGAACCTGCGACACCCTGATTAAAAGTCAGGTGCTCTGCCAACTGAGCTAGCGGCCCGGAGGGGTCGATTCTACCATCGCCGCTGTGGGCGGCACGCTGCAGGCGTGACCGGCCCGGCCTCCACGGTGTGGGCGAGGCTGTGGGCGGCACGGTGAGCCTTATCGGATGCGGCGCCAGGCCTCGTGCAGACCGCCGGACAGGCCGCGGCTGGAGCAGGAACGGATCTCGCCGCTGCGGACGTAGCCGCAGCGCACGGCGGTGCGGGCGGACGACAGGTTGTCGGGGTCTATCATCAGCTCGCAGACGCCGTAGCGGCCGTCGTCGAGCACCCACTCGGTGACGGCGTCGAGGGCGGCCGCGGCGATGCCACGGCCGCGTGCCGCTTCTCGCACGAGGTACCCGAGCTCCGCCACGTCGGCGAAGCGGCTGCGGTGAGCTCCGCACGATCCGAGCAGTCCGCCGCCGACGATGGCGAACACGGGCAGGTGGTCTTCCTGCCAGCCGCGGGCGGCTTCGGCGATGAAGCGGCGTTCCTCGTCGATGCTCATCTGTGGCCCGATCTCGACGCACCAGCGCGCGATCTGCTCGTCGCCGCTGAACATCTGCAACGCCGCCTCCGCGTCACGCAGCTGCCAGGGCCGAAGCTCCACGTCGCCGACGGTCGTGCGGGCGGCAGGATCCACAGGGTCGACGCCGTCCTGCACTCCCTCCAGTGAGAGCACCGGGTGGGGTCTCGGCCGCGAGTCGTCGGGCAGGCGGGCGAAGCTGTAGTAGTCGTTGCGCAGCCCGCGATGCTCCAGGTAGGAGCGCAGCAGGCCCTCGCGGCGGAAGCCGCTGCGCGAGGCGATCACCTGCGACTCGAAGTTGAGCGGGTGGATGATCAGCTCCACGCGCGGCAGGCGCAGCTCCTCGAAGGCCCAACGGGTGACGATCGCCACGGCCCGCCGGGCGATGCCGCGGCGGCGCTCTCCGGGGTGTGTCCAGTAACCGATCTCACCGGCCTGTCGGTCGTGGCGGAAGTTCATGCCGACGGCGCCGAGCACGCGGCCGGTCGTGGCGTCGGTGACGGCCATGTGGGCGTACTCGGCGGCCGCCAGCTCGCGTTCGGCGCGGACCAGGAAGTCGGCGGCCTCGGTGGGGCCGTAGGGGTGCGGCATGCCGACGATCCAGTAGGCCGCCGAGCCGTCCCGCAGGCCGTCGACGATGGCCGGCGTGTCGGCGGCCGTCCAGGTGCGCAAGCAAACGACGCCGTCGCTGAGTCGTGTGGCCACGTCCGGACGTGCCACGGCGCGGATGCGGTCGGCCAGCTCGGCGTCGGTGAGACGGGGCGCCGCTGGCCGCGAGTACTTCTCCGTCGCAGCCGCGGACTCTGCGGCCGGTCCGGTGACCGCAGGTTCTCTACTTGCCTGCTCGCTGCCGGCCGCTGCCGGCGGCGTCTGGCCGGCGTGCCGGCTCAGCTCGGTGCCGCTCAATGCAGGAAGTGCCTCCGGCCGCTGAAGACCATCGCCGCGCCGCGTCGCTCGCAGACCTCGATCGCCGGCTCGTCGCCCTTGGAGCCGCCGGGCTGTATGAATGCCGTGGCGCCGGCGTCGATCGCCTCTTCCACCGAGTCGGGGAACGGGAAGAAGGCGTCGGAGCCGACCACCGAGCCCTCGAGCGCGTCGGCTCCCAGGTTCACCTCGGCCTTGCTGACCGCGATCCGCGTGGAATCGATGCGGCTCATCTGCCCGGCGCCGACGCCCAGCGTGGCCAGGTCGCGGGCGAACACGATGGCGTTGCTCTTGACGTGCTTGGCGACCCGGTAGGCGAAGAGCAGGTCGCCCCACTCGTTCTCATCGGGATGACGACTGGTGGCCACCGTCATACCGTCGCGGTCCTCCATGTCGGTGTCCTTGTCCTGGACGAGGATGCCGCCGAGCACGTGCTTGCCGTCGAACTCACCGGGGTTGAGCTCGCGGCGCTCCGTATTGAGCAGGATGCGGATGTCCTGCTTGGCCTGGAGGATCTCGAGGGCGTCGGTGTCGAAGCCGGGGGCCAGGATGACCTCGACGAAGAGCTTGCTGAGGCGTTCGGCCGTCTCGGCGTCGACGGAGCGGTTCACGGCGATGATGGAGCCGAAGGCGCTCACCGGGTCGCAGGCGAGCGCCTTGTCGTAGGCGTGCGCCAGCGTGTCGCCGAGCGCGCAGCCGCAGGGGTTGTTGTGCTTGATCATCACCACGCACGGCAGCGTGAACTCGGCGCACAGCGAGCGGGCGGCGTGGAGGTCGTAGAGGTTGTTGAACGAGAGCTTCTTGCCGTGCAGCTGCTCGACGCGGCTGAGCAGATGATGGCGTCGCCCCGACTCGGTGTAATAGGCGGCCCGCTGGTGCGGGTTCTCGCCGTAGCTCAGGTCCATGATCTTGCGGTAATGGGCGAAGTAGTCGTCGGGCAGGCCCTCGGCGGCCTCGAGGAACCAGTTGGCGATGGCGATGTCGTAGTGGGCGGTGGTGCGGAAGGCCTTTGCCGCCAGGGCACGCAACGTCTCGGGAGAGAGTCCGCCGGTGTCGCGCAGCTCGGCGAGGAGCGGCTCGTAGTCGGCCTTGTCGGTGACCACGGCGACGCCGCTGTGGTTCTTGGCGGCGGCGCGGATCATCGACGGCCCGCCGATGTCGATGTTCTCGATGACCTCGGCCTCGTCGACGCCGCGTTTGCCGGCGACCTGCTCGAACGGATAGAGGCTGACGCAGACGAGGTCGATGGGGTCGATGTCATGTTCGGCGATGGTCTGCATGTGCTCGGGGACCTCGCGGTTGGCCAGGACGCCGCCCATGAGGCGCGGGTGCATGGTCTTCACGCGGCCGTCGAGCATCTCGGGGAAGCCGGTGACGTCCTCGACCAGGGTGACCGGCACGTCGCTCTCGGCGAGCAGGCGGGCGGTGCCGCCGGTGGAGACGATCTGGGCGCCGAGGTCGGAGAGGCCGCGGGCGAAGTCGACCACGCCTTCCTTGTCATACACGGAGATCAGTGCTCGCCGGACGTTCATCTCAGGCCCCTCCTCGTTGTACGGCTCGGGGACGATTCTATCGGCCCCGGAGGCCGGCGGCGAGGGGTTGCGGCGGACGCCGAGGACGGGTGCGATCGCGGCGGCCGCGACCGGGAGCGGAGCGCCAGGGGTCCCGTCGTGGAACTCGCGGGCCGCCGGGGGTCCGGTTGCGAGGCTCTGGGATGTGTGGGCATCTCGACCCCTCGCAGATGTACACAGAACGCAGAGGCGATCGAGAGTCGACGGTCGGGTGCGCACAAAAGACGGCGGGGGGCACCGGCCGCGTCGCGAGGCTCTGGGATGTGTGGGCTTTTCAGCCCCTCAGCGATGTACACATATGCGCAGTCGCGGTCGGTGGGGTGTGCGACAGTGGGGCCTCTCGACTCTTCTCCGGTGCGATCAGGCCCGCGGAGCGACGCGGATGAAGCGGGTCGTCGCGGCAGGCCAGTCGGCCAGGAGCGTGCGGGCGATGGCGCTGCCGGTGTGCTCTGCGTGAGCCTCCAGAAGCGAGTGCAGCTCGTTGATACGCGAGCCGTCGACACGTGAACCGTCGATATGTGAGCCGTCGCCAGGCGGGTGGTCGCGAAGCGGGTGGTCGCGAAGCTGGTGGTCGCGAAGCGGGTGGTCGCAAAGCTGGTCGTCGCGAAGCAGGTGGTCGCGGCCGGACGATCGGATGTCTGCCGGGCCGGCGGCGGCGAGGCTCTCCTCGTTGAGCCAGTGCTCGAGCGGGCCCGGGTCCAGGAACCAGGCGGTGCCGCCGGTCATGCCGGCGCAGGCATTGCGGCCCACCGGACCGAGAACGAGGACGGTGCCGCCCGTCATGTACTCGCAGCAGTGGTCGCCGGCGCCCTCTACCACGGCGACAGCGGCGGAGTTGCGCACCGCCAGGCGCTCGCCGGCGGCACCGGCCGCGAAGAGGCGGCCGCCGGTGGCGCCGTAGAGGCAGGTGTTGCCGGCGATCACATCGGGTGCGTTGCACTCGACCGCACCTGCGTGCACCATCTCAGCGGCCGTTCGGGGAGCGAGCGTGTCGCCGGCGGTCCTGAGCACGCACGTGCCAACGGCCGGCCGCAGCACGATCGTGCCGCCGGCCATGCCCTTGCCGACGTAGTCGTTGGCCTCGCCATCGAGGGTCACCGTCATGCCGTCCACCAGGAAGGCCCCGAAGCTCTGGCCGGCGGCGCCGCTGAGCTCCAGACGGAGGTGACCGCGGCAGCCGTGATCGCCGTGCCGCCGGGCGATCTCTCCGGCGAGGCCGGCTGCGACGGCGCGGTCGGCGTTGCCGACCCGCGCTTGCCGCACCACTTGGCCGTGGCCGGTCAGGGCGGCGACGACCTCGGGGTCGCGCAGGAGGCGATCGTCCAGGCTCTCGGCGACACGACGACCGGTCGCCGCAGCGCGTCGCACGTGCGATCCGGCTGCCGCGACGGCCGGCGTGGCCGGCGACCGAGGGGCGATCGGGTGAGAGGCGTTCGTATCGGCGGAGAGGACGGCGCCGGGCGCGGCGTCGAACAGCCAGCTCCAGTCGAGGCCGGCCGTCTTGGCCGGCTGCGCCTCGGTGGCCGGGCGCAGCAGGTCCGTGCGGCCGACCAGCTCCGGCAGGCTGCGGTACCCGAGCCCGGCGAGCAGCATGCGGACGCGGCGCGCGACCAGGGCGAAGTAGCCGGCGACGTGCTGCGGCTCGCCGGTGAAGCGCCGACGCAGCTCGTCCTGTTGGGTGGCGATGCCGGCCGGACAGCGGTCGAGGTGGCAGGCGCGCGCCATCACGCAGCCTTCGGCGATGAGCGCCACAGTGCCGTAAGCCGTCTCGTCGGCTCCCAGCAAGGTCGCCAGCAGGACGTCGCGGCCGGTGCGCAGGCCGCCGTCGACGCGCAGCCGGACCCTCGTGCGCAGGCCGGCGCCGGCCAGCGCCCGGTGCGTCTCGAGCAGGCCCAGCTCCCAGGGGATGCCGGCGTGCTTGATCGAGTTGAGCGACGCGGCCGCGGTGCCGCCGCTGCTGCCCGAGACGTGGATCACATCGGCTCCGGCTTTGGCGACTCCACAGGCGATGGTCCCGATGCCCCAGCCGGCGACCAGCTTGACCGTGATGCCGGCGGCGGGGTTCACGGCACGCAGGTCGTGAATGAGCTGGGCCAGGTCTTCGATCGAGTAGATGTCGTGGTGGGGCGGCGGCGAGATGAGCGTGCGGCCGGGTGCGGCTCGGCGCAGGGCGGCGATGTAGGCCGTGACCTTGGACCCCGGCAGCTCGCCGCCCTCTCCCGGCTTGGCGCCCTGCGCCACCTTGATCTCCAGCTCGTCGGCATTGACGAGGTACTCCGGCGTGACGCCGAAGCGCCCGGAGGCGATCTGCTTGATGGCGGTGCGGGCGCTGTCTCCCGGTCGCAGACCACGCAGATGCGGCAGCCGGGCGGAGCGCCCGTCCTTGTCCACGTCGTCGAGCGGCGTGAAGCGCGCCGGGTCCTCGCCGCCCTCGCCGGAGTCGGCCTTGCCGCCGATCCTGTTCATCGCCACCGCCAGCGTCTCGTGGGCCTCGCGGGAGAGCGCTCCCAGAGACATGCCGCCGGTGGCGAAGCGCCGCATGATGGCGTCCGCGGGCTCGGTCTCCTCGACGTCGATCGGCCGCCGGTCGCTGCGCACGTCGAGCAGGTCGCGCAACATGGTCGGCGGCCGGGCGCTCATGCGCGCGATGTACTGCGAGAAGAGCTCGTAGCTGCCTTCGACGGCTGCTCGTCGCAGCACCTTGGCCGCCTGAGGGTTGTTGAGGTGGAACTCGCCACCGCGACGGAAGCGGATGAATCCGTAGTTGCGCAGCTTCTCCTCGGTGAGCTCAGGGAATGCTCGCTGATGCAGCCAGATCGTCTCCTCGGCCAGCTCCTCCACGCTCAGCCCTCCGATGCGCGAGGGCGTGCCGGGAAAGCCCAGCTCGATGAGGTCGGCCCCGATGCCGACGGCCTCGAACAGCTGGGCGCCGTGGTAGCTGGCCAGCAGCGAGATCCCCATCTTCGAGAGGACCTTGCGCAGGCCGTACTCAAGCGAGGTGCGATACGTGGCGACCGCTCGCACTGCGGCCGTGTCTGCGGCGCCGTCCGGGTTTCCCGCCGCGCATCGGCCGTCGGCCACAACGTGAGGATCGCCGGCGCTCGTCGCGTCGGGGTCGGGCGTCGTGTGCGGATCACCGGTCTCACCGTGCAGGCGACCCTCCAGGGCGAGGTGTCGAACGGTGGTGAGGGCGAGGTGAGGCGCCACCGCCGAGGCGCCGTAGCCCAGGAGGCAGGCGAAGTGGTGCGATGTCCAGCACTGTGCCGTCTCGACCACCAGCGAGGCGCGGCAGCGCACGCCGGCGCGCATGAGGTGATGGTGGACGGCGCCCACGGCCAGCAGCGGCGGCACAGCGGCGTGAGTGGCGTCGAGCGGTCCGACGCGATCGCTGAGCACCAGGATCCGGGCGCCGGCGCTGACGGCGGCGACCGCATCTCCGCCCATGCGCAGCACCGCTTCTCGCAGCTCCCAGGGTCCGCCTGCCACGTCGAACCGTGTGTCCAGCGTCGCCGCCGGCAGTCCGCAGCCTTGCAGTCCCGCCATCTCGTCGTCGTCGAGCACCGGGGAGCCGAGGACCACCTGGCGCGCGTGCCCCGGTGTGGCGTCGAGGAGGTTGCCGCGCGCCCCGAGTCGCACCTCCAGGGACATCACGAGCCGTTCACGCAGCGGGTCGATCGGCGGGTTGGTGACTTGCGCGAAGCGCTGCGTGAAGTAGTCGTAGAGGGTGTGCAGCTGGCCGGAGAGGATCGGTAGCGGCGCGTCGTCGCCCATGGAGAAGCGCGGCTCCTGCCCGGTACGGGCCATGGGCCGGATGACCAGGTCGATGTCTTCCGCCGTGTAGCCGGCGGCGCTCTGCAGCTGGAGCAACGAGGCAGGGCCTCGTGGATGCCCACTGTCAGCTCGGCGTTGCGACGGTCCCGTCGCTCGCGTCGTCTGTACCGGCCGCGAAGGCTGTACCGGTCGCGTAGACTGCGACTGCCCCGTCGGTCGCGCCGGTCGCACGCGCTCGCGACGCAACCACGCGCCGTACGGGTGTCGCGCAGCCACCCGTTCCTTGACGTCGTGCTCGAGGAGGATGCCGCCGCCGATCGTCCGACGGCCGGCCGTGAGGTCGACGGCCATGACCTCGCCCGGGCCGAGGCGGCCGCGAGAGACGACCCGGTCGTCGCCGAAGGCCACCGCTCCGGCCTCGCTGGCGACGGCCACGTAGCCCGACTCGGTCACCGCGGTGCGCGCCGGTCGCAGGCCGTTGCGGTCGACGGCGGCACCGACGACGTCGCCGTCGCAGAAGGCCACCAGCGCCGGTCCGTCCCAGGCTTCCAGCACGCCGGCGTGGTAGTCGAGAAAGTCGCGCAGGGCGCCGGAGTCGCGAGCCGACCGCGCCGGCGGCATCGTCATGACGATGGCCTCCAGCGGGCTGCGGCCGGAACGCACCAGCAGCTCGATGAACTTGTCGAGGGCGCCCGAGTCGCTGCTCTGACCGTGCAGCGCCGGCAGCAGGTCGGCGAGGCGCGCGCCCCACAACGGATGCGCCAGATCGGGCTCTCGTGCCGCCATCCAGGCGAGGTTGCCGCTGAGTGTGTTGATCTCACCGTTGTGCGCCAGCAGGCGCATCGGCTGGGCGAGGCTCCACTTCGGGACGGTGTTGGTGCTGAAGCGGCGATGGAAGACGGCGAACGGGGTGTGGAAGGACGGCTCGCGCAGGTCGGCGTAGAACTCCGGCAGGGCGGCGGCACCGAGCATGCCCTTGTAGACGATCGTCCGGCAGGAGAGCGAGCACAGGTAGAGGTCGTCGAGGCGGCGCACCACGCGCTGCGCCTGGAGCGCCGCGCCGATGCGCCGGCGCGCAAGCAGCAGGGCTCGCTCCAGCTGCTCCCCGCGGCACGTGACGGAGCGGGCCACGACCTGCTCGATGTGCGGACGGTGGGCGCCCGCGACCGGCCCCAGCACCGCCGGGTCCACCGGCACCTGGCGCCAGCCGAGCACTTCGAGGCCTTCGTCGGCAAGCGCCTTGGCCACCAGGTCGCGCGCCAGACGCTGCTTGCCCTCGTGGACCGGCAGGAACACCATGCCGATCGCGATCGCTGCCGGCCGGCGAGCCCGCTTCGCGCCGCCCGCGCCGTCGGGCCGAGCAGAGCAGTCTCCGCCGGGCTGCAGCCAAGGCTCGAACAGCGCCCAGGGGATCGCCGTCAGGATGCCGGCGCCGTCGCTCGAGACGCCGTCGGCGCCGACGCCGCCGCGATGCTCCATGCGGGCCAGGGCTCCCAGCGCCAGATCGAGTGGCCGATACGACGCCTTGCCGGTCGCTGCGGCGACGAACCCGACTCCGCAGGCGGCGTGATCACGGCCTTCAAGGGGCCGTGGCATCATCGATCCGGGCATGCAGCTGCTCACATCGTTGCCCCGTGGCTCGGGTGCGGACGAAGGGGTTGGATCACCTCAGGTGGCCGATCCCCGCTCGACAACGTATGGACAGAGCGTCCATAAGAAGCCGTCTGAGTTGGCAATACTGGCACAGGCTGTCCGAAACGGCAATAGTGCGGTAGGCGCCGGTGGTCTCGTCACGAGGCTCACGTGCTCCGGTGGTCCCGTCGCGCGGCTCTGGGATGTGTGGGCATCTCGACCCCTCGCAGATGTACACAGAACGCAGAGGCGATCGAGAGTCGACGGTTGGGTACGCACAGAAGACGGCGGCGGAGTCGGCAGCGGAGCGTCAGCAGCGGGGGTGCAGGGCCGGTCGTGTCGGCGGAAGGACGAAGTGCTTCCTTCGCCGGTCGCCCGGCCGTCAGCCGAGGCGCGCGACGCGCTCGCCGCGCACGCTGGTGCGGGCGGCGAGCGAGGCGGCGATGAGCGCCTCACGATCGCGCTCGATGAGGCCGGCGACACCGTCTGAGGCGTCGCCGGCGATGGCGGCCGGGGCGCCACCGGCACCGCACGGGGCGCCGGTGAAGCCGGGGCGGTCGTTGCCGGCGCGAGCCGGCCCGGCCGGCCAGGTGGCGGCGAGGTGGCGTGCCGCCTGCGGCCCGCCGACGGCGAAGGCGCGGGCCAGCTCGAGGACCGGCGCCACCGAGCTGCCGGCGGCGGCGATCTCGGCGGCGGCCAGCGCGTAGCCGTTGCCGTTGAAGCTCACGGCGACCCCGCCCCACGCGCGCACCGCCGCCAGCGGCGGTGCGTCGGTGATGGAGTCGCCGACGTACATCACCTGGTCGGCGCCGACGCCCTGCCCGGCGATGATCTCTTGGAGGGCGCCGAGCTTCATGCCGCCGCCGACCGGGCGCACGGTGGCCAGCAGCTCGCCGGCGACCGGCAGGCTGCCGGCGCTCTCGGGCGGCCCGCCGGCGACCGGCAGACTGCCGCCGGCGCTCTCAGGGCCGGCGACCGGCAGGCAGGGGCCGGCCTCAGGCTGCCGGCTGACTATCGGCCGAGGGGCGGGCTCGGCTTCCGGGCCGGCGTCTTGATCGTCCATCTCGGTCTCCGGATGGGGGCCTGAGCCGGCCATCTCGGTCCAGAAGAGCCGGTCGAGCTCGGTGACTGTCTCGCGGTCCTGCGCAGTCAGGGCATCGATCGAGGCGGCGTCGTCGGGGATATCGATGACCGGTCGCTCGACGATGCGGGCGGCCCACGCTCGCAGGCGCACCTTCTCGGCGTCCGGCAGCTGCCAGGCGTCGAGGCTGAGCGTCGTGCAGCGGCAGTGCTCAAAGGGGAAGCCGACCACGTCGCACAACGCACGGATGTACGGTGTGTACGAGGTCGAGATGATGAAGCACGGCAGCAGCGTCTGCAGCTCGACCAGCAGCTCGGCGGCGCCGGGCACCATGAGCACGTTGCCGGCGCTCAGCTCCATCACCTGCTCGTCGCTGACCCCGAACGCCACCAGGAAGGGCGGCAGCAGGCGCAGCG